>UQFE01000004.1 GCA_900540255.1 uncultured Clostridium sp.
TATTTAGACAAAACTAAATAAAATTTAAATTTTAAAAATCACTCATTATTTCCAAAAGGAAATTTAGAATACACAAAATTATTTACAGGCTCTTCTAAAACACTATTTTATATATCAACTAAAAGAAAATAGATACCAAAATATCTAATCATTTTAAAGTTTTTCTCTGGAATATGTATAATCAACTTCTTAATAAATTCATAAGCATGAATAGTTTCTATTACTTCTTCATTATCTACTTTTTTTACTTTCCTTACAGCTATCACATCTAAATTCTATATATTTTTTAGAAAGATATCCATATGCTAATAACTTTCTCAATTTCCTTTTAACATTTTTCTTGCTTTCTTACCATAATTTTTAAAAATGCTAACTAATTATCTTTTAAAATTAATTTTATTTTGCTATTTTTCATTTATTAACATCTAATTATAATTTACTAATTTACCATAAAAAATATCCAAAATCTAGATTCCCCCTAACTTTCAGCCATTGAAAATTTTATAATTTACTATACATCAAAAAACACCTCCAATATCAATACACACTATGTATATCAATATTGAAAGTGTCTTTAAACAAATTTATATACAATTATCAAATGATTTTTAAAGTTCAGAATACCTCTAAGCGCTCTATTCATCCCATCCTTCTGGGAACTCAGCATTGTGGTAAACTTCTTGAACGTCATCATCATCTTCAAGTAAGTCTAACATCTTTTGGAACTTCTTAGCTGCTTCTTCATCAATTTCAGTATATGTATCTGGAATCATTTTAACGCCTGCTTCTAAGAATTCTAATCCTTCAGCTTCTAAAGCTTCTCTAACTGTTCCAAAATCTTCTGGTGAAGTTGTAATTATAAATACTTCTTCTTCATCACTATTGAAATCTTCTGCACCAGCATCTAATGCCATCATCATTAATTCTTCTTCATCAAGCTCTCCCTTTTCTATAACAATTTCACCTTTTTCTTGGAACATGAATCCTACACAACCTGTAGTTCCCATATTTCCGCCACCTTTAGTGAAAGCACTTCTTACATTCCCTGCTGATCTATTCTTATTATCAGTTAAAGTATCAACAATAACAGCTACTCCTGATGGCCCATATCCTTCATATACTATTCTTTCATAGTTAACTGAATCTATTTCCCCTGAAGCCTTCTTTATTGATCTTTGAACTGTATCATTTGGCATATTAGCTGCTTTTGCTTTTGCTATTGCATCTCTTAATTTAGGGTTGTTATCAGGATCTGGACCTCCATTTTTAACAGCTATCATTAGCTCTCTACCTATTTTAGTAAAGATTTTCCCTCTTTTAGCATCTGCTTTTCCTTTTTTATTTTGTATATTATGCCATTTTGAATGTCCTGACATTATTTCATCCTCCTAAATTCAAAAATATTATAAAAATCCTTTTTATTATATCATAAGGTACTTTATTTAACAATTTTTGTACCAGTTTAGAAACTATAAAATTTTATATAATCTATTATCTTCTTTAAAATAAATACCTTCTTCACTTTTTTCAACAGTTATTTTTCCATTACTTGCTTCAATTGCTTCTTTTTCAATTTCATCTGCAACTGTAACTTCTGCTAGTATATGAACTATAACTTTATCTGTATATTCAGTATCTTCAATATGCCAATTATTTTGACCACAAAAATACTGAACTTTTCCTATCATATCATAATCTAAATGTAATGATATATTAACTCCCTCAACTTTTTCAACTACGCCTCCTGCCTTTAAAGCTATAGAAGCCCCTTTTGTATATGCTCTTGTAAGTCCTCCTGTGCCAAGTAAAATTCCGCCAAAATATCTTGTTACAACTACTGCACAATCTGTTATATCTGCCTTTTTCATAACTTCTAATATAGGAATACCTGCTGTTCCTTGTGGTTCACCATCATCACTATATCTTTGAATCCCCATATTTTCACCTATGATATATGCCCAACAATTATGTCTTGCTTGTTTATGTTTAGATTTTATTTCTGCTACAAAAGCCTTTGCTTCTTCTTCATTTTCAACTCTTTTAGCATATCCTATAAATTCAGATTTTTTTTCAATAAAACTATCTTCACCATATTCTCTAATTGTTATATATGCCACTGCTTAAGTCCCTCCCTTATAATGTTAATCCCCCTTGATATTTCATCTTCAGTAACTTGTGAAAATCCTATTTTAAAGTAACTTTCTCCTAAGTTCAACTCCCTATAAAATATCGCTCCTGGAGTAATATAAACACCTTTTACTTTTAATTTATAAAATAATTTTTTTGATTTTATTTCCTTATCTTTTATATTTAAATAAAAACTTAATCCACCTTTTGGATCCATAAAGGTTACATATTCACTTAAATTTTCTTTAATTAACTTTTTCATAAGCTCATATCTTTTTATATATTCACTTTTTAAATTATCTATGTATTTAATCCAATATCCTTCCTTAATATACATTTCTAATGCTCTTTGCATCAATGTAGAAGTTGCAATATCTGTGTTTACCTTTGAATTTTGAATACTTTCTCTAAATTTTTTAGGACATATAATATAACCAAGCCTTATTCCTGGTAAAAATATTTTTGAAAAACTTTTTATATAAATAACTCTATCATTATTATCCAATACTCTAAATGGCTCATGTTTTATATTTTCATCAAATATTAACTCTGATAAATAATCATCTTCTATTATGTAAAAGTCATATTTATTAGCTAATTCTAATATTTTAATCTTTTTTTCTCTACTATAGCTAATTCCAGTTGGATTTTGAAAATAACTCATAGTATAAAAGCACTTAATTTTATTTTTCTTAAGAATTTCTTCAAATTTTTTAATGTTAATTCCATCTTCATCAATTGGAATTTCAAAAACATTAGCTCTTCTAAACTTAAATACTGATAATGCCCCAGCATAAGTTGGCTTTTCAACAATAACATTATCATTAATGTTTAATATAGCCTTAGATGCAATATCAATTCCTTGTTGTGCCCCAGACACTATTAATAAGTCTTCAATATTTAATGAATTTTCCCAAAATACTTTATTTATAGTACTTCTTAAATTATAATATCCAAAGGCTTCCTGCTTAATTAAAGCTTCTGCTCCATCCCTATCTAAAACCTCATTAATTACTTTTTTAAATTCATCTATTGGAAAATCAACTATCTTGGAACTTTCTCCTGTAAAATCTATTACGTTACTCTCACAATTATTTTTTATAAGCTTTATTTCTTTTGAATATTCTTTTTTAAAATAATCAACTATTTCCCTTTTCTTTGCAAAGGTTCCTGACCCCATCTTTTGATATGCATATCCTTCTGCTACAAGCTTATTATAACAACTTACAATAGTAACATTATTAACTTTTAATGATTTTGAAAGCTCTCTAATTGGAGGTAATTTATCTCCATCTTTAATAACCCTTGAATTAATTAGCTTTTTTATATTTTCTGCTATTTGAACATATTTAGGTTCATACTCATTAAATTTTATATTATATTTCTCCATATCATTCTCCCCAATTATTATACATTAATCGTACTCATACAATTATTATAAAAAATTTAATAATTTTGGTCAAATAAGTGCTTTATAGTAAAGAATAATTTTAATGTCTTTATAGTAAAATTTTTTAATATAAAAGAAGAAGAAGTACCTTGAATAGATACATCTTCTTCTTATTTTTAAATTTATCCTTCAGTCATTTTATCAAATATATTTTGTATAAATATACCTAATGATAATAAAATACAAGCAAATATTATAACTCCTCCAATATATGGTGTAAACAATAACATCTTAACAATTAAAGTAAATATAATTGCAGAAAGATAAGGGTTCATATTTTTAAGTACAACTTTTCCAAGTATTACACTTGTAAATATCGGTGCTAAATAAATTAATAATCCATAAATAATAAAACTTATTATTGAAATTGGAATTCCTACTATAGTTATACATAATAATATTGCTGCCATAGGTAAAATCACTAATGTTGCAAATCCTATTATAAAAGGCATCCAAGGTCTATATTCAAATCTTTCAACTGCTTTATTATTATATTTATTGCAAAGTAAAGTTATTAAAACTGCTAAGATTATTGCAGTTATAATACGTGCAAATTTCCCTAAAATATTAATTTTTCCTAACAATCTTGTTTCATTTTTATCATAATTTATTTTTTCAAAAGTAATATTATTAGTATTAAAATCTCCTAATACTTCCATATCTTCTTCTGATTTAACCTTAAAATTCCCAATAACTTTAGCTTTTTCTCCTATTATAAGCTTAGTACAATTTACTTTAACATTGTTTGTAACTATACCATTAATAGTAACTACATTTCCATTAATCATTAAATCTTCTGCTTCACCTTCAAAATTTACGTCTCCACTTGATATATATATTCCCTTTGCTTTAGTTCCACTTTTTATATCAACACTTGCTCCTGCTACAGTTATATTTCTTTCAACATTTGAATCAATTGTTATTGTAGCTCCTGCTGCTCTAATACTTCCTCCTATAGATTCAGTTTGAATATCAATATTATTTCCTGCAACAAGTAAATCAGCCTTAACAATTCCATTAAACCTCAAATTATTCCCAACTGCATATACATCTGATTGAGCATCTAATGTTTCATTAATATTATTGCTACTAAAAAACTTATTTAATGCACTATCTAATGTATCTGCAAATGCATTAAAAGAATAATTTATCATAAATAAAAATCCAATAGCAAAAAGAATTACCTTTTTAAAATTCATTCTCATTAGCCTTTCCTCCAAATTTATTATTTTTACAATATATATTATTACAAAATATCACCTTTTATTATTTATTCATTTTTTAAAACTTAATACCCTTATTTATATTTTACCATATTTAGTATTTTTTATAAATATAAAAATGATCCTAATATTGTTAAATATAAACCTCTTAAATAAACACTTATGTAAATATTCGCAAAAATTAGTGTTTTAAAATAATTTATATCTTTTAATAAACAATATTAGGATCTATGTTAAAAAGAGATTACTTAAAATTTAATTATTTTTAATCTTAAGTAACCTCTTATTAACTTATTACATTATTATATTTATAATATAATCTTTTGATTTATTATAACTTTCCTCATCAACTTCAACAAACATAAAAGTACCATTTTCTCTATAATATTCTTCTAATACTCTTCCATTTCTATGTAGGAATGAACTCATATCACTTCTATCATAAGGTATTAAATATTCACATTTTTTCATTTTATATGGAAGATTTTCTTCTATAAGACCTAATAGCTCTTCCAAATTAATACCTTCTCTTGCTGAAATTTCTATAGTTTCATATTCAGAAGTTGCTTTCTTTACATTTTCAAGTTGTTCTTCAGTTGCCTTATCAATTTTATTTAAAACAAGAATAGTTTTTTTATCACTAGCACCTAATTCACTTAAAACTTCTTCAACAGCTTTAATTTGTTCTATTGCTGTATCACTTGATGTATCAACAACATGACATAAAAGATCAGAATAAATAACTTCTTCTAAAGTTGATTTAAATGCTTCAACTAAATCATGAGGAAGTTTTCTAACAAATCCAACTGTATCTGTTAATGTTATTACTCCTTTATTTTTAAGAACTATTGCTCTTGTTGTTATATCTAATGTTGCAAATAGCATATCTGCTTCAAATACTTTTTCTTTTCCAACAACTTCTTTTTGAGCTGCCACATCACAAAGAGCATTTCTTAAAGTAGATTTTCCTGCATTAGTATAACCAACTAATGATACCTTAGGAATACTTTCCTTATTTCTCTTTTCTCTTTGAGTTTCTCTTATCTTTTTAATTTTCTTTAATTCATCATTTAAATCATAAATTTGTTCTTTTATATGTCTTCTATCAGTTTCTAGCTTCTTTTCCCCTGGCCCTTTAGTACCAATACCTCCACCAGTTCTTGACATTATAGTACCTAAACCTTGAAGTCTGCTCATTCTATATTTTAATTGAGCAAGTTCAACTTGTATTTTAGCTTCTCTACTTTTAGCTCTTCTTGCAAATATCTCAAGAATAAGTGTTGTTCTATCAATTACTTTTGCTCCAATTGCAGCTTCTAAATTTCTAACTTGTGAACCTGACAATTCATCATCAAATATAACTACATTAGCTCTTAACTTTTGTCTTAATTGAGCAATTTCTAATACTTTACCTCTACCTATATAAAAAGCTGCATCTATTTTATTTCTACTTTGATAAACACTTTCAAGCACTGGAATGTCACAAGCTTTTGTTAATTCCTTAAGCTCTTCTAAACTTTCCCTTGTATCAGAACCAACCAATATTGCCTTTTCTTCATCATCTTCAATAATATCTTTTTCCTTTACTAAAGAATCAATATAATTTATTTTATTTAAAATATGAATCTTGGTAATTTCTTTAAGTGGAATATTTCCTTTTTCCTCATAATCAAGTTTATCATCATTAACTGTAAGCATTCCTAAAGAGCAATCTAATATCTTTCCTTCATAAATTCCAATTGCTACTATAGCATCAAGCTTTAACTTTATTAATGCACTAATATCTAAGGCAGATAAGTTGCTCATTCCATTTGGATGAGTATGAATAATCCTTACCCCAGCTAATTTTTTTTCACGAATATCTAATGTTTCTATTTCAACAGATGTTGAATCACCAATAGCAATTGATTTTATATTTCCTCTTCTGTCAATTGCAACACTTACTTCTCTTTCAATAAATGATGATACTCTAGAAATAACTTCTATTATTTCTATTGAGCACACTTCATCTTTAGGACATTTTACCTTATATAATCTATCTAATTCTTCTATAGCAGATTTTTTAACACCATCTATATTTCCATATATCATATTTTCACCTCAAATTAATCATTCTTTAAATTATATTCATTAGGTTATTTTTTATATTTCCCTATAATTATAAACATATAATTATAGGGAAATTTTATACAATTCAATATTTCACTATATTTTATCTTATTATAAATTAAATGTAAACCTAGATATCATGTATTAATTATCAATTTTTTAGTTGCAAAAAAAATAAAAACTTGTTAATATTTAAACATTAGTTAAAAGATTTTTTATTTTCTTTTTTCTAAATGATTAATAGATTATTTTTTTCATATAATAATATACATAACTTATAATTTTAATGGAGGGTTTTAACATGGAAGATAAAAAGCGTAATATTCTTTTCTCTCAAGAACAAATTCAAACTAGAGTTAAAGAACTTGGTCAACAAATTACTAAAGATTATGAAGGTAAGGAGGTTTATGTACTACCTTTATTAAGAGGAAGCTTTGTTTTTGGAGCAGATATTTTTAAAGCATTAGATTTAAAGGCTAAAGTTGGATTTATGACAACTTCAAGCTATGGCCATAGTGAAGTAAGTTCTGGGACTGTAACAATTGTTAATGATATCCCTGATAACATAGAAGGACTTGATGTTATAATTGTTGATGATATTATCGATACTGGTTATACAATGCAATTTGTTATAGATCACGTTAAGAAATTAGGTGCTAAATCTGTTAAAACTTGCGTTTTACTTGATAAACCATCTAGAAGAAAAGTTGATTTAAAACCTGATTATTATTGTTTTGAAATAGATGATTTATTTGTGGTTGGTTACGGATTAGATTATGAAGGTTTTTATAGAAATGTACCTTATGTATTCAACTGGGAAAATAAATAATATATAAACATAATAAAAACTAGTGTTTGCAAAAAAATATCCTTGATTAGGCCATATTTTATTATGCAATTTATTCACTAGTTTTTTTGTTTTAATATGAAAATACAATGTTAAAACCTTAAACTCTAAAATTTTAACATTGTATTTATTTTTTAATAACTTTATACCATTCAATAAATTATCGTGTTAAATACTTTGTATATTCACTTGTATTAAGAATATCTTTAGCATTTTCTACTCTCTCCTTAGTAGGTGGTAAAATATCTTTTAAAGGATATTCAATACCAAGTTCTTCCCATTTAAAAGTTCCAAGAGTATGATATGGTAGCACTTCAACACGATCTACATTATTTAAAGTTTTTATAAAATCATTTAATTTCTTTAACTGTTCATCATTGTCACTTCCACCTGGCACAAGCACATGACGAATCCATACTGGCTTATTAATTTCTGATAAATATCTTGCCATATCAAGAATATTTGAATTGCTCCATCCTGTAAGTATTTTATGCTTATTATCATCCATTTGTTTAATATCTAAGATTACAAGATCTGTTACTTTCATAAGCTCATTAAACTTACTAAAAAAAGGTTCTTCTCTTGTAAAAGGATTTCCTGATGTATCAAGGGTTACATGAACACCTTTTGCTTTAGCCTTTTTAAAGAATTCAATTAAAAAATCTATTTGAAGAAGTGGCTCACCACCACTTACAGTGATGCCACCTTTCTTCTTCCAATAGGTCTTATATTTAAGAGCTTGAGATAAAAGCTCATCTGCAGTTTTTATCTCTCCGTCTTTCATATCCCAGGTATCTGGATTATGACAGAACTGACATCTCATACGGCAGCCCTTTAAAAAAATAACAAATCTGATTCCTGGTCCATCGACAGATCCAAAACTCTCTATTGAATGAACTCTTGCTGTGTTTTTATCTAAATTATATTCTTTCATGGCATGTTCTAGATATAACATCAAGTTGTTGTTCTCTTGTTAAATCTATAAACTTAACTGCATAACCTGATACACGGATAGTAAAGTTAGCATATTCTTCTTTTTCAGGATGTTCCATAGCATCTTTTAATTTTTCGATACCAAATATATTAACATTTAAGTGATGTGGACCTTGATCAAAGTAACCATCTAACACTTGTACAAGTTTATCAACTTGTTCTGTTTCATCATGACCTAATGCTGTTGGGTTTATTGTTTGTGTATTTGAAATTCCATCTAAAGCCCATTCATAAGGAAGCTTAGCTACAGAATTTAATGAAGCAAGTAATCCATTCTTTTCTGATCCATAAGATGGGCTAGCTCCTGGTGAAAGTGGAGTCCAAGCTCTACGTCCATCTGGCATATTACCTGTATATTTACCATATACTACATTTGATGTAATGGTAAGAAGTGATGTAGTAGGTTCAGAATTTCTATAAGTGTGTCTCTTCTTAATCTTGTCAAGGAATGACTTAAGAACATACATACCAATTTCATCAGCTCTATCATCATCATTACCGTATCTTGGGAAGTCTCCTTCAATTTCATAATCTGTAACTATTCCAGCTTCATTACGAACTGTTCTAACCTTTGCATATTTAATTGCAGAAAGTGAGTCTATTACATGTGAAAAACCAGCAATTCCTGTTGCAAATGTACGTCTTACATCTGTATCAATAAGAGCCATTTCTGCTGCTTCATAATAATATTTATCGTGCATGTATTGAATAAGATTTAATACATTTACATAAAGTCCAGCTAACCAGTCACTCATTTTTTCATATTTTTCAATTACTTCATCATAATCAAGATATTCTGATGAAATTCCTCTATATTCAGGTCCTACTTGCTTTCCTGACTTTTCATCAATACCACCATTAATTGCATAAAGTAAACATTTAGCAAGATTAGCTCTAGCTCCAAAGAATTGCATTTCCTTACCAGTTTGAGTTGCAGATACACAACAACAAATTGAATAATCATCTCCCCATTCTGGTTTCATAGCATCATCATTTTCATATTGTATAGAACTTGTATTTACTGAAATCTTTGCTGCATACTTCTTAAAGTTTTCAGGAAGTGCAGAAGAATAAAGTACAGTAAGGTTTGGTTCTGGTGAAGGTCCCATATTTTCTAATGTATGAAGGAAACGATAGTCATTCTTAGTTACCATATGACGACCATCCATACCTATACCACCTAATGCTATAGTAACCCATGATGGATCTCCTGAGAATAATTCATTATAAGAAGTTATTCTTGCAAACTTAACCATTCTGCATTTCATTGTTAAATGGTCAATTAATTCTTGAGCTTCTTCTTCAGTAAGAACTCCATTATCAATATCTCTTTGAATATAGATGTCAAGGAAAGTAGATACACGTCCAATTGACATAGCTGCCCCATTTTGAGTTTTTATTGCTGCAAGATATCCAAAATATAACCATTGAACTGCTTCTCTAGCATCCTTTGCTGGTTTTGAAATATCATATCCGTAACTTTCAGCCATTTTTTTCATAGCTTCAAGCGCTTTACGTTGTTCTGTGATTTCTTCTCTTAGACGGATAACATCATCAGTCATAGTTCCATCACCACAGTTAGCTAAATCTTTTAATTTTTCTTCAATAAGGAAATCTATACCATAAAGAGCAACTCTTCTATAGTCACCTACGATACGTCCACGTCCATAAGTATCAGGAAGTCCTGTTATAATATGGCTGCTACGAGCTTTTCTCATTTCTGGTGTATAAGCATCAAATACACCTTGGTTATGTGTCTTATGATATTCTGTAAATATTTTGTGTAATTCTGGATTTGGTGTATATCCATAGTTTTCACAAGCTTGTTCAGCCATTTTAATTCCACCATATGGCATAAAAGCTCTTTTAAGAGGCTTGTCTGTTTGTAAACCAACTACTTTTTCAAGTCCCTTTAAAGATTCATCAATATATCCAGGACCATAAGCTGTAAGTCCAGAAACAACTTCTGTTTCCATATCAAGAACTCCACCTTTAGCTCTTTCCATCTTTTGTAATTCTTGTAACTTACCCCATAATTTTTCTGTAGCAGCTGTTGGACCTGCTAAGAAACTTTCATCACCATCATATGGTTTATAATTTTTTTGAATGAAATCTCTAACATTTATTTCTTCTTTCCATATTCTGCCCTCAAAGCCAGTCCATTGTTCATTTTCTAACATGTTCATTCCTCCTTTATATGCCCTATACACATATTTCTGCAATTTATATTACTAAATTTGTATAAGCTAATTTTAAATTTTATTATTCCAATAAGAACTCACCCTGTTTTATGAAATACTTCAATATTTTTATATAAAATTGTAAATTAAGCCCTATATGAATATCTTCACACCTTTTACATAAAATAAATTTCATTTTAATTACTATAAAAATATAGATAATTATAATTTAAAAGAGTCGCTATGGGTAAATTTATTTTATTATAAGTTTCAAATTATTCTTCAGCACTTCATAAAACTTGTACACTTTATTGTTTTAAAACTGATTTCAATATTATGTTATACCATTTTGTAATTATTGTCAATATTTTCACAAAAAAGTTATTTTTATATTTATTGTAAAACTTTACTTAATTAATTAATATTTTATTAAATTTTTCCCAAAACTTTTTTCTTTTTTATTTATTATTAATTATTTTAAAACTTACTAAATAATAAAAAGAGTAAATAAATTTATATTTAATTAAATTTATTTACTCTTTTTACCAAATGTTATATTAAATTTTATCTGTTTTTCACTATCTACTAATTTTTAAATATAATATAATATATTACTTTTACTTTCATTATATTGATTTACTAAATCTTCTAAAGTAATACTATCAAAAAAATTATTAATTTTCTTATTTAATACATTCCATAAATTTTCATTTATAAATGTATCTAACTCATCAATTTCATCTTTATTTTTAGAATTGTCAACAACTTCTAATTCACCTTCAAGAACTCTTAATATTTCTCCAACTGTAAGTGTAGTTATATCTTTTGAAATATAATAACCACCTTGTGAACCCTTTCTTCCAACAACAATCCCTGCCTTCCTTAAAGATGAAAATATTTGCTCTAAATATCTTTCTGAAATGTTCAAATTTTCACATAAAGTTTTAATCGTAATATTTTCTTGCTTATCATTCATTGCTAAATTTATAAGTGCCTTTAATCCATATCTTCCCTTAGTTGAAATTTTCACAAAATCACCTTTCCTACTGACTTTATAATTTTACAATAATTATACTTTTAATGAAATTAATTTTCAACCTAGTATACAAAATATGGTTTAAATAGTAAGTAAACTGTTATATCCCCAATAAGTAATCTATTAATTACTGCTATTCATATTAATTGCTGTATCAGGAATTTTTCCTACAATAACAGTATCAGAAATTGGTATTTGACATGTTACTTCAATTTCATCACTATGAAATGGTACAATAACTCTCATTTTAGATTTTACATTTAAATAAATTTTATGTCTTGTTTGATTAATTCCAGCACTTTCAAATATAGATTCATAAGAAGTTTCAATATTTCCTACTTGTTGCATTTTAACTGTAATTTTAGGTCCTAAAGTATAGAACATAACATTATTAGTTAAATATCCAATAGGAATCTTTACCCCTAACTCCCCAAGTTCTTTTAACTTATCATTACAATTTAATACTACTTGTGATGCTAAATAATTTTGCCTTACAGTATCTGCTCTTAACATTACAATATTTCCTTCACTATCTTTTTCTATATTAATAATGTCTTCATAATTAAAATCATCTGAAAAAACCTTAACACTTTCTTCATTTATAATTTTTACTGCTTCTGATTTCATCTTTACTTCCCCTATGCTAAGTACAGATGGTAAAATTCTTTTATTAAATAAATAAAGAATTATATTAAACAGTAAAATTATCATAACTATTATTAGAAACCAATATTGAAACCTATTATATTTTAAATTAGGCCTTTTATAATACTTAGGCTTTTTTGTATAATACTTCATACACTCACCTTGATAGTTATTATTTTACTATTATAATTAATATGCTATAATTAAATGGAATAGAATATTATATTATATATAAATAAAAGGAGGAACAAATGGCTAAAGATTCTAATAAATCAAAAGTTCCAAAGGAAAAAGCTGTTAAGTCAAAAAAGAAGATTAAAGCCTCAAAAAAGAAGCCATCTAAATTAAAACGATTTTTCAAATATTTTTTTCTTACAATATTAATTTTAGGATTATTAATTAGTGTTGTAGGCATTGGATATGTAGTTGCTGTAATTAAAACAACACCGTCATTAGATGTAAATGCTATTTATAACTTAAATCAACCATCAATGTTATATGATGATCAAGGTAATTTTATTGATGATTTACCTTCAACGGAAATTAGATATATTATTTCTTATGATGAAATGCCTCAAAATTTAATAAATGCCTATATTTCAATAGAAGACGAACGCTTTATGACACATGGTGGCATAGATATAAAAAGAATATTAGGTGCTGCAGCTAGAGATGTAATGGTAATACTAGGAAAGCAAAATGGTATCCATGGTGCTTCAACAATTACTCAACAATTAATAAAAAATACTATATTATCCTCTGAAGCTGCTTCAGAGTCAAATCCACTTGATAGAATTAACAGAAAAATAAAAGAAATAGTATTAGCTGTTAAATTAGATAAACAAGTAAGCAAAGAAGAAATAATCAGAACTTATTTAAATACTATACCTTTAAGTGGTCATATTTATGGTGTTGAAGCTGCATCAAGATATTTCTTTGCTAAAAATGCTAAGGATCTTACATTACTTGAGTGTGCTTATATAGCTGGTATTACACAAGCTCCTACAACTTATAGTGCTTATAATACTAGTTCTTCAAATTATCCTAATGGATATATTAACAGAACTAAAACTGTGTTATCTAAAATGCTTGAATTAGGTTATATTTCTCAAGAAGACTATAATTCTGCAATCAATGATGCAAATGCTAATAATTTTAATTTCAAGAAGATGGATACATCTTCTACCGTTAATAATGAATGGTTTGTATATCCAGCATTAAATCAAGTAAAAAAAGACCTAATTGACAAATATAAATATACCGAAGAAGAAGTAGAAAAATTATTAGTTAATGGTGGATTAAAAATTTATACTACTTTAAATGTTCAAATGCAAAATACTGTTCAAGATATATTAAATGATAGATCAAATTTGCAAGTAGATGTTAACAATGGTGACCCTACAGATAGTGATGGTGTTCCATTACTTCAAGCATCTGCTACAATAATAGATTATAAAACTGGGCAAGTTAAAGTTCTTATTGGAGGACGTGGAAATCAACCTTCTGCTTCATTAAATAGAGCTTATTTTGACTTAAAATCAATAGGATCAACAACTAAACCCTTAACAGTTTATGGTCCAGCTATTGATACTAAATTAATTACAGCTGGAACCCCACTTGATGATACTTCAGTTTCTGAAGAAATATTGGAAAAATATAATTTTGGTTCTGTTGTTCCTAAAAATGCTGATGGTTCAATGTTTGGTTATATCACTGCAAGAGAAGCTTTAACATACTCTAAAAATTTAACTTCTATAAAAACAGTAGATATGCTAGGTTTAGATACAGCCCTTAATTATGGTAAAAAGGCAGGACTTAAATATGCTCCTCAATCTCATACAATGTCTGCGTTAGCATTAGGACAGTTTGACCAACCTATTGGTAATAGAGATGGTGGTAATACTACAATTTTAGCATCTGCTTATGGAGCCTTTGGAAATAATGGTGTAATTTATGAACCAGCACTTTATACTAAAGTTGAAGATGCAAGTGGTAATTTATTACTAGAAAAAGAGCCTATATCAACAAAGTTATTTTCACCACAAACATCATATATAATTTATGATATTTTAAAGGGATCATCTACTAGCGCACAATTTAATGATATACCTGTAGCTGGAAAAACAGGAACAACAAATTCATCAGATAACTTCTGGTTTGCTGGATTAACTCCTTATTATTCTGGTTCTGTATGGATTGGATACGATAATCCTCAAAGAATGAATGGTAGAAGTTCTAGTGCCGCATCACTTTTTAGTAAAATAATGGCTGTTGCTCATGAAGGCTTAGAGTATAAGGATATTGAAAAGCCATCTGGTTTAGTTGAAGCAAAAGTATGTAAAGATTCAGGAAAATCTCCTACAGATTTATGTTATGAAGATCAAAGAGGAAATCGAGTAAAAACTGAATACTTTATTGATGGAACTCAACCAAAATCTGTTTGTGATATTCATGTTAGTGTTAGTGTTAATAGTTCTAATAATAAATTAGCAAATAAAAATACTCCTTCTCGTCTTATTGAAGATAAAGTATTCATTAATAAACCTAATGCAAATCCAAATGCAGATGATTATCCTTTTGTAGTACCTACTAGAGAGGATGATACTAAAGCTGAAGAATATATTAAATTATCTGAAATTGGCTTAAGAGCTGATATGGATTTATATGATGCTATTGTTATATTAAATAATAGAGGAATTAAATATAAAATACATGGTGCATCAGTTGCAAGTAATATCTCATCTGGACAATATACTTTAGTTTCATTTACTGAAAAAATTAAAAATTCAGAAACAGTAAAACTTAATGTTAAAGTTACTACTAATACTCCTGATGAAAACATCGGTAATAATGGTAATAACCACAATAGAGATACATCTACCTCCGATACAGACGCAGAGGCTCATAGAACTTCAATTTCAGATATAATAAATGGATTATTTAATCATTAAAAAAAGCAGTCAAAATTGGCTGCTTTTTTTATTTTTAATAATGATTTATCTATTGCATTTTCATTCATTTTTATCAATTTCAATGTCATTTTTATATCAAAAATCTCTTTTTTTGAATTTATTTTTGTTACTTCTTGCATATTTCTTTTTATTATTGTATACTACCAATAAGAATATCAAATTATATTGGAAAGGGGAAATTATATGAAACTTTTAAACGACTTTATTTTATCAATTAATGACTTTATTTGGACTTATATTCTTATTGCTATGCTTATAACAATTGGAGTATATTTCACTTTTAAAACAAAGTTTGTTCAATTTACTAACTTTAAAGAAATGTTTAAATTGCTTGGTGAAGGAACTGGAAGTGAAAATAAAGATAAGTCTAAGAATGAAATTTCATCATTTCAAGCATTTTGTATAGGTACTGCTTCAAGAGTTGGAACTGGTAACTTAGCTGGCGTTGCTTCTGCTATTGCTATAGGCGGACCTGGTGCTGTTTTTTGGATGTGGCTTATTGCTTTAATAGGTTCTGCTTCTGCTCTTATAGAATCTACTTTAGCTCAAATCTATAAAGTTAAAGATGGTGATAACTATAGAGGTGGACCTGCATACTATATGGAAAAAGGTCTTAAGAAAAAATGGATGGGTGTTACTTTTTCAGTTCTTATAATTCTTTGTTTCGGATTTGCATTTAATTCTGTTCAATCAAATACAATTGCTGCAGCATTTGCTTCTAATTTTAATACAAATAAATTATTAATTGGAATAATCTTAACTATATTAACATTAATAATTATTTTTGGTGGAGTAAATAGAATTGCTAAAATTTCTGGAATTTTAGTTCCTATAATGGCTTCTGCTTACATAATAATTGCCTTATTTATAATAGTTATTAACTATAAGTCAATTCCTGGATTATTTAAAACTATATTTGAACATGCATTTGGAATTAAACAATTTGTTGGTGGTGGTATTGGCGCTGCTTTATTACAAGGTATAAAAAGAGGTTTATTTTCAAATGAAGCTGGTATGGGTTCTGCACCAAATGCAGCTGCAACTGCAACTGTATCACATCCTGCAAAACAAGGATTAATTCAAACATTAGGTGTATTTACTGATACATTAATAATTTGTACTTCTACTGCATTTATAATCCTTTTATCCGGTTCTAATATTCCATTAGATGGTAGTGTTAAAGGTATAGAGCTTACTCAAATGGCATTAATTTCTCAAGTTGGATCTTGGGGTGGTACATTTATAACTATATGTATATTATTGTTTGCCTTTAGTTCAATTATAGGAAATTATTATTATGGAGAAACTAATATACAATTTATATCTGATAAAAAGATTTATTTATATTTATATAGAATTTTAGTAGCAGCTATGGTTTTATTTGGATCAATTGCTTCAATGGATTTAGTTTGGAACTTAGCTGACGTATTTATGGGATTAATGGCTATATTAAATTTAATTGCAATAGTAATGTTAAGTAAGATTGCTATTTCTGCATTAAATGATTATATAACTCAAAAGAAATCTGGAAAAAATCCTGTATTTTATGCGTCTTCTATAAAAGGGCTTGGTGATGAAGTTGAAGAATGGCAAGAAGATGCCGAAGAATATATAGCATAAAAAGAAAGCTTTATCAAAATATCGGTTTTGATAAAGCTTTTTAATTAACAATCAATAAAAAGGCTCTAAATATATTTATAAATACATTTAGAACCTTTTATTAATATTATTATATTATTCCTATTATTTCATTAATATCTTTAATTCCTTGTTCTTTGCAAAACAATTCCATTTCCTCAATAATTTCTTTTCCTGCCATTGGATTAAAGAAATTTACTGTTCCTATTTGAATTGCTGAAGCTCCTGCCATCATAAATTCTATAGCATCTAACCCTGTGGTTATTCCCCCCAAACCTATTACTGGTATTTCTACTGCCTTTGCAACTTCATGAACCATTCTTAAAGCTACTGGCTTAACTGCAGGTCCTGACAATCCTGCATATACATTATTAAACACTGCCTTTCTTTTATATGGATTTATTGCTAATCCCTTTAATGTATTAATTAATGATAACGAATCTGCTCCTGCTTCTTGACATTTAATAGCCATATCTACAATATCTTCTGCATTAGGTGATAATTTAACCATTAAAGTCTTATCAGTTATTGATTTAGCTTTTTTAACAACTTCATAAGCAACTTCTGATTTAATTCCAAAAGCCATACCTCCACTTTTTACATTTGGGCATGATATATTAAGTTCTATCATATCAACATCTGTTCCATTAAGTTTATCTAAAGCAATTTCATAATCTTCCATACATCCACCACCAACATTTGCAATAATGTTAGTTCCTAATTTCTTCATCTTTGGAAGTTCTTCTGCTATAAATTTATCTATTCCTGGATTTTGAAGTCCAACTGAATTCATCATTCCTGATGGAGTTTCAAATACCCTTATTCCATAATTCCCTGCCTTTTCATTTAAAGTTAATCCCTTTGATGAAATACCACCTAAAATTCCTACATCATAAAAATTGTTATATTCTGCTCCAAAACCAAAGGTTCCTGATGCTGCTATTACTGGGTTTTTAAAATCTAATCCATTTATATTAACTTTTAACATTTTATCTTCTCCTTTGGTCTTTTATAATTCTACATAATATCCATCAAATACTGGGCCATCTTTACAAGTTCTCTTATTTCCATCTTTAGTTTTACAAGTACACACTAGACATGCTCCTACTCCACAAGCCATATGCTTTTCCATTGAAACATATACTTTTACTTGTTTTTCTTTACACATTTCAATAACCTTTTTCATCATAACTTCAGGTCCACAACATAATACCGTATCATATTTATCTACATCCAATATTTCTGTTACAAAACCCTTATGACCATATTTTCCTGTATTGGTAGAAACAAAGCTTTTATCAACAAATTCATTTATTTCATCTATTAAATATATATCATCTCTAAATCCTGCATAAAGATCCATTTTTATATCTTTTTTCTTTTCTCTAAGCTTTTTAGAAAGCTCTAACATTGGAGCTGTACCAATTCCACCACTTACTAAAGCAACTTTACCATAATCCTCTTCCAAATTAAATCCATTCCCTAATGGACCATTTAAACTTATTGTATCTCCTACTTTTAATTCTGCATATTCTTTAGTTCCATTACCTACAACGGCATAAACAAAAGTAAGTGTTTCTCCATTAGTTTCACATACACTTATTGGTCTTGGAAGAAGTGTTGTTCCATTATGCTTAAGCATGTAAAACTGACCTGCCTTTGCTTTATTTTTATCTTTTACAACCATTTTATATATTCCAGTTTGAATTTCATCATTTAACAAAATCTCGCCTTTTGTGTACTTCATAAATTCTCTCCTCCTAAAGATTATTAACAGCTTTTCTTATTTCATCTCTCATTCTTATAGCTTCTTTTCTTGCACAAAGTGCAAATTCTTCTGGTTTATTTTCCTTTTTATATGCTAAAAGAATAGCTCTTGATGAATTTACAACTCCACCATTTCCATTTCTTAAATATAAAGCTACATCTTCTGCTTTTCCTCCTTGTGCTCCATAACCAGGTATTAAGAAAAACATATTTTTATATCTTTCTCTAATTTCCTTACCCTCTTCAACATGAGTACATCCAATAACTCCACCAATAGCTGAATATCCACATTCACCTTTTATAGATTCACCCATCTTAGTAAGTTTATCACCTACAACCTTATAAACTTTGCTATTATCTTTTGTATCAATATTTTCTATATCTTCAGCTCCTGGATTTGAAGTTCTAACTAACACAAAAACACCCTTATTCCCATTTTCTATATATGGCATATATGGTTCTATACTATCCATCCCCATATATGGACTTAATGTAATAAAGTCTGCTTCAAAATCTCCACTAAAATGACCTTTAGCATATTGAGTTGCAGTTGCCATTATATCGCCTCTTTTTATATCTGCAATTATAATTGCATCCTTTATTCTTAAATATTCTAATGTTTTCTTATATGCCATAAGCCCAGCTAATCCTAAAGCTTCATAATATGCTATTTGAACCTTAAAGCAAGCTACAACATCTAAAGTTTCATCTATAATTGATTTATTATATTCAAAGATTGCTTCTTCTATTGATTTTCCATCTAAAATATGTGAAGGTATATATTCAACAGCTGTATCTAACCCTAAGCACACAACACCTCTTTCCTCAACTCTTTTATATAACTTATCCATTATAAAACTTTTCATATTAACTTCACCCTTCTTCTCTTATGATAATACTAAACTTATTTACTATATATTACTTTACCGCCCTTTATAGTCTTTACAATTTCTCCAAAGTATTTTCTTCCTTGGAAAGGAGTATTCTTACCTTTAGATGCAAATGCTTCTTTATCAATTGTTATTTCTTTATTTAAATCAACTAATACTAAGTCTCCATCTTTTCCAACTGAAATTATTCCTTTATTCATTTTAAGAATATTTGCTGGATTTTTAGACATTAACTCGCTTAATTTATTTATAGAAATACCATTATTTTTTACTAATTCTGTATAACAAATACTAAATGCAGTTTCTAATCCTACCATGCCTGGAGCACCATTTTTTTTATCTTCTTCAGTATGTGGTGCATGATCTGTACCTATACAATCAACAGTTCCATCTTTAATTCCTTTTATTATTGCATTAACATCTTCTTTTTCTCTTATTGGAGGATTTACTCTATAATTACTTATATCTGATGTTAATCCTATATGATGTGGTGTAACTTCACAAGTTACATTACTTCCTGTCTTTTTACTTTCTCTTATTGCATTAATTGATTCAACTGTACTTACATGAGCCATGTGTAATCTTGCACCAGTTACTTTAGCTAAGTATAAATCTCTTATAGTCATTAAATCCTCTGCTATTCTCATATCTATTTTAGAAAATGTTCTATCTTCTGCATGTGACATTATAATCCACTTATTTTCCTTTGCCTTTTCCATTGCCTTCATCATAATACTAGAATCCATAACTCCAACACCATCATCAGTTATTGCTATAAGCTCATTATCATCATTAAAAGCCCCTAAGTGTTCTATAGATTTACCATTAAAATTTTCTGTAATTGATACACATTGATGAACATCAATTAATCCTACTTCCCTTACTTTATTTCTAACGTATTCTACTACTTCCTTTGTTGAACAAATTGGATTAGTATTTCCCATTAAACATACTCCAGTATAGCCTCCCTTTGCAGCTGCCTTAGATCCACTTTCTATATCTTCCTTATAAGTTAATCCTGGCTCTCTAAAATGAGCATGTGTATCTATAAAAGAAGGCATTACTGTATATCCTTTTGCATCAAGAATTCCCACTCCATTTTTATCTATATTTTTACCAATTTGATTTATTATTCCATCTATTATTAATATATCACCTTGAAATTTTCCATTAGCATCTATTACATTAGCATTTTTTATTAATAAATTCATATTTTTATACCTCACTTGGATTTATGATTTGTTCACAATATTCACATTTATAACTTCCCTTTTCTTTATCAAATAATTTAAAGCTATGGGGTATGTATTTTTCCACTGAAGTAATACAATTAGGATTTTGGCATATTAATATATTTTTTATTTCTTCTGGTAATTCTGGCTTTATTTTACTTACAATTATTTCATTTCTTACTTCATTTATAGTTATTCCTGGTGAAAGTAACCCAAGAACTGTATAATTTATTGTTTCTAAATTTTCAATTTTTATAATATCTTTTTTTCCAATCTTTTTGCTATCTGCATTTATAATTAAAGCAACTTGATGACCTAACTCATCTAAATGTAAATATCTAAATATCTTTACACCCATTCCAGCTTTTATATGATCTAACATAAATCCATTTTTTATACTAGTTATTTGTAACATTACACTCCTCCAATAACTTAACTATTAATGCCATTCTTACATACATTCCATATTCAGCTTGTTTAAAATATACAGCTCTACAATCATTATCTACTTCTGTTGCAATTTCATTTATTCTTGGAAGTGGATGCATTACTATCATATTTGATTTTGCCCTTTTCATTTTTTCATTATCTAATACATAACAATCCCTTAATCTTAAATATTCTTCTTCATTAAAAAATCTTTCTTTTTGAATTCTTGTCATATATAGTATATCTAATTCTTCAATTACTTCTTCTATATTCTCTACTTCTTTAAAATATATATTATTTCTTTTTAATACCTCTTCTTTTATATATTCTGGAATTACCAATTCCTTTGGAGATATAAGTATAAATTTAACATCTTTATATCTAGACATAGCCATTATTAACGATTGTACTGTACGTCCATTTTTTAGGTCACCACAAATCCCTATTGTATGACCTTCTAATTTTCCTTTTTGTGATTTAATAGTTAAAAGATCTGTTAATGTTTGAGTTGGATGTTGATGTCCACCATCCCCTGCATTAATAACTGGAACTGATGAATACATGCTTGCAACTTTTGCTGCTCCTTCTTTAGGATGTCTCATTGCAATTATATCTGAATAAATAGAAACCATTCTTATTGTATCTGCTAATGTTTCTCCCTTTGCACTGGAGGTTGAATTTGGTTCTGAAAAACCTAGTATTTTCCCTCCTAATCTCATCATAGCTGCTTCAAAGCTAAAACGTGTTCTAGTACTAGGTTCATAAAAAAGTGTAGCTAAAATTTTGCCGTCACAGATATGTGAAAATTCTTTTGGATTTGAAATAAATTTTTCTGCTAATTCAAAAATTTCATTAAGTTCTTCTTTTGAAAAATCCATTGGACTTATTAAATGTTTATTTTTCATTTTTTATAATCACTCCTTTTTAACATCACAGTGTTAAATTTAAAGAATACAAAAAAACCTCCCTTAGACATAAGGAAGGTATAGTAATCTTATACAATATGGGTATTATTACAGCTTCCTTATGAATCTCTCGGATTCTCTTAAAGGTTCTTTTTTGTTAGAATATCACTACATTCAAATTTTGTCAATGTAATTTAATTCCAATTATTCATTACTTCATCCCACATCATTTTTCCACACTTTGCTAAAGAAACAGTTCCATAAACACTATTAGGAATTCCTTCTGATAATACAGTAAAAGTAAATTTACCTTTTGGAAGTTCTAAGTATTCTGTATCATTTTCAACACCTCTTTTATCACCAGTTTTACTTGATATTTCAATTTTTAAATCATCTGGAATATATAAAGCTAATTTATTTTTAATTTGTTGTCTTCTTAATATATCAATAAGCATTTGCCCATTATCTTTTGATAAAAAGGTTCCATTTGATAAATGTTTCCATATTCTTGCTAAATCATATGCTGTTGTTATATTTTCAATATTTGAAACTACAGTTCTCTCATCATTTGTCTTTCTATTTAACTTTGTATTCTTTAATCCCATAGCTACTATATCTTCATTTATTTGTTCCATTCCTACTAAATCAATTATTTTATTTGCAGCAGTATTATCACTTTGTATTAGCATTATAACCATAAGTTCAAATACTGTATATTCCCTTTCATTAAATTCATGAATAATTCCTGTTCCATAAACCTTATCTTTACTTTGAATTTTAATCTTATCCATAAAATCAAGTTTCTTTTCTTCTACTACTTTTATTAACGAAACAGCTATTGGAAGCTTCATACATCCAGCAGCCGTCATAGAAACGTTTTCATTGTATCCATACACATAACCGCTTTTCAAATCTTCAAAAAAGAAACTATATTTTCCAATCCTTGATTCTAAATATTTCTTTATTTCTTTCATAATACCCTCCTAAATTTACTGATTCAATAAATTTCCTTTACTTTAATATAAGTATATCATATTGTCAGAATATTTTGAAGTATTTACTGTAAATTTTTTGATATCTTCTAAATTTGCATTTACTACTTTATAGTTTATTCACCAAATTTATATAATATAAAATAGTGACAGCTCAAAAGATTATCTTATTAATAAAATTACCCTTTGTATCTGTCACTATTTATATGCTTTATATCCAATTATTATTCTGCAAAAGTAATTCCTATCTTTTTAGCAACTTGTACTAATTCACCTTCTGGATTTACTTTCTTAGTATTTTGTCCTATTACATTTTCTAAAGTATCATTAGTTATAGTATCACCTTTTAAACAAACCATTTGTCCAAATTTTCCTTCAATAATCAATTCCATTGCTGCAACTCCATATCTTGTTGAAAGAATTCTATCATAAGTACAAGTATTTCCCCCTCTTTGTACATGTCCTAAAACAGTACATCTAACTTCATGATCTTTAATTAACTTTTCTAAATCATCAGCTAGTTTATTTCCAATTCCACCAAGCCTTATTGGATCTGGACTATCTGAAACTATTTTAGATACTACTACATCTCCATCTTTAGGTTTTGCTCCTTCTGCAACCACAATTATAGTAAAGTTTCTTCCTTCTGCTTCTCTTTGCCTTACTTTTTCTTCAATTTTTTTAATATCATAAGGTATTTCTGGTAAAAGAATTACATCTGCAGAACCTGCTATACCTGATTCTAATGCTATCCATCCAGCATTTCTTCCCATAACTTCACAAATCATAATTCTATGATGTGACTCTGCTGTTGTATGAAGTCTATCTAATGCCTCTGTTGCTACATCAATTGCTGTATTAAATCCAAATGTAACATCTGTTGATGATAAATCGTTATCAATAGTTTTAGGAACTCCAATTACATTAACTCCCTTTCTAGCAAAATCTCTAGCTGAAGTTAATGTTCCATCTCCACCAATTACTACTAAAACATCAACACCTTCTCTTTTTAAATTTTCATTTGCAACATCAGATACATCTTTCTTTACCATCACACCATTTTCTTCTACAAGGTAATCAAATAAATTATCTTTGTTAGAGCTATAAAGAATTGTACCTCCTCTATGCAATATTCCTGCTACTGAATCTAAATTTAAAGAAACAAAATCATTATTATATAATCCTCTATATCCAAACTTATAACCAATTACTTCAATACCATAATTTAATATTGCAGTCTTTGTTACGGCTCTTATTACAGCATTTAGGCCTGGACAATCTCCACCACCTGTTAATAAAGCTATCTTTTTAATTTTTTGTCCCATTTTTAATTCCTCCCACTCAAATTACTCAAACTATTACCTTCTAAGTACTATTTTCTTAAATTCAATTTTATTATATTTTTTCATAAAATTCAGAACATTTCTTTATAGAATATATTACCATATTTTATAAAAATTAGAAATAATTTTTGAGTATTTATTAAAAAAAATGAGAGATAAATTTTATTATCTCTCATTTGTATTAAAATGCTAATTCTAATCCATTAACATCAATAGTCATATTTTCATTATTAATATATTTATTATATATTTCTTTTATGATGTTATAATTTTTTGTAATTAATTCTTTTGATTCATTATCTAATAAATTACTCATTTCATTATATGCTGATTCAAGGTTTGAATATGCTCTCCATATATCTTTATCTACCATAGCATAATAACATGCAGCATTATTTAAAGCTAAAACATCATTTGCATTAATATTATAAGCTTCTTTTATATTTTCAATTGCATTACCATATTTTCCTTCATTATAGTAAATTGTTCCTAATGCCCTATAATATTTACTATTCTTACTTATAGATAAAGCTTTTTTTAAATCTAAAATTGCTTCTTTGCTATTTCCTTGTTCAAATTTTAATAATGCTAAGTCATAATATATTTCTGGATTATTATTGCTTAAATTTAGTGCAAGTTCATAATATCTCTTAGCTAATTCTAAATTATTATTTAAATTTTCTTGTAATTTTGCTACATTCATAATTAAATTGTAATTATATGGCTCATTATATATAGCTGTTCTTATATAACCTTCACCCTTATCACTACTTTTTGTTTTATATAATATATTAGCCATTAAAATATATGAATTTTCATATTTACTATTTCTCACTATTGCTTCAGTACATAATTCTTTTGCTTTATCATATTGTTCATTATTAAAGTTTTTCCAAGCTTCAACATATGATTCTACATATGAATCCTTATTTAGCTCACTAGTGTTAATGCAAGTATTTATTTCATTTATTACCTTACTATTAAAATCATTAATATTTTTATCAAAAGATTTAATTTCCTCAAGCCAAGCCTTATATGCTTCAACTTTTGGATTTTCTTCTGATAATTCAGTTACCTTTTTTAATAATGAATTTTTATCAAATTCACATACTTCCATTATTACATCATATATCTTTATTTCATTTTTATTTAACTCATATGCTAATCTTAAATTATGTAATCCACCTTCATAATCCTTTAACATAAGTTGCATTTTACCTAAAACAGCTAAGTCATATGCATCTTCTAAATCAATTGGATATGTTTTAACTATTTCTTTAGCTAAATCTTTTTGGTCAGTTGCTAAATATACTGCAAACATTGTTTTTAATAACGGTTTATATGTATTATATGTATTTAAATAATATTCTCCTAGCCTTTCAGCTTGTTCAAGATTATTATTCATATAAAAAGTAAATATAACTTTATTAATTAATTCTTTATCTTGATCTAAGTATTTTTCTCCATCTTCAAGCATTATCTTATCTCTTTTTATTATAGCTTCTTTTAATAAATTATTTGACTTTGTTAAGTTACCTTGAATAGAGTAAATTTCTGCTGTTTTAACAGTCCAAATAGGCCAAGTTTCCTTCTTTTGCATTTCCATATATTCATTTATAGCTTCATCATATTTACCATCATAGTAATATTTCTCTGCTTTATTTTCTGTTATTGTAGTTGTCTTTGCTCCCATTATACTTTGAGTACCAACTAAGACCACGAAAGCAAATAATATAGAAAGACTTAATGTAGTTATTGTTTCAAAATATTTGCCTTTTTTTATTTTTTTATTTTTACCTAAGGAGTCATTTGTATTCTTTTTCATAATCCCTCCATTTGTTTATTCTTTATTTATAATATATAATTTTAACAAAAAAAGTACTCTTTTTCAAATAATAATTTATTTTTCTACATTATATTCAAATTTATGTAATTAAAAATGGCAAACTTTGATTTATTTTTATTATTTTACTCAAAATCACTTAATTTGCCATTATTGTAAATCTCACTTTTTTTTATTTACAAGCTTATTTTCTAAAATTGCAACTACTTCATACATTATAAATGCAATTACTGATAAAATAACAATACTCATCATAACCATATCTAATTGAGCAATTTGACCTCCATATATTATTAAAAAGCCTAATCCTTCTCTTGCCACCAAGAATTCACCCATTATTACTCCTACCCATGAAAGTCCTACATTTATTTTCAAAGCAGATATAATTACTGGTATTGATGCTGGAAAAACTAAATATCTTAACTTTTGCCATTTATTTGCTTGAAATGTTGTCATCAATAGCATTTTACCTTCATCAACTTCATTAAAACCAGTTAAAACACTTATTATAGTTGTAACAATCGATATTAATAATGCAATTGTAATAATTGCTGGAGTTCCATTCCCAACCCAAAATATAATAATTGGAGCAAGTGCAACCTTTGGCAAAGCATTTAACACTACTAAATAAGGATCTAATACTTTAGATGCTGTCTTAGATGCCCATAATATTATTGCAATAATTACCCCTAAAATAGTTCCTAACATAAATCCAATTATAGTTTCATAACAAGTTACCCATATATGCCTAAATAATGTACCTCCATTAACAAAACTAATTAATGATTTTACTATTCTGCTTGGACTTGATGTTAAAAATGGGTCAATCAATTTTAATTTAGCTGCAACTTCCCAAAGTGCAATAAATATAACCAATATTGCAATTCTTATTATTCCTATTTTCCACTTATTTCTTTTTACCTTTTTTAAATATACTTCATGTTCTTTTTCCATATTAATTATCCAACTCCCCCCATAGTTTTCTAAAATACTCATTATATTCTGATTCTTTTCTTTTATCGAAAGGAGTTGCATCTTTATTTTCAAATTTTATATTTACATCTTCTTTAATTGTTGCTGGTCTATTACTTAAAATTATAACTCTATTAGACATTACTATTGCTTCACCTAAATCATGAGTTACCATTATTGCTGTTTTCTTTTCTCTTTTAATTATTTCATACACATCATCTGTCATCTTTAATCTGCTTTGATAATCTAAAGCAGAAAATGGCTCATCAAGCAATAATATTTCTGGTCTTAATACCAATGTTCTTATTAAAGCTACCCTTTGCCTCATTCCTCCTGACAACTGCTCAGGTTTATGCTCTTCAAATTTATTTAACCCATAACACTTTAATAAGCTTTCTGCATATTTTATGTTTTCTTTTGTATATATCTTTTTAATCTTAAGTCCTAACAATACATTTTCTCTAACTGATAACCAAGGAAATAAATAATCCTTTTGAAACATATATCCCATTTTATCTAAATTATTTTTTATTGATGAATCTGAAAATTTTACTTCTCCACTAGATGGAATTAGTATTCCACTTATTATATTAAGCAAGGTTGACTTTCCACATCCTGAAGGACCTATAATACTTATAAAATCTTCCTTTTCAACCTTAAAACTTATATTTTTTATGGCTTCTGTAGTACCATCTATAGTATGATAGTTCATATTTACATCTTTTACTTCTAAGAGACTCACTTTACCACCACCAATCATTTTATATCTATTTAGTTACTTATTTTTAAAATTTTTATTATTTTCTATTTTATTGCTTGTTTTGCAAATGAATTGTTAACAATAATATTAAAATCAGGTCTTTCAGTAATTAAACTTTCATCATATCCTTGTATAATATCCATTAATTTATTTAATCCATCTTCACTTACTTCAGGTGTTTCTGAATATGCTTCTATATTTTTGTAATTATCAATTACTTTAACTATTACTTCCTTATCTGTTCCTGGAAAAAATGAAATAATTGAATCTGCTACTTCTTCACTTGTATGTTGTTGAACCCATTGTTGTCCCTTATAAATTGCATTAGTAAATTTTTGAATTATCTCTGGATTTTCATCCATATAGGATTTAGTTGTATAAAAACAGGTATATGAAATATTTCCTGCTTCATTACCTATTGATGAAACTATATTTCCTGCACCATCTTTTTCAAGCATAGTTGCTGTTGGCTCAAATAATGCAACATAATCTCCAATTCCTGATTTAAAGGCACCTGCTGTAGCTGTAAAATCTACATTAGTAACCATTTTCACATCATTTTCTGGATTTAACCCATTTTGTTTTAATACATATTCTAGAGCCATTTCTGGAATTCCACCTGGTCTTCCACCAATTATTTCTTTACCCTTTAATGATGACCAGTCAAAATTTTCCTCTTCTTCTCTTCCAACTAAAAATGAACCATCCCTTTGTGTAAGTTGTCCAAATACTACTGGATAATCCTCTCTGCCTTGATTGTAAATATAAACAACTTGCTCTGGTCCTGAAAAGCCAATATCCACATTACCGCTTAACAATTGTTGCATAGTTTTATCTGCACCTTGTCCAGTTGATAAGTCTATTGCAAGTCCTTCTTCTTCAAAGAAACCTTCATTTATTGCAACATACATTGGTGCATAAAATACAGATCTTACAACTTCATTTAATCTTATGGTTTTTAAATTTGTACTTTCAGTTCTTTTATCATTTACCTTACCACATCCCATAAAAGTAGCACCTATTATTGCTATTACACTAAATATAGCTGCAATACGCTTAAAGCATTTATTCATATCTACTCCTTTTAGATATTTTTTATATTGTTATGATTTATATTATGATTTATAATTATTTTTTGTTAACTAACAGTAATCGTTTTATACCTTTATTTTTCACATTTCTATTTAATTTTCTAACATAAAATATACTTTTCAACTTCTAGACACAATATTTTTTTGTATTATACTATAAATAGTAGATTTTAAAATTACATAATAATTTAAGGAGGCCTATCTATGAAATTTTTTAGAGAATCTATTTTGATTCTTTCAATTTATTTTGCAGGAGAATTAGTTTCTAAACTACTTCATCTTCCTATCCCTGGAAATATTATAGGAATGATATTACTATTTTTATTATTAACCTCTAACATAGTAAAAGTTGAAAAAGTTGAACCATTAGCTAACTTTTTTTTAGATCATTTAGCCTTTTTCTTTATTCCAGCATCTGTAGGACTAATGACTTCATTTGCTGATTTAAAAAGTAGTTTATTTAAAATTATACTATTATGCATTATAACTACAATAATAGTATTATCAGCTACAGCTTTAACAGTAGAATTTATTTGTAAAAAGAAATCAAAACATGATAATGATGATAATAATGATTTTCTTAATAAAAAGGAGGCTTAATTAAATGGAGATAATTTCAAATAATATGTTTTTTGGAATATTTATATCTTTAATTGCATTTGAAATAGGATTATTTATTTATAAAAAAACAAAATTACCCATCTTTAATCCACTTTTAACTGCAACTATATTAATAATTTACTTTTTAAAAATATTTAATATAGATTTTGATACTTATAATAATGGTGGACAATTTATAAATATTTTTCTTGGACCTGCAACTATAGTTTTAGCTGTGCCACTATATAAAAAACTTAATTTACTTAAAGAAAACTTTTTACCTATATTTTCTGGAATATTAGTTGGAAGCTTAGTTAGTGTATTATCTGTAATTTCTATTGCAACATTTTTGGGATTAGACAATAGTTTAACTGTTTCTCTATTATCTAAAAGTGTAACTACTCCTATTGGTATTGAAATAACTAATTCTCTTGGTGGAAGTTCTTCAATTACTGTTCTTGCTATAGTTTTATCTGGAATAATTGGTGCAATAGTTGGACCTACTGTATTTAAAGTTTTAAAAATTAATAATCCAATTTCAAGGGGTGTATCATTAGGAACTGCTTCTCATGCTGTTGGAACATCAAAAGCATTAGAAATAGGTGAACAAGAAGGTGCTATGAGTTCATTGTCAATAGGTGTAGCCGGAATAGTTACAGTATTTTTAGCACCATTATGTTATTCCTTATTATCAATATTTATAAAATAATAATTTATTTTTCTTAAAAGGGCTATGCACTAAAAGTTAGTACACAGCCCTTTTGCTCAATTAATCTATTATCTTTTCAAAATAAAATAGCCAGCAACTATATAATTGCTGACTATTATTCTCTAATTTATAAATTCAAATTTCCAACTATAATATCCTGTCTTTTCATCTTTTTCATATCTTAAATATGCAGAAAATAAAGTTCCCTTTTTACTTCTTAAATTTCTAAATCCAACCTTTCCATTTTTAAGAAGCAATTCAACCATTTCCTTAGTTACCATTTTACCTAATGACTCAATGAACTTATCATTTTTCCAAATAGTATATGTGCATCCATTTTTCCAATTAATGCACCCAAATCCCTTTTCACCTTCAATTATTGAATTGCCACATACAGGACATTTTCCTATTTCTTCTGCCCCTTCTGGTTTTTCAACCTTAAACTTATGAAGCATAGAATTATCATTTTTAATTTTTTCTACAGATTGTCTTGTAAAATCATAAATTAAATTTAAAAAATCTTCTTTTTTAAACTTTCCCTTTTCAATATCAGCTAATGTTTTTTCTAACTTTCCTGTATATTCTAAATCCAATAATTCCCTGGCTGGAAATATCTCCACAATAGTTCTACCTAATTCTGTTGTTGTTAAACTTTTTCCCTTTGTTTTAATATATCCTATATCTTTAAGCTTCTTTATTGTTTCTGCTCTAGTTGCTGGTGTGCCTATACTAAATCCGCTTAAAATTGCTTGCATCATTTCTTCAGTATTTTTTTCATCATTTTCTTCTTCATCTTTATCATTTTTAAATGATTTTCCACAAGTCTCCATGACTCTTAAAAGAGTTTTTTCAGTATGATATTTAGGTGGTTTTTTAGTTACCTTATTGACTTTACTATCTACTATATCTAAATTTTCTCCTTTTTCAATCAAAGGTAATATAGTATCTTTAGTTTCTATTTTTTCAACAACTCTCCATCCCTTAATAATTTCTACCTTTCCCTTAGAAATAAATTCACCTTTTAAATGTTCATCATTAACCTTTAATGTAATTTTAGTTTCTTCAAATTCAGCAACTGGCATAAATTGCATTATAAATCTATTTTTTATAGCATTATAAACATATTGTTCTTCTGCACTTAATCCTTTTGGGATTACATATGTAGGAGTAATTGCACTGTGACTTTCAACCTTTGAATTATCAAATACTCTTTTAGATTTAATAAATTTTATTTCTTCTTCATAAGGTAACCCCTTTTTATGAGTTTCTAAAACTTTTTGGGCCTTATCTACTAAACTTTCTTCTAAAACACTACTTGCAGTTCTAGGATATGTTATAAGCTTCTTTTCATATAGTCCTTGAGCAACCTTTAATACCTTATCAGAAGTCCACCCTTTATATTTACTCGTTATATATCCTTGTAAATTAGAAAGATTAAATAGACTTTGTGGATATTCCCTCTTCTTCTCAATTTCTTTATCTATTACTACAGCTTGTTTTTCTTTTAATATTTTAGTTAAATTATCTAAATAATCTTTTTTCTCAAACTTTTCAGATCCATTTTCATAATAAAGGCTTTCAAATTCTATATTATCTTTAGACTTTAAATTAATTAATAATTTAAAATATGATGATTCCTTAAAGTTTTCAATTTCTTTATCTCTATCATAAATTATCTTTAAAGTTGGCAATAAAACCCGTCCTATGTTAATAGTCTTTTTTTCACTTGCTCCATACCTTAAAGTTGCAACTGATGTTAAATTAATACCTATAGTCCAATCTGCCAATTGTCTTCCTATTCCTGCATCTTGAAGTGGCTTCATATCACTATTTGGTTTTAAATTAGCCATTCCCTTTTTTACTTCATCCTCAGTCCATTCATTAAGAAGAAGCCTATAAATAGGCTTCTTTATATCATAATGAATAAATAACTCATCTGAAATAACTTGACCTTCCCTGTCAAAGTCAGTTGCAGAAATAACCCCATCAACATCATCTCTATCAATTAAGCTCTTAATAATATTTATTTGCTTTTCTGCACCCTTATCAACAACTTCTCTATTGCTACTATCACATTTTATTTTGTACTTAAAATCTTCTGGAATAAATGGAAACTTTTCCATTCTCCATCCCTTCATATTTTCATCATAATCCTTTGCATCATATAATTGAAGCAAATGACCAAATGCCCAAGTTACTAAATAATCGTCGCCTTCATAAAATCCATCTCTTCTAGTTTTTATTTTATATGCATCTGCTATATTTTTAGCAACTGATGGTTTTTCTGCTATTATTACTTTTTTCAAAATACTCTTCTGCTACTCAAAATATACAAATATCAAGATTTTTCCTTAAAGCTACGTGTATTACATAGTTTATTTTATAGATAAAATCTATTTACAATTCTTAACTCATAAAACATTGTATTTATTAAGATATTTTGTCTAGTAGCCTCCCCTTTCTTTTTTTATTTCTTAATTTTAAACTTTCATACTTTATATTGAATATATAATTTATACTCTTATATAAGTTACTATATTTTTATTACTAGTTGTAAATATTTAAATACATATAATAAATAAATCTAAGCTCCAAATAAAGTCAAAACTCTACTTGAAGCTTAATAATTCTTTTTATATTTTATCTTATTTAATTTTATAATTCAAATTTAATTAATTACATTTCATTAAACATCCAAATATAAAATGTTAAGTATGTTGCAAATACTGTCCATAAAATATAAGGAATCATTAATATTCCTGCTATTTTATCAGTCTTAAAAAATTTAATAACAGTTATAATTATAAAAATTAGCAAAATAATAATTAATATAAATGAAATTCCATATAATCTAAAATTAAAAAATATAATTGACCATAAAAAATTTATAAGTAATTGCACTAAGTAATTAAAATAACCATTATAGTCATTTTTTCCTTGCTTATTATTCATATATATTCTATAAGCTGCAAGGCCCATCATTATATACAAAATAGTCCATACTATAGAAAATACAAAAGCAGGAGGTGTTAGTATACTTTTTTTTAACGAACCATATGTACTCATTGAATCTTTAGTTATTAAGGAAATTATTATTCCCCCTACTAAAGGTATTGCAAGATTTTTTAATAATCCTATTAACTCAAATCTTCCATTAACACAAAATATTTTTTTAAATATATTATTTCTTTTATTAACTTTCTTTTTCCCATCATTAACTTTATTTTTCTTACTCATAATCATCACCTCTTTAATTTACTATTAAAATATATGTTACTTAAAGGTAAATAATGTTTATGAGTGTTTAAATTCTATACCATTACTTTGCTTTCTTTTTTAAGAATTTCATTACACCATTTTAATATATCTTCAATTACCTCATCCTTATTGCTTTCATTTAACATTTCATGTCTTCCATCTTTATATAATTTATATCTTAAGTTTTCTATACCTAAACCTTTATAACATTCATATAATCTTATTATACCTTTACCAAAATCTCCTACTGGATCCTTATCGCCAGCAAAAATTAATACTGGTAAATCCTTAGGTATTAATTTTAAATTTTCCTTTTCATTAATTTTCCATAATCCTCTTATTAAATCATAGTAATATGATGTTGTACATACAAATCCACATTGAGGATCTGCTATATATTTATCAACTTCTTCATCTACTGAACATAACCAATCATAATCAGTTCTATTTGGCTTAAAATTAGAATTAAAATCACCAAATGATAACTTATCCATAACCTTACTTTTAGCTTTTCTTCCTCTTAAAATCATTTCATCTCTTGAAATTATTATTCCAAGTTTTGTTATAGGATCAGGTCTTCCATTTGTTCCTGATAAAATTACTCCATCAATTTTATCACCATATAATTCAATATATCTTTGACTTACAAATGACCCCATACTATGCCCAAATAATATTAATGGTAATTCTTCATTTTCTTTTTTTATTATATCACTTAATTCTTTAACATCTTCTACAAGTAAATCAAAGCCTTCTTTGTCAGCTATATAACCCCTCTCTTCCTCACTCTTTGATGTTTCTCCATGTCCTCTATGATCATGAGCATATACAATAAATCCATTTTCAGAAAACTTCTTAGCAAAGTAATCATATCTACATGCATATTCAGTCATTCCATGAGATATTTGAATTACTCCCTTTGCTTCTCCTTCTGCTTCCCATTTGTAACATTTTATTTCTTTTCCTTCTTTATCGATAAATGAAAATTTTTTCAAGTCGCCCATCTCCTCTTTAGTTTTTAATTTAAGATTTTACTTTAATTATGTTACTCACCTTATCTACTGTCAATATAATATAAATCATATTAAATATTTATTCATATTTGTAGCATATTTTTATTTATATTTTTTTTAATTAAATTTAATTTTACTAACAACTTTCATTTGTTAAAATGCAAGTTTATGTTATACTATTTTTAGTATTGATGTAATATTAAAAATAATATTATATAATTTAAGCTATAAGTCTATTTTTATGTTATTATAGTTTAATATTTTACTAATAATGAAATAAATTGTTTTTGGGTGGTGAAAAAAAATTAATATTAAGTCAATTCTCAGTATATTAGCAACAAAATTTACATTATTTCTTACTAAAACCATTTTAAAAGGGGGTACTACTTTCCCTGGAAGAGTTGCATTAAAATTAGATAAAAATATTTTATCTACTGTTTCTAAGGGATATAAAGTAATACTTGTCACAGGAACTAATGGTAAGACTACTACTACAAGCATGATTTATAATATCATTAAAGAAAAAGGCTATTCAGTAATAACTAATAATACTGGTGCAAATCTTTTTCCAGGAATAGTTACTACCTTTGTAGAAAACTATAAGTTTTTTAACAAAGCTGAAGATAAATATGCTGTTATTGAAGTAGATGAAGCAAATTTAAAATTTATAACAAAATACCTTACTCCTGAAATAATTACTGTAACAAACTTATTTAGAGATCAATTAGATAGATATGGTGAAGTTTATACTACATTATCTAAAATTTTAGAAGGTATAACTCTTGTTCCAACAAGTAAGTTAATTTTAAATGGTGATGAATCATTACTTGGTAAGCTTGATGTAAAAAATCCATTAGTTTTTTATGGTTTTAAAACACCAATAAATGAAAATAAAACTATTGATGTTAATGCAGATTCGAAGTTCTGTAAATTCTGTAAGACACCTTACAGCTATAACTTTGTTACATATAATCATTTAGGAGATTATTACTGTACAGGCTGTGGATATAAACGTCCTACTCTAAAATATGGTGTAGATGAAATAGTAGAATTAACAGCAGAAAGCTCTACTGTTAAATTTGGAGATACTAAAATATTTTTAGGTCAATCTGGTGTATATAATATTTATAATGCTCTTTGTGCTTATTCAATAACTAAAGAACTTAATATTGATGACTCTTGTATAAAAAAATCTTTAGAAAGTCAAAGTTCTAGTTTTGGAAGACAAGAAATAATAAATATTGATGATAAAGAAGCAAAAATAATATTAGTTAAAAATCCAGCAGGCTATAATCAAGCTTTAGATACACTTTGCTTAAATAAAGAACCATTTTCTTGTGCATTCTTATTAAATGACAATTATGCAGATGGAAGAGATGTTTCTTGGATTTGGGATGTTAATTTTGAAAATTTAAATAATGTAAAATTAGATGAAGTATATGTATCTGGTCTTAGAACTTTTGATATGGCTGTAAGATTAAAAACTGCAGGTATTTCACCTTCTAAATTTGTTATTGAAGAAGAATATGAAAATTTAACTAATCAAATTAAAAATGGTAAAAACAAAAAGATATATATCCTTGCAACTTATACAGCAATGATAAATTATAGAAAATACTTACATTCTAAAGGATATATTAAAAATCTTTGGTAGTATAAGGAGGCTATTATGGAATTAAATATTTGTCACCTTTATCCTGATTTATTAAATGTATATGGTGATGTTGGAAATATATTAATTTTAAAGCACAGAGCTGAAAATCGTGGAATTAAAGTTAATGTAATTAACGTTTCAATTAATGATGAATTTAATGCAGATGACTATGATATAGTGTTTTTTGGTGGTGGCCAAGATTATGAACAATCAATAGTTTCTAATGATTTAATGACTAATAAAAAAGATGAATTATCACGTTATATTAATAATGGTAAAGTTTTAATTGCAATTTGTGGTGGTTATCAATTATTAGGTAAATATTACACTGCTCCTAATGGAGAAAAAATTCAAGGATTAGGAATATTAGATATTTATACTGAAGCTGGTAATACTAGATTTATAGGTGATACTATAATTTACAATGAAGATTTTAATGAAACCTATGTTGGATTTGAAAATCACTCAGGAAGAACTTATTTAAATGGATTAAAACCACTTGGTAAATGCATACATGGATATGGAAACAATGGCTCTGATGGTTATGAAGGATGTATTTATAAAAATACTTACTGCACATACTTCCATGGATCTTTACTTGCTAAAAATCCTGAACTTGCTGATAGATTTATTAAAACTGCTTTAGAAATTAAATATTCTGAAGTAGCTTTAGAAAAGCTTGATGATTCATTAGAATTAAAAGCAAAAGAAGTAATGATTAACAGATTAAATAATAATCAAAAATAATATTAACTTAGAAAAAGGATGGGGAAATTTATGTCAAGAAAATTTTTAAAATCAGTTGCCTTAACGCTGTGTTTATCAGTAGCAGTACCTTTATTTAATACTATTAATGCTTTTGCAACAACTCAACCAAGTATAATGGGTGAATCTGCTATAACTATGGATTTAGATACTGGTGAAATTATTTACTCAAAAAATGCTGATGAAAAACGTTCACCAGCTAGTACAACTAAACTTTTAACATCATTATTATTTGCAGAAAATAAAAGTAAATCTGATTCAATTCCCTATAGTGCTAACTCAGCTGCTTTAAAAGAAACAACTTTAAATAATTTTATTGGTAATACTGCAAAACCTGGTGATACTTTAACTGCTAATGAAGTTATGGATGCAGTTATGGTTTATTCAGCAAATGATGCTGCTATTATGATGGCTGAATCTGTTTCTGGATCTGTTGATTCATTTGTTAAATTAATGAATCAAAGAGCTAAAGATCTTGGTGCAGAAAATACAAACTTTGTTAATCCAAATGGATTAGAAACTGATCCTAATAATCATAATGTTACTACTGCTTATGATTTAGCTCTTATTGCTAAAGCAGCTTATGCTAATGATTGGGTAAGAGAATCTATGGGTCTTGCAAAAACTTCTGTTACTTTAAATGGTAAAATAATTTATATAGAAACTAGAGATAAATTATTAGGTATTGATGGTAATGTTGGTGGAAAAACTGGTAATGAAACTAAAGCTGGTCATTGCTTTGTTGGTTATTACAATAGAAATGGAAGAAATTTAATTACTGTTGTTTTAGGTTCTTTATACGGTGCAGATGGAATGAATGTATTTAATGATACTCAATCAATAGCTGATTATAGCTATTCTGCTGAAAAAACACAATATAAAGCTGCTGGTACTGAAGTTTCAAGTGTTGAATTAAATTATAAATTATTTAGATTTTTTGGTCCAACAAAAACTATAACAGCACCTGTTGTTTTAGACCAAGATATAAATTATTATCAAAATGATTATAATGATACTCATTCAACTTTAGAAGTTCCTTCTAATGAACTAAATGCATGGAAAGTTGCTTCTAACAATACTGTTAATTTAGTTTATACTTCTGGTTCTCATAGCGAAACTTTAAAAGGTTCTATTACATTAAGTACAGGGCAATTACTAAAAGCTAATATTGGTATTTATGTTCTTAGTCTATTAATAATAGTTTTAATTGTGATTTTAATTATTGTTATAATTAAATTAATGATGAATTCTAAGAGACGTAAAAAAAGCAGAAGAAGATATTCAAGATATTAATTAAATTTGGCAACAAGTACTTAACTCAATAAGAGTTATAATTTTCTAAACTTAAGGCTACATTATATTGAATTTGTAAATTCAATATAATGTAGCCTATTTATATTTTTATTTAATTAATTTTTAAATAGAAAAATTATTTCTTAGGTAATTACTAACTAAATACTGCTGTTACCCATTCATTAGTTTGATGTTTACTTTGAAGTTTAAATCCATAACTTTCTACATTTTCTTTAACTTCATCAAAACTCCATTCAACAAGTCCTGAAACTAATAAATTTCCATTCTCATTTAAATGATTCTTTATGTACTCCATAAACATTTTAGTTTCTTCCCCACCAATATTTATGAATATCCAATCAAAATTTTCTTTAATTAAAGTTTTATCTTCTAATATATTACCTACTACAGCTTCTATATTGGTTAAATTATTTAATGATGCATTTAACATCACTTCGTCTTCGACATCTCTTATATCAACAGCTACAACACTTTTTGCACCTGAAATAGATGCAGCAATTGAAAGAATTCCTGATCCTGTTCCAATATCTAAAACAGTTTTATTTTTTAAATTTAAATCATTTAAAATTAATTTTAATATATCTTGAGTTGTTTCATGGAGTCCTGTTCCAAAAGCTCCTTGAGAAATAAAATTAATTTTTGTTTTTCCTTCAAATTCTTCATCTGGACTAGCTATAACATACTTATCATCTAAATGAATTGCTGGAAAATCATATATAGTGTAATCATAATTATTTTCTTCTACACTTATATAATCCATTTCTAATATATTTTTTAATTTTTCTTTAAATTCTTCTAATCCATCCTCTTCTTCAAAGGCAACCTTTAAGACTATTTCTTCATCTTCTCTTTCTATATATCCATATCCATAATCATCCGTTGTTATTTCCAATGGATTTTCATAAAAAACATTATAAACATCGTTTATTGCAAGTTTTTCTATAGTTGAATCTAACTTCTCATAAGGAAGCTTATATGATATAATAAACATTTTTATCCCTCTTTTCTATAATATATTTTTTTAATTTGCATAAATATAGTAAAATTATAACTATAATTTAAAAAATATTTTCTTCTTTACATTTTATTTTAACTATTTAAAGTTTTCAATAAAAAACTACATATATCTAATTAACTTTATATATTATTTTAATATTAAATTAAATATATTTAAGATTCAGCAATCAGCTATATCTCGAAAATAAAGTTTTAAATAAAAAACTTATCCATTCTTATACATACAAAAAAAGAGTCTAAAGACTCTTTTATTTAATGAAAACTGATTTTATTATTTTAAATATTTCTTTTACCATATCATAATTGTTAATAATATTTTCTTTAGTTACAATTGCATCTGCAGTAAAATCTGTAGCAACTTCACTTATATCTTTAATATTATCAGTTATTTCAACCATATTCTTACTTACAACAGGTAATTTATCACATGTATATTCAATATTTTTCTTATTATTTTCTAATATTTCTAAAACATTACTTATTGTTTTATTTAATTTAAGTAAAAATATAATACCTAATACTAGTATACATATTAATAATACAAATATTATTCCCATAAAAAGATTATTTAGGCTAATATACATTTCTTCACCTTATATATTACTTTCAACAGTTTCTTCAGTTGAAACTTCTTCTGTTAAAGCTTGTTCATTTTCTACTTCTTCTGAAGTAACAGCTTCTTTATTTTTTCTATCCTTTAAATAATCCTTTATTTTGCTTTTAGCTTCTTTTACATTATTTTTTAAATTTTCTGATTGCTCTATAGTTTTTGCTTTTGCATTATTTACTTTTTCTTTTATATCATCTCTAGTATCTTTCCCAGATTTAGGTGCTAATAATATTCCAGATAAAGCACCAATACCACCACCAACTACTGTTGATAGCACTGCAGCTTTAACTATCTTTTTTCTTTTTTCTTTTCTTTTCTTTTCAATTAAATTATATAAAGCCATTAATAACTCCTCCATTTTTTTAGATTTTTTACTATCTTTCGACTAATTATACCATATTTTTATCTAAACTTCTATTTTTTTTGTAATTTTTTAATTGTCTTTTATTTTTTGCACTTTTTCCTTTTCTACTTTCTGTTTTTTTACGTATAGAATATCCAAATGATCCAAGTGGTTTTGAATCTAAACCAAAATACTCTCCATGTGAATATGCAATTAAATTGGCTTTTTCAAAATGTATTTTACCCTTTTCGTCCAATAAATTTTCATTAACCTTAACATTTATTACATCTAATAAAAACATATCATGAGTACCTAATGGAGTTATTGATTTTAATTTACACTCTAATGCAACTGGCGAAATTTCTAAAGATGGTGTATCTATAGCAACACCAGAATTTAACTTTAATCCTAATTTAGATATTTTATCTTCTCTTTTACCACTTACAACTCCACAATAATCTGTTATCTTAATCATATCTCTAGTTGTAAGATTAATTACACATTCTTCACTTTCTTTTATGTATTCATATGATAATCTTTCTGGTCTTATTCCTACCGCTATCACAGGAGGTTTTGTGCAAACAGTACTTACCCATCCTATAGTAAATACATTTGTTTTTCCTTCTTTATTAATGCTTGTCACTAATACTACAGGTGTAGGATTTAACATAACACTACCCTTAAAATTAATCTTATTCATATTTACATTCTCCTAAAAAAATACTATATTTAATTTAAACTTTAATATTATTATCTACTTTATTATAAAAATTTTTACACCTTAAATTTTATTAAAATAAACTATTACTAATTTAAATAATATCTAAATTTCAACTTTTACTTACATAAAATTCACACCTTTTGAAATTTTTCTAAACGATTATAACATAGTTTTCTATAAATTGCGAAATAAATTAGCTTTAGTTAGTAGTTTTGGATGGGGCTGTCTCACTAAAACTTTTATACACAATATATTGTTTTAAAAAATAAAAATTAATACGATATATTATAGTATTTATTCTTAATGCGACATCCCCTTTAAATATATTTTTCTAAAATTCAGCCTAAGCTGAATTTTCACCTCAACTCTTAACTCCTAACTAAAAAAAAGAAGCCTTTGGCTCCTTTTTACTCATAAAGAAATTTATAAATATTATATCTAGTATTAACTTTATCAACATACTTTTTGGTTTCCTTAAAAGGAATATATGTTAAGTTTTCTCCATCACTAGAGTATTCTGGATTGTTAAGCCACTTAGTTACATTTCCACTACCACCATTATATGCCGCTAATGCTAAACTTAAATCATTAAATTCAATCAATAAATTATTTATATACCAACATCCAAATTTAATATTTATTTCTGGATCAAATAACATTTCAACTTTAAAATTATCAATCTCTAATTTACTTGCAATCCATTCTCCTGTAGAATCCATTATTTGCATTAATCCTTTTGCACCTTTATTTGATTCAACATTCTCATTAAAGTTACTTTCTGTTTTAATAACTGCTAAAACTAAATATGGATCCAAATCATATTGGGCGCTATATTTCTTTACTAAGCTATGATACTTTTGTGGATAAATATATTTTTTTATCACACTTTTTCCTTCAGCTAAAAGTAAAATTAAAACAATTAACCAAATAATAATTTTTTTAAACTTCATTCCCTCTCCCTACTTTGAAATAGATTAAATAGACTTTATAAATTCAATTAATAAATCAACTTGTTCTTTAGTTTTTGCTAGTGTATCATTATTTTCAATAACTATATTTGCAAAATCCTTTTTTCTATCTAAAGGCATTTGTGAATTAATTCTGTTAATTACATCTTCCCTCATTAAAGAATCTCTTGATCTTACCCTTTGAATTTGTGTATTATTATCTACCCAAACTAAGATAACATAATCCATATCTTTATGCAAATCATTCTCTATTAATGTAGGTGCATCTAAAATAACAATTTTTGTTTTATTTTCTTCTAGTTTATTTAAGGTATCCTTTATTTCATTTTTTATATATGGAAGTATAATTTCCTCATACTTTTTTCTTTGCTTTGGAAATCTAAAAATATGATTACCAAATTCCTTTCTACGGAATTCTCCTCTCCAATCAAAAAAACCTGAACCAAACTCAATTTTTACTTTTTCTAAAATCTCTGGATATTTTACAAGTACTTCCTTAGCTATTACATCTGCATCAACAACTTCAAATCCAGCTTCTTTCAGCATAAATGATACTGTACTTTTTCCTGACCCTATTCCTCCAGTTAATCCTATTTTTATCATTTTTACCCCCTATTTTACATCATACCATGTATTTCCTATATTTGTATCTACCTCTAATTCTACTGACATATTTAATACATTTTCCATTTCTTCTTTTACAAGTGATTTAACAATTTCAAGTTCATCATGCTTAACATTTAAAATAAGTTCATCGTGTACTTGAAGAATCATTTCACTTTGTAAATTTTCTCTTTTCATTCTATTATACACCTTAACCATTGCAAGCTTTATAATATCTGCAGCACTTCCTTGAATTGGAGCATTCATTGCTAATCTTTCTCCAAGGGCTTTTACAATTTTATTTGATGATTTTATTTCTGGAATAAATCTTCTTCTATTTAATACTGTTAAAACATATCCCTTTTCTTTTGCTTCTTCCTTAACACTTTCTAAATATCCTTTAATTTTAGGATATCTATCAAAGTAAATCTCCATATATTCAGAAGCTTCCTTTTTAGTTATCTTTAAATCCTGTGAAAGACTAAAATCACTAATTCCATAAACTATTCCAAAGTTAACTGCCTTTGCCCTACTTCTCATAAGAGGCGTAACTTCATCTATAGGCACCTTAAACACTTCTGATGCAGTTTTAGTATGAATATCACTATGATTATTAAAAGCATCTATCATATTTTTATCATCTGACATATGTGCAAGAACTCTAAGCTCTATTTGAGAATAGTCACAAGATAATAATACATCAGTAGATTCCTTTGGTATAAATACCTTTCTTATTTCTCTACCCATTTCATACTTTACAGGTATATTTTGAAGATTTGGTTCTGTACTTGATAATCTTCCTGTTGTTGTAACAGTTTGATTAAAACTTGAATGAATAGCTCCATCTTCATCTATAACATTTTTTAATCCTTCAACATATGTTGAATTTAACTTAGTTATTTGTCTATAATAAATAATTTTTTCTATTACAGGATGCTTATCATTAAGTTTTTCTAAAACTTCTACATTAGTTGAATATCCTGTCTTAGTCTTTTTTACTACTGGTAAATCTAACTTTTCAAAAAGAATTTTTCCTAATTGTTTTGGTGAACTTATATTAAATTCTTCTTCGCAAAGTTCATAAATTTCTTTTTCCGTTTTGGAAATTTCCTCCTTAAACTTTGTTTCAAGTTCATCTAATTTAGCTCTATTTACCTTAAATCCTATAGCTTCCATATTTGATAAAATAGCTATTAATGGATGTTCAACTTCATAATAAAGCTCATTCATACCTTCTTTATCAATTCTAGCCTTTAAATATTTATAAAGCTCCTTCATGCTTGACACGGCATTACAAATTAATTCATCACCTTCGCCCTTTACTTCCTTCATTAAATATTCGTTAATTAATGATTCTAATGGATAGTTTGATTTAGAAGAATCTATTAAATAAGCTGCTACTACTGTATCAAATATAAATCTACTTATTTCTATATTATACTTAGTTAATATAGTTATTAAATTTTTTCCATCTTGAATAACCTTAGCTATTTTATCATTTTCCATAAACTCTTTAAGTGTATTAATTGCTTCATTTGTATTTTCCATACTTATTAATTTAAAGTCTACTAAATTTACCTTTTCACCATAAGTTATATATAATTTATCTAATTCAATTTTAGAATATAAATTTGAATTTGAAGTACTATATGAGATAAAAGCTATATCTTCTTTTTTAGTTAATACTTCTTTAAAAACTTCAATTGTATTTACTTCATTTATTTCTAATTTTACAATCTCATCTTCCTCTAAATCTTCTCCTGGAAGCTTTGCTAATAATGATTTCATTCCTAGTTTTAAAAATAACTTTTTAAGTTCATCTCTATTATAATTTTCTTGACTTTTTATATCTTCTAAATCAAAATCTATTGGAACTTCTGTCATAATAGTAGCTAACTTTTTACTAAAAATCGCTTGTTCACTATAAGTTTCTAAATTTTCCTTAAGTTTTTTACCACTAATTTCATTTATATTTGAAAGAACACCTTCCATTGATCCATAAGTAGCTATTAACTTAAATGCAGTTTTTTCTCCTACCCCTGGTACTCCTGGAATATTATCTGATTTATCACCCATAAGACCTTTAACATCTATATATTGAGTTGGTGTAATTCCAAATTCCTCAATAAATGATTCTTTATTATAAATAGCAGTTTCACTTACTCCTTTTTTAGTAATAACAACTTTAATATTATCACTTGCAAGTTGTAGAGCATCTCTATCTCCTGTAACTATAAACACTTCAATCCCATTTTTTTCTGCAAATTGAGCTAAAGTACCAATTATATCATCTGCTTCAAATCCATCTATTTCATATATATTAACTGATAATAAATTAAGTACTTCTTTTATAATAGGAAATTGCTCTCCCAATTCTGGAGGCATTTTTTTTCTACCAGCTTTATAATCTTCATATTCTTTATGTCTAAAAGTAGGTGCTTTTCTATCAAATGCTGCTACTATGTAATCTGGTTTTATTTCTTCTTTCATTTTAAATAGCATATTTGTAAAACCATAAACTGCATTTGTATGTATTCCTTCATTATTTGTTAATGGTGGTATTGCATAAAATGCTCTATTTAATAAACTATTTGAATCTAAAATCAGTAATCTTTCCATTTTTCCCTCCAGTAATTTTTTTTAAAATTTTAACTATTATTTAGTAATTATATCATATTTATATTAAAATATACTAAGTTCTAATTCTTCTGATAAGTCTTTTAATATATGTACTCCACCACTACTATTTCCTTTAGAATCTAATGCTGGTCCATATATTCCTATTCCAAATCTTCTAGGTACAGTTGCAATTATTCCTCCACCTACTCCTGACTTTGCTGGAACTCCAACATGTACTGCAAATTCTCCTGATGCATCATACATTCCACAAGTAACCATTATAGTTTTTACTATTCTACAAACTTCTCTTGAAATTAAAACTTCATCATTCCACGGTGCAATACCATCATTAGCTATTACTGCTGAAAATCTTGCTAAATCTTTTGCAGTTGCTTCTATAGAACATTGTTTAAAATAAATATCTAATACTTCTTCAACATTTCCTTCTAATATATTAGAACTTTTCATAAAATAAGCTAATGATCTATTTCTATCTCCAGTTGCTTTTTCACTTATATATATTTCTTCATTTATTCCTATATTAGGATTATTTGTTGCTCTTCTTAAGAAATTTAATATTCTTTGAATCTTATGTTCTTGATTTTCTCCAAATATAAGTGAAGTTGTTACTATTGCTCCTGCATTTATCATAGGATTATATGGTCTATCTTGATTTCTAACTTCTAAATTTACTATACTATTAAATCCCATCCCTGTAGGTTCAACATTTACCTTTTTAAATACATTTTCTCTTCCATTGTCATTAAGAGCTATTATTAAGCTAACAACCTTTGAAATACTTTGTATTGTAAATTTAACATCACTTTCTCCAGCCCAATACTCTTCATTATTTTTTATATCATATACACAAAGTCCTAAATCATCTTTATTGGCCTTTAATAATGCTGGTATATATGATGCAACCTTTCCTTCATCTGTATATTTTTTATTTTTTTCTACTAAATTAACTAATAAATTCTTCATTTGCTATATCCTCTACTTTTGCTTTTTTCTTAATAATTATAGTTATATTTTTTAACTCTTACAAGTCATTACAAAATTTTAATTTTCCAATAATATTATATTATAAAATATTATTTTATTACTTTTTTATATAAAAATTATATAGTTTACCTTATAATGTTATAATATAATTATAATTTATACTTTTTATTTTTAGGAGGGCTATATATGAATAAAAGTTTTTTAATAAAATATGCTTCGTTGGCAGTAAATATTGGAGTTAATATTCAAAAGGATAATATACTTGTTATTTCTTCACCAATTGAAACTGCTGAATTTGCAAGATTAATAACAGAAGAAGCTTATAAATCTGGTGCAAAAGATGTTATTGTACATTATGGAGACCAAAAATTAACTAAAATAAAATTAGAAAACAGCTCCTTAGAAACTATATCTAACATTCCAGAATGGCAAGCTGAAAGTTATAATTATTATGCTAGACAAGAAGCTTGCTTCATTTCAATTTCTGCAAGTGATCCTGATGGTTTAAAAGGTGTTCCTGTTGAAAAAATAGGTGCATCACAAAAAGCTAGAACTTCAGCTTTAAAAGAATATTTTGATAATTCAATGTCTAATAAATGTCGTTGGTGTGTATTATCTGTACCAACTTTATCTTGGGCTAAAAAGGTCTTTCCTAAGGTAAGTGATGATGAAGCAATGGAATCTTTATGGGATGTTATATTTAAAACAGTAAGAGTTGATACTGAAAATCCAGTAAATGCTTGGAAGAAACATAATGCTTATTTAGAAGAAAAAATTAAATTTATGAATAACAATAACTTTAAAAGCGTTCATTTAAAATCTGCTAATGGAACTGATTTAAATATTGAACTTCCAGAAGGTCATATTTGGGCTGGAGGTTCTGAAGGAGATGTTAATGGAATACCATTTAATGCAAATATACCTACTGAAGAAGTATTTACTCTTCCAAAAAAAACAGGTGTTAATGGTATAGTTTATTCTTCTAAACCTTTAAGCTATGGTGGAAATTTAATAGATAACTTCTCAATTACTTTTAAGGATGGTAAGGCTATAGACTTTACAGCTGAAACTGGATATGATGTACTAAAGCAAATGCTTGAAAGTGATGAAGGTGCTAAATATCTAGGAGAAGTAGCTTTTGTTCCATATAACTCACCTATTTCTAACTCAAAATTAATATTCTTTAATACATTATTTGATGAAAATGCTGCGTGTCACTTAGCATTTGGTAGAGCTTATGAATCATGTGTAAAAGATGCTGATAAATATTCTGAAGAAGAATTAGAAAAAATAGGTGTTAATAATTCAGTTATTCATGTTGACTTTATGATTGGAACTAGTGATCTTGAAATAACTGGAATTAATAAAAATGGTGAAACTATTCAAATATTCTCTAATGGGAATTGGGCATTTTAAAAATAACTTAATATATATATTTTTTATAGTAAGTCTATAATTTTCATTTAATTCATAATTTTTATTAAGTTTATAATTTAATATATTAACAAAGGGAGTGCTTATTGCTAAACACTCCCTTTTACTATTCATTATGTATTTTAAATTATGGTTACTAAAATGTAATTTATATTTCATTGTCCTATTTTTTGAGCACTATTGGATCTTGGTTGATCTTTACCTAATTTTCTTGATTCATTAGAATATCCAACCTCATTAGCCGTCTCTATTTTCATTTTATGCAATTCTGACTTTGTCTTTTCTCCAGCTTTTTTATTATCTTTAGAGTTTTTATTATTTTTATGAGACATTTTTCAAACCTCCCTTTCACTTTTACACTTATTTTATGCTTTACATAATAAATTATGCCTTTGAATACCATCCAATATATAGGTGCATATCTAATATTAACAAAATATCGAAATTACTTCTAGACATACACCTATTTTTTGTAATTTATTGTAACCTATTTCGTATTTCTTTAATAAATTCAAGTGTATTAACAGTTTTAACTTCTTTTAAATTAGTAAGCATTGCTAAATCTTTAGTCATTACTCCATCTTCAATTGTTTGTAGTGAAGCCTTCTCTAACTTATCTGCAAAAGTAACTAATTCACTGTTTCCATCTAATTCTCCTCTTTTTCTTAATGCACCTGTCCATGCAAAAATAGTTGCCATAGAATTAGTTGAAGTTTCCTCACCTTTTAAGTATTTATAATAATGTCTTTGAACAGTTCCATGAGCAGCTTCATATTCATAATATCCCTCTGGAGAAACTAAAACTGATGTCATCATTGCAAGTGATCCAAAAGCAGTTGCTACCATATCACTCATAACATCTCCATCATAATTTTTACAAGCCCAAATAAATCCGCCACTAGATTTTATAACCCTTGCAACGGCATCATCTATTAATGTATAAAAATATTCTATATTTTCTTTTTCAAATTTATTTTTATATTCTTCTTCAAAAATTTCATTAAAAATATCCTTAAATGTATGATCATATTTTTTTGAAATAGTATCCTTTGCAGAAAACCATAAATCTTGTTTTGTATCTAATGCAAAATTAAAGCAACTTCTAGCAAAACTTGAAATAGACTTATTAGTATTATACATTCCCATTATTACTCCATGCCCTTCAAAATTATGAATTGTTTCTCTAATTTCTTTACCATCTTGTCCAGTAAAAACTAATTCAGCTTTTCCCTTGCCCTCAATTTTCATTTCAACATTTTTATAAATATCTCCATAAGCATGTCTAGCTATTGTTATTGGTTTTTTCCAATTATTCACACCTCTTTTAATTGAATTTACTATAATAGGTGCTCTAAATACTGTTCCATCTAAAATAGATCTAATTGTTCCATTAGGACTTTTCCACATTTCCTTTAAATTATATTCTTTTATTCTTGCTGCATTTGGAGTTATTGTTGCACATTTAACCCCTACCCCATATTTTTTTATTGCTTTAGCAGCTTCAATAGTTACTTTATCATTAGTTTTATCTCTATTTTCTATCCCTAAATCATAATACTTTGTTTTTAAATCAATAAATGGATTTAATAATTCCTCCTTAATCATATTCCAAATAATTCTTGTCATTTCATCTCCATCCATTTCAACTAATGGATTTATCATCTTTATTTTCTCCATACTTTAGCCCCCATCTTATTCACACTTTATATTTAACACTAATATTATACCATATTTTACCACTTTTACAACTAAGAGATGATATATTCATTTATAATTCCTGCACTTTTAATTACTTTATTACTATTTAATTAAAATTTTCTATTTTTTTTGAATTTTAAATATTTATTCTTGCATTTTTAAAATTTTAATATAAATTTTAGGTTTTAATATATATTTAATGCTAAGTAAAGTTTATTATAAAAACCACTTATAAAATAAAATGCACCCTATAAGATATAAACTATAAAAGCTTATCCCATAGAGTACCTTTATTAAATAAAGTGGCTTATTTATCTACTTCTTTATAATCAACATCAATTACTTGACCATTAGTACTATCATCTATACTACCTTCTTCAAAACCATTTGAATTTTTATCATAATAATTATAAGATTCTCCATGATTTTTTCTACGATTAACAGCACTTTTCCACTTAAATACTATGTATGATAATATTCCAATTGCAATTACAAAAGGTAACATAAATATAAAAAATTTTATTATAGCTATGAATATAACTATACCTAATATTGTCCATAATATTGACTTAAAATTATTCATCTAACTCAGCCTCATTTACACACTAATTTATAATCTCTTTTTTCATTATACTATTAAAATTAAAATTTTGCAATATAAGTTATTAAATATTTTCTTAAAAGGTTATTAATACTTTATATATCATTTTAAAATATGTTTTAATAATAGTTAGAAGATGAAATTAATATTTTTATAAACTATTTTAAATTAAGCTGCTTTCTTTTTATTTGTTCTGTTAATATTATTAGTTTTCTTTGCTATAATTGGTAATATAAATCCTAATCCTATTAATATAAATGGTGTTACTACATTTAAGCTTACTTGGAACCACCATTGTCCACTAAATGCTTCTATATTATTTGGGAACATACCCATTATACATGCAAATGCAGTAAATAAAAAACACCATATACCAATTATCATAGCAAATTTATCATTTTTAACAAACTTATATTCTGATTTATATTTATCAGCAGCTTTCTTAAGTCCTATAAATGCTAAGAATACCCAAAGATATCTCATTGGCATAACTACAGAATTTAATTGAAGAAGCCAATCAAATAATGAATTCATATCTCCAATACCTAATGCTGGTACTATTATTAATATTCCAACTAAAACAGCCGTCATAATATATCCATTTATAGGTGCACCATATTTATTTGTTTTTGTTAATGCCTTTGGAATAAAGTTTTTATCTCCATCAGCTAATAAAACTTTTAATGGGGCATCTATAGAAAATACTAATGCTGAAATTTGAGCTAATAAATTAGCTAATGCATATATAACAATAAATAATTTGTCTACTCCATAATATTCACCTAGTATTTGAAACGCATAATATTGACCATTCATTTTTAAATCTGATGGAATATTATTTGCATCAAACATCATAGACATTGCTATTGAGCCAAGTAATGCTGAAATAGCTACCATAGTAGCTAAAGCTATCATCCCCTTTGGAAAATCTTTGCTTGGTTTTTTCATATTATTAACATACGGAGAAATTTTTTCTGATCCTCCAACTGCAAATATTAACATTGATAATGTTGTAAAATATGAAAAATTAAAATTAGGAACTAATTTTTTAATACTAAAGTCAACTGTAGCAGGTTGTATACCTCTTATGGCAGGTGCTGCAAGCATTAATACAACATATAATAATGACATAACAAATACAGATGTTCCTGCAATTGTTCCTATTACTTTTAAAGAAGTAATACCTCTTGATGCTATCCATAAAAATAATAAAAATACAGCTAAAGTTAATAACTGAGCTGTCATTGGATTCATATCTTTTATAAAGTTACCATCTTGCTTTACTGTCCATCCTAATGCTATTAAAGCTGCTTGTGGCTTTTGAGCTAAATATGGTATATGAACGACCCAATAAGTCCATCCAGCAAAATAAGCTAATGTTGTTCCAAATGTTCCTCTTATCCAAGAACTTACTCCACCTTTACTATCTTTAAAAACTGATCCTAATTCTCCAACCATTAATGCATAAGGTACAAAATATAACCCTATTATTAGTATCCATGAAACAATAACAGTCAATCCTTGATTTGCAAAGTTATTTACAATATTTCCAAATCCCCATACCGATACAAATGCCATCATAGCTAAATTATACCAAAGTAAATTTTTCTTTTGCTTCTCCATTTCCTTTCCTCCTTAATATGTTCATTACATTTACTATAATACTTACTAATAAAAAATTTGTCTATTACTTATATGGTGTTATTTCTTGTATAAATTAATTAACATTTTTAACATTTCTACACTTTTAACAGGATAGTTACCTATTGATGTTTCACTTGCTAGTAAAAACCCTGTAACACCTAAATTAACAAATGTATAAATACTTTCTAATTCATTTATATTAGGAATAATTCCTTTCCTCATGTTGTCTAAAATATGAGTTGCAATAATAACCTCCTTTTCTTTTTCATATTTTTTTACTTTTAATAATAAATCAAATTCTTTATCTACAGAATTTATTAAGCCACATTCAGGTATTAAATCTCCTCTTGCAATTATTATTCCATCACTATACCTTATTATTTCTTTAAAATTATCTACTCCTAAATTAGTTTCTATTTTTGATAATAATTTTATACTTTTTAAATCTCCATTAATTTCACATATATATTTTCTTATATGATCAATATCTCTTTTATTTTCTACAAATGATTGACTTATAATTTTTATATTATTTTCTATAGCCCACTTTAAACTTTTTTTATCTTTTTTAGTAAGTTCTTTATTTTCAAAATATATTCCTGGTATATTACATCCCTTACCACCTCTTATAATACCATCATTTATAACCCTAACCTTCAAAAACCCATTATTTTGATCAATAACTTTAAAATTCATTGTTCCATCTTTCATTGATATTTTTTCAATATTATTGTTTGATATAATTTCAGAACTTATATTTAATGGTATTAATTTCATCTTTTTATTATTTTCATCAAAAATTAAATAACCATCATATCCGCAAAAATATACTATTTCATTTTCATATATTTTAAATACATTTTTCAAACTTTCATCTACTCTTACTTTCTTTCCTTGCAAATCTGCCATTATATCCATATCTTTATCTATACTTCTAATTATAGATATCATATTATTAAATTGATTTTCATAAAAATGTGAAAAATTTAATCTAAAAATATCAACTCCTACATCAATTAATTGTTTTATAACTTCTTTATTAGTTGTCTTTGGCCCTAATGTTGCAATTATCTTCATAAATTATCATACCTAAATTATTGCTTATAAATTATATTATTACTAAAACTTATACATTATTCCCTTTTTACTTACCCCTCATAAACTTTAATTATCTATTTCAATCCTATCATTTCATATTTTCAATTTACATATACTGTTCTAAAAATATTGTTTTTAGAATAATTATTTATATAGTTATTTTTAGGAGGATAAAATGAAAAACATTAAATTTCTAATTGTATTATTTTTTGTAACATTATTATCTGGTTGTGTTTTTAATGAACCTAAGTACATAAATTTAAAAAGTAAACCCAACCTATATTATTATTCAAATGAAGTTTATGAAAAACTAAAATCAAATCAAGATTATTCACTTAAGGTTTTTGATGTAAACTATTATGAATATCATGATGTTTCTAAAGAAGACTTAGATATTTTGCCTTCATTTTTAAAATCTTTAAATTCTAATAACTATGTAATTTCTTTAAATTTAGATGATTTAAAAGTAAAATATAAATTAATAATTGAATTTAGTGATAAAAGTAATGATAAATATGTAATAAATATTTTTGATAAAAATACTGTTACATTGTTTCCTTGGGATGGCAACCTTCAAGAAGATATGATTAATATGGATAACATCCCTGCTCGTGATAACTTATATTCTTTTTGTATATATATAATTAATAAAGATAATTCTTCTAATTAAACATAAAAAACTGCTGAAAACACATTTTTAAATGTATTTCCAACAGTTTTCTTTTTTTAACAATCAACAAGTTCAAATATTCTTTTATTTTTTAAAGGATGCAATGCATATTGTGCAATTTCATTTAGTGGTTTTAATACAAAATCTCTTAAATGCATTAATGGATGTGGAATAATAACAAATTCATCATTACTTATAATATCATCAAATAATATTATATCCAAATCAATCACTCTTGGTCCCCACTTAATTTCTCTAACCCTTCCAAGTTCGCTTTCTATTCTTAATAACTCACTCATAAGTTCTTTTGGAGTTAAATAAGTTTCAAGTTTTAATGCTCCATTTAAAAACTCATCTTGATTTTCATTTCCCCAAGGTTCAGTTTTTATAAAAGAAGAAATTTTAGAAACTTTAATTCCTTCAGTTTCATTAATTTTTTTAATTGCATTATTTAAGTTTTCTTCCTTATTTCCAATATTACTTCCTATTGCTATATATGCAACATGCCTTTTCTTATTAATTTCAACTGCAGCATAATCTAAATGTCTTCCTATAGGTGCCCATGGTTTCTTTAATAGAACCTTAACTCCATTAACCATTGAATAATTATCTAAAATAAAGTTAGCTACCTTATTTACAACACTTTCAATTAAATCTAAACTTTCTTCTTGGAAAACTTCAATTACCTTATGGCATAACTCGCCATAATGAACTGATTTAGTTAAATCACAAGTTTTTGCTGTTTCCTTTATATCTAAAGATAATTCTAAAGATAAAATAAATTTTTGTCCTAGATTTTTTTCTTCTTTGAAAACTCCATGATTTGCAAAAATTTCAATATCCTTTAAATATATTTTATCCATATTACTCCCTACTTTGCTTTAATTATTGTATCTGTCATTACAGCTGCTCTTTTATTTTCTAATACATCATGAACTCTTATAAAATTCATACCTTTCATTATACCAATAACTGTAGTAGCTACAGTTCCTTCAACTCTTTCGTTTACTGGTAAATTTAAAGTTAGTCCTATCATAGATTTTCTAGATGTTCCTAATAATACTGGATATCCCATATCCTTTATTTCATTACAGTTATTCATAACAATTAAGTTTTCTTCATAAGTTTTAGCAAAACCTATTCCTGGATCTAATATTATATTTTCTTTTTTTACTCCAGCACTTAATGCAATATCAATACTTTCTTGTAAATCTGCTTTTACATCTTGCATTAAATTTTCATATGGTTTATTTTCTCTATTATGCATTAATATTATAGGCACTTTATATTTAGCTGCAACATCTGCAATTTTTTTATCATATTTTGCACCCCAAACATCATTTATTATATCTGCCCCTGCTTTAACTGCTGCTTCTGCTGTCTTACTTTTATAAGTATCAATTGAAATAATAACATCTAATTCACTTTTTATTGCTTCAATTATAGTAACTACTCTTTTTATCTCCTCTTCTTCTGAAACATATTCTGCACCTGGCCTTGTGGATTCTCCACCAATATCAATTATATCAGCTCCATCCTCTATTAATTTCCTTGCTTGTACTAACGCTGTTTCAAATTCATTAAATTTTCCACCATCAGAAAATGAATCTGGTGTTACATTAAGTATTCCCATAATATATGTTCTATGCCTTAAATTAAACTCTTTATCTCCGATTCTCAATTCCCTATCCTCCTTAATATTTTATCGTAAAGTTTTTCTTTTCTTTACTCCAATAACATTCCTTTTCCGCTTCACAATTAAAACATTGTCTTGACAATTTATCTGCTTTATAAATAATTTCTTCTAGCTTATTATCACTTTCACTTCTATGATTTTCTATACCATTAAGTATAATTTCAATTTCTTCTTCATTAAAAGTTGTTTCTTTTAATATTTCCTTACTCATTTCTACACTTGCTAAATCATGATTTATACCCTCTTCATATTGTTTTACTCTTCCTATATCATGCAGTAATCCAATTGCATAAATTACTTCTTTAGAAACATTTATATTTTCCTCTAAAACCAATATGTATGCTATTCTAGCAACATCTATAAAGTGTTCTATTGTATGATTACAAAATTTTCTGTCCTCTTCATATTTTTTTAAATTTTCTAAGGATTCCTTATATAAATTATTATTAATTATCTTATTTATATTTTCCATAATAATATTCCTTAAAATTCTTTATTTAATAAAATGCCTTACTTCTTTTCTAAGCTCTATATTTTCTCTAAATACACCTCTATATGTAGTTGTTACAGTCTTAGTTCCAGGCTTTTTAATACCTCTCATAGTCATACAAGTATGTTCTGCTTCAATTACAACCATAGCACCTTCTGCATCTAAATATTCCATTATTGCATCTGCTATTTCTGTAGTAAGTTTTTCTTGTAATTGTGGTTTTTTTGCATAAACTTCAACAGTTCTTGCTAATTTAGATAATCCTGCAACTTTTCCTTTTGGTATATATGCAATATGTGCCTTACCAAAGAAAGGTACTAAGTGATGTTCACACATAGAAAAGAAAGTTATATCCTTTTCTAAAACTAAATCATTATTTTCTACAGTAAATGTCTTAGATAATACATCTTTAGCATCTTTCCCAATTCCTTCGAATATTTCCATATACATACGTGCTATTCTATCTGGTGTTTCAATTAAGCCTTCTCTGTTAACATCTTCTCCAATACCTTGTAGTATTAGCTTTACACCTTCCATTATCATTTCTTTATTCATAATTTACTTCCCTCCATTTATTGCTTCATCATATTGCTTTTTAATTTCTTCAATTATTTTACTCTTAAAAATCTTATTTTCAATTTCAGTACACTTTATAACCCCAACTAATGAATTAGTAAAAAATACTTCATCACTATTTAATATGTCATCTTTTGTTAAGTTTTTTTCAATAACATTGAAATTTTCTATTATCCAGTCTCTTATTATGCCAGGTAATAGTCCACATTCAATTTTAGGTGTATATATTTGTTTATCTTTAATCATAAAAATATTAGTAGTACACCCTTCACAGACAAAACCTTTTTCATTTACAAAAATAGCTTCATTAAATCCATTTCTTTGACATAATTCATATTCTATAATATTTTCTAAATAATTTAAAGTTTTAAAATTTACTATTCTTGAAGTAGAATTTCTTAAAACCTTTGAAAAATATGCTTTAAATCCATTTTCATAATGATCTTTAGTATATTTTAAATTTCTTATATTAAATATTAAGTTCTCCTCTGTTACTGCTATTTTAAAAGATTTATTTACTATTTTATTTTTAATTATAAAACTACGTACTTCTTCAATTTCAATTTTTTCTCCAATATTTAGAGCTTCAATTGCATTATTTAACCTTTTAACATGTTCCTCTAAAAAAACTGGCTTTTTATTAACTAATATTGTTTCAAATACACCTTTTCCAAAAAATAATCCATTATCAATTTTAATTTCATCATTTTCATACATTACTTTTCTCATATAAAAATTCCCTTATAATACTCTCATTAATGCTTTTGCTTTATCTAAAGTTTCATTATATTCATCTTCTTCTATAGAATCATATGTTATTCCACCACCAACACCAAAATAAGCCTTATTATCCTTTTTGATTATAGTTCTTATAACTATATTAAAATCGCAATTACCATTAAAATCAAAGTAACCAATTGAACCTGTATAAAGGTTTCTCTTTAACCCTTCAAGTTCTTCTATTACTTCCATTGCTCTTATTTTAGGTGTTCCTGTAATTGATCCCCCTGGAAAACATTCCTTTATACACTTTACAGAAGAAGATTCATTTTTCAATTCTCCTTCTACTGTTGACACAAGATGAAACACAGTTGCATACTCTTCAAGCTTAAAGTTTTCTGTTACCTTAACTGTATGTGGTTTACAAACCTTACTAAAATCATTTCTTTCTAAATCAACTACCATAAGAAGTTCAGCCTTATCTTTTTCACTATTAATAAGCTCTAATTTATTTTTTTCATCTTCTTCTAAAGATGCCCCCCTAGGTCTTGTCCCCTTGATTGGTCTTGTATGAGCCTTATTATCTTTTACTTGAATAAATCTTTCAGGAGATGAACTTATTATTTGAAAATCTTCAAAGTTTAAAAATGCAGAAAATGGTGCTTTATTTATACTCCTAAGTTTTTCATATATAGAAAATGACTCTTTATTATTTTCACACCAAAATCTTTGTGTCATGTTAGCAATATATACATCACCTGTTTCTATATAATTTTTTAATTTAGATACAGCTTTTTTATATTCTTCTTTTTTAAAATTAGAATAAAACTTATTAGTACTTTTTTCTGCTACTTCCCTATCATTTAACTTATTTCCATTATGTATTATGTTTAAAAGTTCTTTAACTCTTTCATCATCACCATCAATGTCAGTTATATATTTTTTATTATTTTCTAAATCAAATATAATTATATTTTTATAAAAAATAAATCTTATATCTGGAATACTAAAATCTTCTTTTGATGTATCCGGTAATTCTTCAAGCATTCTTCCTGCATCATATGAAATATATCCAATTGCCCCTGATAAAAATGGAATATCACTATTTAAATTATATTTATATTTATTTATTAAATCTTCTAAGCTGTTAAATGGGTCGCCTTTAACTTCTTTTCCATCAATATATGATTTTGATTGCATAGTTTCAAAAATCATAAATTCATTTATCCCAATAAATGAATATTTAGATAAGTTCTTATCTTCTTTTGAACTGTCAAGTAATATGGAATTTTTTTGATTTTTAAATAAATTATAAACTTCAAATGCATTTAATTCACTATGAAATTCTTTTATTTTTAACATATTTACCCTCCACATCTTTCATTAATTTAAAATTATTTGCTTCTCTTTTTCTTTGTTATATTTATGAAATTTTTTAATATTGAATGTCCCGCTTCTGTCATTTCTGCTTCTGGATGAAATTGTACACCATGAATTTCATATTCCTTATGCTTTATCCCCATTATTACCTCATCTTGTGTTTCACTTGTAATTTCTAAACAACTTGGCAAATTATCTTTATCTACTATTAAAGAATGATATCTAGTAACACGTATTGGATTTTTTACATTTTCAAATAACCCTTCTTCATTATGATTTATATAAAACATCTTTCCATGAACAGGCTCTTTTCCTTTTCTTACATTTGCATTAAAATATTGTCCTATACATTGATGCCCTAAACATATCCCTAATATAGGTAATTCACCTTTGAAATTATCTATTATTTCCATGCTTATTCCAGCTTCCTTTGGCGACTTAGGGCCTGGTGAAATAACTATTCCATCAATATTCATTTCTTTTATTTCTTTAATTGTAATTTTATCATTTCTAACAACTTTAATTTCTTCACCTAATTCCTCAAAATACCTAACTAGGTTATATACAAATGAATCATAATTATCAATCATTAATAACATAACTTTCTCCTATTGTTTTAATTTAACTTGGTTGTTAATAATTCTTACTTTTATAAAAATTAATAATAATAATTACTATTTCTCAATTCTTTCTTTACTTAATTATTGCATTATTAATGAATAAATTATATCATAGCTTTATATACTAAAAAAACATTTACTTGAAAGGAGTATTAAAATATTATGATTATATGCGATTTACATACACATTCTACTGCATCTGACGGAAAATATAGTCCTAGTGAAGTTGTAAGAAAAGCTTATGAAAGAGGAGTAAAATACTTAGCCTTAACTGACCATGATACTTTATCAGGAATTGAGGAAGCTAAAACTGAAGCCAAAAAATTAGATATAAATTTTATTCCTGGTATTGAATTATCTACTACATATAAAGGTGAAACAGTTCATATATTAGGTTATTTCAAGAGTGATTATTATAAAAATCCAAAACTTAATGCTTTCTTAGAAGACTTAAAAACCAAAAGAATTGAACGTGCTCATGAAATTGTTAGAAGATTAAAAGAATTTAATAATATTGAAATAAATGTTAATGACGTTTTAAAAAATGGAAAAGATACAATTGCTAGACCTCATATAGCTAAAGCAATAATGGATGCTGGGTATTCTTATACAAAAGAATACATATTTGATAACTTTATTGGTGATAACTGCCCTGCTTATGTACCAGCAAATAAATTATCTTCTGAAGAAGGAATTGAATTATTAAGACAATATAATGCTATGGTTGTATTAGCTCATCCTGTATTATTAAAAAAGCTTGATGTTTTAGATGTACTTCATTTAGATTTTGATGGAATTGAAGGTATTTATGGTCTTAATACTCCTGAAGATACTGAAAAATTCTTAAGAATAGTTGATAATAAAAATATTATTACATCTTGTGGTTCTGATTCTCATGGATATGAATGTGATGATACTAAACATGGAATTTTAGGTTCTCAATCTATGTCAGAAGAAAGACTAAATAAATTTTTAAATAAACTTAATGAAATTTAAACAAAAGGGGATGTCGCATTAAGAATAAATACTACAATATATTGTGTATAAAAGTTTTAGTGCGACAGCCCCCTTATTATTCTTCTATTAAGAAAGCCTTATATCCATTTTTTGTTTCGAAAATATCAACTTTACTTGATACTTCCCATGGTGCATGCATATTTTGTAATGCAACACCACAATCTATAACTTCCATGTTGTATTGTGCTAAAATATAAGCGATAGTACCACCGCCTCCTTGATCTACTTTACCAAGTTCTGCAGTTTGATATGATACATTATTTTTTTCCATGATTTTTCTTAGCCATGCTATAAATTCCGGATTTGCATCATTGCATCCACTTTTACCTCTTGCTCCAGTATATTTACTAAATACTAACCCTTTAGCAAAATAAGCTGTATTCTTCTTTTCACAAGCTGATGGATAATTTGGATCATATGCAGCTGTAACATCCGCTGATAACATTAATGAGTTTTGTAAAGCTCTCTTAAGCTTTAATTCACTATATTGCCCCATTCTATCCATTACTTCAGCTAAAGAATTTTCAAAAAATCTTGAATGCATTCCTGTAGCTCCAATGCTACCTACCTCTTCTTTATCTACTAATAAGATTACAGAAGTTTTTTCTACATTTTCAACTTCTAATAAAGCCATTAATGATGTATAAGCGCAAATTCTATCATCTTGCCCATATCCCATTACCATACTCTTATCTAAGCCTAAATCTCTAGCTTTTCCTGCTGGTACAATTTCAAATTCAGCTGAAATAAAATCATCTTCTTCAAAATCATACTTTTCTTTTAAAAGTGCTAAAATATTTTCTTTAACAGCATCCTTTTCTTTTCCCTCTAATGGAATATTTCCAACTAAAACATTTAAATCTTCACCTGCTATTACTTCATTTGCTTTTTTTTGAAGTTGTTCTCCTGATAAATGAATTAAAAGATCTGAAATTCCTAATACAGGATCATTATCATCTTCTCCAATAACAATATTTATCTTTGTACCATCCTTTTTTACTACTATTCCATGTAATGCTAAAGGCAGTGTAACCCATTGATATTTTTTTACTCCACCATAATAGTGTGTATCCATTAAAGCTAAATTTCCATCTTCATATAATGGATTTTGCTTTAAATCTATTCTTGGAGAATCTACATGTGAACCTATAATTCTCATTCCATTTTCTATATTATCATTTCCAATTAGGTATAAAACTAAAGCTTTATCTTTATTATTAAGATATACTTTATCTCCAGCTTTTAATACCTCATTATTTTTTATAACATCATTTAAATTTTTATATCCCTTTTGTTCAGCAAGTCTAATTGCTTCATGTATACATTCTCTTTCAGTCTTTCCTACTGATAAATAATTTTTGTAACCCTCACAAAAATCAAATATTTGTTTTTTCTCTAATTGATTATACTTTAACCATGCATTATTTTTTGCTTCCCTACTCATTTATAATAGCCCTCCTTATTCTTCATCATTAATTTCACACATTCTTTGTTCTATAATATCAACTGGAGTAACATCAGACATTAATGAGTGCCTATAATTACCTGCTGCTGCTTCAATTATAACTGCAATATTTCTTCCTGGTCTTACTGGTACCCTTAACCTTCTAACCTTTACTCCTAGTATATCTTGTGTTTCTTTATCTATTCCTAATCTATCATAATCACCATCATCTTTCCAATGCTCAAAATGCATTAAAAGATTTATATCTTTTGATGGTAAAATAGAGCTTAACCCATATAATGAAGAAATGTCAATTATTCCAATTCCTCTTACTTCTAGCATTCCTATTGTGATTTTAGGTGATGTTCCTATTAAGCTACCATCTATTTCTTTTATATCAACAGCATCATCCGAAACAAGCCTATGCCCTCTTTTAATAAGTTCAAGTGCAGTTTCACTTTTTCCTATTCCACTTTCGCCAGTAATTAATATACCTATACCATATACATCTACTAAAACTCCATGTAATCTAGTTTCTGGAGCTAATTTACCTGCTAAATACATTGTTAACTTGCTAATAAACTTTGTTGTAACAACATTAGTTCTTAAAAGCCAAGTTTTTGTTTTTTTAGCTGCTTTTAAAAATTCACTATGAGGCTCTAAACCTCTAGTCATAATTACACATTTTGAATTAAAACTAAAGTATTTATTAATTCTTTTTCTCATTAATTCAATTCCCATATCATCTAAAAAGCTCCATTCAGCTTTTCCAATGACTTGTATTCTTTCAGGAGCAAAATAATTATAAAAACCAGCTAACTGTAAACCAGGTCTATTTATATCGTTAACAGATATTTTTACATCCTTTTCACCCTCAACTAAAACTTCTAAATTAAAATCTGAAATTAACTTTTCTACAGTAACTGACAATATTAATCACCCTCTATTTTTTCTTGTTTTTAGGTTCAATTGTTTCTAAATGAGCTCTAAGACTTGCCTTATACCCATCAATGTATCTTCTTCTTAAAACTTTTTGTTCTTCTTTTTCAGATTCTGTTAAACCTTCTTCTTTACTTTTCTTATATAGTTCATTTATTCTTTTTATTACATCATCCATCTTTGCTTTTGTATAATCCATTTTTATCTTCCTTTCTTTTATTGTAGATATTTTATCATATTACTAATATTTATTTTACATTTATTTCTTTTTAATATCAACTCAAAGATTTAATATTTAAAATTTTATAAAATTTCGTCAAATTAAATATTTTTAACACATTTTAGTATTAACTTTTTTACACTTAATACTTTCTCTTATTTTCAAAAACCTTTTATATATTTTTATAATTATAAAACAATTTACCATTTTACTATTTATAGTATAATAACCCATATAACGTTGATTTGCTATAGAGATGTGTTTCTTATGAATAGAAAAAGTCTAACAAAGAAAATTTTACTGCAGAAAATCATGTTAAACTTCCTTTTAAAATTTTTATATCTAACTAATTTTTTTATTGTATACATATATCAAAATTTAGATAATCATGTTTGGAGATATCAACATCTTATTTATAAAAGTTATAATAAAAAAGCTAAAAGAAAATATACTATTGAGAAATCAACAGCTGCATAACATAAAAAAACACCTCATTATACAATGAGGTGTTTATTTTAAAACTATCTCCCAACATGCCGGTGGCTTAAATATTCACACCTGCAACTCGCAGGTGGGTTCTGCTCAACTTGCTTCAGCCATCTTCTGATACAAAATGAAGCCCGACATCCACAAATGTGTTGCAAATCCCGTAAATATAATGTAGGTTGAACATCATAAGCTAAACGTACATCTCAGGATTCCATAATTTAATTATAGCAAACTTTACTTAAATTGCAACGTTAATATTTGCTAATTTATTTTACTATTTAGCTATATATTCTCTTACAACATCTTCTATTACAACATTGCTATCTTCTTCTGTAAATAACGCCATAACTTGAACATAATCACTTGTTTTTTCTGTCATTTGGAATGCCATCATTTCGCCTTCTACATCAAGTGTTTCTATAACTTGTTCTATTACCTCTAAAACCTCATCATTTGCAAAATCATAAAGATAAGGGAAATAGTATTCGTTGTACCACGCATTACTAAATTCTTCTTCATTACTTTCACTATTTGCATATGCTTTTGCTGCATCTTGTAAATCTTTATCAAAGTCAAAATAAAAGTTTACTAAAACATATTCTTCTTCATTTTTTAATACTTCAACATCTGATAAATCATTTTCCTTTAAGATATTAATAATTTCTAATTCTTGCATGGCTTTTCTCCTCATTATAATTAGTATAATAATTTGCTATACTCTTTCTTTACAGCTATGAACTCTTTATCATCTTCAACTAAATTTAATTCTTGTTTACCATCTACTTCATCAATTCTAAATACATAAACATTTTCACTATCTTTATCTTCAACTGGTGCTAAAAGTAAATATTCCTTTTCCTTTAAAAATATTCTTGCAACAGCTTCAAATTGAACTTTATTTCCTTCTTCATCTAAAAATGTCATTATTTGAACTTCCTCATTTTCATGTTTTTTTATATCTTCACTCATTGCTTTTTCTCCTTTAACATACACTATGTTTTTAACTCTTCTAATATACTACATAAGATTATCACAGTAAAGTCTCACCTTACAACACTTAGATATATAATTATTAACCTTTCTTATTGCTGTATCTTTCCGTACATGCATACACACAATTTTCTTACATTTACTGCAATAAATTTTATACTTATATTTTTCCACTTTATTATTTTCACTATTATATTTAAATGTAGCATTAGGTGATATTCCACTTTTTAAACAACATTCTTTAAAAAATTTATTGTGTCCATTATTTCTTTTTGTAATAGAATTACAATAATAATGTAAGTATTCATGAATTATTACTTCTTTAACAACTTCTTCTGGATAACTCCCATTAATTAATGTGTATGAAAAAACAAATTTTATTGGTATTATATTGTTTCCAGCATTTTTATAAAAAAATGCTCCCATTCTCTTAGTTACTCTTTTTGATATTTCTATATTTATTCCACATGGATAATTCCATATTTTTGATATTTCATTTATTATAAATCTTATATCATTTATTTCCCAAACCTTATACATTTTTCCCCCTAAACAAATCTATAAATTTTAGTTTTCACTATATATACTTCATTATTTAATTTTACCTCTAATGATTTCATAATTACATTTTAAATGTTATAATTTTATCACTTTTGTATTAATTACTCTACATAAAAGAGATTATTACTAATTATATACAAAGTAATTGGATAACCCTTTAGATTATCCAATTATTTTTCATATAAAGATTATTTGCTATATTTTTTACTTCCTCATAAGTTATTGAATCTCCATTAAAATTACTAATAAACAATTCAATATCTCTCTTATCTAAAATTTCTTGTTCAATCTTTGAATTTTTCATATTAGTTTTTTCAGTATACGATTTTCTCCCCATTAAGTTACTACAATAATTATTTTTAGTAAATGCTAACTTATAATAAAACCTTACAAAACTTTCTACATCTTCTATTTGATACTCATTATAAAATATTAAATGTATTAATCTCTTTCGTTGTTCTATATTTTGAGCACATAATATTAGTTGATTTATAACTTTATCTACTTTTTTATAAATATCATTATATAATTTTATTTCTTCCTTTGTAGCTTTTTCTTCATTATTTAAAAGCCAGTAATAAGCAAGTTTATTGCTTAATTCTTTTATTTTTTCTAATTTACCATGCTTTACTTCTATAGCTACTAAATTTTGCTTTGATTTATTTACTATATTCTTAAGAATCAAATTTGTAGGCTCATCATCTATTTTTTGAATAATATAGTTATAATCCATTCCCTCTAATGGTCCATTATTTATATATGTCATAATATACTTTACTACATTAACTTTTTCTTTTCCTAACTCATATATAAGTTCTATTGTATTCATATTACATATATCTAATATTAATATATCAATATCAATTATATTTTTTAAATTATTTATAGCTGTGCACATTTCATACATTCCCATTATATATGGCTCTTTACCACATAAATCAGATAAACTTGCAACTATAAATCCGTGTCCTGAAATTGAAACCATATATCTTTTTGCCGGAAACTTATTTGCTGCCCACTTTATAAAATCATATAAATTTCTATAATCAGCCATATTGATATATTCATTTGATTGTACAATTTCTAATTTTCCATTTATTATTGAATATCTTCTAGTTCCTGTCCAATTTTCTGCATATGATGAATCATCTTGCCTTATAGTTCTTACTAAATCAATTGGTGCTTTGCTTAATTGAATTACTATATTTACATTGCTTTTATTTATTTTACATAATTGTTTAAACGTGTTTTCCATTTCTATTGCCATTTCATTACTTCCATTAAGATACATTATCACCGTCCATTCCTTTTTAGACATAACACTCTCCTATATGAAATATAAATATCTATAATTAATTTATGATTTTTTATCAATGATAATTACATTATTTTTTAATAATTTTCCTTATTATCACATTCTTATGCTTTTTAACACTTATTATTATTTACATGAATATAATATATAAGCAAACAAACTAGGGGGTCGATAAAATGAGTGAAAAACCAGTATATATAATAACCTTTAATTCTGCAAACTACAGTATGTATGTATATAAACTATTAAAAGACAAAAAACTTTCAGTTTATATGATTCAAACTCCTTGTCTACTTTCATCAGGATGTGCACGTTCCATTGAAGTACCTGAAAATCAATTAGATAAGGTTATAGATATATTAAAAGATAAAAAAACACTAATTCGTGAAATTCATAAAAAATACGTCAATCCAGAAATACGACGCTATGTTTATGAAAAACTTGAATTTTAATCAATAATAATTTTACTAGGAGGATTTATGATATATTTAGACAATGCTGCAACAACCTTTCCAAAACCCAATGAAGTTTATAATTCTGTAGATGATTGTATAAGAAATTATTGTGCTAATCCAGGAAGAGGTGCCCATAATTTATCTATTAAATGTGAAAGTAAAATATTTGATTGTAGAGAAAGGCTTTCAATGTTATTAAATATAGAAAATCCTCTGAACATAATATTTACATCAAATGCTACAGATTCGTTAAATATTGCTATAAAAGGAGTCTTAAAACCTGGGGATCATGCTATAACAACTATGATTGAGCATAATTCTGTTTTACGGCCATTATATTCATTGAAAAAATTTAATATTGAAACAACTATTATTCCTGTTAACTCTTTAGGATATTTAAATATAAACGATATAAAAAAATCTATTAAAAAAAATACAAAAGCAATTATTATAAATCATGGTTCAAATGTTATTGGAACCATTCAAAACCTTGAGCCTATTGGATTACTTGCTAAATCACTTGGAATACTATTTATAGTTGATGCTTCTCAAACAATAGGTTATTCACAAATAAATGTAAAAAAAATGAATATAAACTTATTAGCTTTTCCTGGTCATAAATCACTTTTTGGATTACAAGGTACCGGAGGATTATATATTTCTGATAACATTAAAATATCCTCTTTAAAAGAAGGAGGAACTGGTAGTAATTCAGAATCAATAATTCAACCTGACTTTCTTCCTGATAAAATGGAAAGTGGCACTTTAAACACCCCAGGAATAATAAGCTTAAATGAAGGCATTAAATTTATTTTTTCTAAAAGAATTGATAATATTAGAAATCATGAAATATCCCTTATGGAATATTTAACTTCAGAACTACAAAAATTACCCTTTGTAAAACTTTATGGTGAAACTAATCCTCAATTAAAAACTCCAGTATTATCATTTAACATTGATAACCATGATAGTTCAGAAGTTGGACGTTATTTAAATTCATTAAATATTTACTTGCGTACAAGCTATCATTGTGCTCCTCTTATTCATAAGATAATTGGCACTGAAAGAATTGGTACTGTAAGAGTTAGTCCAGGTTATTTTAATACCTTTAATGATATAGAAACTTTTATTCTTGCCATAAAAAATTTTTATACTCACATATAAAAAATAGCTGTATCAAATTTTGATACAGCTCAATTTAAATATTATAATTTACATAAACCCATTTCTTCTAATTCTGCTTAATTCCCTTATTTTTATATTTAATATTTTTATTTCATTTACATATTTTAATTTTTCTTGTTTTTCAACTGTAAAGGCATCATTTAATTCATTTAATTGTAAATTTAGTTCTTCAATTTCATTAACATACTTCATATTTTCTATTTTTATTTTATTAAGAAGCTTTTTCAAATTAGTAATTTCATTATTACTTTTTTCTTTTATTTCATTGTTTATGCTGCTTAATTCATTGTTTGAATTACTTAGCTCATTGTTTGAACTACTTAACTCCTTATTTATTTTATTTAAATTATTAATTTTCTCTTCATTTTTATTTAATTGCATGTTTAATTCTGTTATCTTGCTAATATAAGCTTCAATTTCATTTTTATATTTTTCTATTCTTTCATTTAATGATGATATTTCTATTAAATTTCCCTTAACTATTTTTTCACTTTTATTTTTACTTTCTTTCATATCTTGTACATTTTCATTACAAGTTTTAATTTCATCTTCTTTTTGTTTTATAATTTGCTTTAAGTTTACTATTTCATCTGAGTGATCTTGTAACAAACTTTTATTTAACCCTTCAATATCATTTATCTTTGCTTTATATTCTTCTATTGAATCTTGACTTTCACTTAATTTTATTTCAATTTCATTTATTTGAATATTTTTTTGTTTAATCTTATCATTTAATAAATCTATATTTTCAAGAAGTTTTTCTCTATCACCTTCAATTTCCGTAAATTTATCCATAAATTTATTAATTATTTCTTCATAACTTTCTATTTTCACTATAAGTTTATTGACATATTCTTTATCTATTGTTTTTTCTTTAATTTCATTTTCAAGCTCTTGCTCTGTAATTATTATATTATTCTTTTCTAAAGATTCATTTTCTTTACTATTATCTTCTTTATCTTGCTCAATTAATTTATCTGCCTTATTTTGTATAAAGTCTTCATCAGTAAATATTTCACCATCTTTTGTCTTAAAAATAATTATCCTATTTTTTAACAATTCATTATTAAATTCAAAATAACATTTTTCTATTTTATCTATATTTTTTAAGTTTGATTCTAAAAGCAATTCTGCTGAATTAAAGCAATCCTCTTTTATTATTTTAATTTTATTTTCAGATATAGCAATTACATTTAATTTTCCATTATTTGAAATTTGAATATTAGCAAACCTAATATCTTTATTTCTCCTATCTATAGTTCTCTTCCTTATTTCAGAATCACCAACTCCAAATACTAAATTAAAATTATCACTTTCTCTAAAAATATAAGTATATGCTATATAATTATTATCTTTTATAAAATTAATATCTTCTATCTCATTTGAGTTTGCATCCAATATTATAAATTCTGACCATTTATCTTCTGCATTAATAAATAGTCTATATCCAACATAATTAAGTTTTGCTGCTTTTACATATGCAATTGATAAAATTCCATCCTTAATATTTACAATATAAGGAACATCTAAATTCTCCTCTAAAATATCCATGGTGATTTCTGTAGACATAATAAGATTGTTATTTAGCCTTCTAAAGCATAATACATTTCTTTTATTAAACTTTTTAATATAAAAAATATTTAACATATTATTTAATGAAACTATTTGTATTTTGTTATATTCTAATAATCCTTTTGTTAGTATCATAGAATTTTGAATTTTATTATCCTTAAATACAGTTAAAATTAATTGTTCTTTTAAATTTATATAAATAATATATAAACCTTTATCTAAGTTTAAAATTACATTCTTTAATAACTTACAATCATTTAAAATTGTTTGCTCAAAAGTTAATTCATGATTTATATATTCATTTATAATCACTTCATCATTTACTTTATGTATATAGTTTATTTTCTCCTCTTGCTTTATACAAAACCCCTCTAGATCATACATTTTCATTTTACTCCCCAATAATATTACTATTATAAGTTATGCATTTCTTTTCATACTTGATACTTATCTCTTTTTACTTAAAAGCTTAACTATTAATTTATCTTTCTCATCTATAATTTTATTTAATTCATTAATTTTTCTTAAATATTCATTATATTTCTTATTATACTTTCTTGTTAAGTTACTTATTTTATTTATATAACTTATTTTATTTTCTACAATATCATCTCCTAGCAAACTTATAAGTTCATTATTTTTTTATTTTTATTATAAATATAATTTTCTATAACCTTTAAAAAGAAAGGTTTTCTCTTTATCCCCTCCCCTAAAAATTAAGTTTATTTTATCTTCATTTGTAATTATCATATCTAATGAATCAATATACAGTGAATATCTTTTACTATTCATATGTAAATGCTTCTTTATTTTCTTATTATATTTTAATTAAATCTCAACTAAATAAATTTTATATTTTTCATAATAAAAAGCTATCCATATTGATTAATTAAAATACTTAACACAATAATCTTTAACATATTCTCCAAGCATTATTATTTCATCTTTTACTGAATAATATAAATTATCTTGCTCAATAAAAATTTTATAAACCTCTTTTTTATAATCAATAAAAGTTATTTTTTTCAACATAAAATCACCTTAAATTACTATATAGTAGACTATGTTTTTATCTTTATAAATATGTATGTATTTTTTCATTGAAATTATAATATAAAACTATTTTCTCACAATTTATTTATCACCTCATATTATAGTATTAGGTTAATCTTAATCTAGAATTTAAGGAGGATATAATATATGTCACAAGACACTTTTAATGTTGTTCAATCTGATACATTCGCTAATGAATGTATCATTGCCAAAAAAATATATGGTAGATGTAAACAACAAGATTGCTTAAAACCACTTTGTGGACCAATGATTCCAGCACCTCCAATTTCATGTCCTGATATTTGTGATGGCCCTGGACCAGAAATACCAAACCCTTATAGCTCTATTCCAATTTCAGCTAGTAAATTAGCTGCTACAAACCTTACTAATGCTACCGGACAAAGTTCTCCATTTGTAGCTACTATTAACAAAGATGATATAATTAATTTTACTGATTCAGTTAGTAGTCTTTGTGTAGATAATTTTGATACAGAAATTACTGCAAATGTATGTCCTCAAAGTTTTAATTCCAATGGTTTTTATAATGTTAAAGTAACTTATACTTTCACTTATGATTTAACATTAATTGATGCTTCTGGAAATCCTATAACTGTAACAGTTGATAATAATGAAACAACAGATATTCCAGCTTATACAACTTACACTAAAAATATTTCATTACAAGGTGGAATTGTGGAAGAAAATACACCTATTAAAGTTTTTGATTCATTAAACTCTAATATATCTAGCTCAAATAATGGTAACCTTTGTAATGCAGCTTGCAATGGTTCATTACCACTAAATAATAATCTTCCTGAAGTATTTGTAAAATCAATAGCAAATTCATTAACAGCTAATATCTCTAGATATTTTGTACCTTCACCTACTCCTGGTGTTATTCCAACAACACAATTATATCGTGCAGATGTTATAATTGGATTATTCACAATTATTGAATTATATAGGTTAACAACTATAACTGTTATTACTACTGAACCTGGTGAACCACCTCAATGTCCACCTTCATATAGTAACAACGATCCTTGCCAAGAATTTAATACACTTCCATTCCCATATGATGATTTTAATCCACCATATAGTGGTTGCTAATATATTTTATCAACTTATAACTTATATAAGGCAGGATAAAAAAATCTCTACATGAAAGGAATTATTTTAATTCCTTCATGTAGGATTTTTTTTATTATATGTTATTTAAAAGTTTTTAAAAGCTTATAAAAAATCCATAAAAAATAAAACTATAAGATAGTTAATTGTAATTTAACATGCTTATAGTTTTATTCTTTATTTAACTTCTAACTATATTTTTTGATAACTCTTCCTCTGTTATTATATATTCATTATGAAGTGCTCTTGTTAAAGCTACATATAATAATCTTTGATTTAATATATTATCAGGATAGTTTTTTTCTGTTGGATTATATATAATTGTACCATCAAATTCCAAGCCCTTTGTTAAATAAGTAGGTATAAGAACTATATCTGTATTAGGACTATCCTTTTCATTACCTTTTATTAAAGTATATTCTAAATTAGTATATTTTTTTAACTCCTTATCTAAAATCTTTGCTTCATTAAAAGTTTTAGTTATAATAGCAATACTATGTTTCCCTTTAGAATTTAACCTCTTAACTATTTCATCAATTAATTCAACAGATTCTCTTCTAGATACAGATTTAATTATTTGTGGTTTATCTCCATGTCTTAATACAGGTTTTGCACTTTTTATATTTAACCCTTGTGCTTTTAATGCAGAATTAGCAAATTCTATTATTTCAACTGTTGATCTATAACTTTGGCTTAAAGAAATAAAAGTTGCCTTTCCATCAAAAACACCTTCAGTAATATCTTCCCATTTTCTTATTCCCTTATAATGATATATACCTTGTGCTAAATCACCAACAAGAGTTAATGAATTTCCCTTAGACATATTATTAATTAAATATATTTGAAATGGACTATAATCTTGAGCTTCATCTACAACTATATGTTTAAATTTATTTTTTTCATCTATTCCTTCTAATATCATATGAATATAAAATAATATTGGTAAATCATCTTCATCAATTATTCCATTTTCTTTGTTTCTTAACACATCATTTTTAATATATTCAGCTAAACCTTTAGGAATTCTATTTGCCGTAACAATTTCAAATATTTGATCATCTTCAAATAATCTATAATAAATATCACTACATGTAATTCCTCTCCAATGCTTAAAATAATCATTCATAGTCTTTTTAGCATCATGTTTAATATGTTCCTTTAAACTATCTCTTTCATTATATATTTCTATTAACTTATGTCTTCTTTCTTCACTATCATCTAACTTTCTTTTTATTTCTTTAATTTTTAAGTCCCATTCTCTATCAATTTGAACAAGAAGCATTGCAATCTTTTCTTTTAATTTTAATGTTAAGTATCTCTTTATTTCATCTTTTCTCTTATTTATAGGATAATTAGAAAGATCTTTAAGGTATAATCTCATTATTTCTCTTTTTGAAAATAAAACATAATTAGAAATTAATATATCATCAATTTCTAATGAACTACCTTCTAATAATGTTATATATCTATCTATTATAGTTTTAAATATTAAATTTCCCTTTACTCTAGATGAATTAATTATAAATTGTTTTTCTTTACTGTCCTCTGCTTCTATAAGTTCTTTTAACTTATCATCTTTAGTTTTAATTTTTCCCTTTATTTTTAATTGCTTCATAACTAACTCTTGAAAAGTTGTTTGCTTGACATCATTTGAACCTAACGTTGGAAGAATATCAGATATATAATCTAAAAATAGCTTATTTGGTGCTAAAACTAAAATATCTTTTCCATCCATCGATTCTCTATATCTATATAACAAATAAGCTAATCTATGTAATGCAATTGTAGTTTTTCCTGAACCAGCTGATCCTTGAACTATTATAGGAAGATTTTTAGGCCACCTTATAATATCATTTTGTTCTTTTTGTATTGTTGCAACTACTTCCTTTAACTTTTTTCCTCTACTTTCTTCTAAGTTTATTTTTAAGAACTCATCAACAAGACCTTCTCCCTCTTCTCCATTAATTATTATTTCATTTGTTCCTTCATCAAAAATTTTAGATAGATTTTCTTCATTATATAAAAATTTTCTCTTTAAATTTAAGTCTCCTTCAACTACTCCCATAGGTGCTTTATAGTATGCTTCTCCCCCTGTCCCACTATAATATAAATCTGCAACTGGGGCTCTCCAATCCACAACTATTTCTTCACCATCATATGTTGATGTTATTCCCTTTTTTCCTATATAAATCTTTTCTTGACTTCCAAATTTCTCATCAAAATCAACTCTACCAAAATAAGGATTTTTTAATGCTTCTTCATAATTTTCTATTTCTTTCTTTAAAAGCATATATATTTTTTCTGTATTTTCTTTTTCTTGGCTATAGCTTCCTTTTGCTTCTTTAGTAACAGATATTAATTTTTTTTGTATTTCTTCTTGGTATCTTTTTTTTTGTTCAACTTCATTTAATATATCTTTACGCTTTTGCTCAAGAATTTTCTTTTCTAAAGCTAAATTATCATTCATTTGTTTTCACGACCATTCTATTTTTTATAAATTTTATGCCATACCTAATAATAATCTACACTTATTAATTTGTATAGTAATACTTATTTATAGTCTTTCCACTTTTACAACTTTTATTTTAATTTTATCAATTTTATTATATATAATTTATTAAACACTGTCTAAATTTATAGTGTAAAATAAATATATTCCCTAATAAATAAATAATTAATATTTTCAATTAATTATTTATTATAAAATATCCTTATATATTAATTAATTTTTAAATGAATGTATTGGAGCTGGTATTCTACCACCTCGTTGTATAAACTCAAATGAAGAATATTTATTTACTTTCATTACAGGAGCACTTCCTAATAATCCACCAAATTCAACCATATCTCCAACCTTACATCCTGGTGCTGGTATTATCCTTACAGCTGTAGTTTTATTATTTATAACACCAATTGCACTTTCATCTGCAATTATTGCTGATATTGTTTCTGCTGATGTATCTCCAGGTACTGCAATCATATCTAATCCTACTGAGCATATTGCTGTCATAGCTTCAAGCTTTTCTAAATTTAATGAACCATTTAAAACTGCATCTATCATTCCTACATCTTCTGAAACTGGAATAAACGCTCCACTTAATCCTCCAACATGACTACATGCCATTACTCCACCTTTTTTAACTTGATCATTTAATAATGCAAGTGCTGCTGTTGTTCCATGTGTTCCTACTACTTCTAACCCCATTGCTTGTAATATATGTGCTACAGAATCTCCAATTGCAGGTGTAGGTGCTAATGATAAATCTACTATTCCAAAAGGAGTATTTAATCTTTTAGATGCTTCATGTGCTACTAATTGCCCAATTCTTGTTATTTTAAATGCTGTCTTTTTTATTGTTTCTGCTAATACATCAAAACTTTCTCCCTTTACCTTTTCAATTGCTCTTTGAACTACCCCTGGACCACTTACACCTACATTAATAATCTTATCCGCTTCTCCTACCCCATGAAATGCTCCTGCCATAAATGGATTATCTTCAACTGCATTTGCAAATACAACAAGCTTTGCACACCCAAACCCCTTTTTATCAGATGTTAAATTTGCTATTTTTTTAATTACTTCACCCATTTCTTTCACAGCATCCATATTAATTCCACATCTTGTTGATCCTACATTTACAGATGAACATACCTTACTAGTTTTAGCTAATGCTTCTGGAATTGAATTAATTAAAATGCTATCGCCTTTAGTATATCCCTTATGTACTAATGCTGAAAATCCCCCTATAAAGTCAATGCCTAATTCATATGCAGCCCTATCTAATGTTTCGGCAAATTTTATATAATCTTTTTCATCTGTAGTACCTGCTACTATAGATATTGGTGTAACCGAAACTCTTTTATTCACTATTGGCACTCCAAATTCATTTTCTATTTCATTGCCTACTTTAACTAAATCTTTAGCAACTGTAATAATCTTATTATATATTTTTTCCCTAGCTTTATCTCCATTGCTATCTATACAATCTAAAAGAGAAATTCCCATAGTTATAGTTCTAATATCTAACTTTTCTTCTTCAATCATTTTAATTGTTTCTAATATATTATTTGCATTCATAACTTTCCCCCATTAAAAGCTTTATTTTATACACTATAAATTGAGTTAAATATTTCTTCCCTTTGTATTTTCACATCCACTCCAAGTTCCTTGCCTTTTAATTCTAAAGATTTTTTAATTTCCTCAAAATTACTATTGCTTAACTTTAAATCAAGCATCATTATCATAGTAAAAAATTCATCTATAATTGTTTGATTAACATCTAAAATATTAATATTTAACCTTTGTAATTCATTACTTACTCCAGCTATAATCCCTACTTTATCTTTTCCTATCACTGTTAATATTGCTTTCATCTCACCCTCCACTTATTCCAAATTAAGTAATTTTTGCAATTTATTATATTAATTCTACTCTTCCAATAATTAATTGTCAATTTATTCTATATTCCATTTATACTTCTTATAAAACTATTAAACTTCTGCTCCCTTATTACTTATATTACTTAATAATAAAATCATAATATTTTTATAAATTTACTACCGCCTTAGCATAATTCATAAAAATATTGTTAACCTTATAACTTTTAATACAAAAAAATAATGACACTTACTTATAAGCATCATTATTTATACATACTTTATATATTATTTTTATTCTTCTCCATAAATATTAAGAGAAAATCCTTTCTTTAATACCTCTTTTGCATATTCCTTTGCTCCAAATAAAGATAAATCTCTATAATTACCACATTGGATATCATTTGCAGCAGGAATTTCTGTTGCATTTAATACAACATTTAATGATTTTTCAACAACTTCCTTAATTTTACTAACTTCTCTATTTCCAAATATACTTAAATAAAATCCTGTTCTACATCCCATTGGAGAAAAATCAATTATTCCATCTAAATTTTTTCTTAATTCATACGCTAATAAATGTTCTAATCCATGCATAGCTGCTGTTCCAAAGGCTTCTTTATTTGGCTGTAAAAATCTAATATCAAATTTTGTTACATAATCTCCTTGAGGTCCATTTAAAGTACAGCACTTTCTTATATATGGTGCTTTAACTTTTCTATGATCTAATTCAAAACTTTCTACCTTATCCATTTTATTACCTCCTAAACTACTCTTTTTTTATTAATGGAATTTCTTATAGAATCTATGCTTTCAGTTATTTTTCTTGCAACATATGGATTATTCATTGTGTATAAATGAATTCCTTGAACTCCACTTGAAACTAAATCAACTATTTGTTCAACTGCATATGCAATTCCAGCATCTCTTAATGCTTCTTTTTCATGTTCATACTTATTTACGATTTTAACAAACTTTTCTGGTAATGTAGCACTACATAATGAAGTAATTCTTTCAATTTGAGCCTTATTAGTTACTGGCATAATTCCAGCTTCAATAGAAGATTTTATATTTAATTTATCCTTTTCTTCTAAAAAGTTATAAAAATAATTATTATCAAAGAATAATTGAGATATAAAATGAGAAGCACCACTTTCTTCTTTTAACTTTAAGTGCATTAAATCTTCCTTTAAATCTCTTCCTCTAACATAACCTTCTGGATAGCATGCTGCTGCTATGTTAAAATATCCTCTTTCCTTTATATGTGATATAAGTTCATAAGCATATTTAAAATCACCTCTTAAAGTTTGACCTTCTGGAATATCCCCTCTTAATGCTAAAACATTTTCAATTCCTTTTGATTTTAAATTATCTAAGATATAATCAATTTCTTTTTTTGTTGAATTAATGCAAGTTAAATGAGCTACTGCTTCAACTCCATATTTTTCTTTAACCAGTGAAGATAATTCTATTGTTCTATTATTTACTAAGCTTCCTCCTGCCCCATAAGTAACACTTATAAAATCTGGTTTTAAATCCCTTAATTCTTCTAAAGTATTATAAATAGTTTTTACTGAAGAAGTTGTTTTTGGTGGAAAAATTTCAAAGGAAAATACTAAATCCTTATTTTCAAATATTTCATTAATTTTCATATAAATACCCCCTTGTTTTTTTGTCTAAAGTTATTGCTTCAAATTAAATAATTATAATAAACTCACTATCATTATATTATTTAAAATAAATAAAAAAACCTAAAGGATATTTCCTTTAGGTAATTATAAAGTCTTGACCATTAAAATATCCTTATCTTTCAGCAATAGCTGTTGGATTTAGCACCACATTAATATAGTTAATAATTAATAGTTTTTAGTTAATAGTTTATGAATGGGCTGTCGCACTAAAACTTTTATACACAATATATTGTTTTAAAAAATAAAAATTAATACAATATATTGTAGTATTTATTCTTAATGCTACATCCCCTTTAATTTAACTACTCACTAATAACTTTTAACTAGTAACTGTTAATAGGTTGCTGGGTTTCAATGGGCCAGTCCCTCCACCACTCTTGATAAGTTTCATTAAATTATACATTCTTTTTTCAAATTTGTAAATACTTAACTTTTGTATATAATTTCACTAAATTAATAACATTACTATAGAAATAATACTAAATGTTAAACTTATTATACTTATAAAAGCTACAACTTGTTTAGTATTCATTCCCTTTGCTTCTAGCCTATAATGTAGCTGACTTCTATCTGCTTGATACACAGGTTTCCCTTCTGAAAATCTTTTAAAAATTACAAATATATTATCAAAAATAGGTACTGCTAGTGCCAAAATTGGAATTAGTAAACTTAATATAGTTGCTGCTTTAAAAGCTCCATCTAAAGCTATTATACTTAAAATAAAGCCTAAAAAATTAGCGCCTGAATCCCCCATAAATATTTTTGCAGGATATCTATTATAAAATAAAAATGCTAATACACTTCCTGCTGTCATTAAAGAAAATAATAATGATGGAGGTTGTGATAATATTATTGCAGATGCTGCAAATGTCATTGCAGATATAAATGTTAATCCCCCTGCTAATCCATCCATTCCATCTGACCAATTAATAACAGTGGTAACACCAAAAATCCAAGTTACAGTTAATAAAAATTGAATTATAGGTGATAAAACAATATATGTATTTGTAAATGGATTTGTAAATCCATGAAAAGCCACTCCAGATTTATATACAATAATTGCTGCTAACAATTGTACTATTAATCTTGGCATAATAGCAAACTCCTTGCCAATACTCTTATGATAGTCATCTACTATTCCTATTATTAATATTAATAATGCCCCTATAAAAATACCGTACTTTTCTTTAAATGGATGATCCGAAAAAATTATAAAATAAGGTATAAAAAAACCAATAAACATGGATATTCCTCCACAAAGTGGTATAGGACCTCTATGTTTTTTTCTTTTAGTTGGTTTATCAGTAAAATTATATTTAAATGCTAATTTCATTAGTATTGGTGTCAAAATAAATACTATTGAAAAAGACAAAATTGTCGTTAGTAAATACTTCATTAATTTTCTCCTTAAAATTTAGTACAATATGTACAATTGTGAATTCTATTAGCATTATACTATTATTTTTATTTATTATCAAATTATAAATATATATGCAATATACTAAAAATTTAAATTTTTTTTATTAAATAATTAATTATAAAATTAAGGAGCTGTTAATTTAAAACAGCTCCCATTGTGATAATGTTAAATAATTATACTCTTGAGTTAATCATATCTTTAACTTTCATTAATCTAGTTAAAGCTCCTCTTTCATTTTCATCAAGTTTCATTCTTATAAACTTGATAGTTTCTTGTAATTGAGGAATAGTCATATATTCAAGTGCATTAACTCTTCTTCTTGTCTTTTCAATTTCATCAGCCATTAACTGAGTTGATTTTTCAACTTCAGCTAATTCAAGAAGCTTAGGAAGTATAGATTCAAGCTTTCCTATAGCATCGTCTAATTCAGAAGATGTATTTGCAAAACCATATGGATAAATGCTTCCTTCACTATCTTGTAATTGTCTGTGGAATTTCATTTCTGGAACATTAACACTCATTATGTTTTTTGTTCCTACTTCAACAGATACACTATCTTTTGGATAAGCAACTGCTTCTTCTAAAAATTCCGAACTCATTACAGCACTTGCCATAACGAAATCTTTAAATGAACCTTCTAGTTCAGCTTCAACTGACTTTCTTAATTCATTATTATATTTAACAAGGTTAATGAATTGTCTCATTAATTCATCTTGCTTATCTTTAAGAAGCTTATGCCCTCTTGTTGCTGTAGTTAACCTTTTTTTCAGCTTAGATAGCTCCATTCTAGTAGGATTGACATTTAATTTTGCCATATTCTACTCTTCATCTCCCTTTGGCATATACTTTTCAAGATATTCATCTCTAATTCTCTTAAGTTCAGTCTTAGGAAGAATCTTAAGTAATTTCCAACCTAAATTTAAAGTTTCTTCTATTGATCTATTTGTTTCAAATCCTTGAGAAACATATTGTTCTTCAAATGCTTCAGCAAATTTAGCAAATTTCTTATCTGTTTCTGATAATGCAGATTCACCTAAGATTGCTGATAATTCTTTAGCTTGCTTACCTTGTGCATAAGCTGAGAATAGTTGGTTCATTGTATCTGCATGGTCTTCTCTAGTTTTGCCTTTACCAATACCCTTATCTTTAAGCCTTGAAAGTGATGGTAAAACATCTATTGGAGGTACAATTCCCTTTTTGTATAATTCTCTTGAAAGAATTATTTGTCCCTCTGTAATATATCCAGTTAAGTCTGGAATTGGATGTGTTTTATCTTCTTCAGGCATTGTTAATATTGGAATTTGAGTGATTGAACCACCTCTACCATTAATTCTACCTGCTCTTTCATATAATGTAGAAAGGTCAGTATATAAGTATCCTGGGTAACCTCTTCTACCTGGAACTTCCTTTCTAGCAGCTGATACTTCTCTTAATGCTTCTGCATAGTTAGTAATATCAGTCATAATAACAAGAACGTGCATATCCTTTTCGTATGCTAAGAATTCTGCAGCAGTTAATGCCATTCTTGGTGTAGCTATTCTTTCGATAGCTGGGTCAGAAGCAAGATTCATAAATAATACAGCATTATCTATAGCTCCAGTCTTCTTAAATTCATCAACGAAGAATTGAGATTCTTCGAAAGTAATACCTATAGCAGCAAATACAACCGCAAAGTTAGCATCTGAATTTAAAACAGTTGCTTGTCTTGCTATTTGTGCAGCTAATTGTGCATGAGGAAGACCTGATGCAGAGAAAACAGGTAATTTTTGTCCTCTTACTAGTGTATTTAATCCATCAATAGCTGATATTCCTGTTTGAATGAACTCTGATGGGAAATTTCTTGATACTGGGTTAATTGCTTCCCCATTAATATCTAATTGCTTTTCTGGTATTATCTTTGGTCCATTGTCAATTGGATGACCCATTCCATCAAATACTCTTCCTAGCATATCTTCTGATACACCTAATTGAAGTGGCTTTCCTAAGAATCTAGCCTTAGTTCCTTTTAAGTTAATTCCTGAAGAACCTTCAAATAATTGAACCATTGCTTTAGATCCATTAACTTCAAGAACCTTACCTCTTCTTAATTCACCAGTTTGTATTTCAACTTCAACTAGTTCATCATACTTAACTCCGCTAACTCCTTCAACAACCATTAAAGGACCAACAACTTCTGTAACTGTTCTGTATTCCTTAAGCATTAAGAACGCCTCCTTCGTTGATTAAAGTATCAATGTCAGCTCTTAATTCAGCAGCTATATCATCCATCTTAGCTATATCATCTTCATGGATATATTTACTTCTTGCAATCTTATCTCTTACTTCTAAAGCTAAAACTTTATCTAAGTACACTCCTGCATCTAAAGCTCTTTCTGCTTCATGTCTGAATAATAATACAAGCTTTAACATTTTATATTGTTTATCTAATGAAGTATAAGTATCTATTTCATGGAAACCATTTTGTTGTAAATAGTCTTCTCTTATAGACTTAGCAACTTCTAATTTTAATCTATCTTTTTCTGATAATGCATCTATACCAACTAAGCTTACGATTTCTTGTAAACCTGATTCTTCTTGAAGTAAAGCCATTGCTTCTTGTCTTAATGCAGACCAATCTTCAGCAACTGTTTTATTTAAGTATCCATCTACAGTATCAGCATATAATGAATATGAATTAATCCAGTTTATAGCTGGGAAGTGTCTCTTATATGCAAGTTGTGCATCTAATCCCCAGAAAACTTTAACTATTCTTAAAGTTGATTGTGTAACTGGTTCTGAAAGGTCTCCTCCTGGAGGTGATACCGCACCAATTGCAGTAACTGCTCCTTGTCTTCCTTCTTTACCTAAACAAACAACTTTACCAGCTCTTTCATAATAATCAGAAAGTCTTGAACCTAAGTATGCTGGATAACCTTCATCTCCAGGCATTTCTTCAAGTCTACCAGACATTTCTCTTAATGCCTCAGCCCATCTTGAAGTAGAGTCAGCCATAATTGATACTGAGTATCCCATATCTCTGAAGTATTCAGCTATTGTAATACCTGTATATATACAAGCTTCTCTAGCAGCAACTGGCATATTTGAAGTATTAGCTATAAGTACTGTTCTCTTCATTAATGATTCACCAGTTTTAGGGTCTTTAAGTTCTGGGAATTCATTAAGAACGTCTGTCATTTCGTTACCACGTTCACCACATCCAACGTAAACAACTATTTCAGCATCTCCCCATTTTGCAATTTGATGTTGAACAACGGTTTTACCTGCTCCGAAAGGACCTGGTACAGCAGCTGCTCCACCCTTAGCTACTGGGAAGAATGTATCTATAACTCTTTGACCTGTTGTCATAGGCGCTTCTGGTTTTAATTTTTGAGCAAATGGTCTACCTTTTCTTGCAGGCCATTTTTGCATAAGTTGAACTTCTCTATTTCCTTTAGCAGTTTCTATAATACAAACTGTATCTACAACTGTAAAGTCTCCTGATTTAATTTCTTTAACAGTCCCTTCTACTCCATATGGAACCATTATTTTGTGTAATACAACAGCAGTTTCTTGAACTGTTCCTATTACATCACCAGCTTCAACCTTATCACCTACCTTAACTGTAGGATTAAAAGCCCAAACTCTTTCTCTATTTAATGAAGTAACAGATACACCCTTAGTTAAAAATGGTGATTGAGCTACTTTTTCAAATGCATCTAGTGGTCTTTGTATTCCATCGAACATTGACTCTATAAGTCCTGGTCCAAGTTCAATACTTAAAGGTTCTCCAGTTGTAATAACTGGGTCCCCTGGCCCTATTCCTGTAGTTTCTTCGTAAACTTGGATAGATGCCTTATCGCCTCTCATTTCAATGATTTCTCCGATAAGACCCTTTTCTCCAACCTTAACCATATCATAAATATTTGCTTCGTCCATTCCTTCAGCAACAACTAAAGGACCTGCAACCTTGATTATTTTTCCGGTCTTCAAATTTCTAACCTGCCTTCCTATAAAATATTCACACCAACAGCTTTTTCTACGCTATCGCTGATTCTCTTTGAACCTATATTTAAAGTTCCTTGATTACTTGGAATTAATATTACAGCAGGAAGCATTTGCTTATTGTAACGTTCAATTGTTTCTTCAATTGTTACTGCAACTTGCTCTGTTATAAAAATAACTGCGTATCCATTCATAGCCATTTTATCAACAGCAATTCTAGCTTCATCCGCTTCTACAACTGGAAATACATCTATTCCAATAGCTTTAAATGCTAAAACCGAGTCTTTATCTCCAACTACACCGATTTTCTTATACATAAATATCACGCAGCCTTTCTCTTATTACTTCCTCAGTAATATTATTAAGCTTACCAACCATTATAATTCTAATGATTTTAATTTCTGTTTCCTTAGCATAAATATATGATAAAATTCTTTCTGGTCCAAATGTTACAAGCTTTCCACTCTTCATAAGATCCATAATATAATTATCACTTAATTTTTCTAAAAGATTTGCTGAATTTGTTGCTATGTAGCTTTCAACACCTTCTTTTATTAAATCAGAATATATACTAGTACTTAATTTTGAAATAATATTTTCTGGTGTTTCATTAATTATAGCTACTAAAGTATCCTTACTTATAGCTCCTCCAGTAACTAAAACCTCTGAAGCAAATTCTCTTCCTTTACCTTGCTTTTTAACTCTTAGTAAAGTTCTAACATTTGTAGAATCAATCATTGCATTTACAAGTTTATCAGTAAATTTATAGCTTAAAGATTTTTTAATTTCATCTAACTCCTTAAACATATATCTATCTACAATAATGTCAATTTTTTGAGGATCTTTATTTGCTTCAAAATCAGAAATTACTTCTAAAACTGCCTTTTCAACATTTCCTTTTAAATCTCTAAAATTATCTGTATCTATTTTTCTCTTTAATTCATTTAAATCTTCTCTACCTAAATCAATTAACATATTTGATAAATCTTTTTCTAAGAACTTTCCTTTTAATAACACTTTAATGTTGTGATATTTATATTTAGTGCTCATTAGATCTACGATTTCTTTTACTGGGCAAAGTTCATATACTAATTTATAAACTCTTTTAAGTTCTGTACTTAAAATTTCTTCATAATCAGCTGCTCTTTTTATATTTCCCATTATATTAGCGTACTCAGTTTCACCAAGTATTTTTAAAACTTCATCAGCAGAATTAGCTTCTAGCATTCTTTCTACTTTAGTTTTATCAAGGAGTCTTGTTTCCAATACCCAAATTCTTGAAAGAGCTTGAGTAAATTGCATTACATCCATACTACCCCTCCTTAATTAAATAACACCTTTGCTACTTCAAACTCTAACTCATCTCTTAATGAGCTTACTAAAGCTTCATAAGTGCTATTTATTTCTATGCCGTTATTTTCTAAGATAAATCCACCTTTGAAATTTCCAGCTGTTTTACTTAAAGCAATTGTTGCTTTTGCTTCTTTATTTAATTCATCAATAAAACTATCATCAACAAATTTTAATCCTGTTTCATTTAATATTAATGTTTGCTTTCCAGTTAAATTCATTGATAAAATTGAATTTTTTACAAAGTTTAAGAATTGTTCTTTAGATAATTCTGTAAGCTTATTTATGCTCTTTTCAAAAACTTCATCTATGATTTCTTGCTTTGCAGCCAATTTATTATTTCTAACTTTTAATTTAGCACTAGAAATTACTCTTTCTTTCTTAGATTTTGCATCAGCTTCTGCCTTTTGTAAAATTTCTTGTGCAATTTCATTTGCAGCGCTTGCTTTCTTTGAAAGAATTTTATTTTTTTCTTCTTCAGCTGCAGCTAAGATATTTTCCTTTCCAGCTTCTGCATCCTTAAGGATTTTAGAAGTTATATTCTTTACATTTGACATAATTTATATCTCCAATCTTTATGATGCTAATAATTATTGCAAGTAAAAATTACATTGCCATGCTTACTAACATGAATGATATAACGAATCCTAATAATGCATAAGTTTCAACCATTGCTGCTAAGATGATACCTTTTGTGTTGTGTTCTGGTCTCTTAGCTAATATTTGAATACCTGAAGCAGCAACTCTACCTTGAGCGATACCTGAGAATAAACCTGCTATAGCGATTGGTAAACAAGCACCTATTAAGTATAAACCTTGTTCTAAAGACATTCCTGATGACATCTTAGTGTAAGCAACGAAACCAACAACGAAACCATATAAACCTTGAGTACCTGGTAATAATTCTAATACTAATGCTTTACCGAACTTTTCTGGTTCTTCTGTAACTAATCCTGAAGCTGCTTCCCCAACTAATCCAACACCTTTAGCTGAACCTATACCTGATAAACCAACTGCTAATGCAACACCTAGAGCTGCAAATATTAACCCACCATTATTTTCCATAAAAAATTGTATCCATGACATTTCCATTTTTAAATTCCTCCTAATTTTCCTTTAAATTCATATATTTTTCTGATGCTTTAAATGGAGTAAATGCTTTTCCTCCACCTTCGTAGAATTTTGAGAAATATTCTACATATTGTAATCTTGCTGTATGAACATAAGCTCCTAATAAACCTAATAATAAGTTAAATACATGAGCTGCTACAAACAACACTGGTAATAATATTATTGCTGGACCAGTTAATGATTTCATTAATAAGTTTAATGCTCCTGCAATACATCCACCTGATAAACCTAATGCCATAAGCCTTGTATATGAAACTAAGTCACCAATATAACTTGTAATTCCATATAACGAATATAAACCTTGACCTATTTGGGCACCTTTTGTTTTTTCTGCTCTACCACCAGTTAATACTATTACAATCATACCAAATATCATTGCTGCAATTGCAATATACTTAACTATTGATGGCCAATCTAACATTATACACCCAGATAGTACACCAATTGATGTTAATGTTATTAACCATGAACCAACATCATAAAATGCATCTTTTGGTTTTCCTGCTTTAATAAGTGAATATGCTTTAATGCATAATCCAAAGAATATTTGTATAACACCAAATACTATTGAAGCAACTAAAAGTGTATTAACATCTTCTGTAGGATTTATTAATCCTGGTATTTTTACCGCATCACCAAAGAATGATCCGTAAATTAAACCAATAATGGTTGTTGGTATACTTAAGAATAAGAAGAATCTAGCGAAATCTTCATTTTTCTTATTTAACTTTAAGAATTTCATTGCACAAAAAGCAGCTATAAACATTACTAGTCCATATCCTACATCTGCAACCATCATACCAAAGAATATTAAATAAAATGGTACTAATAATGGAGTTGGATCAACTTCATTATATTTTGGTAAACTATACATTTCTGTAACAGATTCAAAAGTTCTATTAAGTAATCCATTTTTTAACTTAACAGGAACTTCTTCAATTTCATCCTCTTTTACTTCTTCAAATGATAAATAATAATCATCTGCTAAGACACTTTTACAAATTTTTTCTAACTCTTCATCTTTTTCTACTTCACACCATCCTTGAATAGTAACAGTGTTTGTAGTTCTTAAAAAGTTATTTGAAGCCTTATATCTTAAAACTATGTTTGTAAGATAATCATAAACTAGCTTCATTTTCTTATAATCTTCCTCAAAAGAAGCTACTTCTTCTTTTATAAAGAATATCTTTGATTTTAATTCTTCTATTTCATGTGCATGATTTGTTATAACAGTTTGTGGTATTTCATCAAACTCTGATTTAAAAGAACTAAATCCAAATCCTCTTAAAATGCTTAATACTTCATCATGTCTTTCATTTAAAGACACAACTAATATATTTATGTCGTTATTACCTCTTGAGATAATTTCAACATATTCAGAATCTAAACTTTCATTAAGTTGTTCTTCATATTGTTTTGAAATACTTCCAATAAAAGTTGATACTGTTTTTAGCTCATTTAGAGCTTCAAAAGAAATATCTAAGGCTTGCCATGGAGTTAAAACTTCAATTTCACCTTCTAGCTTAGTAATTTGGCTTTCTATGTTGTGAAGCTCATCTTCCTTTAACTTAACTTTTTCATAAATTTCATTCCAGTTAATATTTTTAACTGCACTGTCTAATTCATCAATAGTTAAATCTTCCTTGTCATCCTCTAATGCTTTTAATCCTGACTTTTTAGGCATATAGTTAGTTAAAAAGTCTAGAGTAGTTTTAGCCTTTGATAAATCTTCTTCATACTTTGCAATGTTTGAATCTATTTCATCTTTACTAAGAGATTTTAACTCTTCATTAGCTTCTAACAAATTTTCATCTTGTAAATTTATAAATTCTACATTAGAAAAACCTTGAAGTTTACGAAGAAGCTCTTCTTTTTTAGATTCAAAAGTAAGCAAAGTGAATTTGTTCATCTTAACTATTGCCATGAATCTTCACTATCCTCTCAACAACTATATTAATAGCATTATCTTTTAAATCTTGAGACATATTATGTATAGCCTCGATTTCTTTTGCCCCACTCTTTAATAGTGGTTCTGCATTGCTGTTTCCTTCTTCTAAAGCTGCACTTAATAAGTCATTAGCTTTTGTTTTTGCTTCACTTATTATATCATTATATTTAATTTCTGCTTCTTTAGTAGCATTGCTAATAATTTCTTTTGCATCTTGATTTGCTTCTGAAATTATTTTTTCCGCTTTTTTCTCTGCTTCTTTTATCTCATTAATTGCTTCTAATGCCAAAGTCTCACCACCTTTACTATATACAAGTTGGATAATATAAATATTAATACTTTATATAGTATTAATTACTTTTTATCTCTTTTTTAATTATACACTGTTTTTATAAATTTTCAATGTTTTTTTATTAACATTTCCTAAACAACATTTTATCTTTGTAAAAACAATGAATTTATTTCCCTTATTACTACACTCTTCCTTAATTTAAGTTACTTATTTCCACTTATGTTAATTAAATCTTCAATTTCTACAACACCAGTATCATATCCAAACAAGAAATAAGTTTTATTTTCACTTATTTCACCTTCATTAATAAACTTATTAATATCAAATTTAAAGCTTTCAATGTAATAATCTTTAAATGAATATTTTTCTCTTAATGCTTCCTTAAATATATTTTCTTCTTCTTTAGTAACTCCCTTTCCTAAAAACTCTGGCATACCTCTTCTTTTATTAAACATTAAGTAATCATATTTTATAATATCTCTTAATATTTCATTATCAAGCTTTGTTACTTTATTATTAAAATCTAAAAACACCTTGTAATATTCACTATTTCCTATATTTCTATCAAAATATCCTCTACTATCAAAATAATTTCCTAATGCTAAATAAAAATCATATGGAGTATCAAAACACTTAACTAGCATTTTTATTATATTTTTAAATTTTTGTGAATTATAATATTTATCTACCATAGATTCAACTTTTTTTAATGTTAAAAGCTCATCATATGAAATATCATTTGTTGCAATTATTTCATATGGAGGATAAGGTGAATATCTCATTCCATATTCTTCTGCTTCTTCTCTCATTGAAGATCCTCTAAGAAGCTTTAAGAATCCTAATTGAATTTCTTCTGGTTCTATACTATATACATCATTAAAAGACTTTTTAAAAGAAACTATATCTTCACCTGGTAACCCTGCTATTAAATCTAAATGTTGTTTTATATTTTTTATTTCTAATAGTTCTACTACCTTTTCTTTAATATCACTAAAATTAACAAACCTATTAATTCTATTTAATACTTCATCATTAGTTGTTTGTACCCCAACTTCAAATTGGAATCTATCTTTTGGTGCTCTTCTAAGAAGCTCTAACTCTTGTGGTTTTAAAATATCTGCTGATATTTCAAAATGGAATTGTGTGTTTGTTTCAGCATTAATTAAAAATTCCCAAATTGCAGTTGAAAATTTAAAATTGCAATTAAAAGTTCTATCTACAAATTTAACAAGCTTTACTTTCTTATCTATAAAAAACTGTAATTCCTTTTTAACCCTTTCAATATCTAAAAACCTTACTCCATGTATAGTTGATGAAAGACAATACTTACAATTAAAAGGACATCCTCTTGAAGCCTCATAATACACTATTTTATTATCTAAGTTTTCATCCATCTTATATGGAAAAACTATTTCATTCATATTCATTAATGGTCTATTTCCATTTCCTATTACTTTATTTCCTTCCTTGTAATATAAACCTCTTATACTTTTAATATCTCTTTCTCCAAGAGTATATTCTACAAATTCCCTATAAGTTTTTTCACCTTCACCTTCAATTAAATAATCACCATTTAATTCATTTAAAATATTTGAACTATCATAAGATACTTCTGGACCACCATATAATATCTTTATATTACTATTTACTATTTTAATAAGATTTGATAATCTTTTTACCATTTCTATATTCCAAATATAAGTTGAAAAAGCAACTATATCTGGTTTTTCCTTTATTATTTCTTCTAATACTTTCTCATCCCTATCATTTATGGAAAATTCTCTTATTTTACTTATATAATCCATGTCCTCCGTAAAGGCTTTTAAATACCTTACTGCCAAATTACTATGAATAAATTTTGAATTGATAGCTGTTAATAAAATTTTCACTTTCTTCTTCCTTTCGTTACTTTATTTTTTCTCCTTTTATAAAAAATATATCCTCCCAAAGCTTCTCTTCCTTAATATTATACGTATCACTTAATAATTTTTTTGTATCATCTATATTAGATTTTGAAATAGGATTTAAGTTTTTAAATTCAAACTCTTTTATTTTTCCTGATGGTAATACTGTCATAACTTTATTATTTGATATTTCTCCCATTTCCTTATTAATATCCCATATATACATTTCTCCACCAACTTTAATCAACTTATTTACTTCTTTTATTAAATCAGCACGAGATGATTCCATCCATAAATTACTTAAATAGAAAAATATAGTACATGTATCATACTTTTGAGTAATCTTTTTTTCATCTATATCACCTTCTAACAAATCAATTGAAACTTCATCAATAGCATCCTTAGAAATATTATAAATTACTCCATAACTTTCTCCAACATCTAATACATCTCCCGATAGCTTAACACCACTTAAATTTAATATAATTGTTTTACCCATTATACCTTCTCCTTTTTATAAATTTTCTTTCTTTTTATAAATTTTACTATTTATTTTTTCTAATTATGTAAATTATTTAAACAATTATTTTTTCTTTTGGCATTTAAGTCTTTATCTTATAAATGTATATTACCTTATTTATATATAATAATGCAAAAAATATCTTACGAAATATTCATAAGATATTTTTATATTTTATTTCTTATTATAAATTTTATATATTATTGTCATTATTATTGTCATAATAAAAATAACTATAAAAATCCAAATTACATTAGGCAAATTAAATCTTCCATCTTTTACTTGTCCTTGTATCTTATAAATACATCCATCCTTATTATCTAAAAAATATATACTAGAATCATTATATCTTATTTTTTCTATAAAGCTATTTTCATTTAAACTTACTATTTGTTTGGAAGTTCCAATTTCAGTTAAAACATAAATGTAATGATCCTTATTATCCGCAAATATTACAGTATCTTTAGGAAAACATTTTCCTTCACTATCAATTGCTAATCCATTTAATGCCTTTAATTTATCATGTTGGTATCTTGGTGGAAGTGGTACTTCTGTTGGATGATTTTCTATAATATATGATAATTTATTAGTTCCATCTGAAAATCTAGGTGATGTTATTTGATCACCACCACTAAAATCTGGCCATCCATACCATGCTTTCTCTTTTATATCATATATATAATCAACATCATCCTTTACGCTTCTTAATCCTTCCTCTTCCATGCCACCTACAATAGCTGTTATTTCCCCTCTACTATTCGTGTCTAATCCTTCTACATTTCTTATTCCAGTTGCGTAAGTTATACATTTCCCTGTATTTAAATTATATTTTAGTATAGATGCATTACTAAAATCACTTTCTTTTATCTTTTCACCCTTCCTTATTTCTTGTCCAAACTTAGCAAATCCGTAAATTCCTTTATATCCTATTCCTGTTGATATCCATTCAAAAGATGGTATATCTTCATTCTTATTTCCCTCATTTACAATACCTGCATTAGTATTAGAACCAATTGTTATATATAAATTTTCACCATTTAAAAGAATTTTAGTTTTATTATTTAATCCTGTATTAGGTAAAGAAGTTACTATTTCACTATATTTTTTACTTGCTAAATCATATGATACTACTTTATTTTCTGTAGCTATTATTAAAGAATTACTATTACATACTATGTCATATATATTTAGTGATTTATCACTAATTACTATTTCTTCATTATTATCCTTTGTTATAACTTTTATTGCATCTTTAAAAGCTATGTATAAGTTATCTTCTCTATCAAAATCAAATGATACTGCTCCATTTACTGATTTATTAACAATTGACCAATCAATATTTTCATAAATTAAATCTAAGTCATATCCTTTGCTAAATTTATAAATTCCAAAAGATATACTTACAATTACCATTGATAATATTATACATTGCAAAAATCTCTTCATCTTTCCCTCCCCCCTTCATAATAACTTTATTTTTTCACATAACAAAATATTACTTATTATCTAAATAATAACTTATAATATCATATTGTTTTATTTAACTGAATAAGTATTAATGTAATTTAAAGTTTCAAAAATAAAGCTAATTTTACTAAGTATACTTCACAACTAATTTTTTATATTAATCTTAAATAAGGAGGCCAAATCTATTGAGAAAAGATACTTTTTTTAAAAACTCATTTTTTTTAACAGCATCTAATATTACAACTGGAATACTTGGGTTTATTTTTTCAATGTACCTTGGAGATATAGCTGGTCCAGAAGGACTTGCCGTTTATGGTTTAGTAATGCCTGTATATAATTTATTTATTTGTTTAATGACTGCTGGAATAATAGCAGCTATTTCTCAACGTTCTGCAATTTATGAATCAACTGGAGAATATAATAACTTATTTAAAACTATAAACACTGTTGCTTTTTTTAACATAATATGGTCAATAATAATAGGAATTTTAGTATTTTTCCTTGCACCTTACATAAGTAAATATGGTATAAAAGACCCTAGAACATTAAATGCTATAAGAGTAACATGTCCTGCTATGGTTTTTATTGCATTATCAAATATATTAAAGGGATTTTTTTATGGTACTTCTAGAATTACTGTTCCTGCAATAATTGATATATCTGAAAAAGCAATGAGAATTATAACTATAACACTACTAATATTTATTTTTAAAGCACAAACTTTATCTTCAATTGTTACTTTAGCCTTTGTTTCATTAGCAATTGGTGAGCTACAAAGCTTATTGCTTCTCTATGCTTATTTTAAATATACTAAAAAGCACATGCCTCTTGGTCATGATATTCCTGAAAGAAAAGCTCAATTATTATTTAATGTACTTATAGTTTCATTACCTTTATGTATAAATGGATTTTTAGGAAATGCCTTTTCTACTATTTCTACACTAGTTGTTCCACGTCAACTTGTAGCTTCTGGATTAAATTATAGTTCTGCACTAAATTTAATAGGTAGATTTAATGGAATGGCTTTAACAATAGTCACTTTTCCTTTAATTGTTATAAACTCAATAAATATGCTTCTTGTTCCTGATTTATCTCAAACAATAAATAAAGGAGACTATTACAATGCTTCTGTTAGAATAAGAACTGTATTAAAAATTGCTTTTCTTCTTGGAATGGCAACTACAATTATATGTCAGCTTATTCCTAGTTCACTTGGAGAAATGTTTTATCATAGAGATGATTTAGGTTTATATATAAGACTTTCATCAATTTCTGCTCCTATATTTTTTGTTTCAAACACTATGGTGGGTATATTAAATGGATTAAATAGGCAAAGTATTATTCTCAGAAACTCTATAATTGTATCCGTTACTGAAATATTAAGTTTATATTTCTTTACAGCAATACCTAGTATAAATATTTTTTCTTACGTAATTACAATTTTTATTACTTCTACATTAGGCTTACTAATTAATTTATATGAAGTAAAGAAACATATTGAGCTAAATTTATCAATATTTAATATAATAATTTTTACATTAATGGGTATTTTAATATTTTTACTTTTAAATTTAATGAACAAGTATTTATTTAATAACCTTTATTTTAGTAAAAATATAATAATATTATTATTAACCTTTGGAATATTTGCTTATTTAAGTAAATTTGGAATAGATGAATATTAAAAAACAAGATGTTACAAAATTATTATTTAATAAATTTGTAACATCTTGTTTTAAATTATATTATAAGTTTTTTCTTAAAAATCTTGGTAATAAAGTAAACAACTTAGGTGAAATCATATCTAAATCTCTTTTCTTTATGCCACCAAGTAAAATTAAAGCAATTAAATATATTAATCCTCCAATAGCTACAAGAATTAATACAATAAAGCAAGTTACAAGTCTTCCTCCTCCAATTATATTTACAATTCTATCAATTGGAATTCTAAAAATAAAAATACCTAAAGCCATAAATGCAGCTGAAAGTGAAGGTATAACTGCTAATTTAAATATGCGAATTTTCATTTTAAAAATTCTTTTTAATCTTTTATGATTTATAATTACAGGAACTAAAAATGCAAAGAAGCTTGCAAAAATTGCTCCTAATATATTTATATCCTTAATAGCTACTAAAAAATAATTAATGCTAAATTTAAGCATTATACTTAAAAAAGCTGTACTTAATACTAAATATACTTTATTAATACCTTGTAATATAATATTTTGAATAGCAGATATAGACATAAATACTAGTACTACAGATCCATACTTTAATAATTCATAACCAGATGTAGTATTAAACAACATTAAATATACATCTTTACTTAACATAGATAAGCCTACAGCTGCTGGTATAGTTATTAAATAAGTTATTTTAAAGCTATATGACATTTGGGCCTTTAATTCTTTTCTATTTTTTTGTGTATATGCTTGTATTATCTTAGGAAATATGGCAGCACTTAAAGCTGTAACTAAAGCAAAAGGAACATTTAACAATGTATTATAAAATCCTAACACACCAAATAACCTTGTAGATTCTTCTTTGGAAAATCCAGCTGCTAATAATCTTGATTTAACATTTATAGTATCAACAAGTCCGCCAGCATTTTGTAAACCTGCTACCATTATTATTGGTACACCGTAAAAAAGAAGCTTTCTTAATATCTTTTTCTTACTTATATTTTTTTCAAATTCATTCTCTATTTCAGCTTTTCCTTCATAATCAAGCTTATCATACATTATTAATATAAATATTAGTGCTGCAATTGCGCCTATTGTAGTGCCTACAGTTCCTCCAGCACTTCCCCATTCAACACTAATTTGCATAAATACATATGCAAATATTAAACTTAATACTATATTAACAACTTGTTCAAGAACTTGAGATATAGCCAATGTTTTCATATCTTCTGTTCCTTGCATATATCCTCTATACGTTGCTAAAATACAACTAAAAAATACTGTTGGTGCTAAAAATCTTAATGATAAAGCAGCCTCTGACCATTTTGTTCCTGAAGCAATAACTCCTGCTAGAGATATAAATATAATTGTAATAATAGCTCCTATAATTGCTAAATAATTTCTCGCAATTTTCATTGCTCTTAGAGCACCTTCATGATGCCCTTGAGCTCGTAATTCTGATACAACCTTTGCAACTGCTGGTTGTGCTCCTAAACTTGTTATGGCTAATATAAAAACAAAATATGAATAACTAGCATTATATATTCCTATTCCATCTTGACCTATAATTGCATTTAATAATGGTACATATGCTGCAGATAATATTTTAACAAGTATTCCTGCTAAAGATAAGATAAGAAAACTACGCCCCACTGACTTCTCTTCCATAACTATCCCCTTTTATAATTTTATATATTAAATTTAAATACATCCCTTTTTATTTTCTTAAACATTGGTGGAAGAGCTTCAGCTACTGTTTTATTATTTAAATACTCAAGCTTTCCATTAGCCTTCTTAAATATAAGTTTATATGCATAAAGGAATTGATAATTTAATCCAAATTTATTATCAAAAAATGAATTTAACTTTTTATCTCCATATTTAAAATCACCTATAATTGGATTTCCTAAATGACTTAAATGTGCTCTTATTTGATGACTTCTACCTGTAATAAGATCAATTTCAAGTAAAGAATATGCTCCATTAGTTTGAACTGTTTTAACTTCCATTGCAATTTCCTTAGTGTTTGGTCTTTTTTCATCAAATACCTTTGATATGTTTTCATTTTCATCTTTTGAAATATACCCTTTATATATTCCATCTTTTATTTTACCTTTTACTAATGCATTATAATATTTCTTAACATAACCTTCTCTAATCATTTCATTCATAGTTCTTAAGGATTCAAAATTCTTACCAAAAATCACAACACCAGAAGTATTTCTATCTAATCTATTACATGGTGCTGGTGTAAATGTCTTTTCTTTTTCTGGTAAATAATCACCTTTTCCATTTAAATATGATAATACATAATCTGTAAGTGATGGCTCTACTCCTCTTTGATCTGGATGAACTAATACACCTGGCCACTTTTCAACAACTAAAATATTTTCATCTTCATATGTAATCATAAGTCCACTTGAATTTACTTTCATAAATGTATCAGCTTTTTTCTCTTGCTTACTTTGTAAATATCTTATTTCAATTATGTCTCCTAATTCTAATGGGTAATTTTCTTTCTTCTTTACTCCATTAACTCTAATATCCCCTTTTCTTAAAGCTTTAAAAATTGCACTTAAAGGAACATCCTTTAAATACTTTCTCAAAAACTTATCTAATCTTTGCCCCGCTTCATTTGTTCCTATTTCAATTTTCAAAAAATCAACTCCTATATTACACTGCAGTTTATAAATATTTAATAATATTTATAAACTGCTAGTTTTTTGTAATCTTACCCATTTCAATAGATTAATATTATTTTCTTATCTTGTCAAATAATTTACTGCAATTTCACATTGAATTGCAACTCCTATTGGCAATGCATCTTCATCTATATCAAATAAATTATTATGTGCTGAATGAATTATGCCCTTTTTCTCATTTCTTATACCTAAGAAATAAAATACAGATGGAACTTCATTTGCAAAATATGCAAAACTTTCAACACCTAACTTAGGATTTTTTTGTAATTTAACATTTTCTACTCCTAATATTTCTATTGCACTTTTTTCTAAAAGATCAACCATATCATCATCATTATATAAACAAGGATATGATTCTTCAATTTCAATTTCTGCACTTCCTCTAAAGGTAGTACAAATTCCATTTACTATCTCCTTTAATCTTTGCTTTGCAAATTCTCTATCTTCATTTGTCATTGTTCTAATTATTCCAGACATTTTAACTTCACTTGGAATAATATTTTGAGCTGTTCCTCCATGAATACTTCCAATTGTAACTACAGAAGGATTAACTGGCTTTATTTCTCTACTAACAATACTTTGAAGTGAAGTTATTACATGACCAGCAATTACTATAGGGTCAATTGCCGTATCAGGATATGCCCCATGACCACCAGCTCCTTTAATTGTAATATTAAAAGGATTGGAAGCTGCATTTACTGTTCCCTTTCTTACCATGATACTTCCACAGTCTATAGTTTCTTCAACATGTAAACCACACATTACATCTACTTTAGGATTTTCAAGTACACCTTCTTTAATCATTACTTTTGCTCCACCAGTAGTTTCTTCTGCTGGTTCAAAAATAAGTTTTACAGTTCCACTAAATTCATCTTTATGCTTATTTAAAATTTTAGCAGCACCAAGTAAAATTGTTGTATGTCCATCATGACCACATGCATGCATCTTTCCCTTTACTTTAGATGAATATTCACATGTTTTTTTATCTTGTATTGGAAGACCATCAATATCAGCTCTTAATGCTATAACCTTATTATTACCCGCCTTTGTTCCATTGATAATTCCACATACTCCAGTTTTGGCAAACTCTGTATATTCAATTCCTTCTTTAGTTAAAAATTCTTTTATATATTTTGAAGTATTAGTTTCTTCAAATCCAAGTTCAGGATATTGATGAAGAGTTCTTCTTATTTGTTTTAATTCGTCTTTAATATTATCTGCTTCTAATTTAAAATTTTTCATTAATAAATTTTCTCCCCCAAAATTTTATAGGCTTACATTTTAATATAGGCCTATAAAATTAATTATATATTATGTATTTTCTTTATTCAATCCGTTTAAAAATTTAACACTTTGTTAAAATACCTACCTTAATAACTTTTCTAATTCATATAATCTAAATCTTTCTTCTTGTTGAAATTCTGAACCTGATGACCTTTTTTCAATTAATTTTTTATATTCCTCAAATTGTGCATCACCTAATTTTTTTCTTATTATACTTAATTGACATTCTCTAATATATTCTCTTTCCTCTTGAGATAATGTATTATATTTATTTAATTTAATTACTATATCATTTAAATTAGACTTTTCTTCGCTACTTAATAAATCATTATTTTTTTCTATAAAGCTTTCTATTTTACTACCTTCTTCTGGTGAATAAGCTAATGATGCATATACCTCAAAATTAATCTTAAAAACTATTATACTAACCAAAACAATAATTTTAATAATATCTTTACTTTTTTTCATATTTAATCCTGCCTTTCAATAAAAGCTTTTTATTTCATTTAATATTATTTCCAGAAAAATATTAATTAAGTAACTTTATTTTATTAAAATTATCAAATTATTTTCCATTAAAACTCTTAAAGAAAAACTTCTTGAAATTCCATCTTTAAAATCTAATGTTATTTTATCTGCCTTTATGTTTTTAACCTTAGCATCACCATATTGTCTATGATAAACAATATCGCCTTTTTTAATTCCATAATCTACGTTATTACTTTCTTCTTCTAAACCACTTTCTAATATAAATCTAGATACATCACTAAACTTACCTCTAATAGTCTTAGGTGAAAAAACATATAAATTTTTAATAGCTCTAGTAATTGCAAATAGTGATAGGTAATCCTTTGATTTTATCTCCGAATTTTCCCCCACTCCACACCGTGCGTGCGACTTTCATCGCACACGGCGCTCCATCTATTTTATTAATTATATAATTATCAAATTGATTGTTTATTTATCACACTTTATTCAACCCACACATAACTCTATATTTGTTTAGAACTTTGATTTTCATATAGTTAGGAACTTCTTCTCTTGTTAGATTTACTTTATGCACCAATTTGTGACAATCCTCTCTTAATAAAATTAAGTTTGAATACTCATTTGTCCCTCCCATGCTCAATGGTATTTTATGATGGCTAATATTATTAAGTAAAGATAAACCCTACTAATCAACCATGTCATATTAGTACAAATATCATAATACTGAAAAATATCCCTAAGATAAACTAATACATAATCATAATTTTTATTATACATACTCCATTTTAGCCTTTTCTTAGTTTCACTCCAAATCTTCTTTTGGTTTTTGGGAGCTATAACGAATGTATGCCTTTTCTTGCTACTTTTAGAAAGTTTATATCCGACAAAATTTAATCTAACATCTTGTGTCAACCTTATTAATTTTGTTTTATCATTATTAATTTCAAGTTTATTTTCTTTACACCAATCTTCAAATAGCATTATTGCATCATATATATCATATTTACCTTTACTGATTAATATTATGTCTTTTATTTTCTAATGATTTATTAAACAATCTTTCTTCTAATTCATTTAAGCAATATCTACTTAAATCTTTTTCTTTTACATTCAATCTATCGCCTTATTTCCTTATAGGATAGCGATAATTTATAATTAATAAATTAGACTTAGGGCCTTCCCTCCACTGTTTATTATCACAGTTTCGTAGGTACTATGCCCCTACTGACATCCCTATTCATAACTCTTTCGCTTAGCTTCCCCAAGTTATTACTAAATCGTTAGGGACTTCAAACGTTCCGAAATCACTAGGTATATAATTATACTTAGGCCCTACCTTTATCCCGACAACCCAAATTAATTAGAACAACCCATTAGTTCTATCCATCTAAGTCCGTACGAAAACTTATTTGGAGAGTTGATAATTACCTAACATTTCTACTAGGCGCTCTACGAGACGTACATTCAGTAGTTCGTCATTACTTTAGTAAATACTAGCCATATACAATTCCCTATCCGCATTACTTTCGCAGTATGTTTAACCTTGCCTCAGCTTAACCTGTTAGGGCTACTCAATGCGACTTCACCCAGCTTCACACAATTCAATTACTCAAATTGCATGTGGGAGTATTAATAGCCATCTAGCCACGGATTTTATAGGGTAATCCGCCGTGGTCTCGTGATTTCAGTTGTCATTACAACTTAGTTGTAACGCGGTTAATCCTTCGCTTATGCGATTTCTAACCAACGTTTCGCACCATAGAAAAGTCTTCTTTCCTCTTCTAAATTATCTTCTATTGATGATTTATGTGGAATTGTTTCTTCTACACAATTAATAATAAATACATTTTTAAATTCCATACCTTTTACACCATGAATAGTACTTAAAATAACACCATCTTTAATAATTTTATTCTTTTCAATTTCCTCTTTAACATTTTCAACATGAGTTAAAAATTCAATAATAGTTTTAAATCCCTCTGCAGCACCTTTTAATTCTTCTAACACCTCTTCTAAGTCACTAAAATTTTGATTAAACTTATTTGCATATTCTCTTAAATAATCTATATACCCCAGCGAAGATATTATATATTGGATTGCACTTCCTAATGAAATTTTATTAAGATAACTAATATCACTTTTTAATTCATTTAACTTTTTTGCTTGAAATGGAGCTGTATCATTTTTATCTATTAAAATATCAAATACATTTTTATGCTCTTCATATTTAGACACATAACTTAAATTACTTTTACTTATATATCTAAAAGGTTTATTTATAATTGAATTAAAAGCTACTTTATTAAATGGGTCTATAGATAAAGTTAAGTAATTAATTATATCTTTACATATAAAATGCTCAAAAAAATTATATCCTTTATCTAATAAAATAAATGGAATTTTTCTTCTTGTAAAACTATCAATTAAACTTCTTGCTTCTATATTTGTTCTATAAAGAATTGCATTGTTACTATAAGATTCCCCAACAATTTTTTTAATAATATTTGCTATTTCCTCACCTTGAACATATTCGTTATATGGCTTTAAAAATTTTATAATTCCTTTTTCATTTTCATAGGATATTATTTCTTTTTTATTTCTTCCTATATTATTGCAAATTAATTTTTTAGATATATCAACTATATTTTTCTTACTTCTATAATTAGTTGTTAAGTATACCTTTTTACCATTTTTAAATGAACTATGAAAATCAACCATATACTTTGGTTTAGAACCTCTAAAAGAATAAATACATTGATCTTCATCTCCAACTGCAAATAATTCATTCCCTTGATTTATAAGCTTAATAAACTCAATTTGTAATTCATCACAATCTTGAAATTCATCTACTAGCACATATTTAAATAATCCTCTATAACCATTTAAAATTCTTTCATTATTTTTTAATAAATATAAAACTCTTATTGATAAATCGTCAAAATCCCATAATTGTTCCTTTGCTTTATACTCTTCATACTGTTCATAACACTCCTTAAATATCTCATTAGAAATTGTAGGCTTAAAATTTTCTATATTTCCTAATGAAGTTTTGAAAAGAGAAATATTATTTAAAACTTCACGTATCTTATCATCATTAACATCATCAAAGTATTTACTTAATATTACTCTTATGATACTATGACATTTCCCACTTTCTATAATATTTATTTTGTATCCTTCTCTTAATAAAATCTTATAAAATAACCCATGAAAAGTCCCAAAAAAAGGTGAAACAGTTTTATTAAAAGTATTTTTATATCTATTTTTCATATTTTCTGCTGCTGCCTTAGTAAATGTTATAACTATTATATCTCTTGTCCTTGCTTTTCTTTCTTCTATTAAATAATTAACCCTATTTATTATAACTGTAGTTTTTCCTGAACCAGGCGCAGCTACTACTAAAACATTTTTTTCTTTTATTTTAATAGCATTAACCTGATAATTATCTAATAATACTTTCATATATTCTCCTTTAAACTATTTATTTTAATTATTGACAATATGTTTATATAAATAACCATATTGTAATAATTTATATATAGTTGTACAATATCTTTAGGTATTTTTCAATAAAGGAGATAAATATGGAAAATTTAATGAGATTTGACGTTACTAATGAAAGAAATCTTACAATGTTAGTTGATTTTTACGAATTAACAATGGCTAACGGTTATTTTAATAAAGGTGTTGAAGATAGAATAGCTTATTTTGACATGTACTTTAGAAGAGTGCCTGATGGTGGAGGATATTGTATTATGGCTGGTGTAGACCAATTAATTCAATATTTAAATAGCCTTAAATTTACTGAAAGCGATATAAAATATTTAGAAAGTAAAAATATTTTTTCAGAAGAATTTTTAAATTACTTAAGAAACTTTAAGTTTACTTGCGATGTATGGGCTGTCCCTGAAGGTAATCCTGTATTTCCAAATCAGCCTTTAGTAACAGTTAGAGGCCCTGTTGTCCAAGCGCAATTTATTGAAACCATGATTCTTTTAACGATTAATCATCAAACCTTAATTGCAACTAAAGCTAATAGAATATGTAGAGCTGCTGAAGAAAGAACTGTAATGGAATTTGGTTCTAGACGTGCACAAGGATATGATGGTGCTATTTACGGTGCAAGGGCTTCTATTATAGGTGGTTGTGATTCTACCGCTTGTACAATTGCTGATAAATATTTTGATATTCCTGCTGTTGGAACAATGGCACATAGTTGGGTTCAATTATTTGATACTGAATATGAAGCATTTAAGTCTTGGGCTGAGACATATCCTGATAACTGCTCTCTATTAATCGATACTTATAATGTTTTAAAGTCTGGATTACCAAACGCTATAAAAGTATTTGATAAAATATTATCTCCTCTTGGTAAAAGACCAACAGGAATAAGAATAGATTCTGGCGATATAACTTATTTAACAAAAAAATGCAGAAAAGCTCTTGATGCTGCTGGTTATTCTGATTGTAAAATAATAGTTTCTAATTCACTTGATGAACATATTATAAGAGATGTTTTAGCTCAAGGGGCATGTATAGATGCTTTTGGTGTTGGTGAAAGATTAATTACAGCTAAGTCTGAACCTGTATTTGGTGGTGTTTACAAACTTGTTGCTGTAGAAAAAGATTCTAAAATAATTCCCAAAATTAAAATTAGTGAAAATAGCGAAAAAATTACTAATCCTGGTTTTAAGAAAATATACAGATTATTTGATAAAACAACAGATGTAGCTATAGCTGATATTATTTCACTAAACGATGAATCAATAGATGAAAATTCTGAATTAGAAATTTTTGATCCAGTTCATACTTGGAAAAGAAAAAAAGTAACTAACTTCTACGCTAAAGATTTGCTTGTTAAGATATTTGATAAAGGTAATCAAGTATACTCTTCACCTTCAGTTTTAGAAATTAAAGATTTTTCTAAACAAGAAGTATCAAAATTATGGCCTGAAATATTAAGATTTGAAAATCCTCATACTTATTATGTAGATCTTTCTTCTAAGTTATGGAACTTAAAACAAGAATTATTATTAGAAAAATCAAATTAATAAAGAAATCGCTGAATTAAAACTCAGCGATTTCTTTATTGATCTTTATATTCAATATATGATGGTATAATATATTCTAAATTAGATTCTTCTTGAGAATATGCAAAATTCTCATCAACTATTCCCTTAAAAGTAACTCTTTCGCCTGTTAAGTGCTCAACAAAAGGACAAGTTTCATTATTATTGTTTGTTGGACTCATTGGACATTCATCATTGCAACTAACTCTTTCCCTTTTATTTGACCAAAATGGACACTTACTCATAACCCATACCCCCATTGTTTATAAACAAAACTATAACTTTATATTTCAAATTTTATTGAAATAATCACTTATGTAATATCTTTACGCATCCACAAATTTTAACTTATTATAAATACTACCATTTTTACTATTTATATATAATATAACATATTTTATCAGCAAATCAACACTTTAATATTATTTAAAATAAAAAAGCACTAATTTCAATAAACTATCCCCTTTGTCAAGGACAGTTTAAAAAAGAGTAGACTAATTTAAGAGATGATTTCTGTATTGAACAGGAGTCATCTTTTTTAAATTCCATTGACCTCTAAAATTATTATAATAATCTATATATTCAGTTATTTATTTAACTAATTCTTCAAACGTTTCACATTCTTTAATAGAGGTTTCATCTTTTAAATGTCCAAAGAAAGATTCCTGCGAGGCGTTATCCCAACAGTTACCACACCTAGACATAGATTGGCCTAAATTATAAGTTTTAACTTTCTTTTGAAATATCGGACTTGTATAATGAGCTCCTTGATCTGAATGTATAAATGAGTCATTTCTAAGAATACTACTATTATTTTTAATTAATTTATCAATTGTATCCGTTACTATATCAATTTTAAGACTTTTTGAAATATTATAAGCTAAAATCTCATTAGTACACGCATCTAAAATGGTTGACAAATACGCCTTCTGTCCATGTTTGAAAAATAGATAAGATTTACCTTTTTCATTCTCGGCAATAAATAATCTTTTAAATTCATCAGTATATGTAATTCCTTTTCACTAACCTTTTAACATATTTATTTTTATATAGTATTTCTATATCTTTACTTGAAAATAACTTTTTACTCATTTGTACTCACTCATAATCTTATAACTCTATTATAAATAGAAAAACCCTATAGGGTAGACTTTTTTATCGTGTCTACTCTATAGGGTACATTTTATAATAAAAAATTAGTGCTTTAAAGCATATTTTATTTAATACCTGAATTCTTAACTACAGAAATTTTTATTATTTCATTTTGGAATGCTTTTAATAATGCTTTTTCTAATACCTTTTGCTGATTAAAATTTTCAATATCTCTACATTCTGCAAATACTTTATTTAATTCACCTTCAACATTTGTATAAGTTAATGTTACATATGGTTTTTCATATTCTACATCTACTATTTTTAAACCCCAAGATATTTGGGCATAATCTCCATCAAGAGTTAATTTAGTTAAAGATTTTAATTTTTCATTTTCTTCAGTTGGATCATTAATTATTAATAATTCATCGCCTACTTTATATTTTGCCATAAAAATTCTCCTCCTTTATTTTAAATATAATAACAAATTATATGTTATGCATTTTCTAACTTTAATATACACAACTAAAGCTTAAATATCGCACACAATATATCAACTATTATATTCACAATATCATATAATGAATATTTTTACAATGCAATTTTTTACATTTATATTTATTAATTAATAAATATTATTGACAAATAATTATATTTTCTAATATAATTATAATAACTAAATATAGGAAGGTGTCATTAATGGAAGATATAATTTTAACTTTTAAAGAAAAAAAATTAAAATTAACTCCTCAAAGATTAGCTGTTTATCAATACTTAAAAAGCACAACTGAACATCCTTCAGCCGAAACAATTTATAAAGCACTACAACCTAATTACCCAACTATGAGTCTTGCTACAGTTTATAAAACTCTTAAGACTTTAGTTGAAATTGGATTAGTTCAAGAATTAAATGTCGGTGAAGGAAACTTTAGATACGATGGTAACTGTAAAGAACACGGACATATACAATGTATTAAATGTGGTAAAGTTAATGACTTATGCAATGTAGATTTTTCTCCATTAAATAAAATGGTTGAAGAAAATAGTAATTATAAGGTAAAATGGAATAAGCTTTTCTTTTATGGATTTTGCAAAGATTGTCAGTAGAAGTTCTACTGACTTTTTTGTTTTCTTAAAGTTATTAATAATCATATATTTACATATAATTTACTGAGGTGATATGATGTATATTATTAATAAAGTAAAAAAAAATATTTTAAAATTATCTCTATTAATTTCTTTAATTATCATTTTAAGTTTTTACCATAATACATATAAAAAAAATGTAAAGACTATTCCTTCTTTTGGTTATAACATTCAAAATAATCATGAATATGACTTCGATGGAGATGGAGAAAATGATGAACTTTCTATAATTTCAACAAATTCAACCTATTCAATAAAAATAAAAAATTCTTTTGGAGACACCTTATTAAAAAGTAATGAATTTGACTACTCATTACTTGATATTTCCCCCTATTGTGCCATAAATATTTCTTACATAGACTTAAACAGAAATAAGATACCCGAAATAATAATAAGTGGATTAAAAAATAATAAATCTACATTTTATATTTTTCAATGGAAAAATAATAGTTTCCAAGAAGTATTTTTTACACAAAATAATATTCTTGCTATTATTGACTATAATAATTCAAGAACTCCAAAAATTTATACAACTTCTTCCTTTAAAGCTGATGAAGCTACTACTGGTTATATTTTAAATTCTTCAACATTAAAAGATATAACATTTAGTGCCCCTAAAATACCTTCTTTAGCTACTATGCAATTTTTTATTGACTGCATTGAAGCTGATTATGAGTTAGATGATGTTCCTGATATCTTCACTGATAATATAAAAAGTGAAGAATTAGGACTATTATGGAACTTAAATAAAAATAACTATAACTATAGCTTTCAAAAAGCTTATTGCTATGATAGCACTTGGGATGAATTTGGGAATCCTACAACCCTTTATTGGACACTTTCATTTCAAAAAAATAATTTTACAAATGATAATTCTAACCCTAAAGAGCTTATATTATATATAACTGTAGAATATACAGATTCTAATCAATTCAAAATTTCATCAATTTTAAAAAAATAATTTAAAAGGCCGCTATAAAAGCGGCCCAAAAGGGGGATGGGGGTTTAGCTTTAATGAAGATTTTTCTTCATTTGCTATAGGAGAATACTCTCCGGTACAGTTATAGTATTAACTGATACTTAAATTTTATACATTTTTAAATATTTTAATCATCAAATATACCATCATTATACATAGTAATTATCTTATCTATGAATTTTCCTCTTTCACCGTTAACTATTGTTCTAATGGCCCTTAACATCTGTATGTTTTCATCATTTCTTTCACCATTTATATCTAAATTCATGTTCTTATTTAAATTTTCATCATTACTATTAATCTTACCTTTTTCTTTTGAACGTTGATTGGTTTGATTATTTGAATTATTATTGATATTTCCATCTGAACTCATTGGATTGCCCATATTGCCCATTAAATTTCCTAAATTTAAATTATTAAAATCAAATCCTTGTGTACTCATTGATTGCAGTAAACTATTTATCTGATTCATATCAATATTTCCAAACATACTACTCAATAATTGATTAGGATTTATACCAAATGGTCCATTATTATATGTTGCTCTATTATTATTCATATTATTTACGTTAGCATTATTTCTATTATTTGTTGTATTCATACAATTAGTATCTCTTCCACCCTTATGCTTACGCTTGGACATATAAGTACCTCCACTTTATTTCTTTACTCTATTATATGTAATTAACTAATATATGTTTATAAAAAAGGACATTTTTTTGGAGGGTCTTTTAGAACCCTCCATCCTCTTAACTAGCAGCAGCAGTTACTTTCACAGCAGCAATTGCTTCCTACGGTATTTCCTCCAAATAGATTTCCATAAGATCCACCACATAGTAAGAATAATAAAATTATTAGATATGAGCAATTATTATTAAGAAGTCCTGAACCACAAGCTATTAATAAAAATATTATTGGTGCTACACAATTATTTAATCCACCAAAAACATTTCCACAACATCCTGTATTATTCATGTTGCTTACAGCATTATTACAGCAACAAGGCTCACAACAACATTCTTGACAACAACATTTTTTATTTCTATTCTTTGACATAACTCTTCCTCCTTCCTACTAAATTATAGTAGAGCTCCATTGTAGTTTGCATTACATCCATTATTACCACAACCAAAAGTACCATTACATAAGAATAGTATTACTAGTAAGAATAAATATCCTCCACCGTAAAATGATCCATTATTTGAATTGTTATTATATCCACAGCAACAATTATTTGATCCTTTATTTCCATAACAACATCCTGTATTAGCAGTTCCACCTTGACCTGCATAGAATAAAATTAATAATATCCAAATCCAACTACCAAATCCACAACCGAAACCATAATTATTAGGTCCATAATTATTAGATCCATAATTGCAATTGCTTATACTTTCTGATCCTGAATAGCTAGGACAATCCATGTCATTTAATTCGTCAATCATATCATGCATACTAGGCATCTTCACATTCCTCCTAAGGATTTATTTTTTTATTTTTATACTATATACTATTCCCTTTATTTTCATTTGACACTATTTTCATTTTAAGGCTAAAAAATTTTTTATTATTTTATGACAAAAAAATGGGGATGTCGCATTAAGAATAAATACTACAATATATTATGTTGATTTTTATTTTTTAAAACAATATATTGTGTATAAAATTTTTAGTGCGATAGCCCCATTTTTTAAATTCTACTTAGCTTCTTCTGATAAATCTTCAAATATATTATCTATTAACTCATCTTTTCCTTTTTTATTTAAAGATGAAAAGAAATAAAACTTATCTGTACTTCCAAGACCAAGTGTTTCTTTAATTAATTTTCTGCTTTTTCCTAATTCATTATTAGATAATTTATCACTTTTTGTTGCTATAACTATACAATCATAATCAAAGTGTTTTATCCATTCATACATCATAATGTCATCTGCTGTAGGCTTATGTCTTGAATCAACAAGTAAAATTACTCTTTTCAATTCATCCCTATCTGTTAAATAAGTTTCAATTGTTTTTCCCCAGCTTTCTTTTTCCTTCTTAGATACCTTTGCATATCCATATCCAGGTAAATCAACTAAGTAAAAATCATTATTTATTAAGAAAAAGTTAATTAATCTAGTCTTACCAGGTGTTTGAGAAACCTTAGCAAGCTTTCTTCTGTTTGTTAAAGCATTTATTATAGAACTTTTACCTACATTAGATCTTCCAACAAAGGCAATTTCATTTCTACCATCTATAGGATATTGATGTCTTTTGACAGCAGATATAATAAACTCTGAATTTTTAATTATCACTAATATCAACTCCGATTAATGCATTTTGTAATACCTCTTCTACTTTATCTGCAAATATTAAATTTAATTTGCTCTTAATTGAAGGTGGTATTTCATTTACATTTTTTTTATTTTCTTTTGGTAAAATTATTGTATCTATTCCTATTCTATGTGCTGCCAAACATTTTTCTTTAACACCACCTATAGGTAATACTCTTCCTGTTAATGTTACCTCACCAGTCATTGCAACATTACCCTTTACCTTTTTATTAGATAATGCAGATACTAATGCTGTAACCATAGTAACTCCAGCAGATGGACCATCTTTAGGAACAGCACCTTCTGGAACATGAATATGAATATCATATTTCTTATAAAACTCTTCTGATATATTATATTTATCACTATTTGCTCTTACATAGCTATAAGCTGTTTTAGCGGATTCTTGCATAACATCTCCTAATTGACCTGTCAATTCAAGTTTTCCATTTCCTTTCATAACTGCAACTTCTACTGGTAAAGTATCTCCACCATATGCTGTCCATGCTAATCCTGTAACAACTCCAACTTTATCTTCTTTTTCTTTATTTTCAAATTCATAAATTATAGGTCCTAGATATTTTTCTAAATTATTTGAAGAAATTTTAATGCTTTCCTTTTTAGACTTAATTAACTCAATTATACTTTTTCTAACAACTTTGTTAATTTCTCTTTCTAATGATCTTACTCCAGATTCTCTAGTATAACCATTAATAATTTCTTTAATTGCATTATCAGATATTTTAATCTTACTTTCATCAACATTGCATTCTTTCATTACTCTTTTTAATAAATGCTTCTTTGCAATATTAAACTTTTCTTCATAAGTATATCCTGAAACCTCTATTATTTCCATTCTGTCTAAAAGTGCTCTTGGAATAGTTTCTAGAGAATTTGCTGTAGTAACAAATAAAATATTTGATAAATCAATATCAACTTCCATAAAGCTATCCCTAAATGTTTTATTTTGATTGGGATCTAAAACTTCTAGTAACGCATCTGCTGGATTTCCTTTATAATCATTGCTTAATTTATCAATTTCATCTAATAAGATTAATGGATTATTTACTTTAGCTTCCTTTAATGCATAAATTATTCTTCCTGGCATAGCACCAATATAAGTTCTTCTATGACCTCTTATTTCAGCTTCATCCTTAATTCCACCTAATGAAATTCTAACAAACTTTCTATTTAATGAATCTGCAATTGATTCAGCTATAGAACTCTTACCTACACCTGGAGGCCCTACTAAACAAAGTATTGGTCCCTTTAGTGATTTTGTATATTGCTTAACAGCTAAATACTCTAAAATTCTTTCCTTTACTTCTTGTAATCCATAATGTTCATCATCTAATACCTTTGAAACCTTATCTATATCAAAAGAATCTTTTGTAGCTTTTCCCCATGGTAAAGCTATTAACCAATCAAGGTAATTTCTAATATAATTAGCATCTCCAGAATTAGCCTTTAATAATCTATCTATTTCATACTGTGCTTTTTCTTTTACTTGTTTAGATAATTTAGATTTTCTAAGATAACTTACATATTTACTGACTTCTCTAGCTTGTTCATCTTCGCCAAGTTCTTGTTGAATAGCTTTAATTTGTTCTCTTAAAAAATACTCTTTATTACTTTTATCTATTTTTGTTTTAACCTTATTACTTATTTCTTTTTCTATTTGAACTATTTGAATTTCTTCTTCTATAAATATTAATAGCTTTTCTATTCTTTCATGAACATCTATAGTTTCTAATATAATTTGCTTTTTTTCATCACTTAATTGCATGTAAGCAGCTACTAAATCTGATATCTTACTTAAATTATTTTCTTGATCAATTAAGCTTGATACTTTACTTTCATCACATTCTGTAGCATATATATATTCATCAAATGCCTTTATTAATTGATTTTTAAAAGCTGTATCTTCCTTATCTTCAACATCAGATTCCTTATCTAATATCTTTTTAACATTACATTCAAGAAAAGCTTCATTAACTATAAAGTCTATAACTTCAGCTCTTTCTATTCCTTCTACTAATACTCTTGTAGCTCCTCCTTTTGGAAGCTTAAGTATTTGTTTTATTTTACATATAGTACCTATACTATATATATCATTTTTATCTTCAGGAAGTTCAAGATTTGGATCTTTTTGAGTTACTAAAAATATATTTCCATCTTTCAACATAGCTTGTTCAAGAGATGCAACTGATTTTTCTCTTCCAATATCAAAATGTATAATCATATTGGGAAAAATAGTAATCCCTCTTAACGGTATTACTGGTAATAAAATTGATTCACTATTCATTTTCCCCCTCCATTCTAATCACCTTAAATTATTCTAACTAACTTTTTAGATTATACACATAAAATCGATTTATTTCAACTTTATGATGTATATAATATAAGCTTATCACTTTCCAGCAAAATTTTCTACATATAATAAACGACAAATACTTACTAAAAAGTATTTGTCGCTTTAATTTATTTTTTATTAGTTTTAGCTGAAAGTATATTTATGTCACTTTTTTCTATATTTAAAATACTTAAACTGAATACTTCTTTAATATTGCTTACAGGAATCACTTTTATCCCCTTATAATTTAAAAAATTTTCATTCCAATTTCCACTTGGAATTATTACCTTATTTGCTCCAGCACTTTTAGCTGCTAATATTTTTGCATTGACTCCTCCAATAACTCCAACCATACCTAAAAGACTAATTTCACCTGTCATTGCAATTTTATTATTTACTGGTTTATTCAATATAGCACTATATATTGCAGTTGCAATTGCAATACCAGCTGATGGACCATCTACTGGTATTCCACCAGGTATATTTATATGTATATCATATTCATCACATTTTAAATTATATATATTATTTAATGCTGTTAATACATTTTGTATTGATGAAAAAGCTGTACTTTTTCTTTTTATTTTTTTATTATTCATTGAAAATTCTTCTTCTTCTACTATTCCAGAAACCTTAAGTTCACCTTTTCTTCCTTTTATTTTTCTTGCAGTTACTTCAATTTCCATAAGAATACCTAAATTGGCACCATACACAGCTAACCCATTTACAACTCCTACTATAGGTTTTTTTGATACTTTCTTTTCTTCTACTTCTGTATATTGCCCATTTTCTATTACCCATTTAATATCTTCTTCTGTAATATAGTTCCTTTCTTCATTAATTGCTATTCCAGAACATAATTGAATTAAATTAACTACCTCTCTTCCATTACTGCAAAACCTACTTATAATATTTAATCCATTATCACTTGCTTTTAGTCCAACCTTGTTAATAGCCTCCTTAGCAATTTCCTTTATTTCATTTGGTTTTAACCCTCTAAAAAATACTTCTACACATCGTGATCTAATTGCTGGAATTATTTCATCTGGATTTCTAGTTGTTGCTCCAATAAGTCTAAAATCAGCAGGTAATCCGTTATCAAATATTTCTTTAATATAAGTAGGCATATTAGGATCTTCAGAACTATAATATGAACTATCTAAAAAAACCTTTCTATCCTCTAGCACTTTAAGCAATTTATTCATTTCTATTGGTTGTAATTCTCCTATTTCATCAATAAATAAAATACCTCCATGAGCTTTTGTAACTGCTCCAGCCTTAGGTTGTGGTATTCCAGCTATACCTAAAGAACCTGCCCCCTGATAAATTGGATCATGAACTGAACCAATTAATGGATCTGCAATACCTCTTTCATCAAACCTAATCGTTGTTGCATCTATTTCTACAAATTTAGCATCTTTTCCAAAAGGTGACTTTTCCCTTTTTTTAGCCTCTTCTAATACTAATCTTGCTGCGGCAGTTTTTCCAATCCCCGGCGGCCCATAAATTATAACATGTTGTGGATTTGGTCCACAAATAGCCGCTTTTAATGCTTTAATTCCATCTTCTTGACCTATTATTTCCTCAAAGCAAGTAGGTCTACTTTTTTCTGTTAATGGCTCTGTAAGCTTTATTCTTTTCATTTTTAAGAGTTTTTCCATTTCCTTTTTATTTTCCTTATCAATAACCACACTCTTAGAATTCATTGCTCTATTATTATTAAACAAATAGATAATAAATAAAATTAACATTATCATTTGCAAAATAATTATTACTTCACTCATAAATATTTACCCTACCTTTTTATAAGTTTTATTTTTATTATTAACTTTTAGCAAATCTATTATTCCAATTATTGTGATATCAAATAATATTTTCTATTTTATTAATAAAAAAATACCTCTAGATAACTAGAGGTATTTATTTAGGCAGTTTCCATGCCCTTTCTTTTTTTAGTTTTTTTTGATTTTAAAACAGGTCTAACTTCATTTTCACCTAATCTTACTAATTCAGGTAGTTTTTTAGACTTAATTGACTCTTCTGTTATAATAACTTTACTTATATTTTCATCAGAAGGTACATCAAACATAACATCTATCATTAAATCTTCTACAATTGCTCTTAAACCTCTAGCTCCTGTTTTTCTTGCTATAGCTTCATCAGCAATTGCTTTAAGTGCATCATCAGTAAACTCTAATTCAACATTGTCAATTTCAAATAATTTACTATATTGTTTTACTAATGCATTTTTAGGTTGACTTAAAATATTAATTAATGCTTTTTGATCTAATGATTCTAAAGAAACTACCATTGGCAATCTTCCAACAAACTCTGGAATTAATCCAAACTTTAATAAATCTTCTGGAAGAACATTTTTTAATAATTCTCCTACATCTTTTGTTTCTTTAGATTGAATTTCTGCACCAAATCCCATTGTGCTAACTCTTGTTCTCTTTTGAATAATTTTATCAATTCCATCAAAAGCTCCACCACAAATAAATAAAATATTTGAAGTGTTAATTTGAATAAACTCTTGATGTGGATGTTTTCTTCCACCTTGTGGTGGAACAGAAGCTGTTGTACCTTCTAATATTTTTAATAAAGCTTGTTGAACACCTTCACCAGATACATCTCTTGTTATTGATGGATTTTCAGATTTTCTAGCAATCTTATCAATTTCATCAATATATACTATACCTTTTTCAGCTTTTTCTACATCATAGTCAGCATTTTGTATTAATTTTAATAATATATTTTCTACATCTTCCCCTACATATCCCGCTTCAGTCAATGTAGTTGCATCTGCTATAGCAAATGGAACATTTAAGAATTTAGCTAATGTTTGTGCTAAAAGTGTCTTACCAGAACCTGTAGGACCTAATAATAATATATTACTCTTTTGAAGTTCTATATCATCATCTAGCATATTTGCTTTTACTCTTTTATAGTGATTATACACAGCAACAGATAATGCTCTCTTAGCTCTTTCTTGACCAATTACATATTGATCTAAGTACTCTTTAATTTCATTAGGTTTTGGAAGAGCCGTAGTATCTAATTCTACATTATCTTCAAATTCATCTTGAATTATATCTGAACATAAATCTATACATTCATCACAAATATATACACCTGGACCAGCAATTAATCTTTTAACTTGATCTTGATTTTTGCCACAAAATGAACATTTTAACTGCTTCTTATCTTCGTATTTAGCCATAACCTCACCTCACTTTGGCATAAACATTGCCAAAATTATTTTTTATTCTTTACTATAACTTCATCAATTAATCCAATATTTAATGCTTCATCAGCACTCATGAAATTATCTCTTTCGCACATTTGAACCATAGTTTCATAATCCACTTTACCATTAGTAGATTCGGCCATTGTTCTTGTTAAAGTTTCCTTTATTTTTAATATTCTTTTTGCATGAATATCTATATCAGTTGCTTGACCTTGGAATCCACCTAAAGGTTGATGTATCATTATTTCACTATTTGGAAGAGCAAATCTCTTACCTTTTGCTCCACTACTTAATAAAAATGCTCCCATTGAAGCTGCCATTCCTATACAAATTGTACTTACATCACAATTTATATATTGCATAGTATCATAAATAGCCATTCCTGAAGTAATTGATCCTCCTGGACTATTTATGTAAAGATATATATCTTTATCCGGATCCTCACTTTCTAAGAATAATAACTGAGCCACCACAAGATTAGCAGTTACATCATTTACTTCACCACTAAGCATTATTATTCTATCCTTTAAAAGTCTTGAGAATATATCGTAAGACCTTTCTCCTCTGCCTGTTTGTTCTACAACGTATGGAATATAATTGCTCATACTTAATTACCTCCTTTTCTCTTTAAACCCTTTCTTATTTAATAATATATCCAACTATTCAAAAGTAATTATATTAAAATTATATAAAATTTACTTTATTTTGTTAAAGAAATATTTGAATAATTGCCAGAATTTCTTCTGGCAATTAAATTAGGTCTATTTATTATTTTCCTAGTATTAAGTTTAATGTTTTATTTCTCATTACATCAGCTCTTAATGCAGCTTGTTGACTTTGCATTAATAAGTCAACCATTTTATCATTTTCAGTTGCAGAATACATTTTAGCAACTTCTATAGCTTTTTCTTTTATTTCTTCTTCAGTTGCATCTATGTTTTCAGCTTTTTCTATTGCTTCTAAAACTAAATCAACTTTAACCTTAGTTCCTGCATTTTCTCTCATGTATTCTCTCATTTTTGCTTCATCAGTTCCAGTGAATTGGAAGTATTGGTCTAAAGTTAAACCTTGATATTGTAATCTTTGTTCTAAATTTTGAACCATTTTATCTACTTCTTTTTCCACCATAACAGCTGGAATTTCAACTTTTGCATTTTCTGCAACAGCATTTATTACAGCTTCTTCATATTCTCTTTCTGCTCTTTCAATGTTAGCTTCTTCTAACTTTTTAGTAACATCAGCTTTTAAATCTGCTATTGTTTCAAATTCTGAAGCTTCTTTAGCAAATTCATCATCTAATTCTGGTAATTCTTTTACCTTTATTTCTTTAATAGTAACTTCGAATTTAGCTGGCTTACCATTTAATTCTTCTTTACCATAATTTTCCGGGAAAGTAACATTTACTTCTACTGTATCATTAACCTTTGCTCCAACTAATTGTTCTTCAAAATTATCAATGAAAGTCTTTGAACCAATTTCTAAAGAATAATCGTGACCTTCTCCACCTTGGAATGCTTCTCCATCAACGAATCCTTTAAAGTCGATAACTGCTATGTTTCCATTTTCAACAGTTCCTTCTTCTTTAGTTTCAACTCTAGCATTCTTTTCTTGCATTTCTTTAAGCTTCTTAGAAACTTCTTCTTCAGTTACTTCATAAGTTTTCTTTTCTACTGATAATCCTTTATATTCTCCTAATTCAACTTCTGGATAAACAGTTACTTCAGCTGTATAGATAAAGTCTTTTCCTTCTTCAACTTGAACAACATCAACTTTTGGATAGTCAACTGGGATTATGTTATTTTCTTTTAATACTTCGCTATAAGATTCTTCTATTGCAAAGTTAACAGCATCTTCTAAAAGAACTCCTAATCCATAATATTGTTTAACAACGTTCATAGGAACTTTACCTTTTCTAAATCCTGGTACGTTGAATTTTTTAACATTTTTCTTATAAGCTTTTGTTAAAGCTTCGCTAAACTTAGCTGCTTCAACCTTTACTTCAAATTTAACGACATTTACATCGATTTTTTCCATTTTAGCTTCCATTGTATATTCCTCCTAAAAAAGTATCTCTTGTTTGATTAATACAACTAGCTTATTATAACATATTAAAGCTAATTTTTTCAAATATTTGTTCATAAAAATTAAAAATCAATATATAGTTAACTCATATATTACACTATATATAATATAGTAATCTTCATCAACATTTAATAATTTATACTTTAGATTATTTCTATAATTTGGCATAACAATTTTTTAATCATTCTAAAAATATATTTTCCCAAACTCTTCTACGACATAATTCGACATTTTATTTTTTTAATTTTATCTTATTAACTTTTTATACAACATCCAGTATTACATCCTTTCTTCTTGCTACAACCTCCTTTATTTTTGCTACAGCATCCACCACAAGAAACAAGCCCTAACCCCCTCATTTCCTCAATTGTCAATTTAACTTCATTTTCTGAATACGCTTCATATTCAGGAGTATCTTTTAAAACATTTTCTCTTTTTTTTGTTTTCATTTCCTTACAAAAGTCACTTTTCATCTTTAACTCTTCCTTCATTTTTTCTATTTTTATACATAAAAAAATTTTTTTCATCTTTTTTTGTAAATATTATTTGATTTTATTAAATTATATTGTATAATAAAATCATAGTATTTATAAGATACTATAATTAATAGCCCATACCACTCTATAATTTTACAAGATTATAGAGTTTTAATAAAACCCCACACAATCGCTTATTCCCTTTCTTAAGCGATTGTAATCCCTTAACCTGTGCAAGTTTTGCACAGGTGTTTTTTTATTTTTTACTACCATAAACTTTAATAATATTAACATATTTAAATAGTATTTTCATTATATGTATTGCTTATTCAAAAGGGGCTATCGCACTAAAACTTTTATACACAATATATTGTAGTATTTATTCTTAATGCGACATCCCCTCTTTTGTTAATAAGGTATATATTGTAAAGGATCTACAGGTTGTCCATTTATTCTTATCTCAAAGTGTAAATGAGGACCTGTACTATTTCCAGTTGAACCTACAGTTGCAATAACATCACCTTGTGATACCTTTTCTCCAACACTAACATTTAGCGTTTGAGCATGAGGATATAATGTTTGAACTCCATTTCCATGACCTAAAATAATTGTATTTCCATATCCACTAATCCATCCTGAATACTCAACAACACCACTTTTAGACGCTTTAATAGGGTCACCATAATTACCTGCATAGTCTATTCCTTTATGCAACTTGTACTCTCCAGTAACAGGATTTACTCTATAACCATAATTACTTGTAATCCTTCCTGAAATAGGCCTCAAAAATCCACTTTCCGTTACTAAATTCCCTCCACTTCCGTTGCTTCCACTAACATTGTTAATTATTCTATCAAGTTCAGCTTCTAACTCCTTATTATGTTCTTCTATTTCAGCAATTTTTCCATTTATTTTTTCACTATTTTCTTCTAATGCTATAACCGTATTTTTCTTTTCTCTTTGTAATGCTAAAAGTTCATTTCTTTTATTTTCCTCTTCCTTTTGAATAGCAACTACTTCATTTTTAGCATTAATAATTTCACTTTGTTTTTCCTCTATAGCAAGTTGATCTTCTTCTTGTTCTTTTATTTTTATTTTTATTTCTGCAACTTCATTTGAAATTATTTGTTGATTTTCTTTATAAGTTTTTATTATTTCTTTATCAAAGCTTACTATTTTATTTATATTAGTTAAATTTTGAAATACCTCAAATATATTTTGACTCTTTAATATCATATAAACACATTGCCTTGATAAATCAACTTTATAAACACTTCTTATTCTAGAATCTAATAATTCTTTAAGTCGTTTTTCTTCTTTTTTCAATTCTAAAATATAATTTTCTTTATTTTCTACTTCTAATTTACTTTCTTTTATAGATAAATTTAATTTTGTTATTTCTACTTGAATATTATCTATTTCTTTTTGATAACTACTTATTTTTTTTGAATATTATATAACTCATTTTCCTTTTCAGTAATACTACTTTGTAAATTATCAATTTCATTTTGATTTTTTTCAATTTGATTATTTATATTCGACTTTTCTTCCTCTAAACTTTGAATTTTATCTTTATTTTCATTTATCTCATTTTTTATAGAATTACTTTTTTCTGCAAAAACATAGCTTGTATTAATTGTTAATGCAATTATAACAGAATAAATAATTTTATCTTTAAAATTCATATTTTCCCCCATTATCTGTTGTTATATCTACTAATCTATATTTATCTTTTGTATTCTTATTACTTTAAATCCATTTTCTACATATTCTAAATTTAATAAAAAATAATTTTCATATTTTGTTTCTAAAAACGGAAGTAGATTTTTAGAAATGTTATAACTTGCTTTGGTTAATATACTTGCTTTATATATGTAATCCTCATATTTAAAATCACTTTTTTCAATTTCAACATTTATATTATTAATTTCATAATTATTAGAAAACAAAATACTCTTTTCATTTATGTAACTATAAATTGTATCTTTTACTTCTTCAGTACAATTTAGTATTTCATCTTTATTTTTTTTATTTAATGCTTCAAATACTGAATTATAAAATTTACTTATATCTTGATTTATCATATTAATTAAATTATCATTTGCCATATTAATATCAAGCTTTAAATATTCTTTATTACTTATATCAACTTCTTCACTTTCTATTTTGCCCCAAGGAAACTCTTTTTTTAATTTAATTAAAATTTCTTTATCCCTTGGTATAGGCCCAAAATTAACAATATCTTTTGCTGATAATCCAGTATATTTATCATTTATAAAAACTTCAGCATCATTAAAATTAGAATATAAAGTAATATAGTTTCCATTGACATCAAGATTTATTTTTTTATTTTCAACTATACTTAAATTAACTTTTTCAGTAATATCACCGTATTCCGTTTTATGAGTATATTTTAATTCATAAATTCCTGGTATAACATCAAATTTTGCTTCATTCATTAACTTAAATTTTTTATTTCCAAATTCAACTTCAATATTATTTAAATTTGATGTAAATTCAATTTCTACAGTATTTATATTTATATAGTATCTTTTATAAAACGTATTTTTCTTAACTATAACTTTAAAAGTACCATATCTTCCCTCTGTTCTTAATCCATTTATTAAATTTTTTATTTTTTCTTGATTTTCATTATAATAGTTAATTAATGGCTCTAATTCCTGCTCAGAAACTTTTTTTTCATTAACCATTACAAATTTAGAAATTCTTATTTTGTTTTCATTTAATAGCGCTTCATTTAATTTATCTATAATCTTATCTTGATTTAAATTAATTAAAAAAAACATACTAACCAACATAAATATAATAAATGAAAATAAAGAAATAACTATAAGCTTATTTTTTTTAATTATTTTCTTTATATTTACTGTAAAATTACTTATATAGAACTTTATTTTTTCTGTTATATCTTTAAAGCTATTATTTTTTGATATCATTAATAATTACTCCAATATATCTATTATCCATTTCCCACAATCTACACATTTATATAACCTAATTACAAATAAGTCCATAACTCCACTATTTAATTGATTATTTTCTTTTGCCTCTTCCATAGTTATAAATTCATCATTTTGATTTATAAATCCTTGAATTTCAACTATGTAATTTTTTTTAGTTTTATTACAACATTCGTTTTCCCCAACGCACTCAATTTCATCATATTTTAAATTTTCTTGTAATTCCTCAATTATTGCAATTATATCCTCATATTCATTTATATTGTCTAGAAAATCCTCTTTATTAAAACTTAATCCATCGATAGTAAATAAATTCATTTTATCCTCTCCTTATATAATTAATTTACACTTTCATAATATAATATTAATATCATCATATTCAATATTTTCTTTTATGATTTTTAATATTATTTCTTCATCATTTTAATAATACTTGAATATTTTCCATATTTATATTAAATTTAAAATTGAACATTATTTTTATGAGGAGAGAAACAAATGAAAAGAAATACTAATTCTAGTAATAAAACTAGAAGGCTTGTTCTTATTGGTGCATTAGGTGGAATTTCTATTTTCCTTGGTATAAGTGGCTTAGGATTAATTCGCTTACCAATATTTAGTCTTACAATAATGCATATTCCTGTTATTATAGGTGTATTATTAGAGGGTCCTATTGTTGGTATTGCTGTTGGATTAATTTTTGGTTTATTTTCAATGTATCAAAATATCACAGCACCTGGTTTAACTTCATTTATCTTTTGGAATCCTATAATTGCATTAATTCCTCGAATATTAATTGGAGTTATCAGTTATTATTCATTTAAATTATTAAAACATAAAATCAAAAATACTGGAATATGCGTTGGAATTTCAGCAATTTTAGGTACTTTAACTAATACAGTTGGAGTTTTAGGTTTAACTTATATTCTTTATCTTGATAGATATGCACAAGCAAGAGAAATTTCAAGAGAAGCTGTTGCAGGAACATTACTTACTGTTGGATTAACAAATGGAGTTCCTGAAGCTATAGTATCAGCTCTTATAACAGTTCCAATAGTTGTTACTATGTTAAAATTTAAAAGAAAATAAACAATCTTATTTAATACACACTAATTAGAGGTGTGTATTTTTTATTATAAACATATTTAATTATTTTTATAAAAACCTTCTTCCACATCTTACTTAATATATTCCTTTTTTCCTTTATTTCCTTTACTTTAATAGATTATATAAATTCATATTACACATAATACTAGTGTAAGTAAAAATTAATTACTTACAAATAAAAATAAATATTAATTTATTTAAAGGAGGGTCTTTTATGGCTCAAAAGTTAGTACCAGAAGCAAAAAACGGATTATCAAAATTTAAAAATGAAGTAGCAAGCGAAATGGGTGTTCCTTTCACAGACTACAACGGTAACTTAACTTCAAAACAATGCGGAAGCGTTGGTGGAGAAATGGTTAAAAGAATGGTTGAACAATACGAACAAGGAATGAAATAACTAACTAAAAAACCAAATAAGTTAATAAAAATAGAGAGTGAAGCTCTTGTTTCACTCTCTGCCCACTTTTATTTTTTTTAATTATATTATAACTTCTACTCCATAATGATCTGAAATAACCTCTTCATTTTCCCCATTAAAAATAACATTTGACTTTAAAACATCTATTTTCTTATTTACAAGAATTAAATCTAATCTTTTATCTTCACTTTGTGACTCCCAGCCTGCAATTTAACCTTTAACAGTAACCCCGTTAGCTTTAACCTGAGCTAAAGTATAAGTATCTATTAACCCATTTTTTATTAAATAATCATATCCTTCATCTTTTACATATGCATTATTATTAAAATCACCCATTATAAAAGAAAGTCTTTCATTATTTATATTATTTAATAGCTTATCTGCTTGATATTTAAAAGGTTCTATTTCATCATTCCACCATTCTGTATGACAGCTATAAAAATCTATATTTTCATTATTAACATTAATTGTAACTTATATATTAATCCATTTGAAATATAAAAAAGCAACTAAGAATTTTCTTAGTTGCTTACCCGGGAATTTAATCCCGGACACCTTGATTAAAATTCAAGTGATCTACCTACTGAGCTAGTAAACTAAAAATGGCAGGGATAGCAGGATTCGAACCTACGAATACCACAGTCAAAGTGTGGTGCCTTACCGCTTGGCGATATCCCTAAATGGGGTGAACGATGGGACTCGAACCCACGACAACCAGTGCCACAAACTGGCGCTCTACCAACTGAACTACGTTCACCATATGGTGCATCATCAGGGGATCGAACCCGGGACACCCTGATTAAGAGTCAGGTGCTCTACCAACT
>UQFE01000005.1 GCA_900540255.1 uncultured Clostridium sp.
TTAATTACTATTGATTACAACATACTATTCTTGTTGACTATCGTCAAGTGCTATCCATCTCCCACTTATAGAATATGGGAGAATTTCACACATTAAGGTTAAATAAATTTTAAAATGATACATTACAATAACAACATTTTTATATAACAGGTGCATATACTTAACATTAAATACCATCACTTATATCAACAACATTTTGATATAACATAGTTATATAAAGCCATAACACTAACTAATTAAAACCCCTCCCCCAACCATTTCCTTTATTGCACACCAAAAAATAGCAAAATAAAAACTTTTTACTTTTTATATACCTCTTTCCTAAAACAACCCTCAAAATTCTTTATTAAAAATATAAAATATGTTGAATTATCACAAAATATATTTATACAAAAAGGCCCTAGTAAAAACTAGGACCTATATATATTATTAATTATTTAGTTTTCTTTTCTTTTTTAGCTATAGCTGCTTCAGCCTTTGCTTCATTTTTAGCATTTTCACCATAGTAGCTAGTGATATACATTTCTTTTAATTCCTTCATTAATGGATATCTTGGGTTAGCTCCTGTACATTGGTCATCAAATGCTTGCTCAACCATTTCATCTAATGTTTCGAAGAATTTAACTTCGCTTACACCAGCATCTTTAATTGTCTTAGGCATATTTACTTTGTTTTGTAACTCATCTATAGCCTTTAATAATAATTCAACTTTTTCAGCTTCAGTGTTTCCACCTAATCCTAAATGATCAGCAATCTTAGCATATCTCCATGCTGCATTTGGATATTTGTATTGAGCAAATGCTGCTTGCTTAGTTGGAGCATCAGTAGCATTGAACTTAATAACTTCTTTCATAACTAAAGAGTTAGCCATACCGTGTGGTAAGTGATGGAATGCACCTAGCTTATGAGCCATTGAGTGGTTAATTCCTAAGAATGCATTACTGAATGCCATACCAGCCATACAAGATGCATGAGCCATTTTTTCTCTTGCCTTAATGTTAGTTGTACCTTCATTGTAAGCATCTGGTAAATATTTGAATACTAATCTAATTGCTTCTAAAGCTAATCCATTAGTGTATTCAGATGCCATTACTGAAACATAAGCTTCAACTGCGTGAACTAATACATCAATACCAGCACAAGCTGTTAATCCCTTAGGAGAAGTCATCATTAATTCAGCATCAACAATAGCCATATCTGGAGTTAATTCATAATCAGCTAATGGATATTTAACTCCTGTTTCTTCATCAGTTATAACTGCAAATGGAGTAACTTCTGATCCAGTACCAGCTGAAGTTGCTATAGCAACCATCATAGCCTTTTGACCCATTGTTGGGAATTTGTATATTCTCTTTCTTATATCCATGAATGTCATAGCTAAATCATGGAAGTTAACTTCTGGATGTTCATACATAACCCACATAATTTTAGCAGCATCCATAGCTGATCCACCACCAAGTGAAATTATAACATCTGGTTGGAAGTTAGTCATTTCTGCAGCACCAGCTCTAGCACATCTTAATGTTGGGTCTGGTTCAACATCTGAGAATATTTTGTATTGGATTCCTTGTGCTTCTAAAACTTCTGTAACCTTGTTAGTATATCCCATTTCAAATAATACTTTATCTGTTACAATGAACGCTTTCTTTTTACCCATTTCACCTAATTCAGCTAAAGCTACTGGTAAACATCCGTATTTGAAGTAAGTTTTTTCTGGAACTCTAAACCAAAGCATATTTTCTCTCCTTTCAGCAATGCTCTTAACATTAATTAAGTGCTTAGGACCAACATTTTCTGAAACTGAGTTTCCTCCCCATGATCCACATCCTAATGTTAATGATGGTGCTAACTTGAAGTTAAATAAGTCTCCGATAGCCCCTTGAGCTGCTGGCATGTTAATTAATGTTCTAGCAGTTTTCATTCTTTCACCGAATGTTAATACTCTATCTCTATTCTTTAATTGATCAGTGTATAAAACTGATGTATGACCCATACCACCTAATTCAATTAATCTATCAGCTTTATCTAAAGCTTCTTCAAATGATTTAGCTTTGTACATAGCTAATACTGGAGATAATTTTTCATGTGAGAATGGTTCTTCTAATTCAACTGAAGTAACTTCTCCAACTAAAACTTTAGCGCTTTCTGGAACGTTAACTCCTGCCATCTTAGCAATCTTATAAGCAGATTGACCAACCATGTCAGCATTTAATCCACCTTTTTCATTTAAGATTATGCTTCTAACTTTATCTATTTCTTCACCTTTAAGGATGTATGCTCCTCTTTCAGCTAATTCTTTCTTAACTTCATCATAAACTTCTTCTAAAACAATGATTGATTGTTCTGATGCACAGATAACACCGTTATCAAATGTCTTAGAAAGTAATATTGAGTTTACAGCCATTTTAATGTGAGCTGATTCATCAATTATTGCTGGAGTGTTACCTGCTCCAACCCCTAAAGCTGGTCTTCCTGATGAGTAAGCAGCCTTAACCATTGCTGGACCACCTGTAGCTAATATTATATCTGATTCTCTCATAACGTTTTGTGATAATTCAACTGATGGTTGATCTATCCATCCTATTATTCCTTCTGGAGCTCCTGCTTTAACTGCAGCTTCTAAAACTATTCTAGCTGCTTCTATTGTAGCATTTTTAGCTCTTGGATGTGGAGATATTATTATAGCATTTCTAGTCTTTAAAGCTATTAAACACTTGAATATTGCTGTTGATGTTGGGTTTGTTGTTGGAACTATGGCAGATATAACACCGATTGGTTCTGCTACCTTAGTGATTCCACTTGTTTTATCTTCTTCTAAAACTCCACAAGTTTTCATATTTTTATATTGGTTATATATATATTCAGCAGCAAAGTTGTTTTTTACAACTTTATCTTCAACTATTCCCATTCCAGTTTCTTCTACAGCTAATTTAGCTAACTTAATTCTGTTATGGTTAGCTGCTAAAGCTGCTTGTCTAAATATTTCGTCTACTTGCTCTTGAGTGTAAGTAGCGAATTTCTTTTGTGCTTCTCTTAATTGTTTAATTCTTGCTGTTAATTCTTGAGCGTTTGTAACTTTCATTTATTACATCCTCCTAAATACTCAATATTTATAATAATTTTTAATTGATCTCTTAATTTCAGTGGCTTTGTTAAGTTTTTATTTTAATTGTTAACTTTTTAACTTACCCACAACCTTATTGTACTAGCTTGTTTAATTTTTGTCAAACTTTTTTTTAATTTTTTTAAGTTTTATTTTTTATTTTTCCTATAATCCCCTTATTTCTCATTATAAGAAATATTTTTACCCACTTAATATTATTTTAGACATTCTTTTCAAATTACTAAAAGGCTTTTTCCCATTAATATTATAATTTAATTATTTATTATATTTAACTCTCAAAATCACTATCGTTATATTAATAACAATTTCCTTTTATCTAATTATAATACTTACATTTCAATTTATTTTTTACTAAATTATTTTTTTCCCTAATCATAATATTTTATTTATATAATAATCTTTGTTTTAGTAATTGATTTATATTAAGTATTAAATATATATAATTTAAAGTGTAATTACTTTATTTTGAATTAAGAAATTTTAAAAATATAGTATTTATATATCTTATAAAATCAACTTTAATTTAGGCCAGGTCATATAAAAAAATATCAATTAAATAATATGCTCCCATTATGATAAACAGTTTAAATTTATAAACCAATCTACCATAAAGGGAGCATATGCTATATATATTTATTTTTTATCTATTAAGCAAGAGATGTTAATAAACTCCTATCACTTAATTCACCTAATGCATTTGCTTTGCTAAACATCTCCATTAACTTCTCTGTAGTTAAATTTTTCTTTTCTTTTCCCTTAACATCAATAATTATTTTTCCTTGATGCATCATAAGCAATCTATTTCCACATTCTAAAGCATGCTTCATATTATGAGTTACCATTATTGTAGTAATCCCCTTTTCCTTAACAACTTCCTTAGTAATTTCCATAACCTTAGCTGATGTTTTAGGATCTAAAGCTGCTGTATGTTCATCAAGAAGTAATAGTTTTGGTTCAGACATAACAGCCATCATTAATGTTAATGCTTGTCTTTGTCCTCCTGATAATAATGTAACCTTATTATAAAGCTTATTTTCTAATCCTAAATCAATCTTAGTTAATAATTCCTTATAATAATCTATTCTTTTCTTATTAATTCCAAAGGAAAGGCCATATCTTTTACCTTTATTATCTGCTAATGATAAATTTTCTAATATTGTCATGTTAGGTGATACACCTAATGATGGATTTTGATATACTCTTCCTATTTGCTTTGCTCGTTTAAATTCATCTTTATGAGATACATCTTTTCCATCTAATAATATTAATCCAGAATCAACACTTATATTTCCACTTATTAAATTTAATAAAGTTGATTTTCCAGCTCCATTAGAACCAATAATAGTAACAAATTCACCTTTCTTTATATCAACATTAAAATTATCAAAAACCTTATTTTCATTTATGGTGTTAGTATTAAAAACCTTGCATAATCCCAGAATCTTTAGCATCATCATCACCACCCTTATCATTAATTGATTTTGTATTACTCTTTTTACGTTTAAATTTAAATACATTATTATTTGCAGCTAGTGCTATTGCAACTAAAACAGCTGTTAATATCTTTAAGTCATTTGGATTTAATTTCATCCATAAAGCAACTGCTATTACTAATTTATATATAATAGCTCCAAATATGGATAAAGTAGTAACTTTTATAAATGATATCTTTCCAAATATAGATACACCTATTATTACTGCAGCTAATCCCATTACTACTATACCTGTTCCCATAGTAACATCTGAAAATCCTTGGTGCTGAGCTGTTAATGCTCCTGCTAATGATACTAATCCATTGCTAATTGCCAATCCTAAAACTTTTACTAAGTTTTTATTTACTCCAAGTGAAGATACTACTTGTTCATTATCTCCTACTGCTGTAAGTAAAAATCCACTTTTAGTTTTTAAATATAAGTCTAAAATAACTTTTACAACTATTACTATTGCTAAAATGATAAATATTGGACTTATCTTAATATCCTTAAAAATATAATTTGTATTAAATAAAGGTATATTAGATTTACCCATTATTCTTAAATTAACTGAATAAAGCCCCATCATTACAAGTATTCCAGACATTAAATTACTTATTTTAAGCTTAACATGTAAAAAACCTGTTATAGCTCCTGCAATTGCACCTCCAATTGTTGCTACAATTATAGATACCCATGCATTTACTCCATTTACTAAAAATGCTGCTGATATTGCTGCTCCCAAAGGAAACGTCCCATCCACTGAAAGATCTGGAAAATCCAATATCTTATAAGTTATATAAACTCCCATTGCAACTAATGCAAATAATAAACCTTGTTCTAATGCATTAACTACTAATTCCACTATTTAACCCCTCCAGTTACTTTAGCAGCCTTAGAATTAATATCATCTGGAACAGTTATATTTAATTTTTTAACTACATCAGTATTAATTGTTATTGTCATATCACTTAAAGTTGTTATTTCTATATCACTTGGTGATTTTCCATTTAAAATTTCAGCAGCCTTATATCCTGCTTCTTTTCCTAACTTATTATAATCTATACCACTTGAACAAAGTCCACCTTTTGATACTCCAGCTTCTTCACCACATAATATAGGTATATTTTTGCTTAAACAAATATTTCCTACTAAATCATAAGCTGAAGCTACAGTGTTATCAGTTGGTGCATATAATGCATCTATTTCTCCTAATGCAGCAGTTAAATTTTGATTTATTTCATTTACTGTTGTAACTGAAATTTCTTTAACCTTGATATTTTTCTTTTCAGCTTCTTTCTTTAATTCTTGCACTTGAGCTAAAGAATTTGCTTCTGAAGAATTATAAATAACACCTATTGTTTTTATATCTGGAACTAATTTTGTTAATAATTCTAATTGTTTTTCCATAGAAACCATATCAGATGTTCCTGTAACATTAGTTCCTGAACTTTCCCATGATTTTGCTACTCCAGCATCAATAGGATCTGTAACTGCTGTAAATACTATTGGAATATCCTTTGTTGAATTATATGATGCTTGTAAGCTTGAAGTAGCTATTGCAAATATTAAATCTACATTAGAAGTAACAAATTGATCTGATATAGTTTTTGCAATTGCCATATCTCCTTGTGCATTTTGATAATTAATTTTTAAATTTTTACCTTCTTCAAATCCCTTTTCTTTCAATCCTTCAATAAATCCTTCTCTTGATGCATCTAATGCATCGTGTTGTACTAATTGATTTATTCCAATAGTATATGTTTTACCATCTTCATTAGTACTTTCACTTGCTTTAGTTGCATTTTCACCTTTTTCACTTGAGTTATTGCTTGAGCAAGACATTAATCCTGTCATAACTAATAATCCGCTTAAAATTAAAGCTAATTTTTTCTTTCCTACCATATTTCTATCCTCCTAAAATTCAAAATAACCTAGCTTGTCCTATTACCCTTCTTTTTTACCTTCTACAACTATAAAACTATATGTAATTTTATTCTTATTTAATCATTATAGTGTTTTTTTATCCTTTTGTTACCAAAACTTAAGTTATTATATTAAATTATTAATTTTAATAATACCATTATTTGGATATAATGTAAATATTAATATTTTATTGAATAACTTACTTTTAATTCTATATAAATATGAAAAATCTTTTATCTTCACACTAACTTTGTGGAATTAATTTTATATGAAATAAATTACATAACTAAACTTTACTACTTCAAAACTTTTATTCTTTTCCATATATTAAAATAAGGCTATATAAAAACTTATCATAATAAAATAAAGTTTTATATAGCCTTTTATTAATATCATTTTATATTATTCAGGAACAGCTCTATGCCCTATTCCTATTACTACTTCATCTAAATGTAATAACCCAACACTTAAAAATATACATACACTTAAATGCTGACCCTTTCTAGCAATTCCTACTTTCCCTCCAACATTTTGACCAGTAGCCCTTTCCCTAACTTGCATTAATGCATCTCTTGTTGCTCCAATTACTCCACCTTCATGTAAATGCTCTTCCCTAATAACATTACTTCTTTTAGATGCTACTAAAGTTCTTTCCATAATTTTTGTTGTTGATTCATTTATATTTCCACCAATATTAACTGCAGTTGCTAAAATTCCCTCTTTTTTATATTCTGCTTTTAACTTTTCTTCTTCTTCCCTAGTGGAAATAGCCATTTGTGTGGCAACCTTTGCAACTTCCATGCTTAAATTAAAATACATTCTAACCTCTCCCATACTCCATAATAAACTTTAATAAATTAATTTATCCCAATTTTATTTCTAATATATAATTTCTTATTGTAAAATTAACTATGTGAATTTTAAACTTACTTTTTTAAATTATACTTTTCTTCAAAAAAATTAACCATTTTCTTAAGGGCAGTAATTAATATCTCTTCTTCATCCTTTGGAAGTTCCTTCATTATACTCTTTATCATATCATCATGAAAATCAGCATGACTCTTAAAAGCTTCATCACCTTTTTCTGTTAATTTAATTAATACAACTCTTCTATCTTCTTCGATTCTTCTTCTTTCAACATATTCTTTCTTAATTAATCTATTTATTGCTGTAGTTAATGTGCCTACTGTAATTTCTAAATCCCTTGCAACTTCTGTCATAGTCATTTCTCTATCTAATCCAATAGCTTCTATTATATGCATTTCTGTAACAGATAAATCGTTAAACTCACCTTCTTTAAGTACAGATGCTTCAATTTTTAAAATATCATTAAATAAATCAACTAACAAAGTATTTAATACATCTCTAGCTTCATTTTGTATCATTTGTTTCACTCTCCCAAAATAAACATATATTTTTATTATAAAATAAATTATATAAATTAAGCCAGTATTATTTGAAATTATTTATTAATTAATATTTATAATTATTAAAAAAAGGAATGCTTATTCATAGCATTCCCAAATAATAATTTAAATTACTTTTATCCACAACATTTTTTGTATTTTTTACCACTTCCACAAATACAAGGATCATTTCTTCCTATTTTAACAGTGTTAACAACTCTTGCTTTAAGTTTTTCAACTTCATCTTGTGTATATCCTTTTAAAGACCATTTTCTAATGCTCTTTGCAAATAATTCTAATTCATGTACAAAAATATTTCTTTCTTCATCTGATTGAATTTCATAAGCTTCAAGGAAGTTATCTATTGCTTCTTGCATTTCCATTTCATTTTTAATAGCAACAATAAACCCAACTATTTCATCTTTTAATATATTTTTATCTATAACAAAGACTTCACCTAAAACTTTTTCTATTTTAGCTCCTTGCTTATTTTCTTCAACAAAATCAATTCTTCCTGCTTTTATTAATGATTTTTTATCAAACTTATAATAATCATTTTCAGCCTTTTCTTGAAGCTGTAATACACCTTCTACATCTTCAACATCTATATGACATAATAATTTTTCTTCAATTACATAGTCATAACCTAATTCTTCACCATTTGCTATTAATCCATTTAAGTATGATTCTTCAAATGTTTTTCCAAATATATTTTCTAAACTAGCTTTTACTAAATCAAAGTTGCATACACCATAATAATAAACCATTCCTGCCATGGCTTTTATTATTTCTCCATTTAATCTTGCTTTATCTCTAACTTCTTTATTTAGTTGCTTAGAAATAACTTCTTTTAACTCTTCTGGCATTACTACAAAAGCTTCCTCATCCTTAATACCAGAAAAAGCTAATCCTCTATTTCTTAAGTAATTTATGTAAATTACTTCATCAAATTTATACTTCTTTAATCCATTTACTTTAATTAATTCTTCAACAAATTTTAAAGTATTTTCTTCCATTGATTCTAATGCAATATTAGCCTTAGTTAAAACAACATCTTTGATTTTTTCAACAGCTGCTGCTTTTTTTAATGTTGTAATACCTTTTACTGAATATTTTTTAGCTATTTTAACTAATTCATCCTTAGTCATTTTTTCTAAAAATGAATTTAATGTGCAAGCTTCATCTAGACTTTTCCACATTTTTTCATCATTTCTTAAATCCGCCTTTATTATTTCCTCTTGAAGTTTATTCTTATCTTCCATTAAATTAAGTCACCCCATATTCTATTTTACAAAAAATTCACTTATTCTATTATATAGCTTTTTTTAAGTTAGTCAAAATTATTTTTTACCATTAAAGTATTTAACAAAAATTATTCTATTTTTATACTTCATTGTTAAATAATCCAGCACCTTTAATAATATCTTGTTCTATAAATAAACTATTAACTGCATTTTTATAATCTATAGCTTTTTGAGCTTTTTTAATTTTCTTATAATACTTTTTATTGTTAGTAAATATATGTGACATATATCCCCATAATTCCTTCATTCTATACATTGCATTTTTATCTTCATTTAATAATATTGTATAATTTTCAAATATTTCATCATGAAACATTTTTATTATTTCTTTATTGGCAAATTCATTATTTTTGATTTCTCCAATTAAACCAGGATTAGCTAATATCCCTCTTCCAAGCATAACCTTATTTAATTCTGGAAATTCATTTATTATTTTATTATAACTATTAAGTGTAAAAATATCTCCATTATAACATATAGAATGCTTACTTAATTTTAATGCATCTTTAAACACTTCTAAATTTGGAGTATTTCCATAAAAATCTTCTCTTGTCCTTGGATGAATTATTAATTCTTCAAGTGGATATTTATTATAAATTTCTATTAATTTATAAAATTCATCAGCTCGTTCTTTTCCTAATCTTGTTTTTATTGATATTTTCATATTATCAATCTTATATATTTCATCTAAAAACTTATCTAATTCTTCTGGATATGCTAAAAATCCAGACCCTCTCTTTTTTGAAACAACAGTTCCTGCTGGGCATCCTAAATTTAAATTTATTTCTTCATAACCTAATTGCTTAAGCTTATTTGCAGTAAGAATAAACCCCTCTGCATCATTAGTTAATATTTGTGGAACTATATTTAACCCTTTATTATTTTGCGGTAAAAGATCTTTTAATTCTTTAGTTTTTAAACTTACACTTTGATTTGGAACTATAAATGGTGTAAAGTATTTATCTATATTATGAAAATATTTTTCATATGAATTTCTATATATATGGCCTGTTATACCCTCCATTGGTGCTAAATAAAATTTCATTTAATTACTCCTTGTTTGTAAATATTCTAAAGTTATTATATCAGCCAAAACTTTTATAATCTATAAATATATTAAACAATCAAAAACATCTTCCTTTTATTTACTTGTAAAAGCTTTATAAGTTATGTTAAAATAAATCGAAATAATATTTGATTATCAAATAATTTGTTTGCAAATTAAAAGGAGAATTAAAAATGAAGAAAAAGAAAATTATTAGCATATCCTTAAGCATCATTTTATTATTTATTATAATATCATTAGGATTTATAGGAAATTATTTTTATAATTTATCTTTAAACCCTAACACTCCTAAGGACATTGTCTTTGGTACTCCAGAAGAAGCTTCCCAAACAAGTGGACAAGTATTAGATGAAGATATTGAATGGTTATTAACAAGTTCTAATTATGAAGATGAATATATAAACTCATTTGATAATTTAAAATTGCATGCATATAAAATATTAAATCCTCAACCAACAAATAAATGGGTAATTTCAGTTCATGGTTATACAAGCGAAGGTCGTAAAATGAGCTCTTACTCCAAAAAATATTATGATATGGGATATAATATTTTAATACCAGATTTAAGATCTCATGGTTTAAGTGAAGGTAATTATATTGGTATGGGTTGGGATGATAGATTAGATATAATAAAGTGGATAAATATAATATTAAATGATTATCCTGATGCTGAAATAGTATTACATGGTGTTTCAATGGGAGCTTCTACAGTATTAATGGTATCTGGTGAAGAAATTCCTTCTAACGTAAAAGCAATTGTTGCTGACTGTGGTTATACTTCTGTTTGGGATGAATTTTCCTATCAATTAGATAATTTATTTTCATTACCACCATTTCCAATAATGAATGTTTCATCTTTAGTTGCAAAAATAAAAGCTGGATATTTTTTAGGTGATGCTTCAGCAATAAAGCAAGTTAAAAACTCTAAAACTCCAATTTTATTTATTCATGGTGATGAAGATGATTTTGTTCCTTATTATATGATGGATGAACTTTATGATGCTACAAGTTCTGAAAAAGAAAAATTAACAATAAAAAATGCTGGACATGCTAAAGCTTCAGAAATTGATCCAGAAACTTATTGGACAACAGTTTCTAACTTTATAAATAAATATATAAATCAATAACTATAAACTTTAAAATAAATAAAAAGGGTGATGTATTCAGAATAAATTTATTAATTCAATCTGATACATCCCCTTTTTATTTACTTAATAATAACATTACTTGCTGCATCCTTGCTTAAACAAGTTATTTTTTAAGTTATTTTCATTCTGCTTCTTCTCTTTCCAAAATTTATTTCCTTTCAATATTAATCATTAAATACTCACACTTTTTTTCTGTTATTAATAGATGATAAAATTTTAAATATATCTTTTATTTGTTTTAAAGTTGTATTTTCATAAACAATATCTCCACCTAGTATTACTATATCAACATTTCTTTGAGATATGTTATCACAATATTTTTGTAATTCATTATTACTCATTGTAGTTCCAAAATGTAAATCCGATATAAAATTAACTTTATATCCTTCATTTCTAATATTTTTATCAGTATATATATTATATTCTTTTTCAATTACATTTTTAGCATTTATACATCCATAAGTAATAAAAATTCCTGTTAATATTATAGGAATTATACCACTATTATATATTTCAGTTACCATATTATTTCCTCCTTTAGTAAACTTCACTATAATCCAATAAATTAAATCAATACACCATGCAAATATTACAAAGTGAAAACTAATTATTTCTGCTTTAATTATATTAATAATAAGCTTATTTTATATAAAAATAAAGCATTTTTGTATTTTTTTACAAATACTATATTTTATTTATAATTTAATATTATTATTAATTTTAAATTTTCTTAACTTGCAGAGAAATTCAATGAATATTATACTTGTAATGGTAACATATTCTGTAATATATACTATAAATAGATTGAGAGGACCTTATATGATAAAAAAAGATATATTAGAACTAAAAAAACGTTTTAAAAAGGACCATTGTACATTTACAAAAATGTGTGGTTGTTATGTTAATGGTGAAAAAAATATTTTATTAAAGTTTAGAGAAACATTTTTAAACTTAGAAGAAGATGACTATTTTAAATATTTAGAAATTGCAAAAAAAGTTCTCTCTGGAACTATTGAAAATAATATTTTAGAACTTAATTTTGAACTTAATGAAGAACATGTAAATGAAAAGCAATTAGAGTTTATGAAATTGAAAAATAGTCAATTAAAAGATGATTTATTGCTTGATGATTTTTATAATTCAATTATAAATAATTATGATTATGAAGGTAACTTTTTAATTCTTATTTTCCATGATGCTTATGATATAATAACAAAAACTAAAGATAATACTAAATTAGATGAGTCAGAAGAAGTATATGAATACATTCTTTGTGCAATATGTCCAGTTGAATTATCAAAAGCTGGATTAAGATATTTTGAAGAAGAAAATTCAATAAAATCTCGTACTAGAGATTGGGTTGTAGAAGCACCTAGCAATGGTTTCGTATTCCCAGCCTTTATTAATCGTACTACTGATGTAAATTCAATTATGTATTATACAAAAAATGCTAAAGATACACATCCTGAATTAATGGAAAATGTTTTAGGTTGTCCTTCAAAGCAAACTAATACAGAAAAAAAAGAAACATTTAATGATATTCTTCGTGATGCTCTTGGACCTGATGAAAAGAAATCAGATCATTTTTTCATGGAAATTCAAGAAAGTCTTAACAATAAAATTGAAGAACATAATATTATTCATGAAGATAGTGAAACTCCAATATTTTTAACTGATGAAGTTATTCAAGATATTTTAAATGAAAGTGGAGTTCCAGATGAAATTACTACAAAAATAGAAAAATCTTATGCTGAAAGTTTTGGAGATACTCCTCCTGTTGCTGATATATTAATAGATAATAAAGCATTAGCTGCAAAAGCTCAAAAGAAAAAAGAAGAAATGCTTGAAAAACAAGTTAGAATACTTGAAAATAAGCTAGAAAGAGTTACTCAAGATAATTCATTAAATACAGAAGCTGCTGTAGAAATAGATTCTAATAATTTAATTGAAGAAAATGAAAATAATACTTTTAATAATAATTTATCTGAAGTTGACAATAATTATGATATTGTACTTCAAGTAAAACCTGAAAAAGTATCTAAAATTAAATCTGAAATAATCAATGGTCAAAAGTGTATTATTATACCAGTTGATGAAGATGAACATACTAATGTAAATGGTGTTGAAAACTTAATTTAAACTAAAATTATAACTTCCTTTCATTTTTCTTCCTTCAAGTAATTAAATATATTTTTTATACTTTTGGAAATACTATATAAATCATCATTATTAAAACTAAAAGTTTATTATTTTTACAGTTATTGCTTTTTTATTTGCAATAGGTGCTATTAACGGAACACTGTTTTCACTATTATTAGGAATTAAGTCCATTTGGATTTGTAGCATTATATTATGTTTACAATCATTTTGGATATACTTTTATGAAAAAAATACTTTAACAAAAAATAGTGACAAATTTATGAGTGCTCATAAATTTGTCACTTATATTATTTTATTTAATATCTTAAAAGTAAATATAATTTTAATTTAAGTACTTTTCTAAATAAAATAAACCTTTAATCTTCTTAACTTACAGGTAATACTATTGTAAACTTACTTCCCTTTTCTAATTCACTTTCTAATTTAATATCTCCATTGTGTAATTCAACTATATGCTTAACTAAAGTTAAACCTATTCCACTACTACTTACCTTAGTAGAATTAAAACCACTTCCTTGTTCAAATCTATTAAAAATAAACTCCTGATCATCTTTAGAAATACCAACTCCATTATCCTCTACAGAAATGCTTACAGTATCATCATTTTCTTTAATTAAAACCTTAATTTCTCCATTTTCATCTGTAAATTTAACTGCATTTCCAATAAGATTTACTATACATCTTTCTATTTCTTTAGGATCACAACATATTTCTAACTCTTCAATTTCAGGATCTATAATAAGTTCTATTCCTTTTTCCCCAACATAATCCTTCATATTTAATGCTGTTTCTTCAACTAAATATACTATATCAATATTTTCTTCTTTATTTATTTTATAAGCACCTGACTCTATTTTAGAACTATCTATAATGTCATTTATTATATTTAACAAACTATTAGAACTCTTTTTTATTACATCCATATAATGTTTGTTTTTTTCTTCTGACGCTTTATCATTTTTATCTAAATAGCTTAATAATTGAAGTACTGATAAAATAACATTTAGTGGTGTCCTTAACTCATGAGATAAATTAACAAAATAATCATTTTTAAATTTTTCATTTTTAATATTTTGTTCATATAATTTTTTATTTTCTTCCATTTTATTATTAATTTCTTTTGTTTGCTTATGAACTAATACTTTAAAAAATTTCATTCTATATATAAAGTATAAAATTATTATTACAACTACAACCATATAAAGAAAATATGCCATTTTTATTTTCCAAAAAGCACCTTCTACCTTAAAGCTTATACTTGTTTCCTCTGTTAAACTTCCATCTCCCTTTACTGCTTTAACTTTAAAATTATATTTTCCTGGTTTTAGTCCAGAATAAAGTACATATCCATCACTATTACCTTGATTCCACTTACTATTTAAGCCTTCTAATTTATATAAATATGTTATATCTCCAATTCTTGAATAATCGGGAAGAAAATATTCAAATGCTATATTATTATTACTCTTAAGAGTAATTTTCTCTTCATCATTTACACTTTTATTTGAATCAATCCAATATCCACCTATTTTTACCTTTTCATCACAACTTTTAATTTCTTTTATTTCACTTGGATTAAATTCAACTACTCCATTAGTTGTTCCAAAAAGTAATATTCCATTTTTGCCTTTATATTTAACCTTATTGTTAAAGTTAGAACTACAAATTCCATCTATCTCCATAAAATTTATAAATCTATTTTCATTTACAATAAACTTAATTAACCCATTGCTTGTCCCTAACCATATATTTTTATCATCATCTATATTTATACTTTTTATATAATCACTCATTAAGCCATCTTTTTCTAAATAACTTGTAAAACTTTCATTTTCAATATTAAATTTATTTAAGCCAACTTCAGTGCCTATCCATATATTCCCTTCCCCATCACTTTCAATACACTTTATTCCATTATAGCCTAATAAATCATGACTTAATAAATAATTTTTAATTACACCTTCACTTTTATGAAATTTTATTAATCCAACATTCCTTCCCCCAGCTATCCAAATAATGTCTTCATCATTTTCATCTTGACACATATCTATAAGCTGAAAATCATTTATTCCATTTTCACTAAAATTATAATTATAATTTATTATTTCATCACTTTGATTATCTTTTCTATAAATCCCATTATAAGTTGAGAGCCAAATACTTTTCTCATCCTTTAAAACATCTATATCCTTTTCAAAAAATATATTATTTTTTTTATATTCAGTAACCCTAAATACCTCTTCTGTTTCTTTATCAATTGTATTTATACCTTTATTAGTTATTACTATATATTTATTAATGCCTTCTTGAATATCTTTTATTGTATTACTAAATAGTGAATTTTCCTCTCCTTCTCCTTTAGTAAATCTTATTATCTTATTTTCTCTTAATTTATATAAAATTACACCACTATGTTGAGTACCTATCCATAAATCATCATCTTCATCTTTAAAAATACTTGTTATATTATAATCATAAATTCCATTTTCACTTAAAATTGTATTTATTTCACTTCTAAATTGTTGACTAGGATTCAATATACTAATTCCACTATCTGTTCCAATCCATAATACTCCATTACCATCCTCATATAAGCAAGTAATAAAATCACTTAATATATAATTAGATAAATTTTTATTAGATTTATAAATTTTAGTACTATTATCATTTTGATTATATTCTATAAGCCCATTAAATCCGCCAAACCATATTTTATCATTGCTACTACATAAAACTTTATTTATTTCATTGTATTCAACATCATCAATATCAATTTGATATTTATAAAACTTATCCTCTCCAACTATAACCTTATATATACTATCTTTACCTACATTCCATATGTTTCCCTCATTATCCTTATCCATTTGATATATATATTTAAGATTACTTTCATTTTTTTCATTAAATATTTCATATGTATTTAATTTTATTGCTACTGTTCCTTCTATTGTAGATACCCATAAATATCCTAAATCATCTTCTTCAATATCAGTTATATAATTATTATTTATACTTTTATTTGTATCATTAGCATAATAATTTATAAATTTATTACTTTCCTCATCATATCTATTAAGTCCATTGCTAGTTCCAACCCACATTACATTGTTACTATCCTTGTATATATCTGTAATTACTGAATGTGATAAATTAAATTCTTTTTCATCTATTCTTTTTATTTTATTTTCGTTTACATTAATTATACTTAATCCACCATTACTTCCTATCCATATGTCTCCGTTAGGGCTTTCAATTATTTTTGTAATATATGGTGATGAAATAGTATTTTTATTATCACTTTCATAATTATATTGTATTATTATATTTCCGTTGTACTGATTTAACCCATCTTCTGTTCCTATCCATATATATCCTCTAGAATCTTGATATATATCTGTTATATTATTATTGCTTAAACCATCATCCATTGTTAAATTATAAAAATTAGCTTTATCTTTTTCAGCAATAGACTTATTATAATATTCTTCTTTTGTTGCATAAACTAGCGTTTCATTAACAAATAATACTATAACTACCATTATGTATATAATAATTTTTTTAATTTTTGCCCCCAATCTTCTCTACTCCCCTTATCTAAACTAATTTTTAACTTCTTTTAAATTTTACCAAATTGTCCAAAAAAAATCACTATTTTTTCATTTTTTTCATTTTTTTATTAATAATAAAAACCCTCTGCTTTTTTAACAGGGGGTTTTTCAACAAACTGGAAAAACAGAGCAAAATATGCTCTGTTTTTAGTTTTTTTGTAACTTTATTTATTATTTTTTAGCCATTTAATAGCACTATATGCATGAATTGCAGCTCCTGTTGGAAGTATATCTTCATTAAAAACTACTTTATCACTATGCATTGGCTCTCCAAATAAATTATTTTCTTGTTTTGATCCTGCACCTAACATTACATATAAGCTTGGTACATTATATGAATATGCAGCAAAATCCTCTGAGCCCATTCCTGAAGATTTAAAAAGTACAACTGATTGCTCTCCAACAACTTCCTTCATGTATTCTGTAACTTCATATGCTAAATTATCGTCATTTGCTAATGGTAACACAGAAGATAATTCTATTAATTCTGCTTCTCCTCTAAACATTTTTGCAGTAGATACAACTATATCATTTATTCTATTAAAAATAAATTCTCCTAATTCTTTATCTAAACTTCTAATAGTCCCTTCCATAATAACCTCTGATGGAATTATATTTGGTGCATCTCCTCCAGCAAATTTACCTATAGTTACAACTGCTGCTTTATTTGGATCTATTTCTCTGCTTATTATTTCTTGTAAAGATATATATATGTGAGCAGCTATATTTATAGGATCTACCCCCGTTTCAGGCATTGCTCCATGACAGCCTTTTCCTTTTACAACTATTCTAAATCTATTACATCCAGCTATACTAGTCCCTAATCCACATAAAATAACATTTGATGGTGTACCTGAATGCACATGCATTGCCATAGCTGCATCAACTTTAGGGTTTTCAAGAACACCTGCTTGTATCATTTTTTTAGATCCTGTAAACCCTTCTTCATCAGGTTGAAATACTAATTTTACAGTACCTTCAATTTGTTCTTTATTTTGCATTAAAAGCTTAGCTGCTCCTAATAACATTGCAGTATGCATATCATGACCACATGAATGCATACATCCATTTTCTGCTTTAAAATCACACTCATTATTTTCCTTCATTGGAAGAGCATCCATATCAGCTCTTAATAAAAATGTTTTTCCTGATTTATTTCCTTCAAGTGTAGCTACTATACCACTTTCACATATTTCCTTAGGCTCGTACCCCATTTTTTTTAATTGTTCTATTACATATGCCTTTGTTTTTGGTAATTCAGCCCCAACTTCAGGATTTTTATGAATAGTTCTTCTATAGTTTATAATTTCATCTTTAATTAAATTAGCTTGTTTTAAAAATTCATTCATTATTTTACTTCATCCCTTCTTTTGTTTACATACTACATTTTTCATTCTTCTAAATTTATTTTATAAATAATATTATATACCAATAATAATTATATTTAAATCCCTTTTTTAATTCTTTATGTTTACACATTTTTTATTTTAAACAATATTATATCTTTTTAATATTATATAATATATAATCCAATGATAGGAGATGAGATACATGTCAATAGATTGTCCTAATTCAAATCATTTTTGCTGTAATAACAATAATGAGTTTGAAAACCTTTCATTACTCTTTAATAACCCATTTTTTTATACCCTAGCTATAGTATTATTATTTGGTGGTGGTGGATTTAGTCCTAGTAGCTTTTGGGGAAGTTATGGAAATATATTTCGTTGTAGTGCATTTAATAATGGCTGGTGCAATGATACCAATCTTAATAATACAAGCTTTAATACACTTAACACTCCATTTAATAATAACTTTTTTAATACTACTAATAATTCAGGACTTCTTACTGACAATTTCAACTAACAAGGTTAGATAGTGACAAGCTTAGATAGTGACAAGTTGCAAGTGGCAAGTGACAAGTTAAGGATGAAACTCCTTGGGAGTTTCTGAGAATATATTTTTAAGAAATTCCATTAGGAATTTCATCTATAACTACAAATTACTCACTAAAAACTACAAACTGGTTAAAGGTGACAAGTTGCAAGTGATAAGTGGCAAGTTATAAGTGATAAGTTAGGATGGACAAACTTAATTCACTGCAAATAATAAATCCACGACATTTTTGCGTGGATTTATTATTTAGCTTTATTTTGAATAATGATTAACTTCTCCTAAATCATTACAAATACTATCTTTAAGATTTAGTCTAATTCAAAATAAATTAATTATATTTAAAATTCAGTATTAACCATATAATAAAATATAGTCTATTATTTAAATTATATTTTATAGTAAAATGTGAATTTATATATCTTTTCTAAAATATTTCCCTTTAAAATCAACCATATTTGTTAATTTATAGGCTTCTTTTCTAGCTTCTTCTATAGTTTTTCCCTTACCAACAAGCGATAAAACTCTTCCCCCACTAGTTATTAATTCTCCATTTACTAATTGGGCACCAGCTAAAAATACCTTATTCTTAATACCTTCCTCAATAGTAATTTTAAATCCCTTTTCAAACTTTTCTGGATATCCCTTAGAAGCTAAAACTATATTAACACAACTTCCTTCATACCATTTAACTTTAACTTCATCTAATTTACTATCTAAAGCCGCTTGTACTAAATCAACTAAATCACTTTCCATTAAAACTAAAATAGATTGAGTTTCAGGATCTCCCATTCTCACATTATATTCTAATAAATAGGTTCCTTTTTTAGTTATCATTAAACCAAAGAAAATAATTCCTTTAAAATCAAATTCTTCTTCTTCAATTCCCCTTAAAGTATTAGCAACTATATTTTCTTCAAAATCCTTCATCACCTCTTCAGTAACAAATGGATTTGGTGCTATAACTCCCATACCTCCAGTGTTTGGTCCCTTATCCCCATCAAAAATTTGCTTATGATCTTTTCCTGAAATAAATGGTATTAAGGTTTTACCATCAGTAATTGAAAGAATTGAAGCTTCTATCCCTTCTAAGAACTCTTCAATAACAATACTTTTACCTGCACCTTTAAAAACATCTAAAATCATGAAATCATCAATTGTATTCATAGCCTCTTCTCTAGTTCTTGCAATTACAACACCTTTTCCTGATGCTAATCCATCAGCTTTAATAACTATTGGATAGTCACATTTTTGTAAATATTCTTTAGCTAAATTGTAATCAGTAAATATTTCATATTGAGCTGTTTTAACTCCATATTTCTTCATGAACTCTTTAGCAAATGTTTTACTTCCCTCTAATTGAGCCGCTCTTGCATCTGGCCCAAAACACTTAAGACCTACCTTCTTAAACTTATCAGTTATGCCATTAGTTAATGGCTCTTCTGGTCCTACAAAAGTAAAATCAATATTATTTTCTTTTGCAAATTCAACTAATTCATTTAAATCAGTTATATTAATATTTTCACATTTATTTTCAAGTGCAGTTCCACCATTACCAGGTGCTACAAATATTTTACTTACATTTTTATTCTGAGCTAATTTCCAAGCAATAGCATGCTCCCTTCCACCAGAACCAACTAATAATATTTTCATTATAATACCCCCAATTTAGTGTTTAGTTTTTAGTTTGTAGTTAGTAGTTAATATGGAAACTCCCTAGAGAGTTTCAAGTTTCAAGTGGCAAGTGATAAGTTTAGGTAAAAATTCAACTTAAGCTGAATTTTAAAATATATTTTCAGAAACCACTTTTATAGTTTGTAGTTAGTAGTTGATGTTGAAATTCCTTATTGAATTTCTTAAATTTTTATTTTTAAAAACTCCACGAGAAGTTTCATCCTTAACTACTAACTCCTAACTTCCTTCCACTTGTCACTCTTAACTAGTTCTTAGTTCTAGTGTTTAAAGTGACGAATCCCAGTAAACACCATAGCAATTCCATGTTCATTACAAGCATCAATTGATTCTTGATCTCTTATTGAACCACCTGGTTGAATTATTGCTTTAATTCCATACTTAGAGCATTCATCAACTATATCTCTAAATGGGAAAAATGCATCTGAAGCTAATATAGTAGCTCCCTTACCCCTTTTTAGAGCCTCAATTGTTGGCCAAATTCTATTAACTTGTCCTCCACCAATCCCTACAGCAACACCATCTTTAACTGTAACTATAGCATTTGATTTAACATACTTAACTACCTTCATTCCAAATACTAAATCTCTAATTTCAGCTTCAGTTGGTACTTTTTCTGTAACAACTTTTAATTCATCTAAAAGTTTAATATCTTCTTCTTGAACTAATATTCCACCATCAACACTTACCATAAACTTCTTATCACATGGTTTAACATTACATTTAATAACTCTTAAATTTTTCTTAGCTTTTAAAATTTCTAAAGCATCTTCATCAAAATCTGGAGCTGCAACTACCTCTAAGAATATTTTCACCATTTCTTCTGCTGTAACTTTATCAATTTTCTTATTAATAGCAACTATTCCACCAAATATTGAAGTTGGATCCACATCATGTGCTTTAGTATAAGCTTCTATAGTAGTCTTACCTACTGCAACACCACATGGAGTATTATGCTTTAATGCACAGCAAGCTGTTTCTTGAAATTCATTAACAACCTTCCATGCAATATCTAAATCCTTAATGTTATTGTAAGAAAGTTCTTTACCATTTAATATATCAAAATCATTCATACCACCATCAAATTCATTTGAAACATAATATGCAGCACTTTGATGTGGATTTTCACCATATCTTAAACCTTGCTTCTTCTTATATGAAATTGAAAGATATTCTGGATATTCTTCTTCATCACTTAACATAAAATTAGATATTGCTGCATCATAAGCACTCATTAAATTAAATACCTTTCCAGCAAGCTTCTTTCTTAACTTATAACTCACTTCTCCAGTTTCCTTAATTTCATTCATTACAACTTCATAATCAGAGACATCTGAAACAACTACAACATCTTGAAAATTCTTAGCTGCTGCTCTAAGCATCGTTGGCCCACCAATATCTATAAATTCAACCTTTTCTTCAAAATTTAAATCCTCTCTTACCTTTTTAAAGAATGGATATAAATTAACTATAACCATATCTATAGTTTCAATATTTTTTTCTTTTATAGTTTTTATATGTTCTTCATTATTTCTTATAGCAAGTATTCCTGCATGAATAATTGGATGAAGAGTTTTAACTCTTCCATCTAGCATTTCTGGGAAATTTGTAACTTCATTAATTTCTGTTACAGTAACACCATTTTCCCTTAAGTGTTTATACGTGCCTCCAGTTGAAATAATCTCAACTCCATTTTCTATTAAAAATTTTGAAAAATCTAAAATTCCATTTTTATCAAATACACTAATTAATGCTCTTTTAATCATGTAAAAATCCCCCTATTTTAAAATATTTACTCTGCCGTCTATAATCTCAATTTTATCTTTACTTATTAAATCAATAGCTTTAGGTAATAATTTATGCTCTTCTACTAATACCCTCTTTTGTATATCTTCTGCAGTATCATCAAAATATACTGGAACTACTTCTTGAAGAATTATTGCCCCACCATCTACTTTTTCATTAACAAAATGAACTGTACATCCAGTAAATCTAACCCCACAAGCTTTTACTGCATTATGAATATGTATTCCATACATTTTATCTCCACAAAAACTTGGTATAAGTGAAGGATGAATGTTTATTATTTTATCTTTAAATTCTTTTAATATATCACCATCTAATATGGAAAGATATCCTGCTAAAACTATTAAATCAACTCTATTCTTGGTTAATTCTAATATCTTATTTGAAATTTCACTGCCATATTCCTCTTTAGAAACAACATATGTTGGAATGTTCTTGTTTTTAGCTCTTTCTAGTGCATATATTCCTTCTTTACTTCCAATAACCATTTCCACTTTAAAGGAAGCTTGTCCATAATCTAAAATTGATTGCAAGTTTGACCCGCTACCAGATACAAGTACTGCTACTTTAAGCAAACTCCTTCACCTCCAGCTGTTACAACCCCAATTTCATAAGCCTTCTCCCCTAATTCATAAAGCTCTTTTATAACAGCATCCACATCTTTTTCATCAACACATAATACAAATCCAATTCCCATATTAAATGTGTTATACATATGATTTCTATTTACCCCTTTTTCTATCATATCTTCAAATATTGCTGGTAATGGATAACTATCTTTCTTTATTTCTGCTGTTAATTTTAAACCATTAAACATTCTTGGAATATTTTCAATAAATCCTCCACCTGTTATATGAGACATACCTTTAATATCATACTTTTCAATTAATCTTAATATTGGCTTAACATATATCTTTGTTGGAGTAATTAATGTTTTCCAAATCTCTTTTCCATTAAATTCTTCATTTAAATTTGTATATAACTTTCTAACTAAAGAAAATCCATTTGAATGTATTCCTGAAGAAGCAATACCAATTAACTTGTCTCCTGGCTTTATATTTTTTCCATTTATTATTTTATCTTTATCAACAATACCTACTGCAAACCCTGCAATATCATATTCTCCTTCTTTATAAAAACCTGGCATTTCAGCAGTTTCTCCACCTACTAAAGCACAATCTGACATAATACATCCATGTGAAATACCCTTAACTAATTCTGCTGCTACCTCTGCTTCTAGTTTTCCACAAGCTATATAATCCAAGAAAAATAATGGCTTTGCTCCATGACACAAAATATCATTTACACACATAGCTACACAATCAATTCCAACTGTATCGTACTTATTACTTTTAAATGCTAATTCAAGCTTAGTTCCTACACCATCTGTACCTGAAACTAAAACTGGATTTTTATATCCCTTTGGTAATTCAACCATTCCAGCAAAACTTCCAAGACCATTTAAAACATATTTACTAATTGTTTTTTGTGCATATTCTTTTATTAGCTTTACTGATTTATATCCCTCTTCTATATTAACTCCAGAATCTTTATAAGTTATCATTTAAATTCCCTACCTTTCACCTTCTATTGGTGTTGCAACAGGATATATTCCATTAAAGCATCCTACACAATACCCTTGATTTGTATTAAAGCACTTATACATACCTTCCATACTTAAATATCCTAAAGAATCACAACCAATTATTTCTCTTATTTCTTCTAATGAATGATTAGCACCTATAAGTTCTTTTCTATAAGGAGTATCAATTCCAAAATAACATGGATATTGAACTACTGGTGATGCAACTAAAAAGTGAACTTCCTTTGCTCCTGCTCTTCTTAAAGATTCAACTAAATGTTTTGATGTTGTCCCTCTTACTATTGAATCATCTATAAGCACAACTTTCTTATCTTTAATATTTACTTTTAAAGGATTTAATTTAACAGCTACAGCTCTTTCTCTAACTTCCTGAGAAGGAGTTATGAAAGTTCTTCCTACATACCTATTCTTTACAAATCCAGTATCATAAGGGATTCCTGAAGCTTTAGCATATCCTATAGCTGCTGGCGTTCCTGAATCTGGAACTGCAATAACTATATCTGCTTCAATTGGATTTTCTCTATATAATTGTTCTCCTGCTCTAACTCTTGATTCATGAACATCTAATCCATCTATAATAGAATCTGGTCTTGCAAAGTAAATGTACTCAAATGCACAAGTTTGACATTGTGTATTTTCAGAATATCTATATGAATTTATTCCACATTCATCAATTACAACTATTTCACCTGGCTCAACATCCCTAATTAATTCAGCACCTATAGCATCCAAAGCACAACTTTCAGATGCTAATATATAACCTTCTTCAATTTTACCTAAACAAAGAGGTCTTATTCCATGAGGATCTCTTACACCAATAAGCTTATCTTTAGTTAATATAACCATTGCAAATGAACCTCTAACAGCTTGAATGGCATCTAATACCGCTCTTTCAACACCTTTTTTAGCACCTCTTGCAATTAAATTAGCAATTACTTCTGAGTCAATTGATGTATGAAATATATGCCCTCCATCTTCTAATAACTCTTTAATAACATCTGCATTAACTAAAGTTCCATTGTGTGCCATAGCTATTGGCCCTAACTTTGTTTGACTTAATAATGGTTGTGCATTTTCTATTCTAGTATCACCACTTGTTGAATACCTAACATGTCCAATTCCAGCAAAACCCTTTAAACTATTTATATCTTCTTGAGAAAAAGCTTCTGTTATAAGCCCCATACCTTTTTTAATATTTATATCTTCTCCATTAGCAACTGCTATACCAGCACTTTCTTGACCTCTATGTTGAAGTGCATATAATCCATAATATATTACCGAAGCTAAATCTAATGACTTATTAGAATAAATCCCAAAGACTCCACATTCTTCTTTAAATTTATCATTACTTAGATCAATTATTATATTATCTAACTTTGGATTCATACCTTTAATCCCCCCGATTAATCACTTTTAACTAGTTTCAAGTGACAAGTCATAAGTTTCAAGTTTAGGTAAAAATTCAGCTTAAGCTGAATTTTGGAAAAATATAATCTAAGAAATTCCCTAAGGAATTTCATCCCTAACTTGTAATTTGCCACTTGTCACTTATCACTTGAACTTGCCATTTGCTTCCCTTGCCTAACTTATTCTTTTTAATATTTCAACATATGCTTCTTTAACATTTCCAAGATTTCTTCTAAATCTATCTTTATCTAACTTTTCTCCAGTTGTTGCATCCCATAATCTACATGTATCTGGTGAAATTTCATCTGCTAATACAATTTCTCCATTACATCTTCCAAATTCTAATTTAAAATCTATTAATTTTATATTAGATTTTAAAAACATTTCCTTTAAAAATTCATTAATTTTTGATGTTAAAGAATAAATTTTTGCTAATTCCTCAAAAGTTGTTATACCTATAGCAACTGCATGATAATCATTTATTAATGGATCTCCTAATGCATCATTTTTATATGATAATTCAAATACAGTTACTTTTAATTCACTGCCTTCTTCTAACCCTAATCTTTTTGCCATTGAGCCAGCTGCAACATTTCTAACTATAACTTCTAATGGTATCATTTCAATCTTTTTACATAATTGCTCTCTATCATTTAATTTTTCAATAAAATGAGTTGGAATACCTTCTTTATTTAACATTCCATATATCATTGAAGTTATTGCATTGTTTAAAATACCCTTATTTTCAATTTGTTCCTTCTTTTCTCCATTAAATGCTGTAGCATCATCCTTATAATAAATTATTACTTCTTCTTGATTTTCTGTAGCATATATTTTTTTTGCTTTACCTTCATACAATTTTTCTAATTTACCCATTACAAATCTACTCCTTCACCATTTTCATCTATAAATTTTCTCTTCATTTCTTTTCTATATTTAATTAATTTATCTTTTAAACTTTCATCTCCAATTGATAACATTTGAACAGCTAACATTCCTGCATTATAAGAATTATTTATACCAACTGTTGCAACTGGAATTGTCTTTGGCATTTGTACAATTGAAAATAATGCATCTAACCCTTCAATAGCTCCCTTACAAGGAACTCCTATCACAGGTATTATTGTTTTAGAAGCTATTACACCTGGCAAGTGTGCTGCAAGCCCAGCTCCTGCTATTATAACCTTACATCCCTGTATTTCAATTTCTTTTAAAACCTCTTCTAATTTTTCTGGAACCCTATGAGCCGATAATATAAATGCTTTATATTCAACTCCAAATTCCTTTAAACACTTAGCTGCCCCTCTCATTATTTCAGTATCAGATTTAGATCCAAAAAATATTGCTACTTTCATAAAAACCCCCTATTTTAGTTTGTAGTTAATAGTTATGTATGAAATTCCTTAGGGCATTTCTTAAAAATATATTCTCAGAAACTCTCAAGGAGTTTCATCCTTAACTTGTCACTTGCCATCTTTAACTAGTGAGTAGTTTGTAGTGAGTAGTTTGTAGTTTATGATGAAATTCCTCAGGGAATTTCTTGAAAATATATTCTCTTTTCTAAAATTCAGCCCAAGCTGAATTTTTTCCTTAACTCCTAACTTCAAACTTCAAACTACTAATTACCTAAAGTATTCCACTCCTGATTCAAAAATCTTTTGATTAAAGTTTCCTGGTATATTTTTGTATAAATTATCTCCAATTCTTTCAGAATGACCCATTTTACCAAGAACTCTTCCATCTGGACTTGTTATTCCTTCTATTCCAAGCATTGACCCATTTGGATTAAATGGCATATTTAATGATATATTTCCTTTATTATCAACATATTGAGTTGCTACTTGTCCATTTTTTATTAATTCTTTTATTAACTTTTCTGGTGCAACAAATCTTCCTTCCCCATGAGAAATTGCTACATTATGAATATCCCCTAAATTGACTTTGTTAAACCAAGGTGATTTCTTAGAAACAACCTTAGTTTGAATTATTGAACTCATATGTCTATTAATTTCGTTATAAGTTAATGTTGCCATTTCCTCTTCAATATCAATTATTTCACCATAAGGTACTAATCCTAATTTTATTAATGCTTGGAAGCCATTACAAATTCCTAATATTAATCCATCTCTATTTTTTAATAAATCCATAACTGCATCTTTAATTTTTTCATTTCTAAATACAGTTGCTATAAATTTACCTGAACCATCAGGTTCATCTCCAGCTGAAAATCCTCCAGGTAACATTATTATTTGACTTTCTCTAATTTGCTTTTCTAAGTTTTCAATTGATTCTACAAATGCTTCCTTAGAATAATTTCTAAATACTAATGTTTTTGTTTCTGCATTAGCTTTCTTAAATTCCCTTTCGCAGTCATACTCACAATTTGTACCTGGAAATACTGGAATTACTACCTTTGGTTTAGCAATTTTTATAACTGGTGATTTATTATTTGATTCTTTATATAAAACTTCTTTTACTTTTTCATTTTTATCATTAGTTTTAATTTTAAATACCTTTGATAAATTTTTTTCATAAGCATTTTCTAAAATATTTAATTTCAAATTCAAATCAAACTCTTTAGAAGTTATTGTTTCTTCTTCAGTTGTATAGCCTATTGCCTTATAAGCGCATCCTTTAAATTCTTTATTTATATTTACTTCTTGATTTACTTCTAAAACTAAAGTTCCATAATTTAGTCCAAAAAGCTCCTCTTTACTTAAATTAAAGAATTCAACCCCAATTTTATTTCCAAATGCCATTTTAGATATTGTTTCTGCAACTCCCCCAAATTTAACACTTGATGCTGATATCACCTTTCCTTCTAAAATAAGCTCATATAATCTTTCTAAATTTCTTTTATATTGATTTACTTTTAAAGTAAAATCTTCATTTTTTTCAGCCATTAATAATACTAATTTAGATCCTACTTTTTTAAATTCTGCACTAATTATATTTTTTGCTTTTTCAATTCCAACAGCAAATGCTACTAATGTTGGAGGCACATCTAAATTCCCAAAACTTCCTGACATAGAATCTTTACCTCCAATTGCAGGTATCCCTAAATCAACTTGAGCTTGATATGCTCCAAGCAATGCAGCAAATGGTTTTCCCCATCTTTCTGGATTCTTTCCTAATTTCTCAAAATACTCTTGAAGAGTTAATCTTACTTTTCTGTAATCTCCACCTACAGCTGCAAGTTTTGTAACTGCTTCTATTATTGAATAATATGCCATATGATATGGGCTCCAAACTCCTAAATCTGGATTAAATCCATAACTCATTATTGTTGCTTCTTCACTTACACCATTTAATACTGGAATCTTAGCAACCATTGCTTCTTGTTCTGTTGCTGAATATTTACCTCCATATGGCATAAGAACTGTTCCAGAGCCTATTGTTGAATCAAACCTCTCAACTAACCCCTTTTGTGAAGCAACATTTAATTTTGATAAATTTTTTATCCATTCCTCTTTAACATTTATATCTCCAACTGCTAAAGGATATTCCCCTGGCAACTTAACTTTTACATTTGTTACTTGTTTTGCACCATTTGTATCTAAGAAACTTCTTTTTAAATTAACTATTTCCTTTCCTCTCCAATACATTCTTAAACATTCATTATTTGTAACTTCTGCAACAGCAACTGCTTCTAAATTTTCTTCTTTAGATAAATTTATGAACCCTTTTACATCTTCTTTAGCTACCACTACAGCCATTCTTTCTTGTGATTCAGAAATTGCAATTTCAGTTCCATCTAACCCCTCATATTTCTTAGGAACCTTATCTAAATTAATATCCAATCCTCTTGTTAATTCTCCAATAGCTACAGAAACTCCACCAGCCCCAAAGTCATTACATCTCTTTATCATTTTAGCAACTTTAGGATTTCTAAATAATCTTTGTATTTTTCTTTCTGTTGGAGGATTTCCTTTTTGAACTTCTGCTCCACACTTATTTATTGATTCTTCAGTATGCCCTTTTGATGAACCAGTTGCTCCACCAACTCCATCTCTTCCTGTTCTACCTCCAAGAAGTATTACTATATCACCAGCCTTAGGTTCTTCTCTTATTACATTTTTACTTGGAGCTGCTGCTATAACTGCTCCAATTTCCATCCTTTTAGCAACATAATTTGGATGATATACTTCTGAAACTTGTCCTGTTGCTAATCCTATTTGATTTCCATATGAGCTATAACCATGAGCTGCACCTAAAGTAATTGTTCTTTGTGGTAATTTTCCTTTTAAAGTTTCTTCTACAGGTACTGTTGGATCTGCTGCACCTGTAACTCTCATTGCCTGATATACATATGTTCTCCCCGATAGTGGATCTCTTATTGCTCCTCCTAAACAAGTTGCTGCTCCACCAAAAGGTTCAATTTCAGTTGGGTGATTATGTGTTTCATTTTTAAACATTACTAAATATTCTTCAATACCATTATTTGTTTCTATATTAACCTTTATTGAACAAGCATTTATTTCCTCTGAAATATCCAGGTCATCTAACATTCCTCTTTTTCTCATTTCCTTCATGGCAATAACTGCTATATCCATTAAGGTCTTATCTTTATTGTTTCTTTCATAAACAAAATCTCTTGATTTTAAATACGATTCATAAGATTTTTGTACTGCATTATTTAATTTACCTTTTTCAAATTTTATATCTTCAATTGAAGTACTAAATGTTGTATGTCTGCAATGATCTGACCAATAAGTATCTATTACTTTTATTTCTGTAATTGTTGGTATTCTTTCTTCACTTTTAAAATAGTCCCTTATCATCAATAAATCATCTACACTCATTGCAAGCCCTAATTCTTTATGAAATTTTTCTATTTCCTTTTTATCTTTTTTAACAAAATCATAAAGTATTTCTACATCTTTAGGTTCTGATAATTTAGAATAAAGCTCTTTATTACTTAGCGATACTTCCCTTGAGTCTACAGGATTTATATAATAAGATTTGATTTTTTCTATATCTTCCTTTGTTAATTTCCCCTTTAAAACTATAACTTTAGCTGTTTTTACTTCAACATTTTCTTCAGCACCTACTAATCCAATACATTTTGATGCCGAATCAGCTCTTTGATCATATTGTCCTGGTAAAAATTCTACAGCAAATACTATTTCATCAGGCGATATTGGAAAGCTTTCTTCGTATAAATTATCTACTGTCTTTTCAGCAAATATTGTATATAAAGATTTTTTATAATTTTCTTCATTCATTTCATCTAATATATATTTATTTACTACTCTTACAGCTTGAAGATTTTTTATCCTTAAATTATTTTTAAAATCTTCTAATAAACTATTAGCTTCAATATTAAAGCCATCCTTTTTTTCTACAAAAATACACTTAATACCTCGCATCCTACACCTCGCTTCAAAACACGAATATTATTTTATTTTAAATTAACATTTTTCGTGTTAATTAAATATTACCAATTGGGTTTATTTTTGTCAATGAATTATTTTTTATTTATCTATTAGTATTTTTATTTACCTTTAATAAAATTTATATCTTTAAATTAATTTTTATTAAATTAATATTATTAAAATTAGAAATATTATATAAGATAAATTACATTAAAAATAATTTAAATTCATTACTTGACATATCACATTAGAAACCATTAAAATTTAATGACCATTATTTTAAGGAGAAGATTAAATGATTATTGGAAGAGATTTAACAGATGAAAATAAATATTTAAATAATACAATAAAGAAAATACACGAATTGCTTGATAGTTATGGAGTTTCAAGTAAAGAACAAGATAAAGAAATAATAAATCACAGAAAATTTTTATGGGATAATAGAAATGAATTGGATGAAATTGAAATCAATGAAAACTGTGGACAAGTTGCTTTAAATGAACAATTACATGCCAAAAAAATATCTAGGATAAGAACATTAGAAAAACAGCTTTCTAATCCTTATTTCTCAAGACTTGATTTTAGAGAAGACGGTGAAGAAGCAGAAAGCTTTTATATTGGATTATCTACTGTAGAAGATGAAGATAATTTTGATATTTTTGTTTTTGACTGGCGTTCTCCTGTTGCTAATATGTTTTATGACTTTGAAGTTGGTCCTGCATATTATGATGCACCAGTTAGAAGAGTTGAAGGACATATAGACTTTACTAGACAATATAATATTAAAAATGGTGAAATAGTATTTATGCATAACTCAAATGAAAGCTTATGTGATGAAGCCTTAACATCAATGTTAAGTGGAAATGCTACTGATAAAATGAAAAACATAGTTGCTTCTATCCAAAAGGAGCAAAATGATATTATAAGAAGTGATGATAGTAAAATATTATTTATTCAAGGAGCTGCTGGTTCTGGTAAAACTTCTATAGCCCTACATAGATCTGCTTATCTTTTATATAAGCATAGAAAAAATTTAAGTGCTGATAATATTTTAATCTTTAGTCCAAATGAAGTTTTTGCTGAATATATTTCTGATGTACTTCCTGAACTTGGAGAAAGTAATATTCGTCAAACTACATTTGAAATTTATTCAAAGAGATTTTTACCATATAATTATTTATATGAAAATAAAAATGATCACTTAGATTATATTTATTCTAATCATACTGATTTAAATGCTTTTAAATTAAGAGCTAAATCTATGGAATATAAAAACACATTAGAATTTATGGAAGCTTTAAATAAATTTGTTTTTGATATTCCAAAACTTATTACTAATGTTACTCCTATTATAATTGAAGGTGAACAAATAATAAGTAAAAAATCAGTAGAAAAGACTATTTTTGAAAGATTTAAGGATATACCATTCTTAAATAGAATTGAAGTTGTTAAGCAAAGTTTATTTTCTCAAGTAGAAAATAAATATTTATCTTCAAAAGATAATTCTCACTTTGATTATGTTGAAGATAAGAAAACTTTTTATGATTTCTGTAAAGCTCAAGTTGATGCACAAGTTGATGCTATGATTAAAACATTAGATAGTGTTGATATTTATAAATTACTTTGGAGTAATATTGAAAAATATACTAATATGAACTTAAATTCTACAAAAGAACTTACTTTAAATTATTTAAATAATAATGAAGTTAAATTTGAAGATATTACACCTATAATATATATAAGATCATCATTAGAAGGATTTAGAAGCTACGGAAATATGAAACATGTTCTTATTGATGAAGCTCAAGATTATAGCCCATTATTTTATAAAATAATAAAAAGATCCTTCCCTAATGCTTCTTTAACAATCATGGGTGATTTAAATCAAAGAATTGATAAACATTCTAATGTAAAAAACAGAAATAGTATTACCAATATATTTAATGATGTAAAAACAGTTGTATTAACTAAGAGCTATCGTTCAACTGGTAATATAACTAACTTTACTAAGGATATCTTAGATACTCATGAGCCAATAGAAGCTGTTGATAGACTTGGTGATAATCCAACTATTCATATTGTTAATGATAACTTAGAAGAAAGAATTTCTGCTAAAATAAAAGAAATGACTTATAAGGGTTATAAATCTATAGCTATCATTTGTAAAAATAAAGAAAATAGTAAAAAACTTTATTCTTCATTAAAGGAACTTAATGAAAATTTAAACTTAATAATTAGTGATAAATGTGAATTTAAAATTGGTATTAATGTAATTTCTTCTTATATTGCAAAAGGACTAGAATTTGATGGAGTTATACTTGCTGATGGTGAAAGTTATTTATCAATTGAAGATAAGCATTTATTTTATACAGCTTGTACAAGAGCACTACACGAATTACACATATACACTAATTCATCATTAGAAAATATATTACCTAAAGATAGTAGTTTATATACAGTTGTTAATGATTAAAAAATGCACCGTATTTTGTTTACGGTGCACTTTTATTTTATTTATCCTTTTTTAACATTTCTCCAATTGCAGCAATACTTCCAAGTGATGATAATGTTTCATTTGGTAATATAAGCTTATTAGCTGGATTGTTAGCCATTTCTTTAAGAGCTTCTACTTGTTTAAGTGCTATAACTCTTTCATCTGTTCCTGATTCAAGTATAGCTTTATTAACTTTCATAATAGCTTCTGATTCTGCTATTGCAATTTGTTCTATGGCTTTTGCCTTACCTTCTGCTTCTAATAATTGTGATTCTTTTAAACCTTCTGCTCTTCTAATATTAGCTTCTTTTTCAGCTTCTGCGGCAAGTATCTTAGATTGCTTTTCACCTTCAGCTTTTTCAATTTGAGATTGTCTTAAACCTTCTGCTTGAAGAATCATAGCTCTCTTATCTCTTTCAGCTTTCATTTGCTTTTCCATTGCTTGTTGTATTTCATCTGGTGGAATTATGTTTTTAATTTCAACTGATAGTACCTTAATACCATAAGCATCAGTAACTTCATCAATAATACCTAATAATTGTTGATTAATGCTGTCTCTTCCAGCAAGAACTTCATCAAGAGTCATATTACCAAGTATATTTCTTATATTGGTTGTAGCTGAATAAACTATACCAGCTTTATAATCTTCAATGTTATATACTGCATCTTTAGCATTAATCATCTTATAGAAAATTACGTTATCTACTGAAATTTTAACATTATCCTTAGTTATAACTGATTGTGGTTGAACATCTAAAATTTGTTGTTTAGTTGATACTTTCTTTCTTACAAAGTCAACACCAGGAATTATAAAATGCCATCCCGGCTCTAAAATTTTATGAAATTGTCCCAACCTTTCAACTACATATAAATACCCTGTGTTTACAACTTTAATTGATGATAATAGCACTATAAAAATAATTACTAATAATGCTAATAAAAATATTATTCCTGGCATATTAATTCTCCTTTAATTTTACAATTAATTTAGTTCCCTCAAGACCTGTAATTGTAAATTCCTCACCCTTTTTTATTATTTTTCCTTTATTGCAAGCAGTCCAATAAATACCACTTACATTTATCAATGATGTTTCTCCCATATCTTCTTCTGCAGTCATTGTTTTACCAATATAAGTTTCCTCCATAGTTGGTACTTGCTTTACATCTGTCTTGAATTTTTTCTTTGCCAATGGGTAACCAATAGAAATAGTTACAACTCCTATAATTAAAAATGCTATTATTTGATATAAAACTGTAAAATTTAATAAAGAAAGTATTATTGCAACTAATGCTCCTAGTGAAAACCACATAAATATAAAACTACTAGTAATAATATCAATAACAACTAAAAATATTGCAACAAGAATCCAAATAATTACCTCAATCATTGCTTCTCCCCCCTTTTAACTTAATAATTTAATTATATACCATATTCATCTTGTTTTGTGGTAATAATTACAAAAGCAATTTTTAACTTCCTCTTTATTATAATATATATAAAATCACTTCGCAAGTTATTTTTTATTATTTAAAAAGTTATTTGTTACTACTTTAAATATTTTGTTTTAACTATTTATTAAATAATTTGATTTTCTAGTGTTTTCCTTTTATTATTTATTTATATGTATTTTATTAGTAAACTAATACAATACTAAAATTATATAACGTATTGGAGATGATATTATGGATTTTATAAAAGTAGGATCTGCATGTCCTAAAACTAAAGTTGCAGATGTTATTTTTAATGTTGAAAATATATGCTCATGTATTGATGATGCTTATAATAAAGATGTTAAATTTTTAGTTTTTCCTGAACTATCTATTACTTCTTATACTTGTGCTGATTTATTTTTAACTTCTACATTAATAAATAAATCTATAGAAGGAATAAAATTAGTTTGTGAAAATAGCATTAACAAAGATATGCTAATTGCTATTGGATGTCCACTTATCCATAACAATGTTCTTTATAATACAGCCTTTATAATATTTGAAGGAAAAATTCTTGGAATAGTTCCAAAATCATATATTCCAAACTATAGCGAATTTTATGAAAAAAGATGGTTTACAGCTGCTGCAATGTTAACTGATGAACTTGTAGCTCTTCCATTCCAAGAAAATATACCATTTGGAACAAATCTTATATTTGCTGCCGGTGATTATAAATTTGGTATAGAAATTTGCGAAGACCTTTGGGTAACAATTCCTCCAAGCTCTTACTTATCTCTTTTAGGAGCTAATATTATAGGTAATCTTTCTGCTTCAAATGAATTAGTAAGCAAAAAGGATTATAGACTTTCATTAATTGCTAACCAAAGTGCAAGATGTATGTCATCTTACATTTATTCTTCTGCTGGAGTACATGAATCTACAACTGATTTATTATTTAGCGGTCATTTAGTAATAAGTGAAAATGGTACTATATTAAAAGAAAATAATAGATTCCAAAGAGAAAATGAAGTTATAACATCTTGTATAGATGTATTTAAACTTAATGCTGAAAGATTAAAAAATTTAAGTTATAGAGATTCTTCTAAAATAGTGCCATTTAAACCTAAAAATATTAACTTTAATTTTAAAAATACAAAAATAAATAATTTTGATAGATATATAGACAAACATCCCTTTGTTCCATCTAATGAACATGAAAGAGAAGCAAGATGCAAAGAAATATTTAACATACAATCTTCAGCACTCGCAAAACGTTTAGAACATACTAATTTAAAGAAAGCTGTAATTGGAATTTCTGGTGGCCTTGATTCAACTTTAGCCTTATTAGTTATAGTTAAAACATTTAAGCTTTTAGGAATAGATAATAGTAACATTATAACTATTACAATGCCTGGATTCGGTACCACTGATAGAACATATAATAATGCATTAACACTTTGTAGAGAATTAAATACAGATTTAAGAGAAATAAATATCGTTGAAGCTTCTCTTCAACACTTTAAGGATATTGGTCATGATAAAAATATACATGATGTAACTTATGAAAATGTTCAAGCAAGAGAAAGAACTCAAATATTAATGGATTTAGCTAATAAAGAAGGTGGATTATTAATAGGTACTGGTGACCTTTCTGAACTTGCACTTGGATGGTGTACTTACAATGGAGATCATATGAGTATGTATGCTGTTAATCCATCAATTCCAAAAACACTTGTTAGATATTTAGTTAAATATGTATCAGAAAAGGAATCTACAAAAGAAGTTGCTCATACTTTATTAGATATTTTAGATACTCCTGTTAGTCCTGAACTTTTACCTAAAGGTGAAAAAGGTGACATAGTTCAAAAAACTGAAGATATTGTTGGTCCATATGAACTTCATGATTTCTTCTTATATCACTTTATTAAACATGGTTCTTCTAAAGAAAGAATTGAATTTCTTGCTAAGGAAGCATTTAAAGATGATTATTCTGAGGAAGAAATTGATAAATGGCTTGATAAATTCATTTACAGATTCTTCACTCAACAATTTAAAAGAAGTGCTTTACCTGATGGACCTAAAGTTGGTTCTATTTCTCTTAGCCCTCGTGGGGACTGGAGAATGCCATCAGATGCTTCATTTAATTGCTTTAAGTAATAGAAAAACAGGTAGCTTACAAATTGTAAGTTACCTGTTTATTCATTTATCTAATAATTGAAATTTATTTATTTTTTAAAGTATCAATATATTTAACAGCACTTAATGCTGCTATATTTCCTTCTCCAGCTGACTTAATATATTGATATGGCTTTCCAACGCAATCTCCAGCTGCAAAACATCCTGGAATATTACACTTCATTTCCCTATCAACTTTTATATGTCCATCTTCTATTTCTAAACCTGGAACTAATTGTCCTGGTGAAATACTATCCTTTAATACAAATACCCCATCAGTTTCTAATTCACCATCATCTGTTTTTATTGAAGAAACTTTTTCTTCTCCAACTATCTCCAATGGCTTTTTAGCTACTATTTCTATATTTTCATTTACTTTTACAGCATCTTTGTACATAGGAATATAATAAACCTTTTCTGCTACTTCACTAACAAAATCAGCTTCTTCTTCTGCTTCTTTATTATATCCTATAATCGTTACAGTTTTTCCTCTATAAAGTGGTGCATCACATGTAGCACAATATCCTACACCTTTTCCTAATAACTGTTCTTCGCCTTTAATAGGCTTAGTATATTCCATACCAGTAGCTAAAATTACAGTAGTTGCTTCATACATTTTTTCATTTACCATTAATGCAAAATAATCACCCATTGCATATATGTTGTTTACTCTTTCTTCTGTAATTTCAATTCCCATATTATCTATATGCTCTAAAAATTTATCTCTAACTTGTGCTCCAGTAACTCCATAAAACCCTAAGTAATTATTAATTTTTGGAGCCTTACTTAACTTATGACTTAATTCTTTATTACCAAAAATAATAAATTTTTTATTTCTTATCTTTGCATTAAGAGCAGCTGATAATCCTGCTGGACCACTACCTACTATGGCTATATCATATCTTTCCATAGTAATTTCTTCTCCTTAAAGGTGTTTTTCAACAGCATCTTTTAATTGATTTTTTGGCATAAACCCAACTAAAGTATCTACAGGCACTCCATTTTTAAATACCATTATTGTTGGTATACTTGCAACTCTATATTTACCAGCTAAGTTTGGGCATTCATCAACATTTACTTTTGTAAATTTAGCATTTGTTAATTCTCCTGCTACTTCTTCAAAGATAGGTCCTATCATCTTGCAAGGACCACACCAGTCAGCCCAAAAATCTACTATACTAACACCATCAGCTTTTATAACTTCTGAATCAAATTCATTTTCTTTTAAATGTTTTACCATTTCAATTCCTCCTATTTCCCAGTAGGGAATATAAATATTATTTGTTTCATTTTACAGCGATAATTATTATTAGTCAATAATTTTATCCCTATATTTAGTTTATCCTTTTTTTACTTAAAAATTCTGCCACTAAGTCACTTAATTAATATTTAAATATTTATTTAAATTATGTTTATAAATAAGGGGCTGTTTCACTAAAACTTTTATACACAATATATTGTAGTATTTATTCTTAATGCGACATCCCCTTATTTATATAATTATTTATTTTTATAAATATCAATAACTCCAGCTTCTTCATCAGAAATAGGAATTAATATTGTTCCAAACAGCTTTTCTTCTTTTTTAGCATAAAAATGATAATCCATTCCTACTTTTAAGTTTTTTACATTTTCATTTTTCATTATTTTATATTTTTTGTTATCATATGATTTACCTACAAAGTATTTTTCTGTCTCTTTTTTTACTATAATTCTATAAAGCATTATCTCCCTCAATTCCAAGAATCTACACTTATCATTTGTTAAAACTAGTTTTTATATTCTATATATTAAAAAAATAATTTTTCAATATATTATTATCAATATCATTTATATTATAATCATCAATGTTTTTCTTAGAAACCCATTTTATTTGATTTATACTTCTATGACAAGTAAGGTATTCTTTTACTGTTCCAGTAAAAACTCTTAATATGTCTCCATTTTCAATTTCATAATCTTTAAATGATTTTAAATCAAAAATTGTGCACTTTAAATCTTTATCTATTGCTTTACTTATACATTTTTCATCAGTTTCTTTTCCTTTAATATCTTTTCCAAAAAGCCCCCATGTTCTTTCATTCTTTTTACCTCTTTCAGCAAGCAATACATTACCAAAATCATCATAAATAATAATTGAACATTTAACTAAACTCCCCATATGTACCTCCATCACAACTTCTTTAAATACTTTGCACTACTTCATTAATATTTATTATAATACTTTATTATTAATAATAAAACATTTTTTTATTTTTTGTTATATTGTAATGTAATTTTATGAATATATACAAAAATATTGTTAATAATTAAGATGAGGTGATTAATATGGGATTTTTTAGATATATACTATTTATTTTATTTCTCGCTTTATTTATTAAACTTTTAATTTCCTATGTGGAAAAACTTAGCATTTCCTTAAATGATAAAATTATTAAATCTCAAATAGAGCTTGGTTTATTATCTATAAAAGATTTTCAAAAAGACAATTATGAAACATTTATTAAAATCATAAAAATATATCTTGATATATTAGGATTTAAAAATATATCTCTCCTTAATTCAGATGATAATAAGCTAACTGATTTTAAATGTATATCTAACACTGATTCTATACTTGTTAGCTGTGCTCAAAACTCTTTATATGGAAAAGAAGCAAAAGATGAAGATGATTGGGAAACTACAGGTAGACCTGAAATACAAAGTTTCTTAGCTCGTATGTATATTAATGATTGTAAAAAAGGAATTTTTATAACTAATAGCTATTTTTCTGATTTAGCTATAGAATTTGTTGATAATTTTAATAATAAAAATCAAGATGTAGAAATAAAACTTATTAATGGATATGAGCTTACAAAATCAATAAGAAATCATAAATATTATATATTAAAGGAGGAATTACTAAATGAAACTAAATACAATATATAGCTACTTAATAATAATTTTATTTACCCCTTTAATTGGTAAACTAATTAATCAAATTTATTTATATTATAAAATGCATAAAAAGTTTGAAAATTGTAATTTACTTTCTAACTTAGCTCATAGATTAACTCCTCATGAATTTGAAATTTGGTGTAGTGAATATTTATCAAATTTAGGATTTACTAATATAATGGTACTTCCAATAGGTCCTGATGCAGGAAAAGATATTATTTGTGAAAAAAACTCTGAAAAATTTTATATTGAATGTAAAAGATATTCTCCTAATAGCTATATATCTTCATTCCAAGTTGAAAAATTATTAGGTAGTATGATTTCTGATAATATAAAAAATGGATTAATTATAACTACTGGAGATTTATCAAAAGAAGCTAAGGATACACTAAAAAAAATTAAGAAACCATATAATATAAATGTAATAACTTCTAATGAATTATCACTTTCCTATTCAAAATATATCCTTAAACTTAATTAATTTTTAGCTATCTCATTTTTCCTTTAATTATATTGAGATGTGTTATGTTTATACACATCTCATCTTAATTTTTCTCATTTTTAAAATTAAAACTATATAATATTTCAATTTTGCAAAATACACTATTTTTATGTTATAATTTAATTACTAAATTGTTATTTTAAGGAGAAATTTATTATGTATTCAAATTATATTTTTGATTTATATGGAACTTTAATTGATATTAATACAGATGAATCAAGTAATGAATTTTGGTACAAGCTTTCATTATTTTATTCATTTAAAGGTGCTGTTTATACTGCCGAAGAATTGAAAACTACTTATGAAAACATGGTTAAAAGCAAATTACAAAGTTATACTAATACTAAATATCCCGATACTCCTCTTGAACCTATTTTTAGTGAATTATATAAAATTAAAGGAATTACTCCTTCAATTAATCTTGTTAATGATACTGCTCACTTTTTTAGAACATTATCAATAAAATATATTAAATTATATGATGGTGTAATTGAATTATTAGAATTATTAAAATCTAAAGGTAAGAATATTTATTTGCTTTCTAATGCACAAAGAATTTTTACTCTTTATGAAATGAAAATGTTAGGTATTGAAAAGTATTTTGATGATATTTTATTTTCAGCAGATTATGAAATTTGTAAACCTGACACAAATTTTTATAACACTTTAATTGAAAAGCACAACTTAGATATTAACGATAGTATTATGATTGGAAATGACTACATTTGTGATATTGCTGGTGCAACTAATGCAGGACTTAATTCACTTTATATGCATTCTAATCTTTCACCAGAAATCAAAGGTCCTCTTACAAGCACTTATTCTATAATGAATATTGATATTCCCAAAATATCACAATTAATTATTCAAAATTATTAATACTTTACTTACTAAATTAAAAAGAAATATTATTCTTAAAATAAATATTTAATTTTATTTTATAAATAATATTTCTTATTTTTTATTTATAAGTTTAATATTCTTTCTTCTACTATACCATCACAGTCTCTTAAATCAATCTCTAAAATCTTAGCAATTGTTGGTCCATGATTTATTAATTTTCCCTTTTCTAATACTACTCCCTTTTTTATTGTCTTTCCATATGCAATAAAAAATGTTTTGTAATTATCCCTAGATGGTAAATATCCATGTGAAGCTCTTAATTTGTGTTTTATTTTAGATGATTCATCTATAACTTCAATAGCTTCTCCTAAAAAATCATCTATAAAATAATATCCCCTTTTAGCTTCAATCATAAAACTAGCATTTATATCTGCTCCTAAATTTTTAATTTCTTCATTATTATATACTTCTTCTATAACATTACTATATTTATTTTTTAATTCATTTAATATATCTCTTACTTTTTTTCTAGTCTCCACATCATTTTTATTTTTTAAATAAATATAACTACTACCATCACAACTTTTAGCAATAGCTTTATAACTTTTGATTTTATTACCATTAACATTTATTAAATCATTTTTCATCAATATTGAATTTAATTTAATTACATTATTAACATTTATTTGACTGTGATCCCCCAAAGCAATTATAGTTGAATCTTCATATATTCCTGCAAGTTTTAAAGATTCAATTATTTCTCCTAATCTTTCATCATGACGTTTTAAAGATTCAATAACTTCTTTATTTTCAATTCCATATTTATGTTTTTGGCTATCACTATCTATTAAATGAAGTAATATTAAGTTAGGTTTTAATTCCCTAATTGTTTTTTTAGCTACTTCAGTAGCAAAATTATCTAAATAAGGTTCCTCCATCCCCTGCCTTAAATATCCAAATTTTTTATTCATATTCACTTGATAAATCTTGCTTCCAGCTAAAGCCGATTTTAATATTTGATTATCATATCTTTTAGTACAAAAAATTTCTGGCATATTATAAGTAATTTTGCTTCTTGCAGTTACTGGCCATAAAATTGAACAAGTTTTCATTCCACTTTTTTCTGCTAAATCAAAAATTGTATCACCTTTAATATATTTTCTATACCAATACCAATCGGGATTATCATTTTTAAAATCTAAAACTGTATTATTTATAACACCATGATTTTTAGGATATTTTCCTGTAACTATTGTTGCATGAGCCGGATATGTTAAAGATGGATAAACACTTTCTACATTTTTTATTAATGCTCCATTTTTTATTAACTTTGAGAAATTAGGTTGTTTACTTAAAAATTCTAAATCTTCTTCTGATACCGCATCAAAAGATATAACTATTACATACTTATTTTTCATTATATTCTCCTAATTTTAAGTTATATTATTATATTATATTAATTTTATTATAAAATTAATATAATAATTTCTTACTTAGCTATAAAATAAAATAGATATAATCATAATAACTTCATTATATTAAATTTCACAATTTTAAATCTTAAAATTCCTTTTTATCAATTTCCTCATAAATAAAAATTCTTTATATCTTCTTTGTATTTAAAATAGTAAATAGTTTATACAAATATTTTCTATAAAAAAAGCACTGAATACACAGTGCTTTTCAAATTTCAAGTGATAAGTTGCAAGTGACAAGTTGCAAGTTTAGGTGTAAATTCAGCTTATGCTGAATTTAATAAATATATCTTCAGAAACTCCCCAAGGAGTTTCCTCCTTAACTTGCCACTTATCACTTATCACTTATCACTAGATAAGTCTACTTCCTTCTTTATCTTGAGTAAGTTTTCCTGCTTTCATAAGTCCACCTAAGGCCATTTTAAAATAATTTTTACTAGTTCCAAAAACAGCCTTTATATCTTCTGGATTAGATTTATCATTAAACTCCATAAACCCACCATTTTTTCTCATATAAGCAACTATCTTTTCTTGTAATTCATCTCTTTCATTTAATCTAGTTTTTCTTGGAGTTAATCCAATTACTCCATCTTCATAAATCCTTTTAACTCTTAAATTCATTTCATAACCTGGATGAACTTCATTGTAATATTCGTTAGGTAACACTAACCCTCTATATTTAGCATTAATTGCAACATTTAAAGTGCCTGATAATGTTTTTGAAAATACCATTGCTGTTACTTCATCACCAACTTTAAAAGTTCCTTCTTCAGCAACTTCTATATATGGTTCAACTTCTGTTGTTGCTGCAAGTCTTCCTGTTTTATCCACATATATGTAAAATAAATATTTCTTTCCTGTATGTAATTTATATCTTTGCTCTTTTAAAGGTACAAATATATCTCTATCTAATCCAAAATCTACGAATGCTCCAAATTCACTTTGTTGAACAACCTTTAAATATGCTACATCTCCAACTGTTGCTAAAGGCTTTTTAAATGTAGCTATTGGTCTATCCTTAGAATCTCTATATATAAATACAGTAACTTCTTTTCCTACTTCTATCCCCATTCCTTCAGCTAATGATTTTGGAAGTAAAACATCTTCTCTACTTTGCTTATCTCTTAAATAAAATCCAAAATCCTTTTCTCTATCTACTATTAAAGTATTATACTCACCTATTCTTAACATAAGTACCTCCTATTTTTTATATTTTTTGCTTAAGCTAACATAATTATCAGCAGATTTTTTTATACTTTCAATTTCAACTTTTGTTAATTCTCTTATAACCTTAGCTGGATTTCCTAAAATAAGAACACCTTCAGGAAATTCTTTTCCTTGAGTAATTAAGCTCCCTGCTCCTATAATAGTATTCTTGCCAATTTTAGCATTATTTAATATTATTGATCCCATTCCTACAAGCACATTATCAGAAATATTGCATCCATGAATTATAGCTCCATGTCCTATAGTAACATTTTTTCCTATAATACAAGAAGAAGTTATATCAACATGAATTACTGAATTTTCTTGAACATTAGTATTTTCACCAATAACTATTTCGTTAACATCTCCTCTAAGCCTAGCTCCAAACCAAATATTTGCATTTTCCTCAACTTTAACTTCTCCTACTATATCAACACTTTCTGAAATATATGTATTTTTATTAATTATAGGATTAACTCCCTCAAAATCCATAATCATATTTTTAAACTCCCTTATATTTATAAATTATCACTAAAGTTTTACTTTATTTTATCATCCTTTATAATTATTGTCATTATTTTAATATCTTTAATACTATATATAAGTAAGCAAATAATTTTTTTGAGGCGAATTTGTGGGTAAAAGTAAAAGCAAACATAAAAACAAAGTAAAGTTTGATCAAAATAAATTGAAATTTTATTATGGAATTCCTCATTGCCACTCTGCTTATTCTACCGGTAAAGGCACACCATTGGATTTATATGAATTTGCAATAAAATGTAAATTAGATTTTTTATTTGTAACAGATCATAATGATTTTTTATCAAATAAAACATCAATAAAAGATAATGTTTTAACTCGATGGGATGCTACAAATTATTATGCAAATAAAATAAGGCGTAGTAAAGATGATTTTCTTCCATTAGTAGGCTTTGAATGTAGAACTTTTCCTTATGGTGATTTTAATATAATTAATCCTTCAAGCTATTTTACAGGTGGCATAAAAGATCTTAGATTATTAACCTTATGGATGTTAAATAATCATCAAGCTTTTATAATAATTAATCATCCTCATAAGGAAGTTTGTAAACTTAAATATAGTGAATTTTTTAATAAAATAATAACTTGTATAGAAGTATACAATGGAAATCCTGCAAGTCGATATACAAAACATGAAAAATATTATTATCAGTTACTTGATGATGGTTGGAAATTAAGTGCTATAAACGGACAAGATAATCATAGAATTAATTTTGATCAAGCTGAATATCTTACTGCTTATATTGCAAATGATTTTTCTAAAAATTCATTAATTGATGCATTTAGAAATCATAGAACATATTCTACTGAATCTAGATTTTTGAAATTTTATTTCAATATAGACGAAACCTTTATGGGTGAAATTATTTCTATTTATTCTCCTAAAATTAAATTTTCTATTTTTTGTGAAGATATAAGATATAAAATAAAAGAAATACAAATCATTTCAAATAATGGTATCATTATAAAAAAAATAGAAGATATAAATTTAAATAATATAAAATACATTTATGAACACGAAAATTTATTAACTGAAACTTGGTACGTTATTAAAGTCTTACAAGAAGATAATAAAACTGCAGTAAGCTCTCCAATATTTATTAATCATTTAAATAATTATTATAATTAAAACCTTATAAAAAGGGCCTGTCGCACTAAAACTTTTATACACAATATATTATAGTATTTATTCTTAATGCGACAGCCCCATAATTTCTTTATTTTTTATTATCTTTTGAGTTATTTAAATGTTTAACTCTATTTGGTTTTGCTTTTGGTCTTATTTCTATTTTCTTTTCTTTTTTCTTAGGTCCACCAGTTGTAACGATGTCCATAAACCATAAAAAGAAAGTAACAGTTAATATAGTTAATATAAATGTTACCCACATAATATTTTTACCTAAAATAACTGGCATAAATATTTGTAAAATAAATAAAGCTATTGCAATTCCTAATGGTATATATTTGTTTATTCTAACTTTAGAAAATACATACTTGTTTCCAAAATACATAATTCCAAATACAGCAACTAATAAAACTAAAAAATATAATAACGTTCCTAAAAAGTTCCCCATTAGTCTTTCTCCTTCCTATTATCATTATAATATATATATTACTTTCAATTTTACATATTTTCAAGAAGCTTTTAAGTCCATATTTTACCTTTTATTAAATAATAGTGTTCTTTTTATAATAATATTATTTAAGACTTCATTTTTATTATAAAATTTGATAAAATATATTAAAGATATTATAAATTTGTTAAAGGGGTGTTATCATGGGTTTAAATCAAGCATATCAACTTGATGATTTAGATCTTCAAATTTTAGATATATTAATAAAAGATTGTAGAACACCATACCTAGAAATTGCAAGACTATGCCATGTTAGTGGTGGAACAATCCACGTTCGTATGAAAAAAATGGAAGAACTAGGTATAATAAAAGGTACAAAAATTTTATTAAATTTACCTAAACTTGGATATGATGTTTGTTGTTTCGTGGGTATATATATTGATAAAACATCTTCATTTTCAGAGGTTTTTGAAGAAATGTCTAAAATTAAAGAAGTTGTTGAATTACATTTAACTACAGGTAACTACACAGTATTTGCTAAGGTTATATGCAAAAATATAAGTGATTTACAGGATATACTATTAAATAAAATAACTGTAATTCCTGGAATTCAAAGAACTGATACAATTATTTCTTTAAATCAACCAATTGATAGAAATATTACAATTTAATTATTTATACATATTAACTTTTTTTATTTTTATTATGTATATTTAAAGCTCCTTTGTTTAAAATAACTATATTATTTTAAATAAAGGAGTTGTTTTTATGAAAATATTAAATATAATATCTCTTGCATTAATAATAATAGGTGCAGTTAATTGGGGATTATTAGGTTTCTTTCAATTTGACCTTGTTGCTGCCATCTTTGGAGATATGAGTGTATTTTCTAGAGTAATTTATTCATTAATAGGAATTTGTGGACTATACTCTATATCATTTTTTACTAAAGATTGCTTTACTAACAAATAATTAATTTATACATAAAAAGAGTACAACTAATTAACTAATTGTACTCTTTTAAATTTTATAATTCTTTTATTATTTCAAATAAATCAAGTGCTGCCACCTTTGGTCCTTGTTGTTCTTTTCCTTTTATAGCTAAACAAGTTTTTATTTGCCCAACTTTTACATTCCCATCAAACATATCATTAAAATATTTTTCAATTAACTTATTACATTCTTCTTGCTTTTGAGCTGGTCCAAACGGATTTGCAAAATAGCTTTTTACAAGTCCCTCTTCTGTAGTTGTTCCCTTTGCAACTCTTAGTCCTGCTTTAAACAATTTAATTGCTTCTTCTGGAGTTTCAAAATAATCTATTGCTCTTTCTCCATCTAAAATATCAGTAAAGTTATTTGCATACAAAAATAAATCAACCTTATATCCCTTTATTATTTCATTATAGGGAGAAATAGGCATTACAAGCCTTGCATTAATTTTATCTGGATTCATAAATATGCTTCTATCTATTTCTCTAAAAGCATATCCTTGTGCTAAATCATCTAACCTTACAAAAGCACCTATTTCAGTACCATATGCATAAATTTTGCCATCAATATTTTTGAATGTACCCATATCATCAAAAATAACATTCATATTACTTATATATTCTTCGCTCATTGTTCTAAAAGCCTCAAGACTTTCTGATTTTCCTGCTCCACTATCTCCCATAATTACAACATTTGCATTTTTTCCATTTTTCATTTGAATATTTACCATTGCACCATGAATAGGTAAATTTCCTCTTTTTATCATTATTAAATTATGCAATGTTAAAATCATTTTTTTCATATATCCAAAGTAATCTATTTCTTCTGAATAATTAATATATCCTAACATAATACTATTTTCTTTATCATCATAAAAAATAGTTTTTAATTCTTCTCCATCATTTATTCCAAATACAAAAATAATATCTGGACATCTCCCCCTACATTCTTCTTTTGTAGCCATTTCAAATAAATTACATAAAGTAATTCCATGATTCATATAATCCCTATGAAAATAAACATAAGCTATTAGTTCTCCAACTTTAGCTGGATAACAAAACCAATGATCTTTATTAATATGTTTATAGTTTAATGGATTTTCCTTTACTTCAGTAAACATTCCATTTCTAGTATTTTTCTTTGGATAAGTAATAAATGGAGGTTCTAATAAAATGCAATCTATAAAATTTACATCTTCTAATATTTCATATCCCTTTGGTATAGGCCATAATAGTTTACTAATCATTATACTACAATTTCCACCAGCTGTAATTTCTCTAAACACTTTTGGATTTCTTCCTAATACATTTTGTTCAATTTTCCTATAAAATCTTAATATTAATTTTTCAAAAGATGAATTTGCTTCAGTAAAATTCATAGCTGCTAAGCCTTGACTAATTTTATCATTTTGAATAACTGTATATCTTTCTAATCTTCTCCAAAATAAATAAAAATCTTCAATTACTTTAGTAAAATCTTCTTTATTGCGTAATAAGTTTTCATATTTAGGATTAAATTCACAAACTTCTTTAGCATTCATTATTGTTAACCACTTAAATACCAAAGTTAAATCTCCTCTTATTGTTGGTAAATCTGTAGTTTCTAATGAATTAACTAAATACCTGTATGCTAATGACCTCTTTTTTTCTGATTTTTTTAAATAAACATTTAAAACTCTTCTAAAACCTTCACTTTCTAATAAGCTTTCAAAATTAGTACAATATCTAGCTGAAAAATTCATCAAAACTTTATCATTACTTATTGAAAACTCCTTCTTCATAGTTCTCCCCCTTATATTTTTAATTTTTTCTCGGTCTATTTAATATTTTATGCAATTATACCATATTTTTACTTCACATTCATAAATAAAGTGTTAAATATTTATAAAGCTTTAGTTATTAAAAAAATTTTTTAGGCAATAATTATTAATATCTATTTTCTATTGGAGTAAATTATGAAAAAAAGTAAACTTATCTTCTTTAATATAATATTAATTTTTGCTATTTGTATTTTAAATTTTTTCAATATTAATTCAAAATCATATATCAATAATGATTTAATTATACATTATATAGATGTTGGGCAAGGTGATTGTATATTAATTCAAGTTAACAATAAAAATCTTTTAATAGATTCTGGTCCATCCTCTAATAGAGATGATTTATTAAATTACTTACAAAAATTAAATATAGATAAATTTGATTACATCATTGCTACTCATCCTCATGAAGATCATATTGGAAATATGGATACAATTATTAAAAGGTTTAACGTTAGTAATTTTTACGCTCCTAAAATAATTAATACTTCTATATCTTTTGAAAATATGATAAGTGCATTAGTAGATAAATCCTTAAAAGTTAAAGTTCTAAAAAGCGGAACTAACACTATTAATTTAGGATTAAATACCAAAGTAGAAGTTTTTTCCCCTGAAGAAAATATTGTTAGTGATAATTTTAATGATTACTCTTCTGTCATTAAAATTTCATTTCTCAATACTTCATTTTTATTTACAGGTGATGCTGAAAACTTTACTGAAGACTACCTTATTTCAAATAATTGCAACTTAAAATCTGATGTTCTTAAGGTAGGACATCATGGTTCTTCAACCTCTTCATCATTAAAATTTTTAAAAGCTGTCAATCCATCTGTTGCAATAATCTCAGTAGGAAATAATAATACATATGGACATCCATCACTTCAAACTTTAACTTCTTTAAAAAATATGAATATTGATACATATAGAACTGATTTAAATGGAACAATAATATTGTCCTCAAATGGTAATATTATAAATATTACTTTATCCTCTAAATGATAGATGCTCCTAATAAACTTAGGAGCATCTATCATTTAAGGATGATTTCCTTAAATTAATATTATAAATTATATTATTGTTTCTGAGTTATCAATTTCTTTATTTTCTTCTTGTTGTCCATTATCTTCAATTATTATAATATTATCATTAGTATTATTTTCTTGTTCTTTTTTTACGTCTTCTATATTTTTCTCATTATCTATTTCTTTAATATCATTTATAATTTTCTCAGTTTTTATTTCTTTAATTTCATCAAAATCATCATTTTCTTTAGTATCTTCTTCAGTTTTAATATAATTTTTCCAATTTATAAAAATCTTATATAAATTAACTACATCTTGTTCATTATATTGTAATATTGTTTCTATTTTTTCTTTTGGCATTCTTTGAATATATTCTTTATCCTTAAGTACCTTATGAAAAGTTTTTGCTAAATTAGAACCACTTATTACATCACCTTCTCTATAAACTTCAAATATCTTCTCTAAATTTTTTAAGCCAATTGATATTTTCATATCTTTCTCATATTCTTTTTGAATATCAATTGATTTAAACTCCTTTTCAAAATCAAAATATATACCATATTTATTGAATAGATATTTGATTACAGTAAAATCATTATTACCTGCAAAAGTTACTATAACTTTTTTACCTTCTCTTTTCATTTTAATAAAATACTTTTTGGCTAATAATAATATGTCTACAACTTCACTTTTATTTTCAATCATATATTGAGTTACATTAATTTTTTTATTTTTCTTATTGTATACACAAGCTCCAAATACACCAATACATTTAGGTTTTTTATATACATAATGCTCTAAATCAAAATAAATACTTTCCTCTGGCTTACAGTCAACCTCCTTATTATTTAAAATTTCCTCTAACCTATATTCTTCTACATCTACTATATTTTCTCTAATAATCACATCTTATCACTCTCTCCTAGATAAATTTATCTCCTGTATTAAAATTTTATTATTTTTATATCTCTTTATTATATCATGTTATTTGTAGAGTGAATACCATTTGCACATCTTAAATTTTTATACGTTTTTACTTTCTCTTACTGTTCTTTTAAATAATTTTTATTGACCATATATATGTTTCTTGATATTATTATATACAATAATGAAAATTATTTTCAGTTGGAGGTGATAAATATGTGCATTTGTGATTTAAAGCTTGGTGAAAAAGCTATTATTAATACAATTAACGGTAATGATAAATTATCTAAAAGACTTTCTGCATTAGGTTTAATTCAAGGAACAGAAATTGAATTAAAAAGAATTGCTCCATTAGGAGATCCACTAATTGTAAATTTAAGAGGCTTTGATTTAGCTATTCGTAAAAAGGATGCTAAAAATATAATATTAACAGCTTAGTTTTTAAATAGGAGATGACATAATGATAAATATAGCCTTACTAGGTAACCCTAATGTAGGTAAAACTACATTATTTAATAGTCTTACTGGTTCAAATCAAAGAGTTGGAAACTGGGCAGGTGTTACCGTTGATAAAAAGGAAGGATACTTTAATAATTTTAATATTGTAGATTTACCTGGTATATATGCAATGGATACTTATTCTAATGAAGAAAAAGTATCAAAAGAATTTTTAGAAAATGGACAAGTAGATTTAATTTTAAATATTATTGATGCTTCTAACATTGATAGAAACTTATATTTAACAATGCAATTAAAGCAATTTAAAAAACCTATTATTTTAGCTGTTAATATGATTGACGTAGCTGAAAAAAAGGGAATACATATAGATTATGAAAAACTTGGACAATTACTAAATGTTGTTGTAATTCCAATTCAAGCTTCAAAAGAAATAGGTATAGAAAAAGTTAAAACAGCTTTAAGTTCTATAAATAAAAATAAAATTGATAATACAGATTATTCTTTTTCTTCTGAAAAAGAAACTTATGCTTATATAGAAGATTTATTAAGTAAATGTACTAAAACATCTAAAACATCTAAAAACTCTAAAAAACATATTAAGGAAAACTTAGATAATATAATGTTAAATCCATGGTTTGCCTATCCTATATTTTTTGCAATTATGGCTTTAATGTTTCAAGTAACCTTCTCTTGGATTGGACAACCACTTTCAGATTTACTTGATTCATTATTAAATGATTCATTAGTTCCAATAATAGAAGGATGGATTAATAATTATTCTCCTTGGTTCCAATCACTTATATTAGATGGAATAGTTGGTGGTGTTGGAGGAATATTAGTTCTTCTTCCTGTTATATTATCGCTATTTGCTTGTATTACAATATTAGAAGACAGTGGTTATATGGCTAGAGTTGCTTTTTTAATGGATAAAATCATGAGAAAAATGGGTCTTTCAGGAAAAGCATTCATTCCTATGATTGTTGGGTTTGGTTGTTCTGTTCCTGCAATAATGTCTGCAAGAACATTAGAAAGTGAAAAGGATAGAAAATTAACAGCATTGCTAGTTCCTCTTATGAGTTGTAATGCAAGACTTCCTGTTTACAGTATATTTGCATCTGTATTTTTTCCTAAATATGTTGGACTAGTTGTTGCTTCATTATATTTCTTAGGAATTATTTTAGCATTTATTTTAGGTATTATATTTAAACATTTAATATTTAAAAATGAGGAAGAGCCTTTATTAATAGAACTTCCTGAATATAAGTTACCATCACTTAAAAACTTATTTGTTCAATTATATGAAAAAAGCAAAAATTTCTTAATAAAAGCTGGTACATTAATATTTGCTATGAGCATAATATTATGGTTCTTATCTAACTTTAACTTTAGTGGTATGACTGATGTTAATGATAGTATATTAGCTTCAATTGGTGGGTTTATAGCTCCTATTTTCAAACCTCTTGGCTTTGGTAACTGGCAATCATCAGTTTCTTTATTAACTGGATTAATTGCAAAAGAAACTGTTGTTTCTTCTATGGGAGTAATTTTTGCTGGTAATTTAGAAGTAATGTTACCTCTTCACTTTACTGCACTTTCAGCTTTATCATTTATGGTTTTTATTTTACTTTACACACCATGTATTACAGCTGTTGGTACAATGAAAAAAGAATTTGGTACTAAAATAACTTTATTTTCAATTACTTATCAGTTAATCTTAGCTTGGAGTATATCATTCTTGGTATTTAATATTGGTTCATTATTTTTTTAATTTTCTAAATTAAATGCTTAGATTTTTACTTAAAAGAAGGTGAATTTATTTGGAAATAATTATAACAGCAATTTTAATTATTGCTTCTGGATATATAATTTTTAAAAATATAAAAAAATCATCTAAAGGTGATTGTAATTGTGGAAACTGTTCATCTAGTTGCCCCAAATACAAAAAATAAAAAAAGTATTATGAACCGCTCTCTATCTTAGTTGATAGATTGCAGTTCTTTTTTTATTTTATTTCTAAATTATTTTTAAGTTTTATTTTAATTATATTAATTCTATTCCTATTAATTTAAATGAATCCTTAATTAAAGTACGTACTACCTTAATTAATACCATATTATATTCTAAATTCTCATTATTATTTATACAAATTTGGTTATGCAAATTATCTAAAACTTCTGCTAAATCAATAATATATCTTATTATAATTGATGGATCCATTTCTTCTACTGCCTTTTTTATATTTTTTTTATAATTATCTAGAAACTTAATTAATTTAAAATCTTTTTGAAAATTAAATTTATTATAATTACATTCTTCATAATTTATATTTGCTGTTTTAATATAAGAATATATAACATATGGCCCTAATTTTTTTTCTAATGAAAAATCCTTACTAAAATCAATACCTATATTATTTTCTCTATAATTAATTAAAAAAGAAAATATAATTCCACTTAATAATATATTCTTTAATAAATCTTCATTATCTTTTAAGTTAATATTTTTTCCCTTCCACTCATTTTTAATTTCGTCAATAGTTTCACTTATTAAATTTGAAAATGAAACATACTTTTCATCTCTTATAAAAGCATCACTTTTTGCAAATTTAATTAATCCTGTCTTAATATTAATATATTGACTTCCCCATTCACAGCCTAAAAGTTCTATCATTTTCTTAAATTGCAAAAATTTAGTTGTTTCATTTTTTCCTGAAATATATATGTATTTATAAAAATTATATTTATCTTTACTTTGTATTATAAATGATAAATCCATTAAATTTTTATTTATTTTATTTTTATTAGCTATTATATATGGTGGCATATTATATTTTTCTAAATCTATAATATCAACTTCATTAATTGTTGTTATTAAATTTTTTTCTTTTAAATCATTAAGTAAATTAATATTATTGAAGTTTTTTTCTTTTTGTAAATTTAACTTTTTTTTAATTTCATTATCAAACCCTATTATTAATAATTTGTAAAAATCCTCCCACAATATTTTTGTACTATTTATATCTACAACATTGTACCCCATCTCAGTAAATAAATTGCAAAATATATTGCTAACTATAATTTGAAAATAATTATTTAAATTAAACTTTTCATTTTTATTAATAAATGAGTTTTCTATACAAATATATTTTTCCTTATTATAAAACTCAATACATTTATTTTCATTGTTTATAATCTTTCTTAATACATTTTTAGTATAAGTATATTTATCAATAAAAAAATTAAGATATGCTCCATTAACTTCAATTTTTTCAAAAATAGTATCATTTAATTTTAATTTTAAATAAGATGATACTTCTGCTGGTGATTTATTTAATTTTTCATTTAATTTAAAACATAATAAAGAATAATCTCCATTTTTAATGTCACTTGGAGTAACTATTGAATTTTCAATTTTTTCTATACTCAAATTTAAATAAGAACTAACTTTTATTGCTATATACTTCTTATAATTCATTATTTCCTCCAATGGTAATAAATAAAATTATATCTACAAAAAAATGTGGCAAATTTAATTGCCACATTTTTTTACATTCCAAAAATTAATTTAGCTATTGTATAAAAAATATTATATATTAAATTAACAGGAATTGATAATATAGTTCCACCAATTAAAACTATTAATATAAGTATTAAAAATTGATATTGATATATTTTATCTGAAACCTTATAAAATGTTTTTGGCCATAAATCTCTAAATATTTCAAATCCAGCTAGTCCAGGTAAAGGCAATAAATTAAATACAAATAAACTAATATTTATTGAACTTACAAATTTCAACATATTAAATAGTATAAAAAATATAGTTTCTGGTAGTATGTATGATAAAAATTTTGAAGTAAATACAAGTAAAATCATACCTATAAATCCTACTAATAAATTTGCTAAAGGTGCTGCAATTGAAACTTTTATAGCATCCTTATATCTTCTTTTATATGCACTAGGATTTGTATTTAATGGTTTAGTCCATCCAAATCCAGCTAATAGAATCATTATAAAACCTATTAAGTCTACATGTGCAGCCGGATTTAAAGTTAATCTTCCTTGAAATCTTGGTGTTTTATCTCCTAATTTATCTGCAACTAAAGCTTTTGCATATCCTTGTACAGTAAATGCAATTAATATGGCTGGTATTTTTAAAATAATATAAAGCAAATTTAATCTAAATGGGCTCATTATTTTACTCCTTTCTTATATTTTTAAAAACATTATACCACATATTATGGTATATATTGTCCTATTTAAAATAATTTAATAAAAATAAAGCAATGTATTTATAAAATTTATCTTTATTAAAGCTAAACTTATAAAACACTGCTTTATTTTAACTATTTAATTAAATTTAACGTATTTAAATCATTTTTAAGATTTTAATTGTTCTTCTTTTTTATTTTCAGAATTATTTTCTACTTTATCTTGTGGTTCTTTTTCTGGTTCCTTTTCTGGTTCCTTTTCTGGCTCTTTTTCAGGTTCTTTTTCTGGTTCCTTTTCTGGCTCTTTTTCAGGTTCTTTTTCAGGTTGTTTATTTTCTTCAGTTGAATCTTTATCATTTACTCCTGAACTATTTCCATTGCTTGGTTTATTTGTTCCTGTTGAATTTCCTCCAGTTGAACTATTTTGGCTTCCACTATTATTTTGATTTAAATTATTTTTATTATCAGATTTTGAAGGTTTACTTATATAATTATCTTCATAATGTATATTTTCATAATCTTTAGGATTTATATTATGTCTTTCATTGTATTCATTTTCTTCTTCTTTGTATTCAGACATTGCTTCGTTAAATGATTTATAATCATAAGTTGATGAATCTGGTACTTTATTTTCAAAAACAAATTCTTTTAAATATTTAGTATTTTGTTCTGTATCCATTAAAAATACCCACCCTAAATTCTTAAATAATCTTCCATCTGTTAATTCTGGTATTGGTATTTGTAATTGCTTTATTTCTAAATTAGGGAATTTATAAATAGTATACGCCATATTTAAAGCTTGAATTGGATCTATGTTAGTTTTTATATAATCTAACATACTATTCATTATTCCTAAATATTTGCTTGGCTTAGTTTCTTTTAATTTTTCAGTAACTTTTACTAAAACTTCTCTTTGTCTATCAGTTCTTGCAAATTCATCTCCTACACCTTTTCTTATTCTTGCATAAGATAATGCTTGCTTACCATTTAACAATTGCTCACCAGCTTCAGTTACTGGACAATCATTTCCACCTGTAGATTCTCCAATGTATTTATTTAACTCATTTAACATATAATCTTCTACATTAAATTCTAATCCACCTATTTGATCTATTATTGCCTCAAATCCCCAGAAGTTTATAATAATATATTTATCAAGATTAATTCCATATGTATTTTTAATTGTTTCAATTAATAATTCTACTCCTCCATAAGCCATTGCAGCATTTAATTTAGCTTCACCATGACCTGGTATATTTACTAATGTATCTCTAAATAACGATGTTAATCTTATGTTTTTATTGTTATTATCTAAAGTGGCTATAATAATAGAATCTGCTCTAGCTGCTTCATCTAATGTTCTTCCATCTGTTCCAATTAATAAAACATTCGTTATTCCCTCGACTTCTTTATATTCAGTATCTTGAATATTATTTGGTATACTTATTTCAGAATAAATCTTACTTTTTATATAAAGATATCCATATGCTAATATACCAATTATTAATGCAAAAACAGCTATAGTTGATATTATTATTTTTCTTTTTGCTGACCATCTTTTCTTTTTAGAAGTTCTTCTTCTAGTTTTATTTTGTTCATTCATAATTGTGCCATCCCTTCAAAAATATTAATTAAACTTTTAAAGTTAAATACATCATTATTATTTTAAATGTAGTTTATATAAATTATACTTTTTAATTATAAGATAATAAATGCAATAATACCACTATTTTAAGCCATTTTTTAGTTTTTTTTATTATTTTTTTTCATAATTATTTATTTTATCACAAATTTCTGTATTGTTTGTAGTAGAACAATTACATTATTAAAATAAATTTGGATAAACTATAAATAAAAGAATTTCTATAAATTAAAGAATTTAATATTTACTTATATAATTTAAAGTATTATTATAGGTATTATGAAAATTTAATAAATTGATGGAGGTCTTTTTATGAACATAAGTATTATTGGAATGCCTCTTTTTTATGGGTGTGATAACCCTGGTGTAGAAAAGGGTCCTGAAGAATTAAGAAAAAACAACCTCATTGATATATTTGAAAAAAATCATACTGTTTGTGATTTAGGAGATATAGAAGTTGAAAAAGTAAATGAAAGTGAAAAATATTCAAGTAATTCACAATTAAAATATTTAACTCAAGTTGTTGATGCAAATAATGGACTAGCTTCCAAAGTTCTTGAAGCATTACAAAATGACACTTTCCCACTTATAATTGGCGGAGACCATTCTCTAGCTATGGGTTCTATTGCTGGTGCAAGTAAACATTTTGGTAATAATTTAGCTGTAATTTGGATAGATGCTCATGGAGACATTAATACACATGATACTTCTCCATCTGGAAATATTCATGGTATGCCACTTGCTGCTTCTATGGGATATGGTTATGAAAAACTTACTTCAATATTTTTTAATGAAGTTAAAATTAAACCAGAAAATGTTTTTATACTAGCTTGTCGTGATTTAGATAAAGGTGAAATTGAGTTAATAAATAAGTTAAAAATGAATGTATGGACTACTGAACAAATAAACAAAGAGGGTACTTCAAAAGTAATTAATGATTTATTAACATTGATTAAAGAAAAAAATATAAAAAATATCCATTTATCTTATGACATAGATTGTTTAGATCCTGATTATGTACCTGGTACTGGAACTCCAGTAAATGATGGATTAACTTATAGTCAAGGCAAGGAACTACTTGAGGCAATTTTAGGTACAAACTTAGTAAAATCTATGGATTTTGTAGAATATAATCCTATGTTAGATAAAAATAATAAAACTAAGGAAACTTGTTTTGAATTATTAAACTTAATCTCAGATAATTTATAATATAAAAATGGGGATGTCGCATTAAGAATAAATACTACAATATATTGTGTTGATTTTTTTTAAAACAATATATTGTGTATAAAATTTTTAGTGCGGCAGACCCATTTTTTGTATAAAATTGTTTATTAATATAAGTTATGATATTATAAAATCAATAAATATTTTTTGGAGGAACATAATGAAGCTTTTATTTTTCGATACTGAAACAACTAGTGTAAAACCAGGTCATATTTGTCAGTTAAGTTATATAACTGTAGATACTTCAACTAAACCACAAACTACTATTGGAAAAAACTTTTTCTTTACAGTAGATGAAATGGATCCATCTGCTCAAGAAGTTCATGGATTTTCATTAGAAAAATTATATGAATTATCTAATGGGTTAGAATTTTTAGAACAACTTCAATATTTTATATCTGATTTCTTTAATGCTGATTTTGTGATTGGTCATAATGTCCAATTTGATGTTAAATTTTTAAAACATGAAATTGATTCATTATATGAAGCTGGTATGATTGATTGTTCTTGGAAACCTAAAAAGACATTTTGTACAATGTCATACTATAAAAACATTTGTCAAATACCATCACCAAATGGTAATGGTATAAAAAATCCTAAACTTTCTGAAGTAATTAAATTTTTAGGTATATCTGATGAAGTAATTGCTAAAAAAGCTAATGAATTATTCCAGGGAAGTGGTAATTATCATGATGCTAGATTTGATACAGCTGCACTTTATCTTTTAGTAATAGAAGGTATGAAGCAAAAATATATTAAACCCGGATTTTTCTCAAGTCAGCTTTAAATTATAAAAAAAAGAAAATGCCTCTAATCATATAATTGGCATTTTCTTTTTTTATAATTTATTAAGCTTTAAAATTTAATAATTCATATAAATTTTTACACTTTTCTTTATCCATAGCAGGTGTACCATCTAATCTGTATTTTATTCCCATTTTTTCATACTTATTTACTCCAAGTAAATGATAAGGTAAAAGCTCAACTTTTTCAACATTTTCTAATGTTTTAATAAATTCACCTAATTCCTTAATATACTCTTCACTATCTGTCATACCTGGTACAACAACTTGTCTTATCCAAAGTTTTATATTACACTTTTTACAATCTTCAAGGAATTTTAAACTTTCATCAATATTTATTCCTGTCATATTTTTATAACCTTCTGCTGTTAAATGCTTAACATCAAAAAGAACTAAATCAGTGTACTTTAATATTTCTTCATAATCTCCAAATCCTACTCCAGATGTATCTAATGTAGTATGTATTCCTTTTTCCTTACAAAGTCTTAAACATTCTTTTAAAAATTCTGGTTGTCTTAATGGATCTCCCCCAGAAAAAGTAACCCCACCACCTGACCTTTCAAAGTAAGCTCTAAATCTTGCTATTCTATTAACTAATTCTTCTGGTGTTAACTCTAAAGTTTCTTCACCTTTATCAATCCATGTATCTGGATTATGGCAATATTGGCATCTTAATGCACATCCTTGCATAAATACTACAACTCTTACTCCTGGTCCATCTACAAGCCCCATTGTTTCTATTGAATGTATTGTTCCTCTTAACATCTTCCATCCTCCGTTTTATCTATAAATTTTATTATTTAAAATAAAACTTTATTAAATTTAGCATTTTCATAAATCATATTTTATTATACATCCTATTTTAAAATTTGTTAATACTTATAATACAATGTGGATGTCGCATTAAGAATAAATAATACAATATATTCTGCTAATTTTTAATTATTGTATATAAAATTTTTAGTGCGACAACACCATTTAATAATAACAAAAATATATTATATTAATTTTAATGATTATAATTTACTATGTATTTTTTTTCTTCAGTTTACCAATTATAAATTTATATATCATTTTTTATTTTTCATTTAAATTTAATAACTTTTCTCTTTTATATTAATTAACTACTTTTTATATTTTTATATTTTTTATTCATTCTTAGTTTTACTAAACTTTTAATGCAGAAATGTTAAACTTAATTTTCATTTTTTCCTTAAAACCCTCTATTTTAAAAGGAAAGCAATAAATTATATTTTAAACATTTTTTATTAAAATTATTGATTTTTTCATTATACCCCTATATAATAGCATTGTTTGTTTAGTAATTTTAAACCTTTAGTTTAGTAATAGTTATTATCAAACAAAATGAAAGGTAAGGTGAAATTGTGCAAATTGGAAATAAAATTAAACGAATGAGAATTGAAAGAGGATTAACACAAGAAGAGCTTGCTAATAGATGCGAATTATCTAAAGGATTTATATCTCAAGTTGAAAATGATTTAACTTCACCTTCTATAGCAACACTAATTGATATTCTTGAAATACTCGGAACAAACCTTAAAGAATTCTTTAGTGATGATAAGGATGAAAAAATAACTTATACATATGAAGATATGTTTGAAACCGAAAATTTAGATTTAAAATATAAATTAATGTGGTTAGTTCCTAATGCACAAAAAAATGAAATGGAACCTATAATGATAACAATTGAAGCTGGTGGGAAATACATAGAAGAAGAACCTCATGAAGGTGAAGAATTTGGATATGTTTTATCAGGAAGCATAATATTACACCTAGGTGATAAATCTTATAAAGTTCGTAAAAATGAAAGTTTTTATTTTAAACCTAGAGCAAATCACTATATAAGTAATAATGGTAAAACTACAGCTAAAGTTATTTGGATTTCTACTCCACCAACATTTTAAATATTTTTTTAATTAATAAGTAAATTCAACATCTAAATTTTAATTTAGAATTTCATTTATAAAGAAAGAGGTGTTTTTTTTGAATCAAAACATAATAGAAATACAAGGTGTATCTAAGGTTTATGGTGATAATACTGTTTTAGATAATCTTTCATTAAATATAAGAAAAAATGAATTCTTAACTTTACTTGGTCCTAGTGGATGTGGTAAAACTACAACTCTTAAAATTATAGCTGGTTTTGAAACTGCCGATAGTGGAAAAGTTATATTTAATGGAAGTGATATTTCAAACATACCTCCATACAAAAGACAATTAAATACAGTATTCCAAAAGTACGCTTTATTTCCTCATATGAATATTTATGAAAATATTGCTTTTGGATTAAAAATAAAAAAATTACCAAAGGATGAAATTGATAAAAAAGTTCGTGAAATGTTAAAAATGGTATCACTTGAAGGCTTTGAAAAAAGATCTGTTGATTCACTTAGTGGTGGTCAACAACAAAGAGTTGCTATTGCTAGGGCTTTAGTTAATGAACCTAAGGTACTTTTATTAGATGAACCACTTGGAGCATTAGACTTAAAACTTAGAAAAGAAATGCAACTTGAATTAAAGAAAATACAAAAAAGACTTGGAATTACATTTATTTTTGTAACTCATGATCAAGAAGAAGCTCTTACTATGTCTGATACTATAGTTGTAATGAATAAAGGTAAAATTCAACAAATGGGTTCTCCTGAAGATATTTATAATGAACCTGCTAATGCTTTTGTTGCTGATTTTATTGGTGAAAGTAATATTTTAAATGGAATTATGCTTGAAGATTATAAAGTAAAATTTGCAAATAATACTTTCACATGTGTTGATGGCGGATTTAACAAAAATGAAGATATTGATGTTGTAATTAGACCTGAAGATATAGAAATAACTACTCCTGATAAAGGAATGTTAACTGGAAAAGTTAATTCTGTTATTTTTAAAGGCGTTCATTATGAAATGGAAGTTATTACTGAAGATACTACATGGATTATTCATAACATTAAACATGCAGAAGCTGGAAAAATAGTTGGCCTAATAATAGACCCAGAATCTATACATATAATGAGAAAGGTGAAAGGTTATGAAAAAGAAAAGTAATCAAGGTGTTTTGCCTGCAGCACCTTATGTTGTATGGAGTTCACTTTTTATTGTTATTCCTCTTTTAATTATAATATTTTTTAGTTTTACAATAAAAACAGATACAGGATATAAATTTTCTCTTGAAAATTATGAAAAATTAATGAATCCTAATTATTTTAATGTTTTTGGAAGAAGTCTTCTTTTGGCTTTCCAATCTACAATTGCCTGTTTAATAATTGGATATCCAGTAGCTTATTTAATTGCTAATATGAATAGTAAAAAAAGAAACTTTTTAATAATGTTGTTTATTGTTCCTATGTGGATGAATTTTTTACTTAGAACTTATGCATGGTTACCTTTGCTTGGTAAAAATGGATTCATAAATACTATATTAGCTAACTTTGGCATAGGTCCCTTAAAATTATTATATAATGATTTTGCTGTATTACTTGGAATGGTTTATAACTTTTTACCATTTATGATTTTACCTATTTATACTGTTTTAGTAAAAATGGATACTGATTTAATAAATGCAGCCTCAGATCTTGGTGCTACTAAAAGTACAATTTTTAGAAAAATTATTTTCCCATTAAGCATGCCAGGTGTTATTTCTGGAATAACTATGGTATTTATGCCTGCAGTATCAACCTTTGTAATTTCTAGAATCTTAGGTGGCGGACAATATATGCTTTTAGGAAACTTAATTCAAACACAATATACAACAATGGGTGATTGGAACTTTGGTTCTGCTATTGCAATATTTATGATGATTATAATTTTAATTTCAATGGCTTTCATGAATAAATTTGAAGGTTCGGATGATAAGGAAGGAGGAAGCAGATTATGGTAAGAAAACTAGAATCTTTCATAAAAAAATTCTATTTAATCTTAATTTTTATTTTTCTATATCTGCCTATAGTAACTTTAATGGTTTTCTCCTTTAATGATTCTAAGTCTATGGGTAAATGGAATGGATTTACTTTAAATTGGTATATTGAATTATTTCAAAATGACAGTATTATGAGTGCATTAAAATACACATTATTGGTTGCTATAATTTCTTCAATAGTTGCTACTATAATTGGTACATTTGCAGCTATAGGTATTAATAGAATGCGTGGTTTTTCAAAAAAAGCATTATTAAACATAAATTATTTACCTGTTTTAAACCCTGATATAGTAACTGGTATATCTCTTATGAGCTTATTTATATTTTTAAGTCCTTATTTAAAATTTGAGTTTGGATTTACAACCTTGCTTCTTGCTCATATAACTTTTAATATACCATATGTTATTTTATCAATATTACCAAAGCTTAAACAATTGCCAGCTAATATCACTGAAGCAGCATTAGACTTAGGAGCAACTCCTGCATATGCAATGCGTAAAATAATTTTACCTCAAATAAAGCCTGGAATATTTGCTGGTTTCTTAATGGCATTTACCATGTCAATTGATGATTTTGTAATAAGCTTCTTTACAACTGGACCTGGTGTTAATAATCTTTCTATTGAAATTTACTCAATGGCAAGAAAAGGAATTAATCCATCAATTAATGCTTTATCAACATTAATGTTTTTAACAGTGTTAATTTTATTATTAATTGTAAATAGAAAAGACTTCATTTCAAGAGGTGAAAAATAATGATGAAATTAAAGAAATTAATTACACTACTTACCACAACAATATTAACATCTACATTTTTTACTGGATGTAGTAATAATAACTCTGGTATTAATGGAACTATAAATGTATATAACTGTGCAGATTATATTGATGAATCTTTAATTTCAAAATTTGAAGATGAAACTGGAATAAAAGTTATTTATGATAAATATGATACTAATGAAATTATGTATCAAAAAATTCAAACTAGTCCTGGTACTTATGACTTAGTATTTCCTTCTGATTACATGGTTGAAAAAATGAGAAAAGAAGGTTTATTAGAAAAATTAAATTTTAATAATATTCCAAATTATAAATATATAAGTGATGATTTTTTGAATTTATCTTATGACCCTACTAATGAATATTCTGTTCCATATATGTGGGGAACAATTGGAATATTATATGATTCAACAGTAATTACTGAACCAGTTACTAGTTGGGATATCCTTTGGGATGAAAAATACAAAGATAATATATATATGTTTGATTCTTTAAGAGATTCTCTTGCTATTGCTTTAATAAAAAATGGATATTCATTAAATTCTACAAATCCTGATGAAATAAATGTAGCAAAAGAAGATTTAATTAAACAAAAGGAATTAACTAGTCCTGTATATTTACTTGATGAAATAAAAGATAATATGATAGCTGGTGAAAAGGCATTAGCCACTGTTTATTCAGGTGATGCTTCTTATTCAATAAGTGGAAATTCTAATTTAAAATATGCTATTCCACAAGAAGGTTCTAATAGATGGGTTGATTCAATGACAATTCCTAAAGGTGCTCCAAATAAAGCTGGTGCAGAAGCATTTATTAACTTTTTATGTGATCCTGAAAATGCAAAAATAAATGTAGAATACATAGAGTACTCAACACCAAATTATGGTGCATATGAATTATTGGATGATGATGTAAAAAACAATCCTGTAGCTTATCCACCAGAATATATTTTAGATAAATGTTCAATTTTTACTGACTTAGATAAAAAGTCACTAAAATTATATGAAGAAGCCTTTATGGATGTATTAACTCATTAAAATGGGGCTGTCGCACTAAAACTTTTATACACAATATATTGTAGTATTTATTCTTAATGCGACATCCCCATTTTATTTATGATTTTAGTTATACTATAATATATACTATAATTATATGTTAAGGAGGATTTTATGGTTAGATATCACATAATAGCTGATGGTCGTGTTCAAGGTGTTGGCTTTAGATTTTTTTGTATTATGAATGCACAAAATTATGATTTAACTGGCTGGGTAAGAAACATGGATAATGGTATGGTTGAAATGGAAGTTCAAGGAGAAATTGATTCTATAAAAAAATTTCTTGAAATTATAAAAAATGGAAATAGATTTATTAAAGTAGATGAACTTTATCAAAAAAAGATTGAAGTGATCTACAATGAATATAGCTTTACAGAACGTTATTAAATGTTAAAAATACAAAAATAGAGTTAAATGTATAAATATCTAACTCTATTTTTTATATTTTTAATTTTTAACTTTATTATCATATTCCATTAAATTATATTTCTCTATTAAAGTTACTAATTTATCTGCATAAACTGGTACTCCATCTGAATTTCTAACAGTGCTATATCCAGCATCTTCTAAAGCCTGTGCTTGTTGAATATAATTTTTCCCTGCAAATAATCCATATTCAGAATATCTTGAGTTTTCATATAAAAACTTTCCATGATCATTTATAGATTCTTCTATATTGTTGTATTTTCTAAAGCTTGCTATAGTAATATCATTATAATTTTCACTTGTAGAAATTGTAGCAATATCTCCATCCCATCTTGAATCAGCCTTTATTCCAAATAAATTATTATGTGTAACTGCAAGGTCTGACTGTCCCCATCCTGATTCCAATATAGCCTGTGCAATAGTTATTGATGGTAAAATACCATATTTATAATAATTTTCAATTGCTCCTTCTGCTACTTTTTGTAAAAATTCCATCTTATCTGAATCCAAACTAACATTTAAATTTACTTCTATATTTTTTTCATTGCTCATATTAGTTGTAGCATTTGCTATACTTACTTCTTCATTATAAACATTTGAACTTTCATTTATATATCTAGTATTAGTAATTTTTTGAGATAATTTAAATCTTATAGTACTAAATATAGTTACAATCATTAAAACAAAAAGAATACAAACTTTAATAAACTTATAAGAATTTATTTTTCCCCCCGATAAAGCATAACTATTTACCCCTCTGTATTTAATGTTATTTTTCATCTTAAACTCTCCTATAATTTTTAAATACTTCTTTTGTTGGTTTACCTTCATTATATACTTTTAAGGAAATCCATTTTTACATATTTATAAATCATAATTACCTCCTACACTTTATTTTACCTTTTTAAATATATTTTTATTACTAATAGCTTTATTATTTTTGAATTTTCAAAAAAAAGCTATAATAAGTTATTATTAAACTTACTATAACCTTTTATTCATATATTAATTTATTTCATATATATCTCTATCATTGCGTACTTTAATTAGAGTTAATATTCTCAAAAAAATTATTTGTTTCACTTATTACTATATTTCTTAATTTAATTAAACCAATTAAATTAGGCAATGCCATTAATCCATTTACTATATCTGCAATTATAAATACTAAATTAAGAGATAAAAATGGTCCTACTCCAACCAAAGCTATAAATATTATCTTATAAAATTTAATTCCTTTAATACCTATTAAATATTGAATACATCTTTCCCCATAATAATTCCATCCTATTATAGTTGTAAAAGCAAAGAAAATTAAACCTATATTAACTATATATTTACCTATAATTGCAAATGGTAATCCATTTTCAAATGCAAATGTAGTCATTGCAGCTCCTTCTAATCCACTATTAAAACTTCCTGTTAATACTATTGCTAATCCAGTCATAGTACAAATAATTATTGTATCTATAAATGTTCCTGTCATTGAAATTAATCCTTGCTTAACTGGATATTTTGTTTTAGCTGCAGCTGCTGCTATTGGTGCACTTCCAAGACCTGCTTCATTTGAAAATACACCTCTTCCTATTCCCATTTGAATTGCTAATGATATAGTAATACCTGTAGTACCTCCTAATGCTGCACTTGGATTAAATGCACTTTTTATTATTAATGTTATTGCTGAAGGTATTGCTTTAAAATTACATATCAATACTAACAAAGCTCCTATTATATATAATATTGCCATTGTTGGAACTATCTTTTCTGCTACATTAGATATTCTTTTTATACCTCCTAAAGTAACCAGTGTAACTAATATAGTTATTATTATTGCAGTAAACCATATTGGAATATTAAAAGAAATTAATGCTGCTTTTGATATAGAATTCACTTGTCCAAAAGTCCCTATACCAAGTAGTGCAACTGCAATACCAAAAAATGCAAACATATTAGCTAAAAATTTATTTCCAACTCCCTTTTCAATATAATACATAGGACCTCCAGACATTTCTCCATTTTCATCAACTTCCCTATATTTTATAGCAAGAACTCCTTCTGCATATTTAGTTGCCATTCCAAAAAATGCAGCAACCCACATCCAAAATAAGGCCCCTGGTCCTCCTGTTGCTATAGCTGTTGCTACCCCAACAATATTTCCTGTTCCTATAGTAGCTGATAATGCTGTACATAATGCTGCAAAACTTGATACCTCTCCCTTTGCTTCATTATCGCTTTTATCATCATCATTTAAAAATAGATACTTAATTGCTAATGGCAATTTAAACATCTGAATAAAGTTTAATTTAAAAGTAAAATATATACCTGTCCCTACTAATAAAATTAACAAAGGTGGCCCCCATACTATTCCATCAATATTTTTTAATACCTCTTCTAAATTAATAAAAAAACTCATAAAAAAATCCTCCTTAAAAATAAAAATTTATAGGAGGAGATTAGAAATAGTTTGTAGTTTGTAGTTATGAGTTAGGTTATTACGTAATAAAAAACTCAATTAAAAGTTTGTTCCTTGACTACTAACTATTAACTACTAACTAAAAACTATTTTAATCCCCTGTCCTTTTACCTGAGAGTTTCAACTTATTTAAATAAGCCTTGCTCCTTCGGTGCTCTTAATTGAGTCTCTCCAGAGGCTCGTCCAGTAACGGTCCTAATACCTGAAAGATTTACTTCTTCGGTGGATATAAATCACTCTCCCATTACCTTCAACCGAACATATTAAATTTTATAAAGTAATTATATAAATAAATATTAAATTAATCAACTTATAAAACATATTATTTACCATATAACCTATTTAATGCACTTATTACAGATTTAATTGATGCTCTTGTAATATTACTATCAACACCTACCCCAAATGTCTTTTTATGAATATCATTCCTGCTCATATAAACATATGCTGCTGCTTCTGCTTCTGAACCTGCTCCTAATGAATGTTCTTTATAATCTATTATGCTAACATCAATTAACTTACTATTTGCTAATGCCTTTCCTAATGAATCTATTGGTCCATTACCTATTCCATCTATAACATATTCATTTCCATTATATTTAATTACTGCATTTATCTTGGTTGTTTCTGATACATCACTATCAATATCTGATATAGAAATACTAATTAAATTAAAAGGTTCTTGTAAGGTTAAATATTGTTCTTTAAATGATTCCATTATTTCATTTGGTTGAACTTCACCCTTACTTTCTGAAATTTTTTGAACTACTTCTGCAAATTCCTGTTGCATTGATTTTGGTAATTTAAATCCAAAGCAATGATCCATAACAAATGCAACTCCACCTTTTCCTGATTGGCTGTTTATTCTAACTAAAGGTTCATATTCTCTTCCTAAATCACTTGGATCTACTGGTAAATATGGTACTTGCCATAATTTTGATCCTCTCTCCTCATACTTCTTCATTCCTTTATTTATTGCATCTTGATGCGAACCAGAAAAAGCAGTAAACACTAAATTTCCTGCATATGGATGCCTAACTGGTACAGGTATCTTTACACACCTTTCATATATTTCAATAATATCATTTATATTTTCAAGATTTAAAATAGGATTAACACCATGAGAAAACATATTATATGCAACAGTTAAAATATCAACATTTCCTGTTCTTTCTCCATTACCAAACAATGTTCCTTCTATTCTATCTGCTCCAGCCAATAATGCTAGTTCAGCATCAGCAACACCTGTCCCTCTATCATTATGCGGATGCACACTTACTATTACCCTTTCTCTATCTTTAAAATTTTTACACATATATTCTATTTGATCTGCAAAAACATTTGGTGTATCCATTTGAACTGTTGATGGAAGATTTATTATAATTTTATTTTCCTTTGATGCCTCCCATGCATCAGCAACTGCATCACATACTTCTAATGCATATTCAACTTCTGTTCCAGTAAAACTTTCAGGAGAATATTCTAAAAAAATCTCGCCCTCAAAATCTGAAGTATATTTTTTTACTAACTTTGTTCCCTCAACAGCAATTTTTTTAATTTCATCTTTGCTCATATTAAAAACAACATCTCTTTGTAATACTGAAGTTGAATTGTAAATATGAACTATTGCTTTTTTTACCCCTTGTAAAGCTTCAAAAGTTTTTTCTATTAAATGTGGTCTTGCTTGAGTTAATACCTGTACAACAACATCAGCTGGAATACAATTATCATCAACTAATCTTCTCAAAAAATCAAATTCTATTTGTGATGCTGATGGAAATCCAACTTCAATTTCCTTAAATCCTAATTTAACTAATAAATTAAAAAATTCTAATTTTTCATTTATGTTCATTGGATTTATAAGTGCTTGATTTCCATCTCTTAAATCAACACTACACCAAATAGGTGCCTTTTCAATAATATTATTTGGCCATGTTCTTTCCTTAAAATTAATAGTTTCAAATCTCTTGTATTTACTGTAATTTAACATTTATAAAAGCCCCCTTAAATAAAATAAAAAACCGCTAAACATCTCCTATTCATTGGAGCGTGTTTACGCGGTACCATCCAAAACTTTTACTTAATTAAAATAACGGTGTTATCCGATAAGAATTACTTTTAATTCATCCTTATAGCTCATGAGCGAGTTCAAAAATATAATTTATAGACTCTCAGCAACTGTCTACTCTCTGAAAAATTATTAATTTTCTACTACTCTCATTCCCAGCAATGCCTTATTTATTTTCTATAATTTTACTATATTGTATTATCTCTGTCAATATACATAATATTTTTATTTTTATACTCTATTTCGTTCTTCTCCTCTATAAAAAGCCTTAATATTTTCTATTACTTCTTCAAATAACACTTTACGAGCTTCTATACTTGCCCATGCAATATGAGGTGATAATAGTAATTTATCTTTATTTTTTACAGTCAATAGTGGGTTTTCTTCATTAATTGGCTCAACCTCAAATACATCTAATGCTGCTCCTCTTATTTTATCTTCATCTATAGCCTTTGAAAGATCCCTTTCTACTACAATAGGTCCTCTTCCCATATTTACTAAAATAGCTGTATTCTTCATTTTGCTTAGTGCATCATAATTTATTAATCCCTTTGTATTATTGTTTAATGGTGCATGAATAGAAATAATATCACTTTTATTTAGTAATTCTTCAAATTCAACTCTTTCAAATTCACTTGAATTATTTCTTCCTGAAGTAGAATAATATATTACTTTTGCTCCAAATGCTTCTGCTATTCTTGCAACTCTTCTTCCTATTACTCCTAATCCAATTATTCCCCATACTTTATTTTGAATTTCATAATAAGGTCTATTTAAACATGTAAATAATCCTGATTTAGAATATTCACCAGACTTAACATAATTATCATGATATATAACTTCATTTAATAGTCCTAAAGCCATTGCAAATGTATGTTGAACTACTGCACTAGTTGAATATCCCGCAACATTTGAAACCCCAATTCCTCTCTTTCTTGCATAATCAACATCTATATTATTAAATCCAGTTGCTGTTTCAGCAATAAATTCTAATTTATTTGCATTTTTCATATTATCTTCATTTAAAATAACTTTATTAGTTAATATTATATTTGCATCTTTTATTCTATTACTTACTTCATCTTCACTAGTAAATTCATAATAATCAACTTCTCCAATTTCATTAAGTTTTTCTAAATCTATATTTCCTAAAGTTTTTCCATCAAGTATTACTATTTTTTTCATATAATTCCTCCATAAATCATTATAAAAAAAGAGCTACATTAAAAAATCAAATTCAAATGTAGTTCTATATAATGTATTGGTGCAGATGGTGGGATTTGAACCCACACGGAGAATATCCAATAGACCCTCAATCTATCCTGTCTGCCTATTCCAGCACACCTGCATAAGATAACTCTTATATTATATATTTTATGTTAATGTAAAATTAAATTCAATCATATTTTCCTCTCTATTTTTTTAATGCTTTTAATATTTTTATAATATCTTCTATATCTTTACTAGTTAAATTTTCATAATTATCCAACTTATTTTTTATATCTTCTATTACTTTTTCTTTATAACTCTTTTGCATTTTTCTTCCTCCATTTGCTATATACAAAGTAATACTAGTTGTTATAACTCCTATAACTCCTATTCCAATAATCATTAATAAAACAGCAATTGATTTTCCTAATTGAGTCTTTAATAAAATATCACCATACCCAACTGTAGTAAAAGTTACAAAACTCCACCATAAAGCATCTCCTATTGACATTCCTTCAACTATTGAAATTAAAACAGCACCTATAACTATAAATATTGTTGAAAGTACTAATAAAAAATTTAATCTGCTCTTTTTAATTTCATCTTTAACTCTTATTTTAAATTTTAAGGCACAAATTATTAGCATAAAAATCTTTATTATTTTTATACAATAAGCTGAATTGATCTTAGAAGGAATTATAGTCAACCCCACTAACCTTATATAAAATCTTATTGAAAAAATGGATAGTAAATCTATTATATTTTTTTTTATAAAATTTCTTTTAGATTTACTTATTACTAATCTTGTAACGTAATCCCCTATAAATATTAATCTTACTATATTATCTATATAATAAAATGTCCAACTAACTTCATTTGGTATATCTATAAAAATATCTATAACAAACATTAATGCTAACATAAGTGCAAGTAATCCTATAAAAAAATCATATACACTTTTCTTTTCCATATGTTTACCTCATAAATATAAATTTATATATTTATATTTATGTTAGAATTACTTAATATATGATAAGTAGCACTAAAAAAGACCAATGCACTTATGCATCGGTCTTTTAAAATTAACATCTTCCATACATTTTTGTATATTTATATATTTTATCAGCTAATTCTGTATTGTAGCTTCCTTCCTTAATTCTCCATTTCCAATTTTCACCTAAAGTTGAAGGGAAATTCACTCTTGTTTCATTTCCAAGATTTAAGAAATCCTGCATTAAAGCTATAGAAACATCTGCTACGCTTGCCCACGCCCCTCTTATGAAGCCCCAGTTATATCCTTCTTCTTCTGTTAGGGCTAAATATTCCTTGCAATACTTAACATCTGATTTATTTCCAGTTAACTCAAACCAACCCCTAAATGTATCATTATCATGTGTTCCTGTATATACAATACAATTATTAGTATAAGTATGAGGTAAATAATTACTTTCTTCTCTTTCATCAAAAGCAAATTGTAATACCTTCATTCCTGGAAATCCTGTTTCCTCTAAAAATTCTTTAACTTCCTTTGTTAAAAATCCTAAATCTTCTGCTATAACATTTATTTCACCTAATGATTCTTTAATTGCATTAAATAGCTTAATTCCTGGTCCTTTTACCCATTCACCATTAATAGCTGTAGTATCTCCATAAGGTATTTCCCAATAGCTTTCAAATCCCCTAAAATGATCTATTCTAACTACATCATAAAGTTTTAAACTTTCTTCAACTCTCTTAATCCACCATTTATATCCTGTTTTCTCCATGTAATTCCAATCATAAAGAGGATTTCCCCATAATTGACCTGTTTCTGAAAATGCATCTGGAGGGCATCCTGCAATAGAAATTGGTTTTAATGTTTCTTCATATATTAAATATGCTTCAGGATTACTCCAAACATCAGCACTATCTTCTGCAACATAAATTGGCATATCTCCTATTATTTTAATTCCCTTTTCATTAGCATAGCTTTTTAATTCATTCCATTGTTTAAAGAATAAGAATTGAATAAATGACCAAAACTCTATTTCATCTGATAACTCATTTCTATAAAGTTCAATTGCTTCAGGTCTTCTCTTTTTTATATCATCATCCCATTCTTGCCAACTAGCTAAATTAAATTTACCTTTAACAGCCATATAAAGAGAATAATTATCTAACCACCAATTATTTGCTTCTTTAAAACTTTCAAAGTATTCTTTTAATAAAAAGTTATGACTTTTTTTAAAGTTCTCATAAGCTCTTCTTAACACTATATATTTAATATTAAATAAAAGCCCATAATCAATGTATTCTTCATTATCTCCATAATTTTCATTAATATATTCTGCTTTGCTTAAAATTCCTTCATCATTTAATATATCAAAATCAATAAAATAAGGATTGCCTGCAAAAGCTGAAAAAGATTGATATGGTGAATCCCCATACCCTGTTTGTCCTAACGGCAATATTTGCCAATATCTCATTCCTGATTTATATAAAAATTCAACATATTCATATGCTTCCTTACCAAATGTCCCTATTCCAAATTTTCCTGGTAATGATGCTATATGCATAATAACACCTGCACTTCTCTCCATACCCCTCTACTCCTTTTACCTATTAAATTTAACTATATATATTATTAAAATAATAATTATTTTACTTTTTGCTAATATCCATACAAGATTCTCTTTCTATTAACTGAGTATCTAATAAAATATGTTTATTTTCCCCTTTTTTCTTTAATAGTTCAAATAAAATTTCTACACTTTTTTCTGCCATTTCTTTTTTAGGTTGATTTATTGTGGTAATACCTGGATTATAATAACAACTAACATCCATACCATCAAAACCAATTATTGATATATCTTCTCCAACTCTTAATCCACTATCTGATACTGCCTTAGCAGCGCCAATAGCCATGAAATCTGAAATTACAAAAATTGCAGTTATATCTTTTCTATGTTTTAACAATTTCATAGTTTCTTCATAAGCTTTTTCTGAATCATAATCTCCAATTATTAGATTTTCATCATTTATTTTTATATTATAATCCATTAAAGCCTTAATATATCCCTTATATCTCCACCAACTAACACAAAAGTCATTTTTTTCTCCTATCATTATTGCAATATTTTCATGACCCTTTTTTATAAGATATTCCGTAGCTGAATATGCTGATTGAAGATTATCTATTCCAACTGTAGAATATTTATCTCTTCCTGCTGAAGATACTGTATTAACAGAAGTTAATACAACTGGAACGTCTATATTTTTAAAACTATCTTCATCTAAATCTATGAAATTTCCACCTAAACAAATTATTCCTTGAAGTCTTTTTTCTTTTACAAAAGAAATGATATTTTCAACTTCTTGTTCTAAAACATAATCATTTTGCTGTAATATCATAGTGTATTTTTCTTCATTAATCTTACTTCCTATAACATTAATAAGTTCAGAAAAAAAAGGATTAAAAACTCCTTTTACTAAAACACCTATGTTTTTAGTTGTATTTTGCTTTAATATTCTTGCACTATTATTAGGCACATAATTGCTTTCTTTTATAACACGTAATACATTTTCTCTAGTACTTTCTTTTACATCCGGATGATTATTTAATACACGTGAAACAGTACTTACTCCAACACCTGATATTTTAGCAATATCTCTTATATTCATAGATAAACCTCCTTAAAAAATATTTTGAATTATTTTAGCACTCCTATTTCCTTATTAATTTATATCCAAAATACTCCTTTTTACATCATTATAATTCATTAATTATTCATAAAATATACCACTAATAAACTACTTATGTCCATATTTCATCTTAACATAATATATAATGCAATATCTCGGTATCGTTTCCATATAATTGTATCTCATTTTTCAAATTTTTTCAAGTTTATTATTTTCAATTACATTTTTTAATAAATCCTAAACAAATTAATTATTTATGTTTCTTTTGCATTTACTATAATTTCATAATTAATACCATCATCATTTATATTTATTTTATTATTATCTTCTTCATTGCTATATCCTTATGATACATTTTTAACTTGCATCAATAATAACTTTAAATGGTATCTTTGAACTATAATATATATTGTCAAACATATTTGTAACTTCCTTCAAAATATTACACCCCAAATACATAAGAACTAAAAAAATTGGTATCGATACCTATTATTTAATAAAATTTCTACCAAGATTTTAACAATAAAAATCTTGGTAGATTATGAGAAATTCGTATATACCTCAAATAATTTAAATATATAGGTATCATTCTCCATCATATTTTATACCACTTTTAAAACATCCTTAAGTTTTTTTTCATTTTTTTCCTTCCAAATGAAAAATATTATTTTTAATAATACTGCATCATTAAATTCTCTTATATCGTAATTTGTATATTTTTGAATTTTGTCTAATCTATAAATTAATGTATTTCTATGTATATATAATTCTTTAGATGCTTCACTTAAATTTAATCCACATTTAAAAAATACTTCCATAGTTCTTATCATTTCATTATCTAATTTTGCTATTCCTTTTTCAAAGCTTATATATATATCATTTTTCATTTCTTCAGAAACTGAATCTATAATTCCTTCTAATATAAGCTTATTTGAATCAAATATTCTATCTATTATATTATATTTAAAAGCTAAATTTATTTTATATGATGTATCATCATAATATTTCTTTAACATCAAATAACTTTCTACGTTACAATAACCAATATAAGCTTTACATGGAACTGCTCCTTCTACTGTATACTTAATACTTTTAGCATGTTCCAATATATCTTCAAATTTTCCAAACATAAGAATATGTCCATTATGACTTATAATTTCTACTTCTTTACAACAATACCCTTGTTTAAGATAAGACATTATTTCATCTCTATAATTATCTACATATATGTTTATTAAATCAAATTCTTCAATAAGTATTGGCCAGCTTGCTTTTATTACTTCTTCTTCTATACTCTTATCATTTAACAACAGTGAAACTATACTTTTTTTACTTAAAAACACCTTGTTAAGTCTTTCTTCTATATAAAGTTTTAATAAATCAAGTGTAATACTAAGTGCTGTATTTACCTTGATACAGCACTTAGTGTTATTATAATTAAAACTTTTTTCAGATTGATTTTGTACAAGTTCAAATAGAGGTGTAGAAAATTCTCCTACTTCTTCTATTGTTAATTGAAAAGGTATTTTGCAACTGTCATATACTTCTTTTACCAATTCCTCAACACACTTCACAATATCTCCTCCAAAGAATTATTATACAATTCTTAATTCTGTTTCTTTATCAAATACATGTAATTTTTCAGTATTTAAATAAAGATTTGCTACTTCACCGATCTTTAACTCTGTACTTCCTTCTACTTTAACATTCATTTGGCTATTTCCACATTTAGTGTAAATATAACTTTCAGAACCCATAAGTTCAATAACTTCTACATGTCCTTTTACTATACTTCCTGGATGAGCAGCAATTAATTCATCATTATCACTTAAATGTTCTGGTCTTATACCAAATGTTACAGACTTACCAACATAACCTTCTTTTACTAAAACATCAGCTTTTGGTTTTGGTAATGTTATTTTGTTATTTCCAAATACAGCAAATACATTATTGCCATCCTTTTCTATTTTACCTTCTAAGAAATTCATTTGTGGGCTTCCTATAAATCCTGCTACAAATAAGTTAGCTGGGTTATTGTAGATATTGATTGGAGAGTCAACTTGTTGAATAACTCCATCTTTCATAACAACAATTCTAGTACCCATTGTCATAGCTTCTACTTGGTCATGTGTTACATATATAAATGTTGTTTGTAATTTTCTATATAACTTAGTTATTTCTGTTCTCATTTGAACTCTTAACTTAGCATCTAGGTTTGATAAAGGCTCGTCCATTAAGAATACTTTAGGATGTCTTACAATAGCTCTTCCTAACGCAACTCTTTGTCTTTGACCTCCTGATAAAGCCTTTGGTTTTCTCTTTAATAAATGTTCTATATCAAGAATCCTTGCTGCTTCTGTTACTTTTTGTTCTATTTCAGCTTTTGGAACCTTTCTTAATTTTAAAGCAAATGCCATATTATCAAATACTGTCATATGTGGATATAATGCATAGTTTTGGAAAACCATTGCTATATCTCTTTCCTTTGGTTCAACACCATTTACAAGCTTGTCCCCAATATATAATTCCCCTTTTGAAATATCTTCAAGACCTGCAATCATTCTTAAAGTTGTTGACTTACCACATCCTGATGGTCCAACAAATACTACGAATTCTTTATCTTCAATTTCTAAATTAAAATCTTTAACTGCAGTTACATCTCCTGGATAAATTTTATAAATATGTTGTAATGATAAATTTGCCATTTTTTATTCCTCCCATAAAAACAACTTCTAATCTTTTATTAACTTTATCTCATATATTTATTGTACACCCTGAAACTGTTTTCAGCTATATACATATTTTACAAATATGTTATCTTTATTTTGTAAATTTATCTAAAATAATATATATTATTTAAAACTATCCATTAAAACTATTTATATTAATATATAAGGAGATGTCGCATTAAGAATAAATACTACAATATATTGTGTTGATTTTTATTTTTTAAAACAATATATTGTGTATAAAAGTTTTAGTGCGTCAGCCCCCTATATTATTTAATTATTTTCCTCTTCCATTTGCTTTTTTAAAGCATGCGCAAATTCCTTTTGCTCTTTTCTATCTTCTTTTTCTAATTCTCTTAAATCTTTATCAATTTCCTTTGCCATTTTCTTTGCATCTTTTTCTTCTTCTTTATACTTCTTTTCTAATTCATGTTCCTTTTCTTTTTCTGACTTCTTTTCTTCTTTAACCTCTTCCTTCATTTGTTGCTTTAATTCATGGGCAAATTTCTTTTCTTCATGCCTTTCATGTCTTTCTTCTTTTCTTTCCTCATGATGAATTTTCATTTCATTAATTGATTCTTTTAAACTCATAATAAAATCTCCTTATTTAAAATCATCTTACCGCTCTTAAAGCCTCTTCATAATTTGGTTCATTTATTACATCTTTGCAATACTCAACATATGTAACTTTATTATTTTCATCTACAACAAATACTGCCCTAGTTAAAAAACCAAACTCTTCTATTAAAGTTCCATATTTCTTTCCAAAACTTTTTTGTTTATAATCTGATAATGTTTTTACTTTATCAATCCCAGCATTTCCACACCATCTTACTTGTGCAAATGGTAAATCCATAGATACTACATATACTGTAACATCTTTTAATTTTGTTGCTTCTTCATTAAACTTTCTAACTTCCATATCGCATACAGAAGTATCAATAGATGGTACTGTTATAAAAATTCTTTTCCCACTTGTATCACTTAATGTAACATTTTTCAAATTATTATCTACAACTAAGAAATCTGGAGCATTGTCACCTACTTTAATTTTTTCTCCAACTAAAGTAATAGGATCTCCATTAAATGTTATATTCATTTTTAATACCTCCCTTAAAACTATTAATTTATACATTAATATACTTCCCCAAGTTCATAAATTTTAATTATATAAAATAAAAATCAGCACTTATAATTGCTGATTTTTTCATAAATTTAATTATTACCTTTTTATTATTTCTACAAAAGTTTCATTATAAGTAATTTGTCCACCAATATCAGATATCCCACTATTAGTTAAGAAATTAGGATTTCCATGTCTTTCCCACCATCCAACAAACATCATTACTATATTATCTCCAATGGATTTATCTATATTTATCTTTACCTTTATTTGTCCATTTTCAGATTTTAAATATATAATTTCATTATTATTTATATTAAATCTTTTTGCTTCTTTTTCATTAATATATGCAATAGCTATTCCATCATCATCCATAAAATGCTGACTAGATAAACTATCCCTCCCATGATTAGTTAATAATCTTAATTTGCTTATATCCTTATATTTATTAGCCTCAAATTTTTTAATTTCTTCACAGTTTATTATTTCAAACTTACCACTCTCATTTACAAAATTCTTGTCACTCCATGCAACATCCTTATGTAAGGTAAAATAATTATTTTTTAAATATTCTAAACTTATATCACTATTAATATTTTTTAATGGATATATTACTTTTTCTAAATATTCTTTCTTTGTTACAATTGGATAATTACTCATTTTTAACCTTTTAGCAACTTCCATAAAGAAATAATATTCATCCATTAATTTTTCTTGTGGTTCTAATATTTTTTCATTATAAACTAAATATGGATTCATCATTGAACTAAATAATAAGTCTTCACTTTCAAGCTGACTAGTTGCTGGTATAAACAAATCACATTCCTTAACTGTATCTGTAATAAACATATCAAAGCATACTTTAAATTCTACCTTAGATAAAGCTCTTTTTAAATTATTTATATTAGCAAGTTGATTTAATAAATTACTTTTAGTTATAATAGCCATTTTTATTGGAATGTTTAATTCATAATCACCTTTATCATCTTCATGATTTATAAATATATCATTTTTATAATAGGTATTTCCTAAATTACATTTTTCTATAAATTCACTTATTTCATTTGTATAATAATATCTATTACTTGAAAACTTTTCACTATCATAAGGATCAGTATTTAATATTTTAGGATATACTTTATTTGCATAATTTACTCCACCACCACTAAATCCAATTTGTCCTGTAATTGCACCTAAAGCATCTATTAATCTTATAGTCATCCCACCATTTTTATATTTTTGCATTCCAAAGCCTAATAAAATAGTAGAATACTTTTGACAATATAATTTTACAAGTTCCTCTATTGTAGAAATTTCTACTCCACATTCCTTGCTTAAGTCTTTAATATTTAATGATAATATATAACTCTTATATTCTTCAAATCCATTAACATATAGCTTTATATATTTTTCATCATATAATTTATTTTTAATTATTATTTGTCCCATTGCTAAGGCTAATGCTTTATCACCATTTGCTTTAATTTTAATATACTTATCTGCTAATTTAGCAGTTGCAGTTTCTATTGGATCTATTACAATGATTTTACTTCCTTTTTCCTTAGCCATTTTTATCATTTGCATAGTATGTATTGTTGTATTAGCAGGATTTTTCCCCCATACAAATATATTTTTACTATTTAACATATCTTCTAATGAATGACTTCTAGAATCACCAAAATCCAACTTTTGTGCTGCAATTCCTGCACTCCAGCAAGGCCCCCCTTTTGATAAACTAACTCCCCCATAAAAATTAAAAAACTTTTCTCCAATACTTTTTAATACTGTACCATTTCCATATTGCTCATAATATAAAATTGATTTGCTTCCAAATTTACTTTTATAATAACTTAATTTTTTAACCATTATATTTATAGCTTCATCAAACTCAATTTCTTTCCACTTATCATTAATTTTTATTAATGGCTTATAAATTCTTTTACTATGATTTAATCTTTTTAAGTGAGCTAATCCCTTTTTGCATATAAATCCTTTTGTATAAGGATGCTCCTTATCACCTTCTATTTTTATAATATCATCATTTTTTACATACACATTAAATTTACAACAATCTGCACAATCTAAAGTACATCCATGACTAATTTTTTTCATTTTTCACATCCCCTCTTATTAAAGTTATATATCACTTTTTATCTTATCTCTATAAGATAAAATTGTACTTAAAAATATAGTAATACATATTATATTGGTTATTGAAATTAAACTACTTACAATTTTTGCTTCCATAGTTATTGGAACTATATCTCCATATCCAACAGTGGTAAATGTTATTATAGTATAATAAAACAAATCAAAATAATTTGGTGAATTACTAAAAGCTTCCTTACCAGTATCACTAACAAAACAAACTGCTAAATATAAGTTTAAAATAATTAACACAACAATTAATATAGATGCTATTATAACTCTACTAAAATTAGTTTTATCTTGACTTTTGCTTTTTATTTTATATGGATCATTCATAAGTGCTACTAATATTTTAATATTTAATATATAGCATATTGATACACCTAAAAGTCCTATTTTATAACAGCTTTTAAATTGCTGTGGAAATATTAATAACACTGTAAAATATGTACTTATAATAAAATAACTTAAAAGTAAATCTATCTTTAAATTAACATTTTCCACTCCATATATAAATTTATGAATTTTAACTGTTGAAAGTAGTATATATCCCATACAAAAATAAATAAGTACTAAGCTTACTGAAATAATAATTAACTTAAATATTAAATCTATAAAAAAGTTATCATATATATCAATATGCTTTAACACTGCTGTTGCTACTGAAACTGTAATAAATATTTCTGCTACAATAATCAATGTTCCTTGAATTATTCTTCTTGCTAATGACCTATCTTTAAATAATTCTAAATATACACTGTTAATTTCAAAAATAATATTTTTTAATCTTTTAAATAATCTTATATTATTACTAGTATTTCTTTGTATAACAACCAGTAACAATATAATTGTTGAAACAATAATAAACATTTTTCCCATTTTTCTTTTGTTCTTCTCCTATTTTTTAATAATTATAATGATGCTATACTAATATTATATCAACTTAATCTTATTGGAGGTGATAATAAAATGAAAAACTTTGATATAATTACTGATGATAGAAAAAACCATTCTGATCTTGTTCTTAAAGGTCTTTTAGTTGGAATTTTAACTTCTTTTGTAGTTGTATTATACAGATTTGCATTATCTTATGCAGAAGAACTTTCATTCTTTATTTATTCATTTATTAAAGCAAGAAAATACCTTATTTTAGTATGGTTTATTATCTTAATAATATTAGCCTTTCTTATAGGAAAACTAATTGATAAAGAACCTTATATAAGTGGAAGTGGTATTCCACAAGTTAAAGGTATTATGGGTGGCTATATAAAAAATAGACCATTTTCAATTATACTTAATAAATTTATTGGCGGTACCCTTTGTATTATATCCGGATTATCACTAGGAAGAGAAGGTCCTTCTATTCAACTTGGAACTTGTGTAGGAGATATAATAAGCAAAAAATTTAAAAGTACACGCCTTGAAAGACGACTCCTTCTTAGTAGTGGTGCTACAGCAGGATTAGCCGCAGCTTTTAATGCTCCCTTATCTGGTGTATTATTTTCACTTGAAGAAATTTATAAATATTTTTCACCACTTGTATTAATTTCAACAATAACTTCTGCTGTTGCTGCTGATTTTATTTCAAAACAATTTTTTGGATTAAAACCAATATTTAATTTTACAACCTCTAGTGTTATGCCTTTAAGTAATTATTGGCTTTTAATAATATTAGGAATCTTATTAGGAGTATTTGGTTCATATTATAACTACCTTACCTTAAAAACTCAAGACTTATACTCTAAATTAAAATGTTCTACATCAATAAAATTAATTATTCCATTTTTACTTGCTGGAATTTTAGGATTATTATTTCCTGTAGTTTTATGTGGTGGGCATGCTATAGTTGAGGAACTAACTTTAACATCAGCTTTAAGCTTGATTTTATTGATGTTAGTAGCAAAATTTTTATTTTCAATAATATCATTTGGTTCTGGCGCTCCTGGTGGAATATTCTTTCCTCTTTTAATTATTGGTGGAACCTTTGGGGCTGTATTTGGTTATATTTCAATTAATTATTTAGGAATATCTAGCGAACTATTTAATAATTTTATTATAATTTCTATGGCAGGTTACTTTACAGCAATAGTAAGAGCTCCTATTACAGGAATAATTTTAATTACAGAAATGACTGGTTCTTTTTCTAATTTGCTTTCACTTTCTATAGTATCAATAATTTCTTATATAATTGCTGATACATTAAAAAGTGAACCTATATATGACTCTTTATTAAAAAATCTTTTAGCAAAAAATAATATTAATGAATATCACAACACTAGCAATAAAAAAATTATTATTACTAATGTAGTTCATTTTGGATCAAAAATAGAAAAAGTAACCTTAAATAGCCTTAAGCTTCCTGAAAATATGCTTATTGTATCAATTAAACGTGATGAGCGTTCTATTGTTCCAAAAGGAAATACAATTATTAAAGCTGGTGATACAATTCTTACAATGACCGACTTAAAAGATGAATGGAAAGTTAGAGAACTCATGGAATCCCTTACTACTAAGGAGTAAAAATAAAAATGGTAAATTAATTTTGAAAAATTAATTTACCATTTTTTTAATTTTCTTTTGCTAACTTACATTCCATTTTCTTCCATAATCTATATGAAAAAAATCCAGTTATTATTAAGGTAACAATTATCATAATAGTATTAATTATTGATCCATTAAAACTGTCTCCTAAATAACTATATAAATAAATAGCTGGTATATTAGCAAGTGAAAATATTAAAACAAATTTTTTAAAGTTGATTCCCATATAAGATGATACAAATACAATTACATCTGTAGGTGCAATAGGACATAAAACACCTACTGCAAGTATTTTATAATTATAAGATTCTATAAGTTCCATTATCTCTGGATGCTTTTTATTAATTTTTTCTCTTAATCCATTAAATATATCCATTTTAGCAATTGCAAAAACTATTATTCCACTTAATACAACTCCTATTAATGATAATATAATTGCCTCTTCAGCTTCAAAAATTAATCCACCTAAAATCATTAATGTAACACCTGGAATAAAACTTATTAATCTAATGCACCAAATTGCAATAAATATAATTTCAGAATACTTACTAGAATCAATATAGTCTCTTAATGAATCTATATCTAAACTTATTCCATTTGACATACCTATTATTAATATTAAACTTATTATTATTAATAATAAAATAATGCTACTCCATCTATACTTCTTTTTCATTATTTAAAGTTTTTCACTCCCTTAATAGACTTCATCTTTTTTTGTATTTTTTTTATTATAAAATAACTAATTAAAAATTTCTATTAATATTATTAATATATTTTTTGTTATTCTATTTTTATTACTGCATATATTATAGTAATACAAATTTTTGGAGTTGAAATAATGTCAAAAAAAACTGATTGGGGCAAAGTTTTTAGAGCAACTGTTAACGATATAATTTGTGCTATTAAAACACCTTCTAATAAGCCAAAGCAACCAACTTGTCCAAATCCCAAAGCTCGCATATGTATTTTAATTCTTATTGGAATTACATTGCTATTTTCAGGAATAGGAATTTACAGCTGGATAATAATAATAATGTTATTTATAATTTTATCATTTGTATAAAAAAAATTTGTATTATTAAAAAATTTATGTTATTATAAATTCTGCGAGTAATACATGCAATCGCTGCTAACTTTTAAAGTTAGGAGAGGAAAGTCGGAGCTCCATAGGGCAGGGTGCTGGTTAACGGCCAGTCAAGGTGACTTGAAGGATAGTGCAACAGAGATATACCGCCAGAAGTTTTTAACTGAATTCACTTTTGTGACTGGTAAGGGTGGAAAGGCGAGGTAAGAGCTCACCAGCATGGTGGTGACATCATGGCTATGTAAACCCCACCTGGAGCAAGACCGAGTAATGGCATTATGGGATTGCCCGTCCCGCCATGTGGTGTGTCGCTTGAGCTTGCTGGTAACAGTAAGTCTAGATAGATGATTGCTTAATACAGAACTCCGCTTACGGATTATCTCGCATTATGAAAAACACTAGGTTATTGTCTAGTGTTTTTCTTTTCTTATAATATCATCTAATTTTTATTGTTTATTTTAATAATAAAAGACATAAGTTATTGTTTAAATACAATAAACTTATGCCTTCATGATTAAATATTATTTAATAAAAACTAAATGGATCTTCTTCAACTGTAGAAGTGATAAACTCTACATCTTTAAATTTTTCCTTTAAATTTTCCATTACATTAAAGAAAGTTATTTGCTCTGATGCAAAATGACCAACATCTAAAATACTTATCTCCATTTCCTTATAGTCAGATGCAAAATGATAAGTAGTATCCCCTGTAATTATGCAGTCAGCTCCTAAAGCAACAGCTTTGCTTATAAAATCTTGTCCGCTTCCATTTATAATTGCAATTTTATTAACCTTATCTTTACCTTTAACTACTCGTAAATTATTTATATTTAATGATTTTTTTATTTTACTTATTAAATCCTCTAATTGTATTGATTCGTTTAAAGATACAATTCTTCCAAGTCCAGCTTTATCATCCCTCTTGTTTTTTTCCAATATTTTAGAGTTATCAAATCCTAAAATTGAAACAATAGTATCATTTAATCCATTTTCTACTGAATCCAAATTAGTATGACTTGAATATAAAGAAATATCATTTTTTATTAACTCAATTATTTTTTTACCTTGTAAAGTGTCAGTTGTAATACTGCTTTGTCTTTTAAAAATAAGAGGATGATGAGTAATTATTAAGTCAACATTTTCTTTTTTAGCCTCTTCAATAACCTTTAAAGTACAATCTAATGCTAATAAAACTTTTTTAACTTCTTTATTTTTATCACCAACCATTAATCCAACATTATCAAAGTCTTCTTTTAAATAAGTTGGTGCTAATAATTCCATTTCATTAATAATATTATTTACCTTTATCATAAAATCACCTTATAAATAATTTAACATTCCTGTTATAATACTAATTTTTTCTTGTATTTCTGCTCTTCTATTATTTGCACTTACAGTTTCTTCAGTTATAAAACCTAAAATTCTATTATATTCATCTATTTTATTTTGTAAAAAATCTTTCATTAATGGATTTTTACTTCTTAATAATATTGGACTTACTTCATAATATATGCTATCTAATTCAGTGCTTTGACTATCTGCACTTCTTACCTTAAATAACTCATAATATATACCTTCATCTAAACATAAGTCTTCTTTTATAATTTCATAATTATTCTTATATAAATACGCCCTTAATACTTCTGGGTTTTGTGCTGGTACTAAAATTAAATATTCTGCACTTTTAACTTTCTCTAAATCAGCTTCTAATATATCTCTAATTAAATTTCCACCCATTCCAGCTATTACAACTTCATTTGCTTCACTTACTTTTAATGGTTCAAATCCACCACCTAATCTAAATTCAAGTTCATCTCCAATACCTTCTAATATTGCATTTAATCTTGCTTTATCTAATGGATCCTTATTAATATCACAAGCAATTGCTTTATTACAAATTCCTCTTTCTAAAGCTATTAATGGAACATATCCATGGTCAGTTCCTATATCAGCAAGCACTTCTGTATTTTCTAAATTATTAATTATAAACTCTATTCTTTTACTAACATCCATTTTTACTACCTCTAATAATATATTATTTAATCATTTGCTGTAAATTTATTTATTTTTTTTACTTTATTAAGTTATGTTATTTTTTAAATTTTATTTATCTACTTAATGCAAAAATTAGCACCAGTCTTTGGTGCTAATTTACTAATCCAAGTAATCTTTTAATTTCTTACTTCTAGATGGATGTCTAAGCTTTCTTAAAGCCTTAGCTTCTATTTGTCTAATTCTTTCTCTTGTTACATTAAACTCTTTACCTACTTCTTCAAGAGTTCTTGCTCTTCCATCATCTAATCCAAATCTTAATCTTAAGACTTTTTCTTCTCTAGGAGTCAATGTATCTAAAACATTAATTAATTGTTCCTTTAACATTGTAAATGCAGCTGCCTCAGCTGGTGCAGGAGCATCATCATCAGGTATGAAATCACCTAAATGAGAATCTTCCTCTTCTCCAATAGGTGTTTCAAGTGAAACTGGTTCTTGAGCAATTTTTTGAATCTCTCTAACCTTTTCTACTGGAAGGTCCATAACTTTAGAAATTTCTTCGGGGAATGGATCTCTACCTAATTCTTGTAATAATTGTCTTTGAACTCTTATTAACTTATTTATAGTTTCTACCATATGAACTGGAATTCTTATTGTTCTAGCTTGATCAGCTATGGCTCTAGTAATCGCTTGTCTAATCCACCATGTAGCATAAGTAGAAAATTTAAACCCTTTTCTAAAATCAAATTTTTCTACTGCTTTAATTAATCCAAGGTTTCCTTCTTGAATCAAGTCTAAGAATAACATTCCTCTTCCAACATATCTTTTAGCTATACTAACAACCAATCTAAGGTTTGCTTCAGCAAGTTTCTTTTTAGCATATTGGCTTCCTGCTTCAATTTGTTTAGCAAGCTCCATTTCTTCTTCAGATGATAATAGTGGAACCTTTCCTATTTCCTTTAAATACATTCTTACAGGATCATCTATTGCAATTCCTTCTGGTACTGATAAATCTATTTCTTCTTCTATAATATCAACATCATTTGCAGCACCTTGAACTTCAATTCCCATTGATTCAAGAACCTCATAAATCTTTTCAATTTGCTCTGGACTTAAATCTATGTTTTCTACCTCATCTAAAATTTCTTGATATGTTAATACCCCATTTTTCTTACCTTTATCTAGTAAGTTTTTTACGATGCTCATTTTATTATTTCTATCTTGACCATCCTTAGGCTTATTCTTATTTACTTTTGTTTTTTCTTCCACTAGCTGATTACCTCCTTTCGTTATATGACCAACTAAACTCTCTTAGCTTCTTTCAACTTTTTAGTTATACTTGCTAACTCAATGGCTAATTTTATTGATTCTTCAATTTTGCCCTCGTTTTCAAGTTGCTTTTGCTCTTTTCTAAGTTGATCTATTCTTTGCTTTAATTTATATGAAATAATTTCATTAATTAAATCATTAATTTGAACTTTTATATTATCAGCAAAGAATATATTCTCTTCTTTAATCTTGACTAGCTCTCCAATTGTTTTTACATCGCTTAGCCTTGATTCTATAAATGATTCTATATTATTTATATTTTCCCCTTTAGCCAATATAATAACAGTGAAAATTTCTTTATGTTCTAGTAAAATAAAGTCGTTTTCTGATATTCTTTCCTCTATATACTGTAAATACTCATTATTTTCAAGCATCATTTTTAAAAGTGTTCTTTCTGCTTTCAAAAATCCTGGTTCTACATATAATTTTGACCTATCTTCTTCCTTATTATTCCTAAAATCATTTTCTCTATTATCTTTCATTTTACTTTTAAGGATATCATACAATGCCTGTTCTTTTATTCCAGTATTTTCAGATGCTTTTTTTATATAAACATCCTTTTCAACAGGATTTAAATCTGAGATTATATCCATAACTCTTTTTGAATATAAAATTACAGATTGGCTATTTTTAAAATCAATACCTTCTTCAGCTTTTTTAATTCTATAATCTATTAATGGTTCTGAGTTATTAATTAATCTTAAAAATGCATCCTTTCCATTGCTTCTTACATATTCATCTGGATCTTTTCCTTGTGGAATGCTTAATACTCTTACATCAAAACCTGCAGTTCTTAAAATTTCAAGTCCTCTCAATGTTGCCATTTGCCCTGCTACATCAGCATCATAAGAAATAACTACTTTATCTGCATATCTTTTCAATAATCTTGCTTGATTAATAGTTAATGCTGTTCCTAATGATGCAACTACATTTGTTATTCCATGCTGGTGTAAAGATATTAAATCCATATATCCTTCAACAATAACAAAGTATCTTTCACTCATATTATGCTTTAATGCAAAATTTAGCCCATATAAGTTAGTTCCTTTTTGGAAAACTAAAGTTTCAGGTGAATTTAAATATTTAGGTTTTGAATCATCTAATACTCTTCCCCCAAATCCAATTACTTTTCCTTGATAGTCAAAAACTGGAAACATAACTCGATTTCTAAACCTATCATATTTAGTACCTTTTTCCTTATTTGCAGAAATAAGACCAGCTTCTTCTAACACCTCATCACTAATACCTTTATGTCTTAAATAAAACATTAAATTATTCCAACTATCATTAGCATATCCTAATCCAAATTTTTTAATTGTTTCTTCTTTAATACCCCTATTTAAAAAGTATTCTTTTGCTTTTTGGTTATTCATAAGATTTGAAAAGAAAAATTTTGCTGCTTCAACATTTACTTTATACAGCAAATCCTTTTTTTGTGCACTCTTACTTCTTGCTCCATTTCCAAACTCTAAAGGAATATTTGCTCTAGCTGCAAGGTATTTTACTGCTTCAATGAAAGATAAATTTTTATCTTTCATCACAAATGAAATAACATTTCCTGCTTCACCACATCCAAAGCACTTGAAAATTTGTTTCTCCTGAGATACTGAAAAAGAAGGTGTTTTTTCGTTATGAAAAGGGCATAGTCCTGTGAAGTTTCTACCAGCCTTCTTTAGTCTAACCCTCTCTGAAATTACATCTACAATATCATTTTGTGATTTTATTTTTTCTAAAATTTCTTCAGAAATCTGCAAGGAGATCCCCTCCTTACTTAATTTAATTTTTCCCACTCTATACATTTCGACATGTTTTTATAAATTCCTTCTAAATTTTTTAACTTAATTTATTTTTTATGTCTTAAATATATATTTTTATTCTACCCTAATATTATCTATTCTATCTTAACTGTTAAAATCCTTTTTATTCTACAAAATTTATTGTTCCCAATTTTTTTGTATTATACAACTTTTTTACTAATAAATTACAAACTTTGGTACATATATTTTATTAAATACCGATAAACAATAATCATCTGTCATTCCTGCAATATAATCTGCAACTCCCCTTTTCAATCCTTCCTCATTAATTATATTTTTATATAACTGAGGTAACTCATCACTATGATTATAAAAATAATTTATAACATTACTTAATATAAATTTTGCTTTATTTCTTTCTTCTTTTAATTCATCTGCCAGATAAATATTTTTAAACATAAACTTTCTCAATTCAACCATAGCCTCTTTAACTTCATTGCTTTGTTTAATATCATAATTTCCAGCTTTTAAATTTTTAGTGCTTTCAATTATCATATCGTTAACTAATATTTTTATTCTCTCTGAATGACTTTTTCCTAATACTTTAACAACTTCCTTAGGTAACTGCTCTTCAGTTAATAATCCAGCTCTTATTGAATCATCAATATCATGATTTAAGTAAGCTATTTTATCACTATATTTTACTACCCTACCTTCTAATGTTTTTGCTACATTTTCTTTTTGTGAAAGTCCACTATGATTTAATATTCCATCTATAACTTCAGCTGTAAGATTTAATCCTACACCACTTTTTTCTAACTTTTTTACAACTCTCACACTTTGTTCATTATGCCTAAAACCACCATCTAAAAACTCGTTAAGCACTTCTTCTCCATTATGAGCAAATGCAACATGCCCCAAATCATGCCCTAATGCAATTGCTTCAATTAGCATTTCATTTAAACCTATACCTATCCCTATGGTTCTTCCAATTTGAGCTACCTCTAAGGTATGCGTAAGCCTTGTTCTATAGTGATCTCCAAACGTTCGTATGTATACTTGTGTCTTATGTTTTAATCTTCTAAAGGACTTACAATGTATAATTCTATCTCTATCTATCATAAAGCAAGTTCTAATACTATCATATTTTTCTTTTAATTCTCTCCCCATACTTTTATTACTATGAATAGCCTGTGGAATTAATGTCAAGTCTTCATTATTTTCTATTCTTTCTCTTAGTTCCATCTAACTCACCTCAAAATAATCTATTCTATATTTTTCTCATAAATCCTCTATTTTATAATATATGACATTTTAGAATATTTGATTATATTATAATTACATTCTACGATATGTATATTTATATATTTTTCATAATATTATTATATTAAGAAATTTATGCAAGGAGTCTTATAATGGACAATGAAAAAAAAATCATTGATATTAATAATATAAAACAAAATATATTACCTAAATTTTTTTTAGATAATGCACAAATTACTATGGTTAAATTTAAAGATACATCTAAACAAAGAGCTGTATTTAAAGTAACATTAAATCAAAAAAATTATTGTTTAAAAAAAGTTTATTATGATGAAAGTAACTTACTTTTTGTTTATTCTGCAATGGAATGGTTGTATAGAAATAACATTAAAGTCCCTAAATTATTACCTTCATATGATAATCGTAGGTATATTTTTTATGAAAATATGCTATTTATACTAACCCCCTGGGTTGAAGGAGAAAAATGTAATTTCGATTCATTATCAGATTTAAATTTATCTATTAAAACACTTGCTAAGTTACATAAGTGCTCTAAGGATTTCATACCTATAGATGGAAGTAAAAAAAGAATTGGCTTAGATAATTATTATCTTTGTATAAATAAACATTTCAATGATTTATTAGAAAATGCAAACTTAGCTTTTTCATATAATGATAAATTTTCAAGACTTTATTTAAATAACTTAAATACTAATTTATCACTTGCAAAATTATCTCTTGAAATAGCCTCTTTTATTGATTTTAAAGACTTAAGTATTTCTCTTTGTCATGGTGATTATGTAAATAAAAATATATTAATAAATAGGAATAATAATGATGTTTGGATTATTGATTTTGATAAATGTAAAATAGATTATTGTGCTCATGATATTTCATATTTTTTAAGAAGATTACTTAAACGTAACAGCACTAATTGGAATTCTGGTTTAACAATTAATCTTATTAATACTTATAAGAAATACAATGAATTAAGTGAATCTGATTTTAAATATATATTAGCCTATTTAGCCTTTCCTCAAAAGTTTTGGAAAATTTCTAGGGATTACTATAAAAATATAGATAAATGTAATAAAAATTCATTTATAACTTTATTAAGCAAGGGTTTAAATAATTCTGAATCTCAATTAGATTATATTAATAATATGCTTTATATTTATAAACGTTACTACAATATAAAATTTTAATATTTAAATAAAAAAGGAGTGAAAAATGGTATTGTCCCTGTCAAGTAGACAGTGATAAAAAAGACCAATTAAGCGGCATGAGTAAGATATTCTATCGGACTCATGCCAATTTTATTTTGTATTCGGTCATTATTATAAAAATAAATATATTCATGAACTAATTTAGTTAGTTCATGAACATCGGTTGTATTAACTAAATATATTAACTCTGATTTAAGATGACTAAAGAAACTTTCGATAGGCGTATTATCCCAGCAATTACCTTTCGTGAAGTTGATTGTGTAACGCCAATTTTCTTTAGAAAATATTAATAGCTATACACATTCTTTTACGTCCATAGTACCCCTGTATTTATTATGTATTTCTAATATAAGTTGTTTAATAATTTTATTTTCTTTTGTTCTATCAGTAAATCTTTCAGTTCCATTAAGCCATTTATAATATCCGCTACGAGATACACCAGCTAATTTACAAAGCTTACATATATTATACTTCATAGACATTGATTTAATAATACTATAGCTTTCTCTTATTTTAAGTTTCGTGATAGAGCTCGTAGCTTTTTTAGAAATTCAACTTCCATTCTTAAGTATTCAACTTCTTCTTCTAAAGAATTAAATTTTGTTTTAGGTCTACCTCTTTTTCCACCAGTACCTCTGCCACGAGTTTCAATATCAAAACTATCAGCACCTTTTTCTTGAAATTGTTTTACCCAATTTATAACTTGAGTTTTACTTTTAATATTTAATTTTGATGCAACTCACACCTTCATCAAGATACATTTTAACAGCCTTAAGCTTAAATTCTTTAGTATAGTTGTTATTGATTCTTTTGGACATAAAGAAAACCCCCTTATAGTTTCACACAAAGAAAAATTATACGGTCTTTTCTTTTATGTGTCTACTATAAAGGGATTATACTAAAAATCACTCTTTTTTATTTAAATATTTATTTTCTTGGATTCTTAACTTGTGCTTGTGCAGCTGCAAGTCTTGCCACTGGAACTCTAAATGGAGAACAAGACACATAGTTTAATCCAATATTATGGCAAAATTCTACTGATGATGGATCTCCTCCATGTTCTCCACAAATACCTAATTTTATATTTGGTCTTGTTGATTTACCTTTTTCAACAGCAATTTTAACTAATTGCCCTACTCCTTTTTGATCTAATTTTGCAAATGGATCTTGTTCATATATCTTTCTTTCATAATAATCAGATAAGAACTTAGCTGCATCATCTCTAGAAAAACCAAATGTCATTTGAGTTAAATCATTTGTACCAAATGAGAAAAATTCTGCTTCTTTAGCTATGTCATCAGCTGTTAGAGCAGCTCTTGGAATTTCTATCATTGTACCAACATGATAATCTAATTTAACTCCTGATTCCTCCATAACTTGTTCAGCAGTTCTAACTACTATATCCTTAACAAATTTTAATTCTTTTACTTCACCAACTAATGGAATCATAATTTCAGGAACTATATCATATCCATTATTCTTTTTCACTTCAATAGCTGCTTCAATTACAGCTCTAGTTTGCATTTCAGCAATTTCTGGATAAGAAACATCTAATCTACAACCTCTATGACCCATCATAGGATTAAATTCATGCAAGTTTTCTACAGTTGATTTAAGTTCTCCAAAACTTAATCCCATTGTTTTTGCAAGTTCTGCAATTTCATCATCAGTATGAGGTAAGAACTCATGTAATGGTGGATCTAAGAATCTTATTGTTGCTGGCATTCCCTTTAAAGCTTCATACATTCCAATAAAATCTTTCTTTTGTATTGGAAGTAATTTAGCTAATGCAGCTCTTCTTTCATCTTCATTTTTAGCTACTATCATTTCTCTCATAGCCATTATTCTATCTTCTTCAAAGAACATGTGCTCAGTTCTACAAAGTCCTATACCTTCTGCACCAAATTCAATTGCTTGCTTTGTATCTCTTGGATTATCAGCATTAGTTCTAACACTTAATTTTCTAATATTATCTGCCCATTCCATAAATGTTGCAAAATGTCCTGAAATTTCTGGAGTAACAGCTTTTATTGCTTCCCCATATACATTTCCTGTAGATCCATCTATAGATATATAATCTTCAGAAGTATAAACCTTTCCGTTAGCTTCCAAAGTTCTTTCTTCTTCATTAACTTTTAAGTCTCCACAACCAGCTACACAACAAGTTCCCATACCTCTTGCAACAACTGCTGCATGAGATGTCATACCACCTCTTATTGTTAATATACCTTCAGCTGCAATCATACCTTCAATATCTTCTGGTGAAGTTTCTAGTCTCACTAATACTACTTTTTCACCCTTTTCAGCTCTTTCTTTTGCTTCTTCTGCACTAAATGCAACCTTTCCACAAGCTGCTCCTGGTGATGCAGGAAGTCCTTTAGCTATAACTTTTGCATTTTTTAATTCAGTAAAATCAAAAGTAGGATGTAATAATGAATCTAATTGCTTAGGTTCAACTTTTAATATAGCTTCTTCTTTAGTTAACATTCCTTCTGAAACTAAGTCAACAGCTATCTTTAAAGCTGCTTGTGCAGTTCTCTTACCATTTCTTGTTTGTAAAAAGTATAATTTACCTTCTTCAATAGTAAATTCCATATCTTGCATATCTTTATAATGATTTTCAAGGGTATGAACTATATCGATAAATTGTTTATATATAGCAGGATTTTGCTCTTGTAGCTTAGATATTGGTAATGGTGTTCTAATACCAGCAACAACATCTTCTCCTTGAGCATTCATTAAATATTCACCGTAAATTTCCTTTTCTCCAGTTGCTGCATTTCTAGAAAAAGCAACACCTGTACCTGAAGTTTCTCCTTTATTACCAAAAACCATTTGTTGTACATTTACTGCTGTTCCCCATTCTCCTGGTATATCATTTAATCTTCTGTAAACTATAGCTCTTGGATTATCCCATGATCTAAATACAGCAGTTATTGCTTCAGTTAATTGTACAGTTGGATCTTGTGGAAAGTCTTCACCCTTTTCCTTTTTATATAATTCTTTAAATTTAACTACTAATTCTTTTAAGTCATTTTCATTTAATTCAGTATCATATTTAACACCTTTTGCTTCTTTAGCTTTATCTATTAAATTTTCAAATAATCTCTTTTCTATACCCATAACAACATCTGAGAACATTTGAATAAATCTTCTATATGAATCATAAGCAAATCTTGGATTATTTGTTGCCTTTGCAACTGCTTCTACAGCAATATCATTTAAACCAAGATTTAATATTGTATCCATCATTCCTGGCATTGATACTCTTGCACCAGATCTTACAGAAACTAATAATGGATTTGTGTTGCTTCCAAATTCTTTTCCTGTTATTTTTTCTAATTCTTTGATATTTTTATGAATTTCTTCTACAATTGAAGCTGTTATTTGTTTTCCATCCTCATAATACTTATTACAAGCTTCTGTTGTAACAATAAATCCTTGAGGAACTGGAATTCCTATTCTAGTCATTTCTGCTAAATTTGCCCCTTTACCTCCAAGAAGGTTTCTCATTGAACCATTACCTTCACTGAAAAGATAAACATACTTTTTATTCTCCATCTCAATACTCCTCCGTTCATACAATAATATATACTAACAAGATTTACTCTTGTAGTTACCCTTTAATTTATTTTGCCTCTCCTAGATTAACAAACAATTTAGTTATGTTAGTCTTAGAAATCTTCCCAACTATTTTTAAATTAAATTTTTCATCGTCTGAATCGTAAGATTTTTCTACTATTGGTATACTGTCTATTTCATGCTCAATTATTTTTTTTGCTAATGTATATGCACTATCTTCTACTGTACCATAAATTATATTTGGCATTCTAGTCATAATTATTCCAACTGGAACCTTATGTATATCAGTTCCACCAATTGCAATTTTCAAGAAATCTTTTCTTGAAACTGCCCCAACTAAGCTTCCATTACTTTCAACAAATAGTGTTCCTACATCATGTAAAAACAAATGAACTATTGCATCATATACCATAGTATCATCGTTAACGGTTACAGGCTTTGACATAATGTCGCCAACTCTAATTTTAGATATATTTTCTAATATATCTCCATCAACCTTTTTTCCTAAATAAACATAACCTACTTTTGGCCTAGCATCTAAAGTACCAGTCATTGTAAGTATTGCTAAATCAGCCCTTAAGGCTGCTCTTGTTACCCCTAACTTTTCTGCTATTGCTTCACTTGTAATTGGCCCTCCGGCTTTAACTATTTTTATTATTTCTTCTTGTCTGTTTGTAAATTTCAATGCTATTCCTCTTTTCAATCATTTAAGGAATATTCAGACAATTAAGAACTTTTTCTATTTACAGTATAATTATAACATTTTATCAACTTTTTACTATACCTAATTTTTAGAAAAATCACTTAAATTATTTGAATATTCCTATTCTTTTTTAATTTGCTATATTATATCTTTGTTTTTCTTTAATTTACTATTTTTGGTTATCATTTTCATCGAAATTTACAGTATACGTAAAGCTATTATTTTCACTTTCTTTATCTTTATTAGTTTTTCCATATTTCTTTACAGAATCTATATTTACATTTTGTACTTTATCTTTTACTTTATCTGCAAAATCACTTGCTTTATCCTTTGCTTCATTTACAGCTGCAGAAATATATTTGTTAACTACTTCTACACTTCCATCAGCTCTTGTTATTTCTATAGTAACTTGTGTTACTACAGCAGCAACTACTACAAATGCTAATATTGGCGGAATAATAATTGCAATAACACCAGCTGCAATTCCTGCATTTACAGGTACATCAACTATTTTTTTTCCGTCTTTACTGACTTTTATTCTAGTAACATTTCCTTTGTTTATTAAATCTTTTAACCAAATTTTTAATTCTTCTATAGTTTCTGTTTTTTTATATTGACCTTCATCTTTAGATTGTTTTTCTAAAAATATTATTGCCTCTAAAACATCTCCATTAGATACTTCTAGCGCTTCTTTAGCCTTACTATAACTTACTCCAGTTCTTTCTCTTACCTTATCAACCTTTTCTAATGTGATATCCATACTTCTATCTACTCCTTTATATAATTTAGCATTTCTAAACTTTTTGGTTTTCTTGAATAATTTGAATTAATAATAAAAGTTGTTATTTTTTCAATTTGTTTTTTAACATTTTTATCAATATTTAATCTATATATTTTATCCATAGATGTTTTGCTTAAAAATCTAAGAGCATTAAATCCAGCTCTTGATATATATATTCCATATTCTTTATTACATGTATCACAAACACCTCCAAAATATGATAAAGAAATATAATCACTTGTATTAATATTTTTTTTACAAATGCTACATTTATCAAATTGTAATCCATATCCAGTTGCATTAAGTAATCTTAATTCAAATGCTCTAATTAATAATTCGTAATCCATTGCATCTGTGTTAAGCAAATATAGACATGTTATAAACTCTTTAAATAATTCCTTATTTACTTCTCCATCTTCTACACATATATCAATTAATTCACAAATATACGAAGAATAAGTTAATTTATCTAAATTATCTAGTAATCCTTGAAACGAATTAATAATTTTACCTTCTTGCAAATTATATAAATTTCTTCCTTTAAAAAATATATAATCTGCAAAACATAAAGGTAAAGTAAGTGCTAAGTTTTTACTTTTGCTTTTCTTAGCACCTTTAGCTATAAAAGTTATCTTACCTAACTCTTCACAATATGCCCAAATAAGTTTGTCATTTTCTTTATAATCTATTGATTTAATTATAACACCTTTTGTTTTTTCAATAGACAGAATAATCAACCCCTATCTACTTATTTTTTTTATACCCTAACTCTCTAAGTAGAAGACCGTTATCTCTCCATTCCTTTCTTACCTTAACCCAAATCTTTAAATTAATTTTTGCACGAAGGAATCTTTCTATTTCATATCTTGATGTTTCACCAATTTTCTTTAAAGATGCTCCATTTTTTCCTATTATTATTCCTTTATGGGAGTCCTTCTCACAAATTAAATCCACTTCAATATGATATGTACCTTTTTCATTTTGTTTCATTTGAATAACATCTACTGCTATTCCATGTGGAACTTCATCTCTTAAATTTTTTAATGCCTTTTCTCTTACGATTTCCGCAACAATAAATCTTTCTTGAACATCAGTTATCATGTCTTCTGGATAATATTGAGGTCCCTCTGGCATTTTATTTACCATTAATTTAACTAATGAATCTACATTTTTTCCCTTTAATGCTGAAATAGGTATTAACTCTTCAAAATCATACTCTTTTGAGAACATTTCTAAAGTTTTAGCTACTTTATCATGAGAGTTTTCATCTACTTTATTTACAACTAAAAATACAGGTGCTTTTTGAGCCTTCAATGCTTCTAATATAAATTTATCACCTCTACCAATTTCTTCACATGGATTTACTAAAAATAATACTAAATCAACTTCTTTTATAGAATCCTTAGCAGAATTAACCATATATTCCCCTAATTTATGTTTTGGTTTATGTATCCCAGGTGTATCAACAAAAACTAACTGATAATCCTCTCCAGTTAAAATAGTTTGTATGTTATTTCTTGTTGTTTGAGGCTTATTAGATACTATTGATAATTTTTCCCCCATTATTTCATTTAATAAAGTAGATTTTCCTACATTTGGTCTTCCTACTATTGTCACAAATCCTGATTTAAACATATTTTCCTCCTAGCCTAGCAAGTCTTTCTTTGAAAAAGACCCTGGCAATATTTCTTCAAAAGTTTTTACTATATAATCATTTTCATTTTTTATAATTATTACTGGTATTTTTTCATCTCTTACAAATTCAGCAATTACCTGTCTGCATATTCCACATGGATATGTATATGAATTTGTATCTCCTACAACTGCAACTGCTTTAATTTCTCTATTTCCATCATGAACACCTTTAAAAATGGCTGTTCTTTCTGCACAATTTGTTGCTCCTAAAGAAGCATTTTCTATATTACTTCCCGTATATATTTCCCCATTTTCAAAAAGTATAGCGGAACCTACTTTAAAATTTGAATATGGGCAATACGCTTTTTCTCTTGCTTCTAATGCACTTAATATTAACTCTTTATAATCCATATATATTCCTCCATTTAAATAGTATATCACATATATTATATTAATTTTAACATTGAAAAAAAGATTTTATTAATAAATTTATAACTTAAATATAGTAAATATTAATAATGTTAACAGTATTCCTAAAATGCCACCAACAATCACTTCAAAAACACTATGAACTTCCGAGTCTACTCTACTTTGAGCTGTTATAAAAGCCATTAAATAAGCTAAAATTATACAAATTGGTTTTTCAGTTATAAGTGAAATAGCTGTTGATAATGAAAAGGCTAATGCACTATGCCCACTAGGCATTCCTCCTTTAAGTGGTGTTCCTTCTCCATATATAGCCTTAATTATTAATACTGCCAATATAACTATTACTAATGCTATAAAAATCATGTATGGTTCTGAATGTTTTATCTTATATACAACTTCATAAGAAAAATTAGATAATTTATCCCAAAATACAATATATCCAACTAATAATGCATTTATAGCTGTAACTAAAACTGCCCCAGCTGCTGTATTTTTAGCAACCTTTGCCAAGGGGTGATAATAATTAGTATTTAAGTCTACAGCAGCTTCAACTGCAGTATTCACAAGTTCTGCACTAATCACCATTGTAATTGTAATAGCTAATGATAAAAATTCTGCTTTTGAGATATCAAAGAAAAAACAAGCTATAAGTACTCCTATAGCTGCTACTATATGTATTTTCATATTTCTTTGCGTTCTTACTGCATCAATAATACCATTTATTGCATGATTAAAACTTTCTAATAACTTTTTCATCTCCATAAACTTCACCTCTTATTAAGCTTATCTTGTTATATTTAATTTCTCTAATATCTCTTCTTCTCTTTTTCTCATTTTAACCTTATCTTTATCACACATATGATCATATCCTAAAAGATGAAGTATTGAATGTACCACTAAATAACATACCTCTCTTTCAAATGAATGATTATATTCTATGCTTTGTTCCTTTGCTCTTTCTAATGATAATACCATATCTCCTAATACAAGTTCATCACCATCTAAATATATCTTATCAAACTTTTTATTTTTATAAATATCCTTAAATACCTTATCTTCTGAATAGTCAAGCATAGGAAATGATAATACATCTGTAACTTTATCAATTCCTCTTGTACCTTTATTAATTTCCCTTATTTCATTATTATCCACAAATAAAAGTGAAATTTGATATGGAACATTAACTTCTTCTTCAGTTAATGCTACATTGCATACTTCATTAATAAGATTTACAAGTTTTTCTGTAGCTTCTATTATATTTTGTCTATTATCAGTATATAGCATAATTATTCCTCCCTTAAATACATATTAAATAATATGTATTTATTTATTTGCGTTTATTCATTATACGTCTTTTATATACACTTGGCAACTTATATATAAAAAGGGGCTGTCGCACTAAAAATTTTATACACAATATATTGTAGTATTTATTCTTAATGCGACATCCCCTTTTTATTACTTTATCTTTTCAGTTGGATATTCTATCCTATGATGATAAATTCCCTTTAAGACCTTTAAAAAACATGCTTTTATAACTTCTAAATCCTTAAATGTTAAATCACATTCATTTAATTGATTTGAATTTAATTTATCTTTAATAATATTATTTACCATTGCCTCAATTTTATCTAATGTTGGTTCCTGAATCGATCTAACTGCAGCTTCTACACTATCTGCCATCATAATAATAGCAGCTTCTTTAGTTTGAGGCTTTGGTCCTGGATATCTAAAATCATCTTCTTTTATTAAATCTGGATTTTCACTATTATTTTTTAGCGTATAATAAAAATATTTTACTAATGTTGTACCATGATGCTGTGCTATCATATCAGTAACTATTGTTGGAACATCATATTCCTTAGCTAATTCTACTCCATCCTTAACATGAGATATTATTATTGTAGTACTTAATGCAGGTGATATCTTATCATGAGGATTTACTCCTCCAAGTTGATTTTCACCAAAGAAAAACGGCCTTTTTATCTTTCCAATATCATGATAATATGCTCCTACTCTAACCAGCATTGGATTAGCCCCAACTTCTTCTGCTGCAACTTCTGCTAAATTAGCTACCATTATACTATGATGATATGTTCCAGGTGCTTCCATTAACAATCTTTTTAATAATAGATTGTTTGGATTAGATAATTCTAACAACTTCATATTAGTAACTAAATTAAAACTTGATTCTAAAAATGGTAATAGCCCCATAGCCAATATTCCTGAAATAAATGCTCCTCCTGTAGCTAAAGCTACATCAATCAGTATCCTTTTTATATTATTAGATAAAAGTATTCCGCTTGATAAAACTATAATAGCACTTGAAACTGCTAAATACGCAGTTGAATATAATATATCATTTCTTTGATTAACTTTTTTCAATGTTAATGAAGATATTATATTTGCAACAATAGCCACTAAAATTATCTGTGGGTCAAATCCAATAATAATTCCTATAAATAATAAATTAAATGAATTTATTATTATTGAAATTTTTGATCCTAAAAATACTGTCATAAGTATTGGTGTACATGCAATTGGAATTAAAAATACAGATACAAGTGTAAATACCCTTGCTATAATTAACGATAATAAATTTAATAATAATATTAAAAATACTAATTTAGTATTATTTAATATTTTATTATTTTCATTTTTCATATATATATATTGTAATATTAATACAAATAAAACATAAAAAAATAATATTATATAGGTATAAATATAATCCTTGCTTATATCTTCTCCAATGAGACCAAGTTCTGTCAAAATATTAATTTGCTTTTGGGTAATAGGTTCTCCTTCCTTAACTATTATTTGATTTTTTTTAATCATTACTTTAGATACACCTTTTAATGCCTCTTTTATAGCCTCATCTGTTTTTGATTGATCAAAAAAGTAATTTGCCTTAACTTGGCTTTCACATATTTCTCTTAGTATAACTTCAATATTTGATTCTAATCCTTGTCTTGATAAATATTCATCAACTATTGATTTTGCATCAGCAATGGCTTTACTATCTTCTTCTATTTGATTTTCATATGCCTTATCTATTGCTGTTAAAGCAATCCATTGCAATTCAGTATCTTTATCTACACTTAAATCAAGTAATTCTTTATATTCTGAATCTGAAAGATTAATTGTATCTATTTTTTTCAATTCAGCTATTTTACTTTTTTCATCTATATTATTACTTTTTAAATTAATTAATTTGTCAAAAAAGCCTTTAACATTATTACTAGCTTCAATTTTAATTTCATTTTTAAGTGTAAATTTTTTTTCTACTTTTGCTGCAACTTCCTGCTCTTTTAAATTAGTAGCTTCTTCATCAATTATATCCCGTGGTGCTTTAATATCAACTGTTGCAATATCCCCTTCATTTAACTTGTATCTTTTTGGGGTAACAACAGTCATCAATATAAAATAAATTAAAATGGCTGTAATAGTAAATAAAAATATTCTTTTCCATTTATCCATATGATCCTTCCTTAAAACATCACCTTTATCTTGCATTTTGTTCACCTTCTCATTTTCTCCTAATATTTAATAATCAACTGTTTCTTCACTAACTATATTCTCCTCTACAACAAATACTACATTTACTAATAAATTTTCTTCGTCTATTATTTTTTCTTCAAGTAATTTATCTATAATTTTTGCATCTCTATTTAAATCATTTAATAAAGAATTTTCTAATTTTGAAACTGAATCTTCTATAGCTTCTTCTTTAGTTACTACAATTTCATTTTCCACTCTTTCATAATATAACACCTTATTAAATAATTTTCCACTCATTTCTATTTTATCATAACTCTCAAAATCTTTTGTAGCCTTTTTTAAATATATTTTTTTACCAAATATCTCTACATAAATATCACTATCTTTTCTTCCACTCCTTTCTAAATAAGTACCAGCAATCTTAACATTCATTGATTTTTCATAAAATGTATTTGCAATTACTATGCCTCTCGGAGGAAGTATATATTCATTTCCTTCAGATCCATCTATACCTTCAATTACCACATCCCCCTTTTTAACTAATTCACCTGTTTTTACTGCACTTCTTCCTGCAAACGTATATACTCTCTTTACTTCTCCATCTTTAGAAGCCACAAGATTTCCATATTCATAACTTTTAGTTTGTGGAGGATTAATTTTTTCTTGAATAACAACTTTTAAAGTTGAGCCTTCAATTCTTACTCTCAACCATAATATTTCATCATTTATATTTTCTAATTTCTTTTCTATTTCTTTTACATTAATATTTTTTTTAGCTATTCCTGGCTTTATACCAATTTGATTTAACTCTTTTCTAATTTCAAATGGTGAAATATTTTTTTGAACTTCTACTTCTATAGACCATATGTAAGTAGATAAATAACCTATTATTGCTAAAAATAGTACAGCTCCAATTGCTAATGATATTCTTTTTTTTATACCTCCTAAAAAAAATATAAATCCCTTACTTTGTATAATATTTATTCTGCCACCTAATTCTTCAACAACTTCCTTTGCTTTAGAATAATCTAAATAATCTATTTCTAATACTAAAGTAGCTACATCACTTTTCTTAATTTTATATACTTTTATATTTTTTACCCAAAATATATTAAGCAATCTTTCAATATTTATAATCTTAATCTCTACTAATATTTTACTTTTTTTTATATTATTAAAAGCCATTTTATTCACCTCACATATTCAATTGAATCAAAATACCCTTTAATAGTTATTGTATTTGCTGCTATATATAATATTTCAAAATTATTACCTTTTATTTCAATTGGTGCCATATTAGTGTTAATTTTTATTTTATTTTTTTCAAAAATCTGTATACCTTTATGATTTTCTATAGTTATTTCATTTCTTCCCATAACAATTATCTTTGGGATATCTAAGATTACATCCTTTGGAAGCTCAAGTTTTTCTACTAAAACTTCTTTTCCTTTTTTAAATTTTCTCTCCATAATTTCTCTCCTTTTAAAATACTCTCTCATTGTACCTTATGATTTAACTTTAAAGAAAATCACAAAAATAAAAAAAGAACTCAATTTACATTGAGTTCTTTTTTTATATTCACTATTTAAATACTATTTAACAATTCGACTTGTAAGTTTTATACTCTGCGTTATCTACAACCTTTGGTCTAACTGCTGACATAAGTTTACCCATGTCTTTCATGCTATTTGCACCCAATCTTGTAGCTGTTCTTTTACAATTCGTAAAATTATTATTCACTTAATTGCTGAGGAAGGTAACCTAGTAAGAATTTAATTCTTAACTATTTCCCTTTTCAAATCCAAACATCGTTTAATTACATTGTTTGGTTTTTTTTGCTAAATTTATATAACCTTATCGTCCTCAAGCGTAACACCATTGGTATTCCCACTAGCAATATCGCAGATATTATATTTGAAAATTTAAAAATCCCCAAACTTTTTCAAGTCTTTATTTTATTGTTGGCATAGTTAAATACCTTTAAAAAACTAAAAACTACTTGAATTTTCTCTTTCTTGCAGCTTCTGATTTTTTCTTTCTCTTAACGCTTGGTTTTTCATAATGTTCTCTCTTTCTAACTTCTGAAAGAACCCCAGCTCTTGCGCATTTTCTCTTAAATCTTCTTAATGCACTTTCTAGTGTTTCGTTTTCTCCAACTTTGATTTCTGACATCTATTATCCCTCCCTCCGCTAGCTCAAATTAGTATCTTTAACTCAGCTACGGGCTTAATAACACATATTTTATTATACAATATTGACCCCGAAAATGTCAATATTATTTATACTATTTTTCTATTAACCTGGTGGCCATTTTAACTCTCTTGCACCTAATACATGAAAATGCATATGATTTACAGTTTGCCCTCCATCAACACCACAATTATTGATAATTCTATATCCTGAATCAGCAATATTTAGTTCCTTTACTATTTTATTAATTGCAATAAAAATGTGTGAAACTATATCAGCATTTTTTTCATTTATTTCATTAGCGCTACTAATATGTTCTTTAGGTATAACTAAAAAATGAACTGGCGCCTCTGGACTTATATCATAAAAAGCTAATACTTTATCATCTTCATATATTTTCTTTGAAGGAATTTCACCTGCAATTATTTTACAAAATAAACAATCTCCCATAAACTCACCTCCTTTTAATTAGTTTTGAGTTAGTAGTTTATAGTTTGTAGTTATGGATAAAACTACTTTCGGAGTTTCTTAAATTTCCCTTTTAAAATTCAGCCTTAGCTCATTTTTTCTTAACTACTCACCTTCTTTTAATTAGTTTGGAACTTCAAGTGACAAGTTTCAAGTTTAGGTATAAATTCAGCTTAAGCTGAACTTAACAAATATATTTTCAGAAACCACTTTTATAGTTTATAGTTTTTAGTTAGTAGTTAGT
>UQFE01000006.1 GCA_900540255.1 uncultured Clostridium sp.
TTAATATTAATGTAAAGGCTGAAATTAATACTTATTTATCTTGGAATAAAATAAAGGAAAAGGCTCTTTGTATTTAATTTAGTAAATTGTTTAAAGAAATCTTTAAAGCTTTGTTTTATATTGAAATAAATTGATTAAAATAAAATGATAAATTAAAAAAACTGTTATTGAAATTTGAAATTTCAAATTTGATAATGGTTTATTTGTGATTAATTTTGTTTTAAATAAGTTAAAGATTTTATTATATTTTAATTGAAAAGTGAAATTTATGGTTTTGAAGTAGTGAGGGAATATTAATGTAGTTTTATTACTTACGATTGTGTTATATTAAAATGTTGTCAACAATAATTTCATATAACACAAGCATATATAGTAAATTAATACACTATAAACATCCTAAAATTTAATTAAAAATATAAAATTTATATAAAAATAATATAGTTTTTATCTTACAAATATTGTAAAATAATAAATGGTTAATAATTTTATTACATTAAAAGCAGTAAAAGGAGATTATACTATGGATATATATGGATTTTATGCAGGTGAAATTTTTGATGCATATAAATATATGGGAGCACATATAGAAAATGATCAGGTAGTGTTTAGAACATATGCACCACATGCTTCAAGGGTAGAACTAATAGGGGAATTTAATAACTGGTCAGGAACAGAAATGTATAGGTTAGAAGATAATAAGTTCTTTGAATGTAGAGTTTCCAATTTAAGGTCAGGAATGCTATATAAGTATAGGATTTATAGTAATGATGGGCAATGTGTTGATCATTGTGATCCATATGGATTTGGTATGGAATTAAGACCAAATACAGCATCTATTATTAGAGATTTAAATGAATATACATTTAATGATGAGGAATGGATTAATAGTAGAAGTGATTGCAAAGAAAAACCTTTAAATATTTATGAAGTACATTTAGGATCATGGAGAAAAAAAGAAGATAATAGTTGGTATAATTACAGTGAATTAGCAGATATGTTAATCCCATATGTAAAAGAATATGGATATAATTATATAGAAGTTATGCCATTAAGTGAACATCCATGTGATGAATCATGGGGATATCAAAATACGGGATTTTTTAGTCCTACATCTAGATATGGAACTGCAACAGATTTAAAATGCTTTATTGATAAATGTCATAAAAATAATATTGGGGTAATAATGGATTTTGTTCCAGTACATTTTGCTGTAGATGGATTTGCATTGGCAAATTATGATGGGACTCCATTATATGAATATCCACATGAAGATGTTGCTATTAGTCAATGGGGAAGTAAAAACTTTATGCATTCAAAGGGTGAAGTAAGGAGTTTTTTACAATCTGCAGCAAATTATTGGATAGAAGAATATCATTTTGATGGATTAAGAGTTGATGCATTAAGCAATATAATTTATTGGCAAGGAAATTCTGATAGAGGTGAAAATAAAGAAGCAGTAGAATTTATTAAAGGGATGAATAAAGGATTAAAGGATATGCATCCAAGTATAATTTTAGCTGCGGAAGATTCAACAGCTTATCCTAAAGTTACAGCTTCTGTTGAAGAGGGTGGACTTGGATTTGATTATAAATGGGACATGGGATGGATGAATGATACTTTAGAGTATTTTAAAATACATCCTTATGATAGAAGAAGAGAATATCATAAATTGACTTTTTCTATGATGTATTTTTATAGTGAAAAATTTTTAATGCCATTATCACATGATGAAGTTGTTCATGGAAAAGCAACTATAATTCAAAAAATGTATGGTAATTCATATGAAGAAAAATTTAAGCAAGCAAGAGCACTTTATATGTATATGTATGCTCATCCAGGGAAAAAACTTAATTTCATGGGAAATGAAATTGCACAATTTAGAGAGTGGGATGAAAAGAGAGAACAAGATTGGAATATCTTAGAATATCCAATGCATAATAAATTTCATAGATTTATGAGAGATTTAAATTTAGTTTATATCAATCATCCAGCATTATTTAAAGATGATTATAAACATGAGGGATTTAATTGGATTGATTGTCATCAAGAGGAAAAATGTATATATACATTTGAAAGAATGGGGGAAAATGAAAATATTATTGCAATATTTAATTTTTCTGATGAATATCATGAAGGATATGAAATTCCAATGGAATATAATACTTTGGAAGTTCTTATGGATAGTAGCATAAATGAATATGGTGGAGATGGAAAAACAAATTACAGAATTTTAATTGAAGAATATATTAAATATTATGAAGGCGGAAATAAAAATGATGCAAATTCAATTATTTCAAGTCACAAAAAAAGGTTGATATCAGTTGATATGAAACCATATTCTGCTGTGTATTTTATATTAAAATAATAAAAAATTAAATATTTTAAAATATAATTTAGTTTAAAGTGTATAAATTATATTAAAAAAATAAGTCGATATAGATAATAAAAAATATTTATATCGACTTATTTTTTATATTTTATTTTTTAATTATATTAATAGGAACAAAAATAATTAGCTTTTAATACTATGTATTATAAGTAAAAAAATATATATTTACTCTATTAAAAAGTTGAAATTTGTAAATTTACATAAGAAAAATTGATGAATTTATATTATATAATAGTATAATACAGTAATGTAATTATTATATGATATAGAAAATATGAAAATGGTATCAAATTAGAGGAAAATATGAAAGTAAAAAATAATAAAAATAAAAGAGTTAAAATTTGTGATATTAGAGATTTAAATAAGGCTTTAAACAAAGAAGGGTATAATATTAAAATATCAGATTATGAGGACTTTAAAGAGTTTTTTGTAAAAAATTTTAATATAACTGATAAATTATTTAATGAAATTTATAAAGTGATTAATGAAAAAATTATTACTTATAAGGTGAATGATGTTAATGATTTTATAATGTACATAAATAATATTATGATATTTGAAGAAGAACATAAAATTTTATGTGAAAAAATAAGCAACATAAAAGTACTTAATATTAATAGAGTTGAATATGATAGAACTCCAAGTGCTCAAGATGATGTTGAGCATATATTAAAAATAATAGAAAAAACTAAACAATATATATCAAAAAAAATTAATAAAGAAGGGAAATTTAGATTAGAAGAATTAGAAAGAGAAATTAATAAGGATTATATTTATTCAAAGGATATAGAGTTGCTAAAAAAAATGATTCTTTTTAATAATAAAAATATTTATGAGGAATATGATGAGTTTAATCAAATAAAAAGTGTATTTATTGAAATGCCAAAAAAAATAAGTTTTGATTATGTAATGGCGCAAAAGGGAAGTGTTGAATATCATCAGCATATAAATAGTTATATTCCAAGAATGAGGAGATTAATTAAAAATATGGATAGGTATCTTATAAAAGAAGAGGAAAATGGTATTTTTAAAATAAATCAAAGCAGTACAATTCAGGATTCTGTTAATATAGCAATTGCAATATTTAATGGAAGAGAATTTAGGGCTGTTAGTGGAAAAAATGATATTAAAAATAGTTGTTTATTAATACCACCAGGAGAAGAGAAGTTTGAAAGTTGTAAGGTTAATAAAGTTGGGAAATTGGGAATTGGATATAATAGAGTTAATGATAGTGAAAAAAAGATAATTGAAGAAATAAATAATCTTATAGATTTAGGAAAGATACCAAGTGAAGGTGAGTTAGTTTTATATAGTAAATGGGAGCCGTGTCCAAGTTGTTATTATGTAATTAGTCAATTTATTAAAAAGTATCCTAATATAAATTTCAAAATTATGTATAATAAAGAATATGGTGATGGATAATAAGTTTATAAAAAAATACAAAAGTGGTAATATTAATTAAGTTTTAAAGAATACTTAAGTAGGAAGAAAACGGAAGTGAAAAAATAAGATGCTTCAAAGAGTTTATGGTGTGGCATTTGATAACAAGGGTATTTTAAAAGAATATTTAAATTTATAAAACAGAAACACATTAGTATAGAGATTTACCTATGATAGTTGGTGAACTTGGAAGAGTTCATAGACATGAGTTTTAAGGTGTATTGCATGGACTTATGAGAGTAAGAGCATTTAACCAAGATGATGATCATATATTTATGTTACCTGATCAAATAAAATCAGAAATTAAATAAATGAAGGCAATGGAGCATTTTATTGGCCTAAAATAGATTTTCATCTTGAAGATAGTTTAGGAAGAACATGGCAATGTGGAACTATTCAGATAGATTTTCAATTGTTTCAAAGATTTGAATTAGAGTATAAGAGTATATTGGAAGTGATGGTGAAAAACATAGACTAATAGTTATTCATAGAGTTATATTTGGAAGTATTGAAAGATTTATTGGAATATTAATTGAACATTTTGCTGATAAATTCCCAACATGGCTTGCTCCAGTTAAAGTTAAAAATTTGCTTATTTCTGATAAGTTTGAAAATTATGCTGAGAAAATTAAGATAAATTTAGAGGAAGCAGGTATAAGAGTTGAAATAGATTCGCGTACTGAAAAGATAGGATATAAAATAAGAGAAGCTATAGATGAAAGAGTTCGTTATATGATTATTATTGTTGAAAAGGAAGAAGATAATAAAACTGTATTTGTAAGAAGCAGGGATAATGGTGAAGGAGGAGAAGAGGATTTAACTTTAATGTGAGAAATTATCCCATCTTCTATAAGTGGGAGATGGATAGTACTTGACGATAGTCAACAAGAGTAGTATGTTGTAATCAATAGTAATTAACTACTGGTGGAGCCCCTATTGAATATAAGAAGTAATTAATGAAAAGAGAGATTATCGTAATGGTAATCTTTTTTTATGGAATTTAATTTTTATAAAATGTTTGTGAAATGTAATTAAATTAAGTTAGGAATAGGAAGGTATATAAGAATAGTTTTATTAGTATATGATTCTGTTATATCAAAATGTTGTTAATATATTAAGGTATAACCAACAACATTTTGATATAACAGAATAATATATATAAAATCAACTAACTATGAAACATTAAGAAATACAAAGCATGCTAATATTTGCACAATATAAAAAGTTAATATTATAATTTTTTTATCTTAATAACCTTTTACAATCTTTAAAAATATATATAAGGCAATATGGTGATAAATAAAAATTAATATACATAAGTTTAATATATAGCAAATTTATTAGTAAAGGAATTGAGGGATAATGAACAATATAAAAATATCAAATGTATTAAATAGTTTGCCATTAATATTTGAAAAAAATATTGGGCAACATGATGAAAAGGTACAGTTTGCATTAAATAAAAAGGAATGTACAACATTTTTTAATGATAATGAAATAATATTATCCTTTAGGAGTAATGAAAAAATACAAGAGTTAAAAGAACTAGAAAATAGCTTAATATTAAATGAAGAAGATAAAAAATATAGTAAATATGGAATAAATATTTTAAGGGTAAGTTTTGAAAATGGAAATAAGTCTCCTCAAATAATAGGAAAAAATGAATTCAACTGTAGATTGAATTATTTTAAGGGAGAAAATAGTTTGAATTGGAAATGTTCCATACCATTATATGAAAAATTACTTTATAAAGAAATATATAAAGGAATAGATATATTATATTATGAAAGTGAAGGGACAATAAAGTGGGAGTTTCAAGTAAGCTCCAAGAAAAGCTTAGATAAAATATTATTAAATTTTCAAGGTGCCAATAATATATATTTAGATGAAGAAGGAAATATAAATATTAATATTAAAGAAAATATATTAAAAATATTAAATCCAAGGGTAACTCAGGAAGATTGCAGTTGTGAAGTAACAGGAAACTTTGAAATAAATGAAGAAGGCAAGGTAAAGTTTTGTATACAAAACTATGAAAATGAAAAAAATTTAAAAATTACATTACCAATAGTATTTGAAAAGTTTAATTATACTTTTGTAGTTGATAGAGGAAATTCAATAGCTGTAGATGAAAATAAGTGTATTTATATTACTGGAGAAATAGGGGTCCAAAAGTATCCGAATAAAAAGCCACATAAAAATATTTTAGAGGCTAAGGACTATAGTGCATTTTTAGTAAAAATAGATAGCAGTAAAAAAGGACAATCTGCTTTGAAATATGCAGCATATATAGGTGGAGAAAAAAATGATGAAGGAGTAGGAATTGCTGTAGATGATGAAGAAAATGCATATATAGTAGGTTCAACAAATTCAGAGTATGAATTTCCAATAACAGAAAAATCATATGCATCTAATTATCCAGGTGGAAATAGTACTGGTTTTTTAATTAAGATAGATACTTCTAAAGTTGGTTTAAATAGTTTTATTTATGGAACATATTTAGGGGGAAACTTATATGATTATGCTTATTCAGTAGCTATAGATAAAAATAAAAATGTATATGTATGTGGCTTAACAAATTCAAGTTTAGGATTTCCTATAACTGAAAATGGATATAAGAAATTTAATTGCGAATCTGTAGATGTTGGGTTTTTATTAAAATTAGATATATCTAAAAAAGGAAAAGAAGCATTATTATATGGAACATACTTTGGAGGAAATGATTCTACTAATTTTTCAGCTTTAGCAATAGATCAAAATAATTACGTTTATATTACTGGTATTACTCAATCTTCAGATTTTCCTGTAACAGAAAATTCATATAAAACTAAAGTTACAGGGGGGCTAAGTAGTGCTTTTATAACTAAATTTGATTTAGAAAAAGATGGAGAAGAGGGAGTATTATATTCTTCATTATTATGTGGGAATGGTGAAGAAGCAGGATATGGAATTGCTGTTGATTTAGAAGAAAATGTATATATAACAGGAACAACTAATTCAAGAGAAGATTTTCCTATAAGTGAAAATGCATTTCAAAAAAATATTTATGCAATAGAAGGGTCAGGATTTTTTATTAAGCTTGATACAAAATTATGTGGAGATAATGGTCTGATATATGGAACATATTTAGGGGGGAATGGAAGTGATGTATGTTCAGATATAAAGATAGATTCTAATGGATATGCATATATATGTGGATTTACAACATCTACAGATTTTCCTGTAGAAGGTTATGATAATGGTTGGGTTAAAGATGGATATAATTCTTTTTTTATAAAAATAGATCCAAGTAAAGAAAAAAGAAAATCATTATTAGTTGGAAAGTTTTTAAGAAAGAATATAAGTGATTTTGCATTAGCAATGGCTATAGATAATAATTTAAATTTATATATTACAGGATATTCTCATTCAATTTCAAAAAGTATGGAAAAAAGAGAAGGAAATTATTATGAAGAGGCTGCAATAGGAATGATTAAAATTGATGCAAGGATTTGCAATTTAAGTGTTACAAAGTCAAGTTATAATAACCAAGCAAAAATTGGTGAAATAACAGAATATGAAATAAGTATTATTAATAATGGGCCAGACAAAGCAAAAGATATTGAAATTATGGATGTGATTGTGGATGGAAAGGCTATAAAAGAAATAGAAATTTCAAAAGGAGAAATTAGCAATATTGCTAAAAAGATAATATGGAATATTAGGGAGTTAAATATAGGAGAGAGAGTATGGGCGACTATAAGGGTAAGAGTATTAGATAATAGTGAATCAATAAAAGATAATAATTTTATTAATTTAAAAGATAATATATATTATTCAAAAGAGTATATTAAAGAATATATGGATGAATGTATTTTAAATAAATAAGGTAAAAATAAAGTAAAAATCCTGCTGTAGTAGACTAAACTTTGAAGTTTTAAATTATATATTCTAAATAAGTAAAGCAATAATCCCATTTATATTAAAGTATAAGATTAAATGGGGTTTTTTAATGTGTAGAAAAATATGAAGTTTTTGAAGTGATAAGGGGAGAAATATTTATGAATTTTAAAATTTAAAACTATGAAATTGATATTACTAAGTAGAGAAATATCTTACTTTATTATTTATTATTAAATTAAAGTAAGGTTTTGACAAAATAGGGAGTGTTATATAAAATAATAATTGCACACTTAAATAAAATAATATAGTCAGAACACTTAGTTGAAGAAAAATAATAGTAAAGGGTGAAAAAATTGAAAGAAGTAAGTAGATTAGTAAAAAGATTAGTATTATTCTTTATTGGAATGAGTATAATTCAATTTGGAGTTGCAGTATTTTTGCAGACAAGCATAGGATCTGATCCATTTACTGTTTTTACTCAAGGATTGGCAACGGTTCTAAATAAAACGGGATTAAAAGAATTTTCAATAGTACAAATGATTTCAGGAAGTACAGAAGTTACACCTGGTGTAGCAAATATGATAATATTAATAGCATTATTTATAATAATATTATTAACTGATATGAAGCGTATAAAAATTGGAACATTAATATGTGTTGTTGGAGTAGGACCTATAATTGATTTAAATGTTAAGTTAGTATCTTATTTTCCAATTGAATCTGCTAATATTTTAATAAAGATGTTAATAGTTTTAGCAGGATGTTTTATAATTTCAGCAGGATTTTCTATAATGTCTGAAAGTGATATAGGAGTAGCTCCTAATGACATTATTCCATTTATAATAAAAGATAAATTAAATTTTCAATATAGATGGGTTAGAATAGCATTTGATGCAACATTTTTAATTGTTGGATTTATTCTTGGTGGAAAGGTTGGAATAGGGACAATTATTTCAATGTTAGCAATAGGGCCATTTATACAATTTTGTTTACCATATGGTAAAAATATAGTTGAGTTTATTATCAATGAAAAAGATGACTCAGATAATGATTCAAATTTAACAGTAGAATTAAATTAAAAATATATTGACAATGTTTACATTTGTTGATAAAATTAAAATAAGTTAATAGTGGAGTCCATTTTGGGATTGTTACTGAGTAAGCAGGCAAAACCTAAATTGATACCAAATATATGTATATTAATTATTTTTATATGATGATTATATGTATTATTTGATATTGATTTAGGTTTTTTGTATAACTTTAATTAAGTTTAATATCTTAAATTAGTGAATATAAAAATGAGGAGATTATACTGATATGATCATAAATAAAGTATTAAATAACAATGTTGTGACAATTATAAGTGAAAATAGTGAAGAAGCAGTTGTTATGGGAAGGGGTATAGCTTTCCAAAAGAAAAAAGGCGATGAGATTGATGAGAGTAAAATAGAAAAAATATTCGTCTTAGAAAATAAAAGTATAAATGAAAAGTTGCTTACTTTAGTGAATGATATTCCAGCAAAGTATTTAGAAGTTGCAGAAAATATAATAAAATATGCAGAAAATAAGTTGGGTACAAAGTTAAATGAAAATATTTATTTAACACTTACAGATCATATTAGTTTTGCAATTAGTAGAGCAGAAAAAAACTTAGAAATAAAGAATGCAATGCTTTGGGATATTAAGAGACTTCATAAAGTTGAATTTGAAATTGGAATCCATGCATTAAAGATTATTGAGGAGAATTTAAATTTTGAGTTACCAGAAGATGAAGCAGCATCAATAGCAATGCATATTTTAAATGGTGAACTTGATCAAGAAATGCCAGAAATAGTAGATATGATTAAATTAATTGAAGAAATATTAAAGGTGGTAAAGTATCATTTTAATATTGAATTTGATGAAGAATCGATTAATTATTACAGATTTATTACTCATTTAAAATTCTTTACTCAAAGACTATCTAGTGGAAGATATTATGAAGATAATGATAATGATTTATTTGACATGATAAAACTTAAGTATCCAAATTCTTATGAGTGTGTAAAAAGAATTGAGGGATTTATAAAGCAAAAATATTGTACTCAATTAACTAAAGAAGAAATGTTATATTTAATAATACATACAGCTAGAGTAGTACATGAAAATTGTTAAAATTAAATATAATTTTAATACTTTCCATTAGGATTGTTACTGATTAGATCAGGCAAAACCTAAATTAATAATTAAAATTAAGCAGTAGATATGATAATTCATTAGAATAATTTATTAAGGTATTTATCATTTTATTTGAAGTAGAATGCTAGAAGTAATCATATCTGTAGTTTTAATTTTAAAAGTTAGTTTAGGTTTTTTATATAATTTTTTATTAGCTGATAATTAAATTGTGGAGGTGATGATTAGGAAAATTAATATAACCTTAGAAGTTTCATAGGATTGTTACTAGGTTAGGCTAGGCAAAACCTTAATTCTTCAAAATTTTAAATTTTAGAAAATTAAAATATTGAAAGCGAGGAATTAAGCTATGAATTATGAAAATTTAGCAAAAGAAATATTAAAAAATATCGGTGGACAAGAAAATATATCGAATTTAACACATTGTGCAACAAGATTAAGATTTAATCTTAAAGATTTATCAAAAGCGAATACAGAAGCAATAAAGAAAACAAAAGGTGTTATGGGTGTTGTAGATAAAGGAGCCCAATATCAAATAATTATAGGTAGTGATGTTGCTAGTGTATATAAGGAGTTATTAAAGATTGGTAATTTCCAAAGTTCTAGTTCTAAAAATGATGGTGATAAGAAAGGATTGGATAAGATATTTGATATAATTTCAGGTACTTTTACTCCAATATTACCACCACTTACGGCAGCTGGAATGTTAAAGGCTGTTTTAGTATTATTAACTACTTTTGGATTAATGTCTAAAGAAAGTCAAACTTACTATATATTAAGCTTTATGGCAGATGCAATATTCTTCTTATTCCCAGTAGCACTTGGATATACTGCGGCAGTTAAATTTAAGTGTAATCCATTTATGGGTATGTTAATGGGAGGAATAATGATTCATCCGAACTGGACAGCTTTAGTAAATGCAAAAGAAGCTGTAACTTTATTTGGATTACCTGTTAAGTTAGTAAGTTATACATCTTCAGTTATTCCGATTATACTAGTTGTTTGGGTAATGGCATATGTTGAAAATTTTGCAGATAAAATATCACCAAAACCAATTAAATTTTTCTCAAAACCTTTAATTACTATATTGGTTATGGGGCCATTAGCTTTAATAGCTTTAGGGCCTATAGGATCAGTTTTAGGCGAAGGTTTAGCTGATATTGTAACATCTATAAATAATGTTGCACCTTGGTCAATACCAATGATAATTGGTGGAGTATCTCCATTGCTTGTTTTAGTTGGTATGCATTATGCATTTTTCCCATTATCATTTAATGATTTAGCATTAAAGGGATCAGAAAATGTTTTAGGACCAGGCATGCTTGTATCTAATATAGCTCAAGGTGGCGCAGTTTTATGTGTTTCTTTAAAAACTAAAAATAGAGATTTAAAACAATTAGCAGGATCAGCAGGACTTACTGCATTGCTTGGAATTACAGAACCAGCGATGTATGGTGTTACAATGAAGCTTAAAAAACCTCTTATAGCTGTTTGTTCAGGAGGAGCTTTAGCTGGATTATATATTGGACTTATGGGAGTTGTTCGTTATTCATCAGGAGCACCAGGATTAGCATCTATTGCTATATTTATAGGGGAAAATCCAATGAATATTGTTCATGCATTAATTGGTTGCGCTATAGCATTTGTATCTGCATTTGCTTTAACTTGGATAATTGGATTTGAAGATCATGCAAATGAAGATGATCAAATAGAAGATGAATCTTTAGGAGAAGTTTCAGTAGATAAAGCACCATTAATGAATAAAATTACTATTGCTAGCCCATTAAAAGGAAATATAGTTCCTTTAAATGAAGTTAAGGATGAAACATTTGCATCAGAAATGATGGGGAAGGGTATTGCTATTAATCCAACAGAAGGAAAGGTAGTATCACCAATAAACGGTACAGTTCAAATGATATTTAAAACAAAGCATGCAATTGGATTAAAATCAGAAGATGGAGCTGAAATTTTGATTCATATTGGTATGGATACAGTTCAATTAGATGGTAAGCATTTTACTGCACATGTTAAAGATGGAGATAAGGTTAAAGTTGGAGATACTTTAGTTGAATTTGATATGAATGCTATAAAAAATGAAGGTTATGAATTAATTACACCTGTTATTATCACAAATACTATGGAATATTTAGAAATAGTACCAAAGGACATTAAATCAGTTAATACAGGAGAAACATTGATTACAATACTTTAGTAAATAAAAGAGGAGATAGTTATGAATAATAATTTTAATAAATTTCCAAAAGATTTTCTGTGGGGAGGAGCTTTAGCTGCAAACCAATGTGAAGGTGGATACAAAGAAGGGGGAAAAGGATTAACAACTGTTGATCTTTGTCCAGCTGGAGAAAATAGAAGAAAAGTTATGGAAGGTAAAATTGATATTTTAAGACCTATTGAAGGAGAGTATTATCCATCACATGAGTCTATAGATTTTTATCATAGATTTAGAGAGGATATAGCATTATTTGCAGAGATGGGATTTAAATGTTTAAGAATATCAATTGCTTGGTCAAGAATATTCCCTCAAGGAGATGAAGAAATTCCAAATGAAGATGGATTAAAATTTTATGATGAAATGTTTGATGAAATGATTAAACATGGAATAGAACCAGTAGTTACAATATGCCATTTTGATACTCCAATTGGAATTATCGAAAAGTTTGGTGGGTGGAAAAATCGTAAATTTGTAGATTTCTATTTAAATTATTGTAAGGCTATCTTCACAAGATATAAGGATAAAGTTAAGTATTGGATGACATTTAATGAAATTAATATGATATTACACCTACCATTTATGGGGGCTGGTGTTAGATTTGAAGAAGGGGATAATGAACTTCAAATTAAGTATCAATCAGCTCATCATGAACTTATAGCAAGTGCATTAGCAACTAAAATGGCACATGAAATAATTCCAGGAGCTATGATAGGATGTATGCTTGCTGCTGGAGCAACTTATGCATATAGTTGCAATCCAGAAGATGTGCAAAAAGCTATGGATAAGGAAAGGGAAAATTTATTCTTTATAGATGTTCAATCAAGAGGAGAATATCCTGGTTATGCAAAGAGATTCTTAAGAGAAAATGGAATTGAGCTTGTATTTGGTGAAAAGGATGAAGAAATATTAAAGAGTAATACTGTAGACTTTATTGGATTTAGTTATTATTCAAGTAGATGTGCAAGTGTTGATCCAGAAATAATTAATGGAAAAACTTCAGGGAATGCCTTTAAAACTGTAAAGAATCCATATTTAAAGGCATCAGAATGGGGATGGCAAATTGATCCACTTGGATTAAGAATAACGTCAAATCAATTATATGATAGATATCAAAAGCCATTATTCATAGTTGAAAATGGATTAGGTGCTATAGATACTCCGGAAGAAGATGGAACTATAAATGATGATTATAGAATTGAGTATTTAAGTGAACATGTTAAAGCAATGAAAGAAGCAATTGCAGATGGAGTTGATTTAATAGGATATACTCCATGGGGATGTATAGATTTAGTATCGGCATCAACTGGAGAAATGAAAAAGAGATATGGATTTATTTATGTCGATAAAGATAATGAAGGAAATGGTACTTTAAATAGAAGTAAAAAGAAGAGTTTCTATTGGTATAAAAAAGTAATAGAAACTAATGGTGAAGAACTTTAGTAATTAATTAAGAAAATGGATTGCATTTTATTTATAATATGTGGTCCATTTTTTATGTTACTTAATAAATTTAACTTTATTATTTATATCTTATATAATAAAGTTTGGTATAATAAATAATATAAAATAACATTAAAGATAAGGAGTAGGCGAATAAAATATGATAAAATTAATAGCAAGTGATATGGATGGAACTTTATTAAATGATGATCATATGATATCTGAAGAAAATTTAAAAGCTATAAGAAAAGCACAAGAAATGGGAAGGCATTTTACAATCGTAACAGGAAGAGATTATGATACAGTAAAGCCATATTTAGAAGAATGCAATTTAAAATGTGAATGTATATTAAGTAATGGTGCAGAATATAGAGATATAAATGGTAATGTAATTGAAAATGTCTATATGAATAAACAAAGTGTAAAAATAGTATTTGATATATTAAATGAAGCAGGATTATGTATTCAATTAATGACAACTAATGGAGCATATATGACTAATAAAGAAAGTGATAAAAAAGCTGTTATAGAAAGATTTAAATTGTTTAATCCAAAGATGAATGAAGAAGAAGTAATTGAGTTTGTTAATAAATTTCATGCAGAAAGAGGAATGAAATTTTTAGATGATATTTTTGAAATTATAGAAACAGATATAGAAATTTTAAAAATTATTACTTTTGATAATGATGAAAAATTAATAGCAGAATTAAAGAATAAAATTAAAGAAAACACATCAGATTTAGCAGTTGCATCAACTTTTTCTAATGATATTGAAATAAGTGATATTGAAGCTCAAAAGGGATTAATATTAGCTAAAGTAATTAAAAAAATGGGAATAGATAAAAATGAAGTAATTGTTCTTGGGGATAGTTTTAATGATTATTCAATGTTTATTGAATTTGAAAATTCTTATGCTATGGAAAATGCAATTCCAGAAATTAAAGAAATAGCTAAATATATTACAGATACTAATAATAATGATGGGGTAGCTAAGGCAATTTATAAGTGTTTAGATGAGTAATGTAAAGCAGCAATCTTACAGTTGTATTGTGAGATTGCTATTTTATATTTTATATTTTATATTCAAATTTGTCATTAAGTAATTAGTGATATTTATATGGAATATATTTATTAATTGTTATTGCAACAAAGGGAGAGGAGCATTTAGAAATATTATCAAATATAGCTCAAGCATTAGGTGATGTTGAAGCAATAGAAAATTTAAAAACAACTAAAAATTCACAAGATGTATTAAAAGTATTTAATTTATAATAATTATGCCATCTAAATTAATCTATTTATTAGATTAATTTAGATGGCAGTTTTTTTAGGAAATTGTAATATCATTTAAAAAATCATATGCAATTTCAATTAAGGTATATACAATTCCTATTAATGCAATTGAGCTTAAAAAAATCATACAATCCTCCAAAATTAATTTTATATTATTATTTTAATAAAAAAAATTAAAGTTATTCAAGATAAGATTAAATTGATGTAAAAATATGAGTTAAGGGCATCATGCAAAATCCTAAAAATGTAGATATTAATGCAATTTTTGAATATCCATATTTTTGAGAAGATGGAATAAGTTCAGCAAGTGATATATATAGCATTATTCCACAAACAACAGCAAAAATAATTCCTAATATAAGGTCATTAATGAAAGGCTTTAAACATAAAAATGCAATTAATGCACCAAGGGGTTCAGCCATACCAGATAAGAAGGCATATTTTATGGCCTTATATCTGCTTTTGGTAGCAAAATATATTGGCATTGCAATAGCTATACCTTCTGGAATGTTATGAAGTGCAATAGCTATAGTAACTGTAATGCCAAGGGAAGTATCTTGATAACTTGAAACAAATGTTGCTATACCTTCAGGAAAGTTATGTATCATCAAAGCAATTGTTGAAACTAAACCAACTCTAAAAATATCAAAGTTATTATCATATTTAATATCATGATTTGGTGTGCTTTCAGGAATTAAAAGGTCTATTAAATATGCTATTATTGCACCAATTAGCATGAAAAAAATTGACCATAATATACCCGGTGTATTTCCATGATATTTTGATATAGAACTTTCAGCGGTAGGAAATAAATCCATAAAAGACACAGCAATCATTACTCCAGCTGAAAAACCTAAAGCAAAGGTTAAAAATTTTTCATTTTTACTTTGGGTAAAAAATATTATTATAGCACCTACAAGTGTAGATAAACCTGCTATAGTTGATAAAAGTAATGGAAATAAAGAATTATTATAAAACATTTTAAACCTCTCTACTTATTATTACATAAGTATTTTATGATTATAAAGTTATAAAAAGAATATAAAATGGTATAATTATATAAAAATCAGTATAATGAACATATTATATTTGAAATTACTATTATAAAGGGATATAACGATAATGAAGAGTAGGTTAATAAATTAAAAAGTATAATTGATAAAATAAAACCAGATAAAGTTGTTGTTTCAAGAATAGATAATGAAATATTTAAAAATAAGATTGGTATATCATATGAAGAGTTACAAAAGATATCAAAAGAAATATTAAAATAAAACTAAATTTTTGTAGGGAATATTAATTTTAGTAATTTAGAAAATATTAAATCAAGAATTAAAATAATTAATATATTTTTTAGTATATAAAAAAATAAATTTATTTAAAGATATAAATTTATATTATTATTTTTTTGAAATTTCATTTATAATAAAAATAAATATTATTTAAAAAATGGTTTATTTTTATATAAACATAACAAAAGTAATAAAGTATAAATAATTGATAATTCAATTACAGAAGAGGATGGTGTTTAAGATGAAAGTTATAATCATTGGTGGTATAGCAGCAGGAATGAGTGCAGCTGCTAAATTTAAAAGACTTTCACCAAATGACGATGTTGTAGTATATGAAAAAGGTGATATAGTTTCTTTTGGTGCTTGTGGACTACCATATTATGTTGGAGGATTCTTTGATGATTCAAATGAAATGATAGCAAGAACTCCAGAAGCATTTAGAGAAGCAGGAGTAGAAATACATACAAAACATGAAGTAACAAATGTAGATTTTTCTAACAAAAAGGTAACAGTAAAAAATCTTAATACAAATGAAGTGTTAGAAGAAAGTTATGATAAGTTAATGATTGCTAGTGGAGCAAGAGCAATAATTCCACCAATTAAAAATATTGATTTAGAAAATGTAGTTACATTAAAATCAATGGATGATGGGAATAAATTAAGAGAATTAATGTCAAAGGAAGAAAATAAAAAAATTGCTATTATAGGTGCTGGTTTTATAGGTCTTGAAGCTGCTGAAGCAGCAAAACATAGAGGTAAGGAAGTTACTGTTATTCAACTTCAAGATAGAGTTCTTCAAGAGGTATTTGATAAGGATATAACTGATCTTTTAGAAGAAGAATTAAGAGAAAATGGTGTTAATCTTTTATTATCAGAAACAGTAATTGAACTTATAGGTGATGGAAAAGTTTCTAAGGTGAAAACAAATAAAAGAGAAATTGAAGCTGATATAGTTATACTTGCAACTGGTGTAAAACCAAATACTGATTTCTTAAATTGTGATGAAATAAAAATGATTAGAAATGGTGCAATTGTAGTTGATAAGTATGGAAGAACATCAGTTGAAGATGTATATGCAGCTGGTGACTGTGCAACTATAAATAGTTTAATTACTGATAGGGAAATATATGTACCACTTGCAACTGGGGCTAATAAGCTTGGAAGAATAGTTGGGGAAAATTTAGCTGGACAAAATAATTCTTTCCAAGGTTCTATGGCATCAAGTTGTATTAAAGTTATGGATATGGAAGCAGCTAGAACTGGTCTTTCAGAAAAGGAAGTTTTAAATTTAGGATTTAATTACAAAACTAAATTTATAACAGATATGAATCAAACTAGCTATTATCCTGGAAGAGAAAGAATTTATGTTAAACTTATTTATGATGCACATACTAGGGTTATTTTAGGTGGGCAAGTAGCTGGATATAAAGATGCAGTTCAAAGATGTAATGTTTTAGCTGCATGTATTTATGCAAAGATGACAACAGAACAATTAGGAATGTTAGATCTTTGTTATGCTCCACCATTTTCAAGAACATGGGATGTACTTAACGTGGCGGGAAATGTTTCAAAATAGAAGAAGATAGTGTTTAATAAATTTTTATATTATTAAAATGACTTGGTCAATTCTGCCAAGTCATTTTATTATAAGATATATATTAAGAAGTAAATTTTTTATAGTTTGAAATTTGAAATTTATAATGTATTAAGTGTTACAGATAAATATATAAATAATATTAGTTATAGTAGATATAAAATTAAAACAAGTAATGATTAAAATATAGTGTTTAATAAGTATATGAATGTGTTATATCAAAATGTTGTTAACAACATTTTGATATAACACATTCATAAGCATAGGTAAATAATATATTTTATAGAAGTATATAGATTAAATTAATTACAATTAAAATAAGATAATAAATGAACAGTAATGAGGAACTTTCAAAAAGTATATTTTATTTGACGAATTATAAATATTCTGAATAAATTAAATTTCGTATTTTATAGTTTACTTTATGAAAATTTTATGTAATAATATTATATATTTTGTGCCTAATTAATAAAAATAATTAAATTTTTATTAAATAGTTGCAATTTAACATAAATAGATTTAGTAATATAAATCTCTTTATGTTAAAAAAAAACTATAAAATTAGGAGTGGACATATGAAAATAGGATTTGATCATGAAAAGTATTTAGAAGAGCAATCAAAGTACATATTAGAAAGAGTAAATAACTATGATAAGTTATACTTAGAATTTGGAGGAAAACTTTTATTTGATTTACATGCAAAAAGAGTTTTACCAGGATTTGATGAAAATGCAAAAATAAAATTATTACACAAATTAAGAGATAAAGCAGAAGTTGTTATAGCAGTATATGCAGGTGATATCGAAAGAAACAAAATTAGAGGTGATTTCGGAATTACTTATGACATGGATGTTTTAAGATTAATAGACGATTTAAGAAGTTATGATTTAGAAGTTAATTCGGTTGTAATAACTAGATATAATGATCAACCTTCAGCTACTGTTTTCATAAACAAGTTAGAAAGACGTGGAATAAAAGTTTATAAGCATAGAGCTACTAAGGGATATCCAACAGATGTTGATACTATAGTTAGTGAAGAAGGATATGGACAAAATCCATATATCGAAACAAGCAAACCAATAGTAGTTGTTACTGCACCAGGACCAGGAAGTGGTAAGCTTGCTACATGCTTAAGTCAATTATATCATGAAAATAAGAGAGGAAATGTTGCAGGATATTCTAAGTTTGAAACATTCCCAGTATGGAATGTTCCATTAAAACATCCATTAAACATAGCTTATGAAGCAGCAACAGTTGATTTAAAAGATGTTAACATGATAGATTACTTCCATTTAGAAGCATATGGAGAAACTGCTGTTAACTATAACAGAGATTTAGAAACATTCCCAGTACTTAAGAGAATAATAGAAAAAATTACTGGAAAAGAATCAGTTTATAAATCACCAACAGATATGGGAGTTAATAGAGTTGGATTTGGTATAGTTGATGATGAAGTAGTTAAGGAAGCTTCAAGACAAGAAATAATAAGAAGATATTTTAAAACTGGATGTGAATATAAAAAAGGTTATGTAGATAAGGAAACATTTGAGCATGCAAAGCTAATAATGGAACAAGTTAACTTAAAGGAAGAAGATAGAAAAGTTGTTCTTCCAGCAAGAGAACGTGCAGCTAAGTTAAAAGAAGAAAATGCTGAAATTTGCACAGCAGTTGCCATGGAATTAGAAGATGGAGTTATTGTTACAGGTAAAGGATCACAATTATTAGATGCATCAGCAGCAGCTTTATTAAATTCAATAAAATATTTAGCTAATATAGCTGATGATATACATTTAATATCTCCAGTTATCTTACAACCAATTTTAGATTTAAAATCTAAAACATTAGGAAATAAAAAAGTATCTTTAAATTGTGAAGAAGTATTAATTGCATTAAGTATTTCAGCAGCAACTAATCCAACAGCACAAGTTGCTATGGATAAGTTAGCAATGCTTAAAGGAGCTCAAGCTCATTCAGTTACTATACTTCCAACAAGTGATGAACAGACATTTAGAAAGCTTGGAATAGATGTAACTTGTGATGCAGAATATGCTTCAGAAAGCTTATTTTATAATGACTAAATTAATAAATTAAAATGACAAAGGAAATTTCGAATATTAAGCATAATAAGCTTAAATGAAATGACCTTTGTCATTAATTTTTTATAAAAATTTATTTTAAACTAAATTGGGATATGTATAAATTTTTAGTGTCCACAGCCATTAGCCAGGTATTAGGACATAAAACAATTAAATAAAAGAATTGTAGATAGTATAATTGTTTTAGTATCAAAAATTCACTAAAGAAGAGCCTTTCATGAAAATATTAAATTCTTGATTGTTAAAATAGTAACCATTAAGAAATATTAGGAATAACTAATAAATTGCAAAGGAATAATAAATATAAGGAAGTTGATAAAACAATGAAAGGAAATGTTTTAATGAGTGAGGAAAAAGTAAAAATAATTCCACTTGGTGGGTTAGGTGAAATAGGGAAAAATATTACAGCTTTTGAATGTGATGATGAAATTATAGTTATAGATTGCGGAATTTCATTTCCAGATGAAGAAATGTATGGAGTAGATTTAATAATACCTGATATATGGTATTTAAAAAATAATATAAAAAAAGTAAAAGGAATATTTTTAACGCATGGGCATGAAGATCATATAGGGGCATTACCTTATGTGTTAAAAGAAATAAATGTACCTGTTTATGGGACAAAATTGACAATAGGTATTGTAAAAACAAAATTAAAAGAGCATAAATTATTAAATAGTGTAAAGTTAAATAATGTTGAAGTAGGGGATATTATTAAGTTTAATAAGTTTAAGGTTGAATTTATTAGAAATACTCATAGCATAGCTGATTCTTGTAGTTTAGCTTTATTTACTCCAGTTGGAATAATACTTCATACTGGTGATTTTAAGATAGATTATACTCCAATTGATGGAGAAACAATGGACTTGCAAAGAATATCTAACTTAGGTAAAGAAGGTGTTACTTTGCTTATGGCTGATAGTACCAATGTGGAAAGAAAGGGGCATTCATTATCAGAAAGGAGTATAGGATATACATTAGAAAAAATAATTAGTAAAGCTAAGGGAAGAGTTATTGTTGCTACTTTTGCGTCTAATATACATAGAATGCAGCAAATAGTTGACGCATCAATAAAAAATAATAGAAAAATTGTTTTTAATGGAAGAAGTATGGAAAATATATCAAAAGTTGCTATTGAGTTGGGGTATCTTCATATACCAGATTCTGAAATTTTAATTATTGATGATTTAAAAAATTACGAAAATAATCAAATAACATTAATTACAACTGGTAGTCAAGGAGAACCTATGGCTTCATTGGCAAGAATAGCATTTTCTAATCATAGAAAAATACTTATAGAACCAAATGATACTTTTATTATTTCTGCATCACCAATTCCAGGAAATGATAGATTAATTTCTAGAGTTATAAATGAATTATTTAGAAAGGGGGCAGATGTAGTATATGAGGATTTAGAAGCTGTTCACGTTTCTGGTCATGCATATCAAGAGGAATTAAAGTTAATACATACTTTAGTTCATCCTAAATATTTTATGCCTATACATGGGGAATATAGGCATTTAAAACATCATGGTGATTTAGCTGAAAAGTTAGGAATGGATAAAAATAATATATTTATTTTAGAAACTGGAAATATATTAGAACTTACAAATGAGGGGTGTAAAAAGGGAGGAAAGGTTAAAACAGGAGCTGTATTTGTTGATGGTTTAGGTGTTGGAGATGTTGGTAATATTGTTTTAAGGGATAGAAGGCATTTAGCTCAAGATGGAATGTTGACTATAGTTGTAGCAATTGATAGGGAAGCTTTAATTATTGTATCAGGACCTGATGTTATTACAAGGGGATTTGTATATGTTAAAGAATCAGAAGAATTAATTAATAAAGTTAAAGAAATATCAATTATAGAAGTTGAAAGGTGTTTAGAGTTAGGGGTTATTGAATGGTATGTATTAAAAAGCAATATGAAAAAAGCTACAGAAAATTATATTTATGAAAAAACTAAAAGAAGGCCAACTATAATTCCAATAATAATGGAAACATAAAGATTTAAAAACAAAAGTTTAAAAATAACTTATCAATTTGATAAATTATTAAAAAAAGTATATAATTGTTATGTAAACATTTAATGAGGGGAAAAGGGGAAAAAATGAATATGAGCACAACAAAAAGGTATCAAGATATATTACAGGAACTTTCAAAAACTCCAAGGGAAGATGTAGTTAAGTTTAGAAATAAATATGAAGAAGCTTTAAATGAGTTTTTAGAATTAAAAGAAGTTTATACTATAGCTTCAAAAAAATCTTCATTAGAAGAAATTAAAAATAATACTGCTAAGCCATTATGTGCTTTGAATCATAAAAAATTACCAACAATATGGTTTTTTTCAGAAAGAGAATTTGCCCAAGATTTTGTAAATCATTTTAGATTAATTAAAGATGAAGTTGAATATATAAGGGTATTAAAAGGTGAAGAAATAATAGAAGCTATTAAATATGGGGTATTTAATGGTATTTATCAATTTTCTATAGATGAAGGAAAATGTACTATGGTTATGGTACCATATGATTTGTTAAATATACATTTTAATAAAGTTGGAAAAGAAAATTTTCTAGAAAAAAATCAATATGAATTAATGATTTTATTTACTATGATGAAGTTTTATGGAAAAGTTATTTATGCAATTGAAAGTGATGAATTAAATGTTAATGGAAATTATAAATTAGCATATGATAGAAGTGGAATTATTAATTTATTTGAAAATAAAGATGATGCTAATACACATAAATATGATATTGGATATGGAAGAAAAGAAGTTAAAGCATTAAATATAATTGAATTTAGAAGTATTATTAATTCAATTGAAAATGAAAAAGAAAATATTAAAATTGAAATTAAGGAAAATGTATTTGAAATTAATATTAAAAAGTTAAAATATATATTAAATGAAATGATAGAAAATAGAAATAAAAAACTGTCTATAATAATAAGATAGTTTTTTACTTTCTAATAAAAATTGTATATAATACATAAGTGAAATATATGAATTTTAAATTTTAGTTTTTTAGACTTGAAAGGAGTTTTTATCTATGAAAGATTTATTAGATAAGGGAGCTGTAATACAAAGGGATATGGAAACATATGCAATAGCACCACATTTAATAGGAGGATTAATAACGCCAAAACAGCTTAGAGATATAGCAGATGTTGCGGAAAAATATAATGCTTCTGCCGTAAAGGTTACAGGTGCTCAAAGAATTGCAATAGTTGGAATAAAGGAAGAAGATATAGATAATGCATGGTTAGATTTAGGAATGAAGCCAGGAGCAGCTATAGGGTTATGTGTAAGAAGTGTAAAGATATGTCCAGGAACAACTTTCTGTAAAAGAGGATTACAAGATTCAGTTGCAATAGGAGCTAAATTAGATGGAGCATTCCATGGAAGAAACCTTCCTAATAAATTAAAAATTGGAGTAAGTGGATGTCCAAATAGCTGTGCTGATAGTCATACTAGAGATATTGGATTAATTGGAGGTCCAAAAGGATGGATTCTTTACCTTGGAGGAAGAGGAGGAGTTATTCCTAGATTAGGTGATAGAATTGCTATGAATATTCCAGATGATAAAATTTTTGATGTTGTTGAAAGAGTAATTGACATTTATGCAGAAAATGGTCAAGGTAGAGAAAGACTAGGGAATTACATAGATAGAATTGGATTAGAAGAATTTAAAAAACAATTAAATATTGAAGAATTTTTAAAATAATTGAAAATGGCAAATAGTTATAGGCAAATTATAATTAATAATTTGTTAAGCTATTTGCTATTTTTGATGTAATTAAATCAAAAGTTATTTACTTGTTGTTAATATAGGTTATACTAATTAAATGAAATATAATAAATAAATCAAAAATGAGGGAAATATATTGAACAATACATTTAAAAAATATAATTTATGTGATGAAATAATTAAAGCATTAGATGGTATAGGTTATAAACATCCATCTGATGTGCAAAGTAAGGTAATACCTGAAGTGTTAAATGGTAAAGACATTATAGTTAAATCACAAACTGGAAGTGGGAAAACTGCAGCATTTGGAATTCCATTATGTGAAAAAGTAATTTGGGAAGAAAGTAAACCTCAAGTTTTAGTTTTAACGCCAACAAGAGAGTTAGCTATTCAAGTTAAGGAAGAATTAACTAACATAGGTAGATTTAAGAGAATAAGAGCTGTTGCAGTATTTGGTAAGCAACCATTTTCAGAGCAAACAAGAGAATTAAAACAAAAGACTCATATTGTAGCAGGAACTCCAGGAAGAGTTTTTGATCATATTGACAGAGGAACATTAGATATTTCAAATATAAGATATTTAGTAATAGATGAAGCTGATGAAATGCTTAATATGGGATTTATAGACCAAGTTAGGGATATAATTAATAAATTAAATAAAAAAAGAGAAACAATGTTATTTTCTGCAACGATTCCGGAAGAAATATTAGGATTATGTAAAATGTATATGAATAATCCTATTAATATTGAAATTAAAGCTCAAAAATTAATAACAGATAATATAACTCATGAATTATATAAATTTGAAGAATTTTATAAATTAGATAATTTAAATAAGCTTTTAATAAATGAAGTGCCAGAAACATCAGTGATTTTTTGTAAGACTAAAGAAAATGTTGATAAGGTTTTTGAAAATTTAAATAAAAAGGGATATTCAGTAAGTAAAATTCATGGTGGAATGCTTCAAAAAGATAGGATTGAAGTTATGGAGAAATTTAAAAGAGGTAATTTTAAAATGTTAGTTTCTACAGATGTTGCAGCAAGAGGAATTGATGTAGAAGGAATTACTCATGTAATTAATTATGATTTACCAGTTGAAAAAGAAGCTTATGTACATAGAATAGGAAGAACTGGAAGAGCTGGAGCAAGGGGAAAGGCTATTTCTTTTGTTAATCAATATGAAGATAGACTTTTGGATATGATAGAAGAATACATAGGTTTTGAAATTACTGTTGAAAATGAAATTTTTGAAGTAAGTAAGGATAAAAGAAATGAAGCAATACAATTTTTAAAATCAAAACCAAAAGTAAAAAAGGAAAAATCTAAAGATATAAATAGGAATATAACTAAGCTATATTTTAATGGTGGAAAAAAGAAAAAGTTAAGAGCTGTAGACTTTGTAGGTGCAATTTCGAGAATAGAAGGAATTACTGGAGAGGATATTGGAATAATAGATGTTCAAGATAATGTTTCTTATGTAGATATTTTAAATGGAAAAGGAAATAAAGTAATAGAAGCACTTAAAAATTCAACTATTAAAGGGAAGAAGCTTAAGGTTGAAAGAGCAAGAAAGTAAGAAAATAACAAGGGGATGTCGCATTAAGAATAAATACTACAATATATTGTGTATAAAAGCTTTAGTTCGACAGCCCTTTTATTTATTTTGAAACAAATATAAAAAAATTGTACATTATTATGAAAATTAAACAATTTTTATTAAAGAGGTTGATATATTACTTAAAATGTTATATGCTATTGGTAACGTTAACATAGAAATTAAGAAAATTTATAATATAGGGAGAGATTAATTATGGGGATAGCTGTTAGAGAGAGTAATAAAGTATTTATAAATACTGAAAAGGACGAAAGTAAAGGTAAAGTTAATGGAAAAAGGTTATATGTGATAAATGACTTTTCAGAAAATAAAGTAGCTGAGTGTATTGAAGTAATATCTAAGGATAAATTAGAAGTTGTACTTGTTTTAAAAGGTATAGACTTATGTAATATATCTAATTTTAAAAGATTAAAGTTAAGGGGTTTAAGGGAAGATGCTATTTATAAAAATATAAGAACTCAAGAAGTATTCTTAGGGGGTTCATTAATGAACTTAGGAGTAGATATAAGCAAATTACGAGGAAATATTGAAGGAAGTATTATTTATTTAAAAGCAATTTAATTTTTATAGCTAAATTATTTAGTAATTGCATAAAAAGAAAATAATATTATAGATTTTTAAAGGTTATAAAGAGAGCTTATTAGGCTCTCTTTTTTCAATATATATATAAAAATTACAAAGAAAGTTTGGTGGTGAAAGTTAATTGAATTTAAGGAAAATAATTATGTAACAAATTATATATAATCTTGATATAGGAGGGGGGATGTCGCATTAAGAATAAATACTACAATATATTGTGTATAAAAGTTTTAGTGCATCAGCCCCGTACTTGATTTTATTAAATTTAAATATAGTTTGTATTTCTAAATTGAGAAGGTGTAATTCCTTCAAATGATTTAAAGGTTCTAGAAAAATGACTTTGATCATAAAAACCAAGTGAAATTGAAATATCAAGTAAACTTTTATTTGTGGTAAGCAATAATACTTTAGCTCTATCAATTTTGATTTTTTTTGAATATTTCATCAATGAGATACCCATGTGTTTTTTAAAACAAGCTGAGGCATATTCTGGAGTTATCCCTAAGTGACTAGATATTTTTTCAAGTGACATAAAGCATTCTATATTCATGTGTAAATGTTGAAGAAGCTTGTTTACTATAAAGTTGTCCTTAACTTCAACATCACTAATTAAAAATTCTAAATAAGTTTGAGCCATTTCTAATTCTAAGGCTTGTAATGACTTTAAGTCATTTAGCATAGGTATTTTTTCATAATATTTATTATAAAGAGTATGCAAATACTTTTTTGAAATACCATGCCTTATAATTTCTCTTGAAAAAATAGCATTCCAAATATATAAATCTATTTTTTTATCTTCAAAATTTAAATTATCTTCTAATTCTCCAATATGCTTTTGTTGAATTTTATAAAGTATAGCTGGTCTATCATTAGTATCTATAAAAGATGAAAATTCATTACTAAATATACTTAAATCGGAAATAAAACTTTCATACATAAAAAAATCCCCCAATAAAAATAAAATACATTAAATATATAAATATTATATTACAAATATACAAATTAATCCAAAATTTTAAATTATAATTATTTGTGTAAATGTTTAATAATAAATGAGGTGATTATATGAATAAATATGCAGTATTTCATGTATTAGATACGCCATATGCTTATGGAAAAGATAAGGATACATTAATAGTAAGAGTAAGAGTTGCAAGAAATGATATAAAAAAATGTTATATTCATTATAAAGATAGGTATGATTGGGAAAATTCTTATAGGAAAAAAGAAATGGTAATAGTAGCTGAAACAGAGTTATTTACATATTATCAAGTAGAAGTTTCAGTATTTAGAAATAGATATAGGTATTATTTTGAGTTTATTGATAATAATGATGAAAGCTTTGAATATAATGAAAGAGGCTTTGTTAATAAGAATTTTAAATATAATGATATGAATTCCTTTCAATTTCCATATATAGCAGAAGAGGATTTATACGAAGAAGAAAAATGGCTTCAAGAATCAATTATATATCAAATATTTCCTGATAGATTTTGTAATGGAGACAATAGCAAAAATACAGAAGGAACACTTTCCTGGGGAAAAGGAAAAGTTAATACAAAAAGTATGTATGGAGGAGATTTAAGGGGAGTAATAGAAAAACTATCATATTTAAAAGAGTTAGGTGTGAATTTGATTTATCTTACTCCAGTTTTTAAATCAACAACTAATCATAAATATAATACAAAAGATTATTTTGATATAGATCCTCAATTTGGAACTATAAATGAAGCAAGAGAATTAGTTGAAAAAGCGCATAATAATGGCATTAAAATAATATTTGATGCTGTGTTTAATCATTCAGGTTCAGATTTTTTTGCTTTTAAGGATTTAATTAAAAATCAACAACAATCAAAATATAAGGAGTGGTACTTTATAGATTCATGGCCTGTAAGTCAAGCAAAAGATAAGTATTATACTTTTGCAAATGGATGTGAAAATATGCCTAAGCTAAATACTAATAATGAAGAAGTTAAAGAGTACTTACTTAGTGTTGGAGAATATTGGATTAAAGAAATTGGAATTGATGGATGGCGCCTTGATGTTTGTGATGAAGTTGGTCATGAGTTTTGGAGAGCATTTAGAAAAAGAATAAAAAAGGCAAATAAAAATACTATTATAATTGGAGAAATAATGCATGAAGCAAATTCATTTTTAAAAGGTGATCAATTAGATGGAATTATGAATTATCCATTTAAAAATGCAATTATAGATTTCTTTGGTAAGAATATAATTAATGCAAGAGAATTCTTAGATATAATGGCTGAAAATAGAGTTTTATATATGGATAGTATTATAAGACAAATGTGGAACTTAATTGGAAGTCATGATACAAAAAGAATTTATAATGAATGTGAAGGAAATATTAATAAAATAAAATTAGCAATTGCATACCAGTTTTTATATATAGGAGTTCCATATATTTATTATGGAGATGAGATTGGATTAGATGGAGAAGATGATCCAGATAATAGAAAGTGTATGATTTGGGATGAAGAAAATCAAAATAAGGATTTATTAAATTTTTATAAAATGATGATTAAATTAAGAAAAGCAAATAAGGAACTTATTTATGGTGATTTTGAAGAAATATATTGTAAAAATGATTTATTAGCATTTAAAAGAGTATTAAAGGATACAAATATATTAGTTTTATTTAATAATAGTGATAAAGATGAAGCAATAGAATTAAATTTAAATTGTAAGGGAACTAACTTAATTACAGGTGAAATTGAAAAAATAAATAAAGTAAAGTTAGATAAAAAATCATTTGCAGTTTTTAAATATTAAATGAAAAATTTGATTTTAGTGTAAGGATAGGCTAAGGTTTTTCTTTACACTAAAGTAAATAAAAGATATATTTATATTGACAAATTAGAAAGATGTGATAAAATTTAATTAAGAAAACAATTTCATAGGTCTTAAATAAAAAGGAAAAATTTTTTTGGAGACTTTATTAAAATAATTAATAAAGAAGTGGTGCAATGAATAAAGTAGTAAAAGGTAGTTTTGAACTTATGAAGCAAATGAATGTTTCAGCAGTTCTTAAGATAATTAGGGATAATGGAAGTTTATCTCGTGCAGATGTAGCAAAAATAACAGGATTAACTCCAGCAAGTGTTACTAATATAACTAAAATATTAATTGAAGATGGATATTTAGTTGAATGTAAAATAGGAGAATCAAGTGGAGGAAGGCCTCCAATAATATTAGAATTAAATCCTAATGCTAGATATGTAATAGGAGTAGGCATAGGAGTAGGAGTAATTGATGTAGTCATAACTAATCTTTCAGCTCACATTATATTAAAAAAATCTATTGAAATAAGTGAAGAAAGATATGATTATGATTTTGTTTTTAAAAAGTTAGTTAATTTAATTAATGAAGTTATAAAAGAAAGTAATATTAATAAAGAAAAAATATTGGGTGCAGGGGTTGCATTACATGGAATAGTAAACGCCAAAACAGGAATCTCAATATATTCGCCATATTATGATTGGAAGGACAAAGATATTAAAAAGGCATTAGAAAATGAATTAAATTTAAATGTTTATGTTGATAATGATGTTAGAGCAATGGCTTTAGGTGAAAGCTGGTTTGGAATTACTAAGAATATAGGAAATTTTGTAACATTAAATATATCTAATGGTATAGGTGCTGGAATCATTATAAACAACAAGCCTTATTATGGAGTTGATTTTAGTGCTGGAGAAATAGGACATATAGTTGTAGATGGCGATGGAGAAAAGTGTAATTGTGGGAATTATGGATGTTTAGAAACAGTATCATCTAATAACAATATTACTAAAAAAACTATAAAACTTATTAAACAAGGTGCTAATAGTATATTAAAGGATATTAAAGAAGATATTAATGATTTAACTATAGATGATATATGTTATGCTGCTAAGCTAGAAGATGAACTTGCAATTTCAATAATAAAAGAAAGTTCAAGATATATAGGAATAGCAATTACTAATTTAATAAATATATTAAATCCTACAGCAATAGTAGTAGTTGGTGAAATTTTTGAAAATACATTTTATGCAATTGAAACATTAAATGAAATTGTAAAAAATAGAGGAATGAAACTTTCAAGTGAAAATGTAAAAATAATTAAAAGTATGCTAGGAAGAGATGCAGCTGTAGTTGGTGCATCAACATTAGTTATACAAGAGCTATTTAATGGGATGAAAATTAATTAATTATATGGTAATAAAATAGATAGAAATGGGTGAGATTATGAATAATATTGGATATGAAATTGAAAGACTTTTAAAATTTGCTTTAAAAAAGAATATGATTTCTAAGTGGGATGTAATTCCAACTAGAAATGCATTAATTGATTTATTAAAGCTTGAATCACCATTTGAAGGAGAAGTAGAAGAAGTATCTGAAGAAACACCAGTAAAAATATTAAATAATATTTTAGATTATGCAGTTGAGGCAGGATTGATAGAAGAAAACACAACAACATATAGGGATTTGTTTGATGCAAGAATTATGGGATTATTAATGCCTAGGGAAAGTGAAATTGTAAAGGAATTTTACAATAAATATGAAAATGAATCTAAAGAAAAAGCAACAAGTTGGTTTTATGATTTAAGCAAATCATCTAATTATATTATGACACAAAGAATAGCTAAAAATCTTTGGTGGCCAGTACAAACTGAATATGGTGATTTGGAAATAACAATTAATTTATCTAAACCTGAAAAAGATCCAAAAGAAATTGCTAAGGCAAAATTAATGAAACAATTAACTTATCCAAAATGTTTACTTTGTAAAGAAAATGTAGGGTATGCAGGAAGGGTAAATCATCCAGCAAGACAAAATCATAGAATCATACCTATGACTTTAGGAAACAAGGACTGGTTCCTTCAGTATTCTCCATATGTTTATTATAACGAACATTGTATTGTTTTTAGTGGAGAACATGAACAAATGAAATTAACTAAAAATTCAATTGAAAGATTAGTTGAGTTTACAGAAGTTTTACCACATTACTTTATAGGTTCAAATGCTGATTTACCAATAGTTGGGGGATCTATATTAACACATGATCATTATCAAGGTGGAAGACATGAATTTCCAATGGAAAAAGCTAAGGTTGAAAAATATTACGAAAGTAGTAAGTATAAAAATCTTGAAATTGGAATTGTTAAATGGCCTATGTCAGTAGTGAGGATAAAGGGAAAGGATAAAAATGAAGTTATAAATGCTACTATGGATATGTTTGAAGCATGGAAAAAATATTCAGATGAAGAAAATGAAATATTAGCATTTACAGGAGATACTCCTCATAATACAGTTACACCAATAGCAAGAAGAAAAGATGAAGCTTTTGAAATAGATATTGTTTTAAGAAATAATAGAGCTTCAGAAGAGCATCCAGATGGAATATTCCATCCACATAAGGAACTTCATCATATAAAGAAAGAAAATATAGGATTAATTGAAGTTATGGGACTAGCTGTTTTACCAGGTAGATTAGAAAAAGAACTAGATATTATAGCAAATATTTTATGTGGTGAAATATCATACAACAGGGAAAAGGCACAAAATAATGAAGAAATTAATAAGCACATTCCATGGATAGAAAAAATGTTAAGTGAAAACTTATCATTAAATTACTTAGAAGCAAAAGAATTAATAAAAAAAGAAGTTGGAATTATATTTTCAAGGGTATTAGAAGATGCCGGGGTATTTAAAAGAAATGAAAAAGGACAAGAAGGATTTAATAAGTTCTTAAATAAAGTAATATAGTGGCAAGTGATAAGTGACAAGTGACAAGTTAATATATTTTTGTAAATTCAGCCTAAGCTGAATTTATACCGAAACTATAAACTAGTGAGTAGTTAGTAGTTAAGGATGAAACTCCTTAGGGAGTTTCTGAGAATATATTTTTAAGAAATTCCCTACGGAATTTCAACCATAACTTGCCACTTGAAACTTGTCACTTGAAACTTGCTAAATTCAGCCTAAGCTGAATTTGAACCAAAACTACAAACTAAAAAAAGGGGTAGATTGATATGAATAGAGAAGAAATGATAAAGTTATTTAAAAATGAATATGGTGAAGATAATAGAGAAATAAAAACTTTTTTATCTCCGGGAAGAGTTAATTTAATTGGAGAGCATATAGATTATAATGGTGGATTTGTATTTCCAGGTGCACTTACTGTGGGTATTTTTGCTGCAATAGCATTGAGAGATGATAGTAAGATAAGAATGAGATCTAAAAATGTTGCAGGTGAAGTTGTAATAAATTTAGATGAGGAATTAAAATATAAGAAAGAAGATGATTGGGGTAATTATCCTAAAGGAGTTATTAAAGCACTTAAGGATTTAGGTTGTGAAGTACAAGGTATGGATATTGTTTTATATAGTAATATTCCAGATGGAGCTGGACTTTCATCTTCAGCAGCATTAGAAGTGTTAATGGCATATATTATATTGTATTTAGAGAATCCAGAACAAATTGATAGAGTTGAAATAGCTAAGCTTTGTCAAAGGGTAGAAAATGAATTTGTTGGTGTTAATTGTGGAATAATGGATCAATTTGCAGTTGCAATAGGAAAGAAGGATAAGGCAATACTTTTAGATTGTGCATCACTTTATTATGAATATGCTCCATTAAATTTAGGAGAATATAGTTTAGTAATAATGAGTACAAATAAAAGAAGAGAACTTGCAGATTCAAAATATAATGAAAGAAGAGCTGAGTGTGAAAAAGCACTTGAAATTATAAATAATAATAAAGAAGAAAAGTTAGAAAACTTATGCCAAGCAACTTTAGAAGAGGTGGAAAACTTTATTACTGATGAAACAATAAAAAAAAGAGCAAAACATGTAATTACTGAAAATGAAAGAGTTAAAAAGAGCATGGAAATGCTTAAGAATAATGATATATTAGGTTTTGGAAAGCTTTTAACAGCATCACATATGTCTCTTGAAAATGATTATGAAGTTACAGGACTGCATCTTGATACTTTAGTTCATGAAGCATTAAAAATTGAAGGGTGCATAGGTGCTAGAATGACAGGTGCTGGTTTTGGAGGATGTGCAATTGCTTTAGTAAATAATTCTAAGATAGATGAATTTAAAGAAAAAGTATCATGTGCATATGAAGATGTTACAAAAATTAAACCATCATTTTATACAAGTAATATTGGTGAAGGGACACATGTTATTAATTAATAAAATATAAATATATAAAATAAAAACTCAGTGGTTTTGAACAATCTATGTCAAGGAGAAATGGAGTTGTTCATTTTATTAACTACTGAGTTTTTATATTAAATAATAAAATTATTTTATAAGCTTGAATTGTATTATTACTTAAATAAAACTTTAAAATAAGAAAATTTTTTATATTTACATGAAATATTTTCCTGAGAAGAGTTAACTAGATAAGAGATAAAAATATTGACTATAAATTAATAAAAAAGTATAATTAATAAGTATTGCTTGAAAGAATAAAAAAGAATAATATTCGTATAAAAACGAACAAAAAAAAAGTTGACTTAAATAAAGTTCGTGTTTATACTAAAGTTGTAATTAAATTCGACAAAATTTTTGGAGGCTTATATTTATGAAAAATGCTTTAGTATTTCAATCAGATTTTGGTATTGCAGATGGGGCAGTTAGTGCTATGTATGGAGTTGCATATTCTGTAGATAAGACATTACAGTTATTTGATTTAACTCATGAAATACCACAATATAATATTTGGGAAGCATCATACAGGTTAATACAAACAGTAGTTTATTGGCCAAAAGAAAGTGTATTTGTTTCTGTAGTAGATCCAGGTGTTGGTTCACATAGAAAAAGTATAGGAGTTAAAACTTCAACTGGACAATATATAATAACACCGGATAATGGAACATTAACTCATATTAAGCGTATGTGTGGAATTGTAGAGGCAAGAGAAATAGATGAAACTATAAATAGATTACCTAATTCAGGTGCATCATATACATTCCATGGAAGAGATATATATGCTTATACAGGAGCAAGACTTGCTTCAGGAGTTATTAGTTTTGAACAAGTAGGACCAGAAATTCCAGTTGAAGAAATAGTTGAATTACCAGTAGTTGAATCAACTAAAGAAAATGATATAGTAACTGGAACAATTGATGTTTTAGATGTTAGATTTGGAAGCCTTTGGACTAATATAGGCAGAGAATTATTTGTTAGTTTAGGAATAAGTTATGGCGATAGAGTAGAAGTTTCAATAAAAAATGATACAAGAGAAGTATACAGAAATATAATGATATATGCAAAATCATTTGCAGATGTTCATGTTGGAGAAACTTTAGTATATGTTAATTCATTAGATAATTTAGCAGTTGCTATAAATCAAGGTTCTTTCTCAAAAGCATATAATATACAGACAGGAACTAATTGGATAATTTCTATAAGAAAAGCTCCAAGAGTAGTTTATGAATAAAATTTTAAATATCATATAGTATATTTAGGAGGAGGAAACACAATATGGGGAATAAGCTATCAATTAAAACAATTGTAGCTATAGGTATTGGTGCGGCAGTATTTATGATATTAGGTCGTTTTGGATCTATACCATCAGGAATACCAAATACTAATATTGAAACATGTTATGCATTTTTAGCATTGATGGCAGTTTTATATGGACCAATTGCAGGTGTTGCTATTGGGTTTATAGGACATTTATTAAAAGACTTAGTATTTTTTGGATCACCATGGTTTAGCTGGGTTATTGCATCAGCTGTTGTAGGCCTTATTATAGGTTTATCATGGAATAAATTAAAAGTTAATGAAGGTAACTTTGGTAAAAAAGAAATGATAATATTTAATATTTACCAAGTTGTAGCAAATGCAATAGCGTGGCTTTTAATAGCACCTACATTAGATATAGTTATATATGCAGAACCAGCAAATAAGGTTTATTTACAAGGTGCTGTAGCTGGAACTTCAAATGCAATTACAGTTGGAGTATTAGGTACTATATTATTATATACTTATTCTAAGACTAGAGTTAAGAAGGGAAGCTTAGATAGAGAATAATATTTATTAAAAATACCGGAGTATTTATGTCTCTGGTATTTTTAATAGTATTTAAAATAAAAGTTGTTTCAGAATATACATATGATTAAAAATATAGTATTATCTTTAATGTAGATTATTACTTAATTTTGTTATGAATGAAATTTTAATAAATAAATTATAAGATGTTGTATATTATAGAATTAAATAATAATTAATAGATTTCACTATACATAAAAACGAGGAGATTTGCTATGAAAAAACCTGTAATTGAGTTCGTGGATTTTTCTTTTCAATACAGAGCTCAAGCAAAGCCAACATTAAAAAATATAAATTTAACTATATATGAAGGAGAAAAGGTGCTTATAGTAGGACCATCAGGGTCAGGTAAAAGCACTCTTTCTAATTGTATAAATGGGTTAGTACCTTTTTCTAATGAAGGAGAAATTTCAGGAAGTTTAAAGGTTAAAGGAAAAGAAACTAAAGAAATGAGTATATTTGAATTATCAAATTCAGTAGGTACTGTACTTCAAGACCCAGATGGACAGTTTATAGGATTAACAGTTGGAGAAGATATAGCTTTTAAATTAGAAAATGATTGTGTATCTCAAGAAGAAATGAAAGAAAAAGTTAAAATAGTTTCAGAAATAGTGGGAATAGATACTCATTTAAATTCTGCACCATATAGTTTATCAGGGGGACAAAAACAACGTGTTACATTAGCAGGTGTAATGGTTGGTAATGTAGATATTTTATTATTTGATGAACCACTTGCAAGCTTAGATCCTGCAACAGGAAAAAGTGCAATTGAATTAATTGATGATATTCAAAAGAAGACAAAGAAAACTATTTTAATTATAGAGCATAGATTAGAAGATGTATTACATTGCTCAGTTGATAGAATAATAGTTGTAAATGAAGGAAAAATAGCTGCAGATATAACACCAGAACAATTATTAAGTTCTAACTTATTAGTGGAAACTGGAATACGTGAGCCATTATATATTACAGCATTAAAATATGCAGGATGTACAATTACTCCAGATATGCATCCAGAGCATATTGATACTTTAAATATAGATAAATGTAGAGAAAATTTAAAGAAGTGGTATGAAGGTGTACCTGAAGATAATGCTGCTAAAACTGAAAATACTATTTTAGAAATGAAAGATGTAAAGTTTTCTTATGAAAGTGGAAAAGAAATTTTACATGGTGTTTCTTTTAAAGTTAACAAGGGTGAAATGGTTAGTATTGTAGGAAGAAATGGTGCTGGTAAATCTACTATTTCTAAGCTTATATGTGGTTTTTATAAACCAACTGAAGGACAAATATTATTTGAAGGCAGAGATTTAATTAATGATACTATTAAAGAGCGTGCAGAAAAGATAGGTATTGTTATGCAAAATCCAAATCAAATGATTTCAAAAACAATGATTTTTGATGAAGTAGCTTTAGGACTTAAAGTTAGGGGCGTTTCAGAAGAGGAAATTAAAAATAGAGTATTTGAAACATTAAAAGTTTGTGGATTATATGAATTCCGTAATTGGCCAATTTCTGCTTTAAGTTTTGGACAAAAGAAACGTGTTACAATTGCATCTATATTAGTATTAAATCCGGAAGTTATTATTTTAGATGAACCTACAGCTGGTCAAGATTTTAAACATTACACAGAAATTATGGAATTCTTAAAGGAATTAAATAAAAAAGGTGTAACTATTGTAATGATAACTCATGATATGCATTTAATGCTTGAATATACAAATAGAGCAATTGTATTATCTAATGGGTTAAAGTTAGCTGATGATATAGCAGCTAATGTACTTACAGATAAAGAAGTAATTATTAATGCAAATTTAAAAGAAACATCTTTATATGAATTAGCTGTAAAAGCTAACTTAGAAAACCCTAGGATGTTTGTTAAAAAGTTTATTGATTATGATAGGAGGGTTAGGGAAATATGAGTACGATGATTGGATATTCAGATATAGATTCACCGATTCATAAGCTAACAGGAGCATCGAAGTTAATTGCATTAATAATATGGGCAGTAGCTTCTATGATTACATATGATACTCGTGTACTTTTAGGAATGTTTGTTATAAGTATAATTGTATTTAAAATTTCAAAGGTGAAATTTAAACAAGTTTCATTTGTTTTATATTTTATATTAATATTTTTATTATTAAATAATATTGCTATTTTTATATTTTCACCATATGAAGGTGTTCAAATATATGGAAGTAGAAATGATTTATTTAAGATTGCAGGGCCATATACAGTAACAGCACAACAATTATTTTATCAGTTTAATATAACATTAAAATATTTTTCTATAATACCAATGGCATTATTATTTATGGTTGCAACTAATCCAAGTGAATTTGCAGCATCATTAAATAAAATAGGAGTAAGTTATAAAATAGCATATTCAGTTTCTATAGCATTAAGATATATACCAGATGTACAAAGAGATTATCAAGATATATCATTTGCACAACAAGCTAGAGGAATTGATATGTCTAAAAAGGAAAAGCTTACAAAAAGAATTAAAAATTCAGCTTCAATATTAATGCCATTAATATTTTCTAGTTTAGATAGAATAGAAGCTATAAGCTCAGCTATGGAGTTAAGAGCATTTGGAAGCAATAAAAAACGTACATGGTATAATGGAAGACCATTTAAGTTAGGAGATTACATAACTATTTTAGTAGTTAGTATTATATTAATAATAGCTATTATGGCAACCATAAGTAATGGTGGACGTTTTTATAATCCGTTTATTTAAAAAATAAATGGGGGTGTCGCACTAAAATTTTTATGCATGATATATTGTTTTGAAAAATAAAAATCAACACAATATATTGCAGTATTTATTCTTAATGCGACACCCCAATTTTTTATATAATATACAAACAAAGGAGAAAATAATAAGATGAAAAAATTATTAATAATATCAAGTATCATAGTAGCAACTACAAGCTTTATGGCTTGTGGGAAAGTTACAAATAATAATAGCAGTACTTTAATTCCTAATAATAGTACAGCTGCTAATCAAAATAATAGTACAGCTGCTAATCAAAATAATATTATAGCTAATAATGCAAGCAATAGTACTGTAAATAGCAATAATAAAATAACAATAGAAGAAGCAAAAAGCATAGCATTAAAACATTCTAACTTAGATGAAAGTCAGGTTTCATTTATGAAAGCTAAATATGAATTTGATGATGGAATAGGAAAGTATGAAATAGAATTTTATTATAACTTTAAAGAATATGAGTATGAAATAAATGCATCTAATGGTGAAATCATTAAATATAAAATGGATTAAATTAGTTTTGGGGAAAATATATAAATAATAACTATAAGGTAGATAATATATAACGTTATTTATCTTATTTTTTTTTATAGAAAATTTATTAAAATAGTCTTTAATAAGTTTATTGTAAATATAATTATAAATGAATAAAAATATATATTATGTAACTGTTTTGTAACTTAAAAGCAGTTATATATAATTATAATATAGGTGTAAATTATAGTAAAAGGTATAGGGGGAGTTAAAGTTGAGGAAGTTAAAAAGAAAAAATAAAAAAAATTCTAAGGTAGAAAAGATACTTATTAGTATTATATCTGTTTTAATAGTTATATTAATTGGGGTAATTGCTTTAAATATAAATAAAGGAAGGACTTCAGAAGTAAGTGTTAATCAAAATCAAAAGGAAGATAATAATGAGATAAAAAGCAATATTAATGAAGAAAAAAGTAATGAAAAAGAAAGTGATAATGAACAAGAAACTGATAGTGCAATATATACTAGTTATGAAAATGATATAAATGCAGATAATGCTAGAGATATAGAAAATATGCTAAATAAGTGGAGTTATTTAAGGGAAGATGGAAAAAAGATTGCATATCTTACATTTGATGATGGCCCATCTGTTGAAACAACGCCTAAAATATTAGAAACGCTTAGAAAGAATAATATTAAAGCTACATTTTTTGTATTAGGAAGCAATGTTGAAAAAAGTGATACTCAAAAAGAGTTATTAAAAGAAATGGTAAAAGAAGGCCATGCAATAGGAAATCATGGTTATTGTCATGATTATAGTATATTATATCCAGGAAGAGTTGCAGATACTACAGTATTTATAAATGATATGGAAAAGTCAGAAAATGTTATGAAATCAGTTTTGGGAGATAGCTTTAGTACAAAGGTAATTAGATTTCCAGGTGGGCATATGTCATGGAAAACAGGAGATTTGGATAAGGTTCTTGAACAAGATGGATATACTTATATAGATTGGAATGTATTAAATGGAGATGCTGAAAGTAATGGAAGAACTGTGGAACAGTTAATTAATAGGTTAAAAGAAACAGTGACTGATTTAGCAGGAAATGATGATGTATTAGTTATTTTAATGCATGATACAGATGCAAAAGTAACAACAGCAGAATCTTTACAACAAAGTATTGATTATTTAAAATCATTAGGTTATGAATTTAGAACATTAAAATAATGAGTGTAAATGCTGGGTAAATACAATATTTATCCAGTATTTTATTTGTATAAATTTGAAATTATAAATAAGGTATAATAATTAATTTGGAAGTTTGAGGACTAGTAATGAAGAAGATACTAATAATTGAAGATGAAGAAAGTATAAGAGGATTTTTAAAAATAAATTTAAAAAGAAATGGATATGAAGTAATTGAGGCTGATAATGGTGAGTTAGGGGTAAAATTAGCTTTAAAGGAAAAACCAGCAATTATAATATTAGATGTTATGTTACCAGGAATAGATGGATTTAAGGTTTGTAAAATTATTAGAAATGAAGATGAAAAAGTTGGAATAATTATGCTTACAGCTAAAAGTCAAGATTTGGATAAAATAATGGGATTAGAATATGGAGCTGATGATTATATTATAAAGCCATTTAATCCAATGGAACTTTTATTAAGGATAAAAGCATTATTAAGAAGAATTAGTGATTATGAAGAAAAGAAAGGTATAATTCAAGGCAAATTTAAATTAGATATTTATGCAAAAAGGATATTTAAAAATAATAAAGAAATAGATTTAACACCTAAAGAGTATTCAATAATAAAGCTATTTATTGAAAATCCTAATAAAGCATTTTCTAGGGATGAATTAATGGATTTAGTTTGGGGGGAAGATTATATTGGTGATCCTAAAATTGTTGATGTTAATATAAGAAGGTTAAGAAGCAAAATAGAATGTTCGTCATTAAATGAAAAATTTATTGAAACAATATGGGGATTTGGATATAGATGGAGAGATGATTAAATTGAAGAGTATAAGGAGTAAGCTATTAAAAAACTTTCTAATAGTAATAATATCAACTATCACTATATTAGATATACTTACAATTTTATGTCTTAAAGGATATTACTATAAAAGTACTCAAAATTCGTTAATTAATGAATTAGAATCTTCTATTAATTTTTATCAAAAATATTTTTCGAATAAAAAATTAATGGAAAATATATATGATAATGCTGATGTTTTATGGAATGCTAAAGAAGAACAAATAGAGGTTTTAGATTCAAATGGAAACTTATTAATGGATTCTTATGGAATACGTGATAATAAACTTTTAAGTACTCCAGATATAATAAAAGCTAAAAATGGGGAAATAGGAGTTTGGAGTGGATATATAGATTCTTATAATGAAAAAGTAATGGTAATTTCAAAAGGGGTTAACTCAAAAATTGATGAAAATGAGATGATTGGAATTATAAGAATTATATTTTCATTACAAGAAGTACATAAAGTATTAGATTCATTTGCTATTTTAATATTATTTGTATCTCTTATTGTTATAGTATTAGGAATAATAATGAGTTTAATTGTAGCTATGGATATAGTAAATCCAATAAAAAAGATAACCAGAGTAGCAAAGGAAATGGCTGATGGAAATTTAGAAATAAGAAGCAATTTTACAGATAATATTGAAATAGCTCAATTGTCAAATACATTAAATTATATGGGAAGTGAAATTGAAAAGCGTGAAAAGTTAAAAAATGAATTTATTTCTTCGGTTTCACATGAATTAAGAACACCATTAACTGCTATTAAGGGATGGGCAATAACATTAAAGTATGATTACAGTGATACTGATACCATTGAACTTGGTCTTAATATTATAGAAAAGGAAAGTGAACGGTTAGCACAAATGGTAGAAGAATTATTAGATTTTTCTAAATTAATAAATGGAGTGGTAACTTTAAATAAAAATAAATGTGATATAAAAGTTTTACTTGAATTTATTGAAAACAACTGGAAGATAAGGGCTATTGAAGAAGGGAAAAAGTTTACTGTTAATATCCAAGGGGATATTGGAGTTGGAATATTTGATGAAAATAGGTTGAAGCAAGTATTAAATAATGTTATAGATAATTCATTTAAGTTTACTGAAAAAAATGGAAGAATAAATATTAATGCAAATAGAAATGAAAATATTTTAAAATTGATAATTGAGGATAATGGAGTTGGTATTAAAAAAGAGGATTTACCAAGAGTTAAAGATAAATTTTATAAAGGTAAAAATAGTAAATCTAAAAATGGAATTGGGTTATCAATTTCAGATGAAATAATTATGCTTCATGGTGGTAGTTTTGAAATTTTTAGTAAGGAAAATGAAGGAACAAAAGTAATAATTGAAATTCCTTTAGTATAAGAAAGGAAATAAGATGAAGTTTAAAATAAAATTTATAATAATTAGTTTAATATTTACATCAATGTTTATAAGTTGTGAAAAAGAGAAAGTGGATGTAATGAATACTTTTAATTTTACTGGAGTTTGGAAGGTTAATTCAGTGGAAATATTAAGTGATGATATTGATAATGGAAATATTAATAATATCATAAATAAAGAAATAAAATTAGGAAATAATGAATTAAAAATATTTGATAACAAAAAGCAAAAAATAAATTATAAATTAAGAGCTGTTAAAAGCGATTATACATTATCTTATGAAAAAAAATTAACTATGGATAAGTATATGGATGGAAGAGAAACAGTAGATTTAATATCAATAAGAGATAACAACAAAATAATAGGTGAATTTTTTTTAAATTCAAATGATGAAATGATTTTTATATATGATGTATATTTATTAAAGTTAATTAGGGTTTCAAATGATGTTGTATTTGAAAATGATGATAATGAAGAAAAAGAAGATGAATTTAATAATTATTATGACTTTTCAGAGGGAGTTATGATAGGACTTAAAACTCCTAGGGAAGAAAATGATGATGGTACTTATAGCATTGAAAAATATAGAACACTTTGGGTATCATATAATAATTATAAGTTAGGATATATATATGCAAAAGATAATATAATTTTTCCAAGATTGACCGGAATATGGAACTTAAGTGTTTATCAAGATAGTAGCAATGGTTTTAATAGTGATGAATTTCAAGTTTCTTTATATGATGAAAATGATAAAAAAGAGAAAAGTATAAAGGATGAAAATACTACTAATATATATAAAAGCATACTTTTTGTTGGAAATGATTATATAGCAATAAAAGAATATATAGGAAATGAATTTAAGGGAAATTATCCAATATATAAGATATTGCCAGTAAGTAATGTGAATATAGATAATGGATTACAAATAAATGAAGTATTTAATGAAAGTGAAAAAATAAAGTATATTAATGAATTAAAAAATAAAATAAATAGTTTATCCATAGAAGAAAAAGAAGGATTAAATATTGAAAATATTGATTATAACAATATAGCTATTAAGAGGGAATTAGGAAAATGGAGATTTGTAAGTAAGATATTACCTAAGAATATGAATGAAGAAGGAGAAGAGGTTAATTTAGATATACTACCGGATAAAAGGTTTATCAATTATAATTTAATGTATATTTCATGGAAAGATTTAAAAAATGAACTTGGAATATTTAAAGATGTTTTTATATCACCTTTATATAAAATTGCATTAATTCAATTTAATGAATATATATCAATTTATAAAATAGAAGATGGTAATATTATTGCAGAACCTTTAGAAATGATACCTATTAATGAAAATGAAGAAGTTGTAATGGCAGAATGGTGTAGTGGAAAATATGTAGAGCAATGGGAGAAAGTTTTTATTGATGGAGAGGTAATCTTAGATAATAATTATTAATATAAAAGTAGCAAAAAAAGATTAAAATGTATAATTTTACTTTGTGGGTATTGAAAATAAAAATATTTATGTTATAATAAATAAGAAGTCAAATTTTGACGATTAAAAGATTTAAAGTAGATTAATAAAATTTCTCCTTATTTTTAAGAGATATATTATTAAACCATGATAAATCTTAAGAAAATGGAGGAATTTATAATGGCAGATAAGACTATCGTATGCAGAGATTGCGAAAAAGAATTTTTATTCACAGAAGGTGAACAAGCATTCTACAAAGAAAAAGGATTCGATAACGAACCAGTAAGATGTGCTGATTGCAGAAGAGCAAGAAAAGCTCAACAAAACAACAGAAAGTAATTAATTTTTTTAAAACTGTAAGAATTTTTCTTACAGTTTTTTTTATATAAATGATTATTGAATCATTGGAATTATATATAAATTTTTAAATTTTATTTTAGTATAATATTTTAAAAAATAAGGAAAAATAAAAAATAACAGAATAACAAATATTTAACAAAGTTGGTGGAAAATATGGTAAAATGTATAAAGTAAATATAGTTTAATAATAGGGGGCAGAATAGGTGAATAAAAATAAGGAAAAAAGGAGTAAGAAAAAGTCTTTAAAAAAGAGAAGTATAATTTTTTCTATTTCAACTTTATTAATATTATGTGTAATTGGTACATGTGTAGCCTATTATATATATGTAAGAAATAAGATATATACTAAAAATGAAAATATTCAATTCCAAACAATAGAATATGAAAATAAAAAAAAGGATGATGATGAAGTTAATTATAAAGAAGTTAATGGAATTACAAATGTATTATTAGTTGGTACAGATGGAAGAGATGTAGATGAAAGAGCAAGAGCAGATTCTATTATAATTGCAACATTGGATAATAATAATAAAGAAGTAAGATTAACATCCCTATTTAGAGATACTTTAGTTAATATTGATGGTCATGGGGCACAAAAGTTAAATGCAGCAATGGCATTTGGAGGAATAGATTTATTAAGAGATACTATACAAGAAACATATAAGATAAGTATTGATAAGTATGTAATAATAAATTTCTGGGGATTTGAAGCTATAATTGATCAAATTGGTGGAGTTGAAGTAAATGTAAAGAATTATCAGTTAAACGAATTAAATAAATATATAGGTGAATCTACAGGCGGTAATGATTATCCTGTCACAAAATCAGGATTACAATTATTAAATGGAAAACAAGCGTTATCTTATGCAAGAATAAGAAAAGGCGTAGGTGATGAATTTGAAAGAACAGAAAGACAAAGGGAAGTATTATTTAAAGTTGCAGAAAAACTAAGAGAGACAAAGCCAACAAAATATTTTGGTATTTTAAATAGTATGTTAGATAATATAAGCACAAATATAGAACCATTAGATGCATTAAATATGGCTTATACAATTTATAAATTTCCTAGCTTAGAAACAAAGCAAATACACATACCTCTTACAGAATTATCAGATGATATGGATTATGGCGGAGAAGTAGGTTGGGTATTTATAATGGATAAGGAACAAAATACAAAGGTTTTACATGACTTTATATTTAATGATATAGAACCAGATGAAAGTACTTTTGACTATGATGCTCTAAGAGAATCACTTTCAAAGTATAAAACTGGAGAATGGAAAAATGATTATAAAAATATCACAAGTAAAGGTGAAAATGATTAAGAAAATAGTGATATATTAGATTAAATAAGATAAAGTTATTTGCAGTTAAATTTTTATTGCAAATAACTTTATATATAAAATAAAGAATTTATTGTAGATAAAAATATAAAGATAGTATAAAATTAATATATCACAAGGAAACGTTTCCGAAAATTAGGTGATTAATTTAGATAAAAGAAAGAAGTGGGTAATGAGATGAAATTTAATGATGAGTTTGATAAAAAATATGGTTATAATGGAAATTTGGGGGTAATTTATTCTAAGGATAATTGTAAGTTTATATTATGGGCACCAACAGCAAAAGAAGTTCAATTAGTTCTTTATGGAAATAATGGGTATGAATATAACTGTAAACCTACAGATATTTATACAATGAATAAAGGGGTAAAGGGAACTTGGGAAATTGAATTAAGTGGTAATTTTAATGGATATTATTATAATTATTTAGTTAATGTAAATGGTGAAATAAATGAAGTTGTAGATCCATATGCAAAGGCTGTTGGAGTTAATGGAAATAGGGGGATGATTATTGACTTAAGTATAACAAATCCTAATGGATGGGAAAATGATATTAAGCCAAAATTAAAATCAGCAACTGATTCAATAATTTATGAAGCGCATATAAGAGATTTATCAATTGATGAAAGCTCAGGGATAAAAGATGAATATAAAGGAAAATTTAAAGCATTAACTATTTTAGATTCATGCATTCCAGGAACAAATGTTAAAACGGTAGTAAATCATATAAAGGATATGGGATTTACACATATACATTTATTACCTGCATTTGATTATGGTTCTGTAGATGAAACAAAATTAGATCAACCTCAATTTAATTGGGGATATGATCCTAAAAATTATAATGTTCCAGAAGGTTCATATTCAACTAATCCTTATTTGGGGAATGTTAGAATAAAAGAGTTTAAGGAAATGGTTAAAGCATTGCATGAAGCTGGAATAAGAGTTGTAATGGATGTTGTTTATAATCATACTTATAATTTAGAATCATGTTTAAATAAAGCAGTTCCAGGATATTATTATAGACAAGATGAAAATAATGAATACAGTGATGCATCTGCATGTGGTAATGAAACTGCTTCAGAAAGATATATGTTTAGAAGATATATGATTGATTCAGTTATTTATTGGGCAAAGGAATATCACATAGATGGATTTAGATTTGATTTAATGGGAATACATGATATTGAAACTATGAAGCTTATTAGAAATGAACTAAATAAAATTGATGAATCTATAATTATATATGGAGAAGGCTGGATAGGTGGCAAAAGTCCTTTAAAAGAGGAGTTAGCAGCATTAAAGAAAAATACACATAAGTTTGATAAATTACAAATAGCAGCTTTTAGTGATGATTGTAGAGATGGAGTTAAAGGACATGTATTTTATGAAGAGGAAGCTGGATTTGTAAATGGAAGAGATGGGCTTGAAGAAACAATTAAATTTGCAGTAGTTGCTTCAACATCACATGAAGGTGTAGATAAAAATAATATAATTTATTCAGAAGAATTTTGGGCTAATGAACCATATCAAACTGTAAATTATGCTTCTGCTCATGACAATTACACACTTTGGGACAAGCTTAAACTTTCAACAGTAAATTGTAGGGAAGAGGAGTTGATTGCTATGAATAAATTAATAGCAGGAATAATATTAACTTCACAAGGAATAAGTTTTATACATGCTGGGGAAGAAATGGCAAGAACTAAAGTTGATAAAAATGGAAATTTAGTTGAAAATAGTTTTGAATCTCCTGATGAAGTAAACAAGATTTGTTGGGATAGAAAAATTAAGTATAAGGATTTATGTGAATATTATAAAGGATTAATTTCATTAAGAAAAAATTATAAAGCATTTAGAATGGATACAAATGAAGAAATACAAAGAAATATTAAGTTTTTAGAAATAGATAAAAATTTTAAAGAAAATAATGTTGTAGCATATATTATTGATTCAAAGAATATAGATAGCAAGTGCAATAAAATTGCAGTTATAATAAATGCAAATGATGAAGATATTGATGTTTTTATAGATAATGATAATTGGAGTGTATTAGTTAATGAGGAGATTGCAGGAACCTCAATAATAGAAAAGGTTGAAGGAAATAAGGTAAATGTTTATAAAAAATCTATTAAGATATTAATAAAATAATATACTATTTTTAAAAATATAATAATACATTATATAGAATGCAGCTAGATGATTAATCATATAGGTGCATTTTATATATTATGTAAATAAAAAAGGAGTGAAAATTTATGGGAATGAACATGATTGTATATCAACTAGTTAATGAATTTAAAAGATTAGATGAAGTAGTAGCTATAACATTAGCAGGATCATGTGCAAGTGCAAGAAAAGATAATTTTTCAGATATAGATATAGATATTATTGTAGATAAGGAAATAGCAATAGAGGAAAGAGAAAGTATTGCAAGAAAATTTTCAGATTTAATAGAGATAAATAATACATTTTGGGGACCATCTGATGAGTTTATTATTAGAAATTCATCAATACAAGTGGATATAGCATATTTTGAATATTATTGGTTAGAACAAAAATTAAAATATGTTGTGAAAGAGTGTAATGCATCCGTAGGATATAGTACTTGCTTTTGGAACAATGTAATAAATTCAATAATAGTATATGATAAGGATAATAAGTTTGAAGATCTTCAAGAAAAATATAATGTTCCATATCCTAAAAAGTTGAAGGAAAATATAATTAAAAAAAATTATCCTATTCTTAATGAAAGATTTTCATCATATTATAATCAAATAGATAAGGCTATAAAAAGGAATGATATAGTAAATATGTATAATAGGGTATCAGCTTTCTTAGATAGTTATTTTGATATAATTTTTGCAATAAATGAATTTCCTCATCCAGGAGAAAAAAGGTTAATGAGTATTATAGAAAAAAATTGCAAAAAGGTTCCTAAAGATTTTGAAAAAAATATTAATAATCTTTTAAATAGTAGCATTAATTTTGATTTAGAAGTATTGAGTAATATTAATGATATTGTAAAGCAATTAGAAAAATTATTGCAAGATGAAGACTTATTAAATCTTTGTGTTAATGTTTATAGTAAGGATAAAGAATGATATAATTAACTTTATAAATATACTTAAATGGGAGGAAAAAATGGGGATATTAAAGAATAATATTGAGAAGGAAATTGACAATAAACCTATATATATTTACAGTTTAGAAAATGAAAATTCTAAAATTGAAATAACGAATTTTGGAGGTATAATTTTATCTTTTATAACAAAGGATAAGGATGGCAAAAAAGATGATATTGTATTAGGATATGATAATTTTGAAAATTATAAAACAACTACAACATATTTTGGTGCAATAATTGGACGTTATGCAAATAGAATTGCTAAAGCTTGTATAGAAGTAAATGGAATAAAATATGATTTAGCTAAAAATGATGGTAATAATCATTTACATGGAGGAATTAAAGGCTTTAATAGAGTTGTATGGGATTCTGAAATATTAAAAGATAAAGATGGAGAATATTTAAAGCTATCATATTTAAGCAAAGATGGTGAGGAGAATTATCCAGGAAATTTAGAAGTTGTTGTGGAATATAGGTTAAGCAATGAAAATGAATTAATTATAAAATATTTTGCAAAAAGTGATAAAGATACTATTGTAAATTTAACGAATCACTCATATTTTAATTTAAGTGGCCATGCATCTGGAGATATATTAAATCATAAAGTTAAAATTTATGCTACAAATATAACTGCTTCAGATAAGGAAAGTATTCAAACTGGTGAAATAAGAAATATAATAGGAACACCGTTAGATTTTACAAAGTTAAAGGAAGTTGGAAGAGATATTAATAAAAATTATGATCAATTAATTAATGCAAATGGATATGACCATAATTGGATAATAGATGATTATACAGGTAATTTAAAAAAGGCTGCAGAAGTTGTTGATGATAATAGTGGAAGAGTACTTGAAGTATTTACAACTAAGCCAGGGATACAATTTTATACAGGAAATTTTTTAAATGAAAATGAAATTGGAAAAGGTGGAGTTAAATATAGAAGTAGACAAGGATTATGTCTTGAAACTCAATATTTTCCAGATAGTTTAAATCATAAAGGATTTTCTAATGTAATATTAAAAGCTGGTGAAGAATATAATCATACAACTATATATAAAGTTAGTATTAAAAATAAATAATGAAATAAAAAGGCCTAAGGAAATTGATTAATCCTTAGGTTTTGTTTTACATTTTTTACAGTAACCGTATATTTCTAACTTGTGATCAGTTACATCAAAATCCATATCTTCTTTTAGATGTTTTTCGTAAATACAAAGTGGGCAATCTGTTAAAGGGAAAACCCCTTTACATTGTTTACAAATTAAATGATGCATATGCTCAGAAGATGTAATTTCATATGAAGTTTTATTATCATCTCCTAATATGGACTTAGATATAATATTTTTACTGCTTAATGAATCAAGTATTTTATAAATAGATGATAAATTAATGGATATAGCATTATCTTTAAGCTTTAAATAAATTTCTTCTGCAGTTAATGGGTAATTACTTTGGGCTATTATTCCAAGTACGGAAAGACGATGCTTTGTAACCTTTAAATCATTTGATTTAAGGAGATCATTAAAATTAAAATCATTATTCAATATAAATACACCTCCATAAAAATATTATAAAAATTTACGTCTAATAAATAAAGTTATAAAGAATATAACTGATGCAACAAGAACAATAGTTGCTCCTGTAACTGTATTTAAGTAATAAGAAATTATTAATCCAACAATTCCAGAAAAAATAGCAATTAAAATTGAAAATAAGTGATATTGACGAATATTTCTTGAAATATTACGTGATGCAGCTGCAGGTAATACTAAAAGTGAATTTATAATCAATAAACCTACCCATCTTATAGTTATTGTAACAATAACAGCAATAGTACAAGTAAAGATGATTTCAATTAATAAAGTATTCATACCACGGCTATTAGCTAGGGATGTATTTAAACTTGTAACAAGAAGTTTATTAAATATTAAGCTCCAAAGTACAATTATAGCAATAAAAACAAAAATTAATAAAATTATTTGATTTTGAGATATACTAAGTAAATCACCTACTAAATAAGAAGAAAATTTACTTAAACTACTTGAAAAACTCATAAGAACAAGTCCTAATGCAATTGATGTTGATGAAAAAACACCTATTATTGTATCTGTAGATGAAGTTCCTTTATTTTTAATTATTGTTATTGCAATTGCAAAGCAAATTGAAAATAAAGTAGCACCCCACATAGGATCAATTCCACCTAATAATATACCAACTGCTATTCCAGTAAATGCTCCATGTCCTAATGAATCAGCAAAGAAAGACATTTTATTGCTTACAACCATAGTGCTTAATAATCCAAATAATGGAGTAATTATTATAATAGCAATAAAGGCATTTTTCATAAAAGTGTGAGAAAGCCATTGAAAAGGTAAAATTAAATCAATTGCATTATATAATGTATCAAACATTTTTAAAGTCCTCCTGTTTTAGATGATTTTTCATTTGAATTATTAATTGATAGGCCAAATATTTTTTGTGTAGCAGGGTTGTTAAATACTTGTTTTGGGGTACCTGAGCAAACTACTGTACCATTTACAAGTGCTACACGGTCAGAATATTTATAAACTAAATCTAAATCATGAGAAACTAAAATAATAGATAAATCATAATTTTTCTTTATATCTAATAATATTTGATAAAATAATTCTAATCCATTTTGGTCTACTCCAGATACAGGTTCATCAAGCAAAAGTATATTAGGAATAGGATCTAAAGCAAGAGCTAATAATACTCTTTGAAGTTCTCCACCAGATAATGCACCTAATTGTCTATCTATTAAATAAGGAACCTTAACCCTGTTTAAGCTTTCTAGTACTTCTTCACGTATTTTTTTCTTTGGCTTAATCCAAGCTGGTAAAGAATTTTTACAACAAACAAATAAATCAAGAACGCTAATTGGGGTACTTTTATCAAAAGTTAGATATTGAGGAACATATCCAATTATAGGTTGATGATAAGTATTGTCATTTTGTCCTATAAAAGAAAGATTTCCAGTATGTTTAACTTCACCAAGTAAAGCTTTTAAAAGTGTACTTTTTCCTGCACCATTAGGACCGATAATAGAAGTAAGTTCTCCACAGTGAATGTGGAGATTTACATCTTTAAGTATTTGATTGTTACCAAGGGTAACAGAGAAATTTTCAATTTTTGTACAACAAAAATTATTACAAGTATTATTTTTGTTAAAGTTAGATTTTTTTATCATTTTAACGCCTCTTTTAAAACATTAAGATTTTCTTTCATTTTATTTATATAATCATCATAAGCATTTGAATTTGAATCACCTGTTACAATAGGGTCTAATTCATAAACTGAAGCACCAGTTTCATTTGCTATAGTTTGAGCAACTCTAGATGAGTATTGTGGTTCAGTAAATAAAGCTTTTATATTATGCTCTTTTATAGTTGAAATTATATTTTCAATTTCCTTAGCTGATGGTTCAGAATCAGGTTCTATTTCAATAACACCAACTATATTTAAATTAAATTCTTGAGCAAAATAAGGAAATGCTTCATGGAAAGTAATTATATCTCTATTTGGTAAATTGTCTAATTCTGAGTGCATTTCAGCTTTTAAGTTTTCAAGTTTAGAAATATAAGTATTTGTATTTGCTTCATATAAATCCTTATTTTCTGGATTTAAAGTTTCAAGTTGAGATGCAATGTTTTTAACTTGATCAATATTTCCACTAACACTTACCCATACATGAGCATTGTATTCATGATCATGGTCATGGGCGTGCTCATTGTCGTGATCGTGGTCATGATCGTGATCATGAGTATCATCTTCTAAAAGATTAAGACCTTTACTTGCATCAATTATTTTAATATTAGGATATTGAGAAATTATATCTTCTAAAAAAGATTCCATTCCAGCACCGTTTATAACTAATATATCAGCATTTTCTAATGTTTTTAAATCTTGGGGAGTAAGCTGATAATCATGTAAGCAACCTGTTTGAGCTTTTGTCATATTTGTAAGATTTACATTTGGAATATCTTTAACGATATTTAATGTAGATATATATATAGGATAAAAAGAAGTTACTATATTTAAAGTATTATCCTCATTTTTATTAATATTATTTGTATCTTGAACTTTATTACAACCTATAAGTAATAAAGAGGTTGTTAAAAGTAAAGATAGTATTTTAGCTAATTTAAATTTCATTGTTTGTCCTCCTAAAGTCAAATGATAATAATTTGCAATTATAATTAATATTATACTACTTTTATACTAAATGTAAATTAAAATATTTTATTGGTATAAATTATATTAAAACATTAAATATATAAAGTATATGAAATATAAAAAAATGTGAATAAAGTTCAAAAAAAATAAAAAAATGTTCGTAAAAACTATTGGAATTTTTAAAATTTTTGATATTATATATAAGGTAATTAGTATTTAGGGATTATTAAGCAAATTACTTAGATAATTAAGGGAAATTTAAATATATTTAAATTTAACTATTATGTAATTAAAAATAAGAAAAAGGTGATTAAAGTGAATAAGTTTTTAGATAATTATTTTAAGCTTAGTGAAAATGGTACAAATACAAAACAGGAATTTATTGCAGGAATAACAACATTTATGACCATGGCTTACATATTAATTGTTAATCCAAGTATCTTATCTGCAGCAGGAATGGATGCAGGTGCAATATTTACAGCAACTGCATTATCATCAATTATAGCAACATTAGTAATGGGATTATATGCAAAATTACCATTTGCATTAGCACCAGGTATGGGATTAAATGCATTTTTTGCATATACTGTAGTTTTATCTATGGGATATTCTTATCAATTTGCATTAACAGCGGTATTATTAGAAGGATTAATATTTTTAATATTAACGGCTTTCAATATAAGAGAAGCAATAGTTGATTCTATTCCAGTTAATATTAAAAGAGCTATTTCTGTAGGAATAGGATTATTTATAGCACTTTTAGGTTTAGAAGGAGCTGGCATAGTTGTTCATCCTGCTGATGGAGGAACCATAGTTTCTTTAGGAAATATAACTTCAGGTGCAGGACTTTTAGCAATTATAGGAATTGTTATTACTGGAATATTAGTTGCAAAAAATATTAAAGGTGCATTATTCTTAGGAATGATAATAACAGCTATAATTGGAATACCAATGGGAGTTATAGAGCTTCCAAATAAGATATTTAGTATGCCACCATCTATAAGCTCAACATTTATGCAATTTGAATTACATAATATTTTTTCATGGGATATGGTAATAGTATTATTTACTTTATTATTTATGGATATGTTTGATACTATAGGAACTTTAGTTGGAGTTGCAACAAAAGCAAATATGCTTGATAAGGATGGAAAAGTTCCAAATATTAAAAAGGCTCTTTTTGCAGATGCAATAGGAACAACAATGGGAGCATGTCTTGGAACTAGTACAGTAAGTACTTTTGTAGAAAGTGCTTCAGGTGTAGCAGAAGGTGGAAGAACAGGATTAACAGCGGTATCTACAGCATTTATGTTCTTTTTATCATTGTTTTTATCACCAATATTTGGAGTAATAACTTCTGCAGTAACAGCTTCAGTTTTAGTTATAGTTGGATTATTTATGATAGAAAATATAAAAGAGTTAAATTTAGAAGATTATACAGAAGCTATTCCTGCATTTTTAACAATAATAATGATGCCTTTTGCTTATTCAATTTCTGATGGTATAGTATTTGGTGTTGTATCATACATATTATTAAAATTATTTACAGGAAGATGGAAAGAAATAAGTTGGACTACAGTTGTAGTTGGAATAGTTTTTGTATTAAAATTTGTATTTATATAAATAAAAAAGCTCACTTCGATATTAAATTTATTGAGGTGAGTTTTTTGTTTTTTATACATAGTAATAAATATTAAATTAGAATTTTTTTATTATATTTAATATATTATTTAAAGAATGCGATAATATATCGATATCATCAGGTTGTAATGTAGAAATTTTATCTTTTATTATTTCTTTAGCATATTCTTTACTTTCTTTAAATAATTTTAAAGCCTTAGGAGTACTTTGAATTAAAACAACCCTCCTATCTGATGGATTGTAATCTCTAGTAACAAAGCCGTCTTCTACAAGTTTATCTATTATGGGAGTCATATTTGGTTTTGAAACACAAAGTTCATTAGCCATTTTAGAAATAGATGTAGGACCATGATGAATTAAATAAAATAAAACCTTTATATGTGAATGTGGAAGTGTAAATTTTTTCATTATAACATTATGGTTAAAAAATTCTTTATTTAGAGATAATAATAGCATATATAAATTATCATATAAATCATTTAAATTTGAAGTACTCATGTTAGCCTCCTTTTATTGTAATGATAATATTATAAAATAAAAAAAAATAGTTTACAAGAATATAGTTATAAAATGAAAATAGTTGTAAAAATTTTAATATTTATATTGACTTAGAATAGTTATGAAAATATAATAATTATAAAAATATAAATATGTTAATTTGAATAAGGAGAGGAGAGCTTATGCTTAAATTATTAAAATACTTGAAACCTTTTATTGGTTCAATGATAATTGCAATAGCATTTTTATTTGTTCAAGCTGTATGTGATTTATCATTACCAGACTATATGTCTAATATAGTTAATGTAGGAATACAACAAGGTGGAGTAGAAAATGCTGTTCCTAAGGTTATTAAATCATCAGAAATGGAAAAGCTTTTAATTTTTATGAATGATAAAGAAAAAGATTTAATAAATAATAATTATACTTTGTTAGATAAGAACAGTCTTAATTTTGAGGATTATAATAAAAATTTAAAAAAGTATCCTGAATTAGAAAATGAAGGTATTTACAAATTAAATACAAAAAATAAAGAAAAATTAAAACAATTAAATAAGGTATTTGGAAAAGCAATGATTGTTGTTTCAATGTTAGAAGCACAAGGGATAAATGGTATACCAGGAATTGCACAAGCATTACCTCCAGGAACTGATATATCATCTATAAATACTTTTGATGTTTTGAAAATGATGCCACAAGAGCAAATTGATGGTATATTAAAACAAGTAGATGAAAAATTAGCTGAAATGCCAGAAAGTATGATAACACAAGCAGCTACAAGCTATGTAAAATCACAATATAAAGCTGCTGGAATTAATACAGATAAGCTTCAATCTAATTATGTAATTCTTGCTGGGTTAAAAATGGTGGGAATAGCTTTAATTAGTATGGTTGCAACCGTAATTGTGAGTTTTATAGCATCAAGAGTAGGTGCAGCATTAGGTAGAAATTTAAGAAAAGATGTATTTAATAAAGTTGTAGATTTTTCAAATACAGAATTTGATAAATTTTCAACAGCATCTCTTATTACAAGAACAACAAATGATATACAGCAAATTATTATGCTTATTATAATGGGCTTAAGAATTGTATTTTATGCACCGATATTAGGTATTGGTGGTGTTATTAAAGTTATTAACACTGGAGCATCTATGGGATGGGTAATTGGAGTTGCAGTAATTTCAATATTACTTTTAATTATAGTATTATTTTCTTTTGCTATGCCAAAATTTAAAAGTGTACAAAAGCTTGTTGATAGATTAAATCTTGTAACAAGAGAAAGTTTAACTGGAATGTTAGTTATTCGTGCATTTAGTACACAAAAATATGAAGAAGATAAATTTGAAGTTGCAAATAAAAATTTAACAAGAACTAATTTGTTTGTTAATAGAATTATGACAACTATGATGCCTTTAATGATGTTTATTATGAATGCAATTACATTATTAATAGTATGGGTTGGGGCTCATAGAATTAATGATGGTATTATACAAGTTGGTACAATGATGGCATTTATGCAATATACTATGCAAATAATTATGGCATTTTTAATGATATCTATGGTTTCAGTTATTTTACCAAGAGCAATGGTTTCAGCTCAACGTGTATCTGAAGTTTTAAATGTTGATATAGCAATAAAAGATTCAGATAATTTACAAACATTTAATCATGATGAAAAAGGAACTATTGAATTTAAAAATGTTTCATTTAGATATCCAGGTGCTGATGAAGATGTAATAAGCAATATTAGTTTTAAAGCTCTTTCAGGAAAAACTACTGCATTTATTGGTAGTACAGGAAGTGGTAAATCTACATTAATTAATTTAATTCCACGTTTTTACGATGCAACAAAAGGGGAAATATTAATTGATGGTGTAAATATTAAAAATGTATCTCAACATGATTTAAGAGAAAAAATAGGATTTATTCCTCAAAAGGGGCTTTTATTTTCAGGTACAATTGAAAGTAACTTAAAATATGGTGGAGATTATATAACAGATGAAGATATTTTTAAGGCTTCAGAAATTGCCCAAGCAATGGAATTTATAAGTAATAAAGAAGAAATGTTTAATGCAGAAATTGCTCAAGGTGGTACAAATGTATCTGGTGGACAAAAACAAAGATTAGCAATAGCTCGTGCAATAGCTAAAAAGCCAGAAATATTTATATTTGATGATAGTTTTTCAGCATTAGATTTTAAAACAGATGCTAAATTAAGAAAAGCAATAAATACTGAATTAAAGGAAAGTACACTGTTAATTGTTGCTCAAAGAATAAGCACTATAATGAATGCAGATCAGATTATAGTACTTGACGAAGGTAAGATTGTAGGTAAAGGAACTCATAAAGAGCTTATGAACAACTGTGAGGTTTATCAGCAAATAGCTCTATCACAACTTTCAAAGGAGGAGCTTGAAAATGAGTAAACAAAAAATGAGAGGCCCAATGGGAGGAGGTCCTATGGGCGGAATGGGACGAGGCGGAGAAAAAGCAAAAGATTTTAAAAAGACAATGAAAACTCTTGCACAATATTTAAAGTCTTATAAATTATCAATAATAATGGTTATAATATTTGCTATTGGTTCTGCTGCATTTTCAATTGTGGGACCAAAGGTATTAGGAAAAGCAACTACAGAAATATTTAATGGATTAGTTAAAAAGATTACAACTACTAATGCAGAGGGAATTAATTTTACTCGTATAGGGCAAATAATTTTATTCTTAGTTGGTTTATATTTAATTAGTGTAATTTTCTCATTAGTACAAGGATGGGTAATCTCAGGTGTTGCTCAAAAGGTGTCTTATAATATGAGAAAAGAAATAAGTGAAAAAATTAATAGAATGCCACTTAGGTATTTTGATACTAAAACTCATGGGGAAGTATTATCAAGAGTAACAAATGATGTAGATACTGTTAGCCAAACTTTAAACCAAAGTTTATCACAAATATTAACATCAGTAACTACACTTGTTGGTGTACTTATAATGATGTTTTCAATAAACTGGATAATGACATTAGCTTCATTAATTGTAATTCCTATATCAGCAGGATTAATTGCTTTTGTTGTTAAAAAATCTCAAAAGTATTTTAAAACTCAACAAGAATATTTAGGTTATGTAAATGGACAAGTTGAGGAAGTTTATTCAGGACATAATGTAATGAAAGCTTTTAATGCGGAGGAAAGAGAAATAAATAAATTTGCACAGCTTAATGATACACTTTACAATAGTGCATGGAAATCACAATTTTTATCAGGTATGATGATGCCTATAATGACTTTTGTAGGTAATTTAGGATATGTAATAGTATCAATACTTGGTGGATGGTTAGCTATAAAAAAGGTAATTGAAGTAGGAGATATATTATCTTTTGTTCAATATATAAGATCATTTATGCAACCTATTGCTCAAACAGCTCAAATAGCTAATGTGCTTCAATCAACTGCAGCAGCTGCTGAAAGAGTATTTGAGTTTTTAGATGAAGAAGAAGAAACTTTAGATATTAAAAATCCAGTAAGTACTAAAGAAATAGTAGGAAAAGTAGATTTCCAAGATGTACATTTTGGATATAATCCAGAAAAAACTATTATTAATGACTTTACAGCTCATATAAAGCCAGGACAAAGAGTTGCTATAGTAGGACCAACTGGAGCTGGTAAAACAACAATGGTTAAACTTCTTATGAGATTTTATGATGTTAATGATGGTGCTATTTTAATTGATGGTCATAACATTAAGGATTTTAAAAGAAATGATTTAAGAAAAATGTTTGGTATGGTTCTTCAAGATACATGGTTATTTAATGGAACTATAATGGAAAATTTACGTTATGGTAGATTAGATGCTACTGATGAAGAAGTTAAAGAGGCAGCTAAAGCAGCACATGTTCATAGTTTTATAAAAACATTGCCACATGGTTATGATATGGAACTTAATGAAGAAGCAAGTAACATATCACAAGGACAAAAACAATTATTAACTATTGCCCGTGCAATATTAGCAGATCCTAAAATATTAATACTTGATGAAGCTACAAGTTCAGTTGATACAAGAACTGAAGTATTAATTCAAAAGGCAATGGATAATTTAATGAATGGAAGAACAAGCTTTATAATTGCTCATAGACTTTCTACAATTAGAGATGCTGATTTGATTTTAGTTATGAAAGATGGAGACATAGTAGAGCAAGGAAATCATAATGAATTATTAGCTAAAGGCGGTTTTTATGCAAATCTTTATAACAGTCAGTTTGAAGCAGCAGAAGCTTAAAATTAAATAAACTTTAATAAAAGGAAACCCCATTTATAGGAGTTTCCTTTTTAGCATAATTTTATTTTTAATCCAGGTTTTAAAAGTGTTAAATCAGTTATATTATTTAATGCAATTAATTCTTCAAGTGATAATCCAAACATATTGGCTATTTTATTTAATGAGTCATTTTTTTTAAAAGAATATATTCCATTAGAATATATTTGAAGAACTTCATTTTTATTAATAAAATTGGGGTTTTTAATATTATTTAATTTAGATAGTTTTAAAACAGGAATATTAAATTTTTCTGAAATTTTAATAAGAGTATCATTTTCACCAACCACATAGGTAAATGGATATTTACAATCTTTTATCATCCAATTTTGAATTGAATTATTTTCTTGGTGTAATGGAGAAATGATGAAAAAGTTTTTGTAAGGAATAGAATTAATAGTAATACAAACATCATTAGTATTGTAAAAATTCATTAGTGTATTATAAATTGAATGGTAAAATAAATTACTATATTTTTTGGTAGAATTTTTTAAATGAAATAATAGGTCTTTTGAAAAATCTATATAAGCAAAATTGCTATCATAATTTAAACTATTAATTAGTGTATTTTTATCAATAAGTGAAAGTAATCCCTTAGGAGGGGTTTCAAATTCCTTTGAAAAAATTAATGAAATATTATCATTAGTATTAAAAGTTATTGTTTTATTATAGCTCCAGATAGTATTTAAATTTTTATCAGGATAATAAAAGTTTATATTTTTTAAATAAGGAGTGTTTTCCAATATATCATCTAATTCAAAGGAAAAATAGCCTTTATTTTTGATATAATAAATACTTTTAACTAATCCTATTCCTAATACATAATAATTTACGGAAAATTGAGATTTATTTTTTGATGTTGTGGTAACTTCTATAGCTGAATTATAGTAAGAAAGGTGGGTTCTAACTTTAGCATTTTTATTTGTAATACAGCGTTTGCTGCCATCAGATAAAATCCAAAGATTATTTTCACAAAGAGGTTCTTTAATTAAATAATTATTTGTACAATCTTCATCATTTATAAATTGTTGATGATAAGAAGAAATATTGGTATAATAGCAAAGTTTAATTCCATCATCGGCATATTTATAAACATTAATAAAAGAATTTATACCATTATCATATCTTACTTGAATTTTATCATCATTGAAATATTCAATATATCTTTTAAAAGTAAATCTTTCGTTATTTGTACATTTGTATACATAAATTGAATTTGATTTAGGTGGAATATAGTCTTTTGGTTGTATTTTCATAGTTACTCACCTCATAATCATTTGTGTAATAATTTATTTAATTGTTATTACAGTATATGAAGCAAAGTATTGTAATGACTTAAAGTATTTATATAAAATTAATTTAAAAAAAGAAGTTGTTGCCAGCATTTGTTAACAATAACTTCTTTTAATATTTAAATTTTAAAATTCTCTTTCTAACATATTAATTTTTTTAGGATCTTTAAAATCCTCTAATGATGTAATTCCTATCTTTTCTAAAACATCATCAAGAATTTTGCTATGAACAGCAACTTTAATTGAAGCATCATAAGCAAATTTATCAACTGCTTTTTTAGCATCAGAAGCAGGAACTAAAATTTTAGGGCCACCAACACAACCACCAACACAACCCATTCCTTCAATAAAAGTTGCATCTAAATTTCCAGAGAGAGCTTTATCAAGAATTTCTTTACATTCTTTTACACCTTCTGCTTTTTTAGATTTAAAGTATTTAATTTTATCAGGATATAATTCTTCAATTGCTTCTGAAACAGCGATTGAAACGCCTCCAGTGCGGGCATATAACCTTCCACCCCTTGAAGTATATTCTATAGAAGGAATTCCTTTTAAATCTTTGGGATGAAAATTAAAAGTATTAAATATATCATTTAATTCTTGGAAAGTTAGTACAAAGTCAATAGCATCAGCAACATCAGGAGCAGTAGCTTCTGATTTTTTTGCAATACATGGGCCAATGAATACAACTTTTGCATCTTTATTAAGAGCTTTAATTACTCTTCCAGCAGCAATCATTGGAGAAACAGAAGGTGAAAGATTTGGAATTAAATCTTTATAAACCTTTTTTAACATTCCAACCCACATTGGACAGCAACATGAAGTAATCATTAAATCATTAGGGCTATTAACATGTTTATTAAATTCTACAGATTCTTTTACTGTTAACATATCAGCTGCAAAGGCTACTTCAATCATATCAGTAAATCCTAATTTTATAAAAGCAGCCCTTAATTGATCCATTGTAACATCTTCACCAAATTGCCCCATAATAGCAGGAGCAACAGCTGCTATAACTGTTTTATTATTTTTTATTAAATTCATAATAGGTAAAAATTCAATTTTATCTAAAATACGTCCATCCTTACAAGCATCAACGCAAATTCCACAATCAATGCAAATATCTTCATTTATTGCTGTAGTTTTATTTTCATTATCATAAATTATTGCATGAAAAGGACAAGCTCTTTGGCAGCTATAAGTATTATTTTTATCAGGTTTACAATTACTATTAGAACATTCAAGCTTTTCAACTATTTTTTTATTAACATTATATTCTGTAATTGCTTTTTTTAAGTTATATACATAATTATTATCAAACTTAATATCAACACCACATAAAGAAGTTATTATTGCAAATGTTTCTTGTGGAGATTTTTCATGACAAGTAATTATTTTATTTAATGTTTCATCAAAATTGCCATTATAATAAGATTTAATTAATATATCAAATAACTCAACATATTTATTATTCATTAATATACCTCCAAAAATAAATAATGTTTGTATATTTTAGTATTTGTTTTTATAACTAAAAATAAACAAATATAATATTATAAAAATAAAATGTTTTTAGTACAAGAATTATTAGAAATATAGTATAATTTTATATCTAATAAAATAAGGGATGTTTTTAAATGGAAAATATAATTAAGATAATAAAAAAAAATCAATTATTTTCTGGAGTAAGTGAAGAAAATATAAAAAATATATCAAAAGACATTAAGTATTATATAAAAACTTATAATAAAGGTGAAATAATTGCACATGAAGATGATGAATGTAGAAGTTTATCATTAGTTTTAAGTGGTGTTGTAGAAATACAAAGATTGTATTTAAATGGAAAGTATATAGTGTTAAATAGATTAAATGAAGGTGATGTATTTGGAGAAGCATTAGTTTTTTCAAAGGCAAGAACTTATCCTGCAACAGTTATTTCTTTAAATGAATCAAAAGTGCTTTTTATAGATAAAAGTGATATTTTAAAAATACTTACTAAAGAAGAAAAAGTTTTGGAAAATTTTATTTCATTATTGAGTAATAAGGTTTTTATTTTAAACTCAAAAATAAAAAGTATTTCTTTTAAAAGTGTAAGGCAAAAGGTTATTGGCTATATCTTAAATGAAGTAAAAGAACAAAAAAGTAATTCTATTATGTTGAAAAATACTAAAGAAGAAATAGCAGCATTATTAGCAATTCCAAGACCATCATTATCAAGAGAATTAATTAATTTAAGAAATTTAGGATATATTAAGTTTGATAGAAAAAAGATTACTGTATTAGACATTGAAAGTTTAGAAGAGGAATTATTTAATTAAAAAAACTGTAACAAAAGTTACAGATTTTTTTTTAATAGTATTATAAAATAATCACATAAATATTAAAAATATACTTTTAAGAGGAGAGTTTAAATATGGAAAATAAAATGTTTTGTTTCCAATGCCAAGAAACAGCAGGATGTACAGGATGCACTAAATTTGGTGTATGTGGAAAAAGTCCAGAATTAGCAAATATGCAAGATTTATTAATATATGTTACTAAAGGATTATCAGAAGTAACAACAAGATTAAGAAAAGAAGGAAAGAAAATAGATAAAGAATTAAATCACTTTATTACTTTAAATCTTTTCACAACTATTACAAATGCAAACTTCGATAACGAAGTATTTTATAGTAGAGTAAAAGAAACTTTAAGAATTAAAAGAGAATTAATTGAAAAATTAAATGATAAGAACAACTTATCAGAAGTTGCTTTATGGGATGCTTCTTCAAATGAAGAAATGGACAAAAAAGCAGGTATATTAGAAAGAGTTAAAAATATAGTAAGTGGTTCTAAAGAAGTTAAGACTTTAAACACAATATTAGAAGAAAAATCAAATAGTGATGAAGTTGGAGTACTTGCAACTAAAGATGAAGACATAAGATCATTAAGAGAACTTATAACTTATGGATTAAAAGGATTATCAGCATATTCTAAGCATGCTAATGCTTTAGGCTTTGATAATGAAGAAATAGATGCATTTATGCAAGAAACTTTAGCTAAGCTTTTAGATGATTCATTAAGTGTTGAAGAATTAATTGCTTTAACATTAGAAACAGGAAAAGTAGGGGTTGATGGTATGGCATTATTAGATACTGCTAATACACAAACTTATGGAAATCCTGAAATTACAAAAGTAAATATAGGAGTAGGTAAAAATCCAGGTATCTTAGTATCAGGACATGATTTAAAAGACATTGAGCAATTATTAATTCAAACTGAAGGAACTGGAGTAGATGTTTATACTCACTCAGAAATGTTACCAGCTCATTACTATCCAAATTTAAAGAAGTACAAGCATTTAGTAGGTAATTATGGTAACGCATGGTGGAAACAAAGAGAAGAATTTGAAAGCTTCAATGGTCCAATTCTTATGACTACTAACTGTATAGTACCACCAAAGAACGAAAGCTATAAGTCAAGAATGTATACAACAGGAGCTGCTGGTTTCGAAGGATGTGTTCATATAGAAGCTGATGAAAATGGAGTTAAGGACTTCTCTGAAATAATTGAACAAGCTAAGAAGTGTAAAGCACCAACAGAAATAGAACAAGGTGTAATAACTGGTGGATTTGCTCATGCACAAGTATTTGCATTAGCTGACCAAGTTGTAGAAGCTGTTAAGACTGGAGCTATTAAGAAATTCTTTGTTATGGGAGGTTGTGATGGAAGAGCTAAGGCAAGAAACTACTACACAGATTTTGCAAAAGCTTTACCACAAGATACAGTAATATTAACTGCAGGATGTGCTAAGTTCAAATATAATAAGTTAGAGCTTGGTGATATCAATGGTATTCCAAGAGTTTTAGATGCAGGACAATGTAACGATTCTTACTCATTAGCATTAATAGCATTAAAATTAAAAGAAGTATTTGAATTAGAGGATATTAATGAATTACCAATAGCATTTAACATTGCATGGTATGAACAAAAGGCTGTAATAGTATTATTATCATTATTATACCTTGGAGTTAAGAACATTCACTTAGGGCCAACACTTCCAGCATTCCTTTCACCAAACGTAGCTAAAGTTTTAGTTGAAAACTTTGGAATCGGTGGAATAACTAATGTTGAAGATGATATGAAGATGTTCTTAAACTAATATTAGAATTTAATATAAGATTAGTATAATTAATTCCTAGGAGGAACTTAACGTAAAGTCCTTCTAGGATTTTTTTATAGATTTAAATTATAGTATTATAAAAAGCTACCTAATCTTTTTTGGGGGAAGAAGAAATTAGATAGCCTTTTTATTGGAGGAAAATTTTATTTTGTTTATGTTTAAATTATAATATTAAATTTTGTCAGTTTTGTTTCAATTTGATGAATTTAACATGAAGAAAGATATAGTAAATATTATTGGGCAATAATATAAAGTAGTTTATAATAATTTTATATGAATAAATAAAAAAATATACGACTAATATAATAAAGAAGAGGGTATTAAAAAGTAGTAATATGGATAAAAGAACTAATAAGGTAGCGGAGGAATTAAATGAAAAAGAATGCAGCACTAAGAGAATTTAAAAAGTTAAAAAGTCAAATAAATCAAATAGAAGAAATAGTACATCACTCAAAGATAGGAGCATTAGTAGAGCAAGAAACTTCTATTAGAAAAAAAATAAGGCTTCTTAAGGAAATGGAAAAAGAGGGGTTTAAGGAATATGAGTATGTATTTGAAAAATATGAAGAGCTTTTAGAGTATATTTCTAAAAAAATGATTGAGGATTATAATAAAAAAAATAATACTGATTTTGATTTTTATGAAGTTGTTAGGGGAAATTATAATACATTTTTAAATTCAGGTGTAATGACAGTTCTTACTAAACAACATATACCAAGGCTTATTGGAGAAGCATTTGAAGAAGCCTTTCCAGATAATCCTAAAGATGAATATATGGTAACAAGAAGAATGAAAAGAAAAATATATATTCATCTTGGAGATACTAATACAGGAAAAACTTATAATGCAGTAGAAAGACTTAAAACAGCTAAAAAAGGAGTGTATTTATCTCCACTTAGAATTTTAGCATTAGAAAATTATGATAAATTAAATAACGAGGGTATAATTTGTGACTTGATGACAGGAGAGGAAGAGATAATAAATGAAAATTCAACTCATGTGTCTTGTACTATAGAAAAGGTTAATTTAAAGCAAAGTTATGATATTGCTGTAATTGATGAAATTCAAATGATTAGTGATACTCAAAGGGGAATAGCTTGGAGTAGGGCACTTTTAGGTCTTAGATGTAATGAAATTCATATTTGTGGAGCAATGAATGCTAAGGATATCTTGATTAAGATATTAGAGGATTGTGAGGATGATTATGAAATTAAAGAATATCATAGAAATATACCTTTAGTAGTTGAAACTAAAAATTTTAGTTATAATGATGTCCAAGAAGGAGATGCTATTGTAGTTTTTTCAAAAAAGAGAGTTTTAGAAATAGCACAGGATTATTCTAATAAAGGAATTAAAACTAGTATTATTTATGGTGATTTACCACCAGAAGTTAGAAAAATGCAATATGAGCAGTTTATAAATAAGGAAAATAAGGTGTTAGTTACAACAGATGCTATAGGAATGGGAGTTAATTTACCTATAAGAAGAATAGTATTTATGGCTATAAGAAAATTTGATGGAGAAGAGGTAAGAGAATTAACATCTCAAGAAGTTAAACAAATTGCTGGAAGAGCAGGAAGAAAGGGAATATACGATACTGGATATGTATCAGGAGTTTCAGATACTCATAACTTTATAAGTAGGAAATTAGAAATGAAAGATGATATCATAAAGCAAGCAGTAATAGGACCTTCAGAAGAAATTTTAACTATAAAAAGCTTACCATTAAATGAAAAGCTAGTATTATGGAAGACTAGAGAATCTAGAATTAATTATTATACTAAAATGGATATAAGTGAATATTTATTAATTTTAGAAAAAATAAAAAGATATAAGCTTAAAGAAGAAGATCAATGGGATTTATTAAAGGTTCCATTTGATGTAGCAAATGAAGAACTTATGGATAAGTTTTTAGAATATGTAGATGAAATATTTGTTGGAAAAGTTGATGAAATAACAAAGCCACAATGTTTTACAGGAAATCTTGATGACTTAGAAATTTATTATCAAAAAATTAATATGTATTATTCTTTTTCTAAGATATTTAACTTAAAGTTTGATGTAAATTGGGTTTACAATGAAAGACTTAAAGTGAGTGAAGATATAAATGAAATTTTAATTAAAATTTAAAAGATATTAATAATGGGAAAATTATAATATAAAAGGAGATGATTTTATGACACCGTTATATGATTATAATATTTCTGTAATAATAGGAAATTATTTATTAAGGGCTTTAGCAAATGATGAAGATTTAAATTTAAATTCTAAAGAGTCTAATTTTTTTACTAAGTTATTTAGAAAAAATAAATAGATAGTATAAATCAAATAAAAGTAGAGCTATATTCATGGTGAATTGTGAATATAGCTTTATTTTAATAATAATTTATAATTTAAGAGTAAATTTGAAAAAAGTTGAAAGTAATATAGAAAATAAGATAATATTTAAATAGGAGTAATTTAAAGAAAGTATGAGGAGTATAAATGTCTATAAGTTTAAGAAACTTAACAATTTATATGTTTAGAACTATTTATGAAAGAAGTGATAAATACAATAAGTTAAAGCCATATTTTTATAGATTTATAGGAACTGATAATAGTTTAAAATATAATGATTATATTAAAACACTTGAAAGTAAATGTAATGAAGAAAAAGATAAATGTATTATCTTTGATGGAAGTATTCCTTTAAGTGGAGAGATGGAATTAATTCAATATATATTTAATGAGCTTGCATCTATGGATATATATAAAATGACATCTCAAGAAATTGTTATATTTAATAATTCTGAAACTAATTTTAAATTTTTAAATGCATTAGAATATATTATTTCAATTGCTTGTAAGAAAGAAAATTTTTTAAATGAAAATGTGAGAAATAATTTTATTACTAAGTTAATTGTTTGGGCTTATACATATGCAAAGAATATACAGTATGATGATAGTATAAATCCTAAATGTATTTATTATGGTAATATACAAAGGCATGAAATTTATTTTTTAATTCTTCTTTATAAAATGGGCTATGATGTAATTTATATTAATCCATTAAAAGAAGAATTTTGGGATGAAATTGATAGTGATGGATTAAGTGAATGTATCAAGGAAATGGAGATATTAAGCATAGAATCATTTAGAGAAAGAGCTAATAAAGGAGAAGTAATTAATAATTTTGAAACAATTACTAAGCAAATACAAAGGGATATAGAAAATGAATTGTTTTTAAATACTGGAGTTTTTAAGCCATGGCAATTTAGAAGTGGATATACTAAAAGTGTATTACTAGATACTATTTTAGAAGATATATATATTTATTGGAATGAGCCATGTAAATTAAGAAGTGGATTTAAGGTTGAAGGAAATACAGTTAGAGTTCCTTGCTTTTTTAAAAAGATAAATGGTATATATAATGATGAGCTTGAATATCAAAAACTTGTAAAGTATTGTACATCATCATCTAATACATTGGTATTTAATAATGTATATTTTTCAGAAGAAGTAAAATTTACAAATGATATGTATTCACTTATGTTTTGTCAATTAAGTGATGGTACTTTTGATATTGATGAAATTAAGAAATTATCAATATATAAGTTTTCTAAGTATAGTGAAGAAATTCAAAATTTCTTGCTTAAAAAATTTAATGAAACAATAACTAATAAGGAATTATATAATAAAAATTTAAATAAAGAAGATATATTAAAGTTTTTAGTTTTAGTTTTAGGATTAAATGATAGTATTATAAGGCTTATAGATAACTTTGATTTTACTGGTTTTGTACCTAAAATAGTAATTTATTTAGAAAATGAAAATACTTTGCCAGAATCAATGCAAATGATTTTAGGATATTTTCACACTATTGGAATTGATATTATTATATTCAATCCTTCAGGATTATTTAATATTAACAATGTAATAAATGAATCTATAGTAAATGAATTTAGGCTTGATATAATGAAGTATGATTCAAAATATAAAGAATTAATAAATATGAAACAAGGTATATTTTCAAGGTTTTTAAGGAATAGATAAAACAAATAAATTTAAAAATAGATTAAAAAATGGGAGTGTTGATTTATGAATAATTATAACAATAGCAATATGGGGCAGGGATTTGATAACTTCAATGTAAATAATCAAGGAGACAATAGCTTTAATGGATATCAAAATAATTATGGTTATATGAATACACAAGAAAATATGCAAATACAAAATAATGATTTTGATGTAGCAACAATTTCTGAATATAAACAAAGATTAAGAGGAATGAAGGAAGTTCAAGATTTAACAAGTGAAGTTGAAATTCAAAATCCAAATTCAATAGTGATGTTTGGACAAGGCGCAAGTGAACAAATTTCAAAAGTTTCAGATGAGCTATTAAATTCAATGAAAGCAGTAAAAGCAGAAGAAGCAAGCGAAATGTTAGTTAACTTAACTAAAATAATGGATAAGTTTGATATCAAGGAATTAGATGGTTCAGAAAAACAATCTATGCTATCTAAATTTATGAAAGGCGTAGGAAATAGTGTTGCAAAGTTATTTCAAAAATATGACACTATGGGATATGAAGTTGAAAAAGTATATGTATTATTAAAAAAATATGAAAATGATATAAGAGAATCTAATGCTAATTTGAAAAAACTATATGATGCAAATTTACATTACTATCAATTGTTAGAAAAGTATATTGTTGCAGGAGAATTAGCATTAGAAGAAATAGAAGCATACATATATCAAATATCAATGAACAATTCTCTTGGACAAGAAGAGAAACAAATGATGTTGCAAAAGCTTGAAATAAGCAAAGAAATGTTATCTCAAAGAGTTTATGATTTACAAATTGCTGAAAATGTAGCAATTCAATCAGCACCAATGATTCAAACTATTCAAATGTCAAACTTTAATTTAATGAGAAAAATTAATTCTTCATTTATAATAACATTACCTATATTTAAGCAATGTTTAGCACAAGCAGTTATATTAAAAAGACAAGAAATTCAAGCAAAATCAATTAAACAGTTAGATGACAAAACAAATGAACTTATTATGAGAAATGCCCAAAATACAGCTAGACAATCAGTTGAAATTGCAAAAATGGCATCAGGAAGTTCAGTTTCAATATCTACATTAGAAAAATCTTTTGAAACAATAATGAAGGGAATTGAAGATACAAAAGCAATTCAAGAAGCTAATAAAGTACAAAGAATTGAAAATTCAGCTAAGCTTGAAAGAATTAAGAGTACGATGAAAAAAAATACAGCTAAATTATAAAAATAAATTATTTAAATTTAAAATAAAAGTTGATAATAATCAGCTTTTGGTAAAAATAATATAAAATTTTATTTTTATAGCATTAACGAAAATATTATTAACCATAAAAAGGGTTGCGAAAGAATTTATTAAGTGGTATAATTTATCGTATAAGATAATTATAAATAATATTTAAAAGGCGCAGGAGTTGAATATGGGAATTAATTTAGGAACAATGATGAATAATATTAATATGGGAGCAAGCAATGGCAACAATGTTAATGCTTTAAATTTAAAAAAGAATGATATATTAAATTTAGCTAAAAAAAATCCAGGACTTAAAAAGGTAATATTAGGAGCAGGATGGGATGTAGCAAGTGGTGGACAAGACTTTGATTTAGATATAGCAGCATTTTTATTAAATGCTAATGGAAAAGTTCAAAACATACCAGATGATGTTATATTTTTTAATAATATGCAAGGACAAGGAATTTACTTAGAAGGTGACAATAGAACAGGAGCTGGTGAAGGTGATGATGAAAGAATAAGAATAGACTTAGAATCTATTCCAGCACATGTTCAAAAAATAGTCTTTGTAGTTACTATTCATGAGGCTCAAGTAAAGAGACAAACATTTGGAATGGTTGAAAATTCATATGTAAGATTATTAGATGAAGAAAATAATGAAAGAGAAATTTGTAGATTTAATTTAAAGGAAAATGGCTCAACAGTGACTTCAGTAATTTTTTCTGAATTATATAAACAAAATGGAGAATGGCAATTTAAAGCTATTGGAGAAGGAAAAATTGCTGATTTAAATGGAATACTAGGAATTTATATGTAGGAAAGAGAAAGGATATAAGTGGCAAGTGATAAGTTAGGGAGGAAACTCCTTAGGGAGTTTCTGAAAATATATTTATTAAATTAAGAAAAGCTGAATTTATACCTAAACTTGCCACTTGAAACTAATAAAAAGGAGAAGTTATGACAGGAATTTTAAATTTGAAAAAAAATGATATTTTAGACTTAAGAAAGGCTGAGCCAGGATTGAAGCATGTTGTTTTAGCAGCTGGTTGGGATGTTGCTAAAAAAGGTTTCTTTGGATTAGGTACAGATTATGATTTAGATTTAATTGCTATATTATTAAATGAAAATGATAAAATGATAAATAGGGGAGTAATTTATTTTGGTAATTTAAATGGTCCAGGAATATATCTTCATGGAGATAATAGAACAGGAGCAGGAGATGGAGATGATGAAAAAATATCTGTTGATTTAGAAAAGCTTCCTGCTAATTGTAGCAAAGTTGTATTTGCTTTAAATATTTATAATGCAGTTAAAAGAAAACAAAGTTTTTCTAAGGTAAAAAATGCATATATAAGATTATTAAATGAAGATAATGGAGATAAAGAAATTTGTAGATATAATCTATCAGAAGATGGTGGAGATAACACAGCATTACTTTTTGCCGAATTAGAAAGAAATAATGGAAGTTGGCAATTTAAGGCTAAGGGAGAATTATTACATGCAACAGTTTCTTCATTAGCAAATATGTACAAATAGGAGTGGAATAAATGGGAATTAATTTAGGTGCAGGATTTGAAAATTTAAATGGAAATTCAAGTATTTCTAATCAATCAGCGGGAATTTTAAATTTAAATAAAAATGATATTTTAGATTTAACAAAAAGAAATCCTGGATTAAAGAAAGTAAGCCTTGGAGCTGGATGGGATATTGCAAATAATGGTTTAGATTATGATTTAGATATAGCAGCATTTTTATTAGATTCTAATAATAAGTTTAATACAGTATCAAATATTATATTTTTTAATAATAAAGAGAGTCAGGGAATTTCGTTAGCTGGAGATAATAGAACAGGAGCTGGTGAAGGTGATGATGAAGTTATAAACATAAATTTAGAAGAAATTAATCCTAATATAGCAAAAATAGTTTTTGTTGTTACTATACATGAGGCTCAGGCAAAAAGACAAACATTTGGAATGGTTGAAAATTCATATGTAAGATTAGTAGATTTAGAAAATAATAAAAGAGAAATTTGTAGATTTAATTTAAAAGAAAATGGATCTACAGCTACATCTGTAATTTTTGCTGAACTTAATAGAAAAGGTTCAGAATGGCAATTTAAAGCTATTGGAGAAGGAAAAATTGCTGATTTAAATGGTGTTTTAGCTTTATATCAATAATAAATATTAAAATAAGCAAGATATACATGCAAAAGTTAATTTAACTTTTGCATGTATATTTTAAAAAATAATATTATAATAAATGTTAATATAAAATATATGATATATAAGTTTGCGTTATAAGGAGGATGTAATGATTAAGGGACTTAATAAAGACCAAGTAGAACAAAGTAGGAAGTTACATGGAGATAATATAATTCATGAAGCTGAACAAGAAACATTTTGGGACAAGTTTAAAGGGGCATTTGATGATCCAATGATAAAGTTATTACTTGTAATTGCTGCAATTATGGCTATTATGGCAGTTATGGGATATGCAGAGTTTGGAGAAATTATTGGTATAGTAATTTCTGTGTTACTTGTTACTGGAATTTCGGCAAAAACTGAAATTGCAAGTGATAATGAATATAGAAAATTAAAAGATTCAACCAAAAAAGAGGTATGTAAGGTACATAGGGATGGAAAGGTTGTAGAAGTAGAAATTAATGAATTAGTTGTTGGTGATTTAGTAATTCTTCAAAGTGGTGATAAAATTCCAGCTGATGGATATCTTTATCAAGGTGAATTAAGAGTTGATAATTCAGCACTTAATGGAGAAGCTGAAGAATGCAGAAAAGTTGCTGTAAGTGATTTTAAGGCTTATAAAGAATTGGCTATGACAGCTGATGTAACAGGGGATACTTTTGTTGATGCACATTCATTATTTAGAGGTGCTGTTGTATTTAATGGCGAAGGGATAATGGAAATTACTAAGGTTGGAATGAAGACAATGATGGGTGCAATGGCTGAAGATATGGCTGATGATGAAGTAGAAAGCCCATTAAAGGTAAAGCTTGCTAAATTAGCATCTCAAATTTCTATGTTTGGATATATTGGTTCAGTAGTTATTGCTTTAGCATTATTAGCTCATAAGGTGGTTATAGCTGGAGGATTTGCTGATTACTTTGCAAATGGTGGAGTAATGGTATTTAAAGATGTATTAGAAGCTATTATGCTTGCTGTTGTTATAGTAGTTATGGCTGTTCCAGAAGGACTTCCTCTTATGATAGCAATTGTTTTAATGAGAAATACTGCAAAGATGCTTCAAAACAATGTACTTGTTAGAAAGCCAATAGGAATTGAAACTGCAGGTTCATTAAATATATTATTTTCAGATAAGACAGGAACAATAACTAAAGGTGAATTAGAAGTTGTAGAATTTTTTGATGGTAACTTAAAGGATAGTTATAAAGATGGATCAAAGATTAAAGAAATGATGGCTTTATGCATTGGAAAAAATACAGGCTCAATGTTTGATGCAAATGGAAAAGTTATTGGAGGAAATGCTACAGATAAAGCATTATTAAACTTTTTAACTCAAGCAGAAATGAATAAATTAGAAGATTTAAAGGTAGAAAAATCACAAGGATTTAATTCTGCAAATAAATATTCTGCAAGCCAATTAAATGGTAAAACTGTATATAAGGGAGCACCAGAAAGATTACTTACAAAAGCTACTAAGATGTTAGATGAAAATGGAAATGTTGTAGCTATTGATAAAAAGAAAATTAACGATAAGATAGATAGATTAGCAGAAAGAGCAATGAGAGTATTATCATTTGCTTATAGTGAAAGTGAATTAATAGAAGATACATTACCAGATGATTTAGTAATGGTAGGATTTGTTGGAATTCGTGATGATGTTAGACCAGAAGCTAAACAAGCAATAAAGGAAGTTCAAAATGCCGGTGTACAAGTAGTAATGATAACTGGTGACAGAAAGGAAACTGCTGTTGCAATTGCAAAAGAAGCTGGATTATTAAATTCTAAATCAGATGTTGCATTAACATCAGAAGAATTAAATAAAATGTCAGATAAAGAAGTTAAAGCAATTTTACCTAATTTAAAAGTTATTGCTAGAGCATTACCTACAGATAAATCAAGAATGGTAAAACTTGCACAAGAGTTAAACCTTGTATGTGGTATGACTGGTGATGGTGTTAATGATGCTCCTGCATTAAAGAGAGCAGATGTTGGGTTTGCAATGGGTAGTGGTACTGATGTAGCAAAAGAAGCTGGTGCAATTGTTATCTTAGATGATAACTTTAAATCTATTGAAAATGCAATATTATATGGAAGAACAATTTATAATAATATATTAAAGTTTATAAAATTCCAATTAACAATTAATGTTGGTGCAGTTGCAGTTTGTGCTATAGCTCCTTTCTTTGGAATCGAAGAGCCATTAAAAATAACTCATATATTATGGATTAATTTAGTTATGGATGGTCTTGGTGCATTAGCTTTAGGATCTGAACCAGCACTTAAAAAGTATATGCTTGAAAAACCTAAGTCTAGAACTCAAAGTATTGTTTCAGCTAAAATGATGAATCAAATTCTTTTTGCTGGAGCATGGGTTGCAGTATTAAGCTTTGCATTCTTAAAGGCACCATTCTTTATAAATATGTTTGCAAATACAGAAGAACATATGACAGCATATTTTTCAATGTTTGTACTTTGTGCAGTATTTAATGGATTTAATGTAAGAAGCAATACTATAAATATTTTTGAACATATTAAGGAAAATATGAGTTTCTTAAAGGTTATGGGTGTTATAGTAATAGTTCAAGCTGCATTAACTTTAGTTGGAGGAGAATTATTTAGTTGTACTCCAATTACAGTAAAGAATTGGCTTGTTATAATAGCTATGGCATTTACAATAATTCCAGTAGACATGATAAGAAAAGTTATATTTAATAGCTTAGATAAAGAAAAAGATTTAAAAAATTTAGCTAAATCAGCTTAATAAGAAATTGGCTGTTGCACTAAGTAATTTAGTGCAACAGCCAATTTATTTATTAAGCTAATGATTCCCATTCATCATATAAATTAGCAATTAGCTGTTCTAATGATTTAATTTCATTATTAACCCTTTGACTTTCAGAAGGATTAGAATATATAGATTCTAAGCAAAGCTGTTCTTGTAAATTATTTAATTCATCTTCTTTTTCAGAAATTGTTTTTTCAAGATTTTTAATTTTTAATTGTATAGCTTTAGCTTCTTTTTCAGCTTCTCTTTTCTTTTTCTTTTCATCCTTAAGTTGAGTCTTTGTTTTTCCATTTGCTAATTCTTCATAACTTTCAAATCTACTTGGATTAAGCTTTTTTTCTTGGTAGTAACTATAATTACCTAAATATTCAGATACACCATCTTCTTTTAATTCTAATATACGACTAATTACTTTATTTAAGAAATATCTATCATGGGATATTACCATTAATGTACCATCATATTCTAAAATAGCATCTTCTAAGGCTTCTCTAGATATAATATCAAGATGGTTAGTAGGTTCGTCTAATAATAATAAATTAGATTTTGAAAGAATTAGTTTTAATAAATTGATTCTACATTTTTCTCCACCACTAAGAGTATTTATTACTTTAAATACATCATCACCAGTAAATAAGAATGAAGCAAGATAGCTTCTAAGTTTGGAAGTTGTTAAATTAGGAAAGTCATCCCATACTTCATCTATAATAGTCTTATCTAAATTTAAGTCAGATTGCTCTTGATCATAGTATCCAACGTTAACATTAGTACCTAATACTTTTACACCTTTATCAGCTTCCACCTTATCCATTATTATTTTAAATAATGTAGTTTTACCACGACCATTTTCTCCAATTAAAGCTACCTTTTCTCCACGCTTTAAATCTAAATTTAAGTTTGAAAATAATGATTTATCTCCATAAGATTTAGCCACATTTTCTATATGAAGCACATCATAACCGCTTTTTACTGAAGCTTCAAATTTAATTTTAGAAGCTTCTTTTGCATGAGTTGGAGCTTCTATTTTCTCCATTTTTTCAAGAACCTTTTCTCTACTTTCAGCAGCTCGTATACTTTTTTCTCTATTAAATGAGCGGAATTTTTCAATAATTGCTTCTTGTCTTTTAATTTCAGCTTGTTGAAGATTATAAGCTTTTAATTTTGTTTCATAATTCTTTTTTCTTAAATCTATAAATTTAGTATAAGGAACATTATAGCATTCTACTTTACCACCAATTACTTCAAAAGTATTATTAGTAACAGAATCTAAGAAAAATCTATCGTGAGATATTACTAAAACAGTTCCCTTATAATTTTTCATATAATCTTCTAACCAACTTATAGCTTCTAAATCTAAGTGGTTAGTTGGCTCATCAAGTAATATAATATCTGGTTTACGTAATAATAATTTACATAAAGCAACCCTTGTTTTTTGTCCACCACTTAATGTATTGATAGATTTATAAAAATCATTTTCAGTAAAACCAAGGCCTTTCAATACTCTTGAAATTTCTCCTTTATACACATATCCACCTTTATGAGAATATAAATCTTGAAGTGTTGTATAATCTTTAATAAGTTTTTCATGATAATAAGCCTTTTTTTCATCATAAGGTTCACTCATTTTTATTTCTAAAGATGAAAGCTTTGATTCTATATTTAATAATTCATCAAAAACAGAAAGAGCCTCTTCATAAATGTTTTTTTCTGAATTTAATGCTAAATTTTGTGATAAATAACCTAGTGTTTTATTTTTATCTATAAATACTTCACCAGAATCTTGGGATAGTTCTTTTGTTATTATTTTAAAAAGTGTAGATTTTCCCTCACCATTAGCACCAATAATTCCAACTTTATCTCCTTCATTAATGGAAAAAGTAATGTTTTTAAGTACATCTCTAATTCCATAGCTTTTACATATATCTTTACAACTTAGTATTATCATAATTTCCTCCGTTATAGTGAAGCTTCGTAAGTGAAATTTAAAATTAAATTTGCACATTTGTCATAAAAAAGTTTTTCAGTTTAATTATACTATTATAGCAAATCTATATCAAACCTAAAAAAGAGCTGCTAAGAAACAACTCCTTTAAATTAAGTCATCAACAAATAAATAACCCATAATAGGTTTACAAGCAAAAACTCCAATTATATAAATAGTATAAAATTTTCCACCATCTAAAGTAATATTTTTAATATATTTTGCAGTAAGCTGAGAAGTGCCAACTAATACTTTAAAATTATATATTCCAGGGGAAAGTGGATAATAACTTGTAGTTTCTAAATATTCAACACTATTAAATAATACAGAATTATTAGGCAAAGACAAGCTTAGTAATGGTGAATTATTAGATAAGTTTATAAATCTTAAAAATGCTTGTGTCTTTTGTATAGGTATATTATCATCCCTTAATTTAAATAAAAATAAGTTATTAGATAATGTAACAAATGATATTGTATAATTTGTATTAGCAATTAATTCAAGGGTTTGAGTTAAAATTGGTTTATCATAAGTTCCAGTTAAATAAAGCTGAAATTCATATTCTCCTGGAGTTAATGTAATATACTTAGATATCTTTCCAAAGGAAATATTACTTGTTAATAATGAACCGTTTGCATAAATATCAACATTGGATGATGTTGGATTAGCGTGGATAATTCTTGCATTAGTGTTAACTCTAGGGAGATACTTGCTGGATAATTCCATAAAAATTCACCTACTTATTACAATTATCTAGAGAAATTTTAATAATTTTTTTTATTAATATTTTAGCAATTGGATAAGGAATTCTATAAGCTTTCATTGTAGCTAATATTCCAGAATGATCATTTTCAATTTTAGAAAAAATATTATTTACTTCTTCTTCAGTACAACTATTTTTACGTGATTCATTAATAGAATAATCTAAAGAAAGATCAAAATTTCTTAAGACATCAACAGCATTAACAGAATCATTTAAGTATCTTGTTTTTATAGTTGGTTCATTATATGAATGAAGTAAATTATTATTTAATTCATCTGGATATTCTAATTCTAAAGATTTATTATTAGAGGTTTCTTCAGATGGTGTAGTGTTTTTTGAATTGTTATTGTATAGTGAATTATCATTATTTAAATTAGGTGTATTTTTAGGGTAAGGCATAAGTGGTGCCATTACAGGAGTAATAGAATCAACCATTTCTAATGGAATAGGGCTAACATTTAAGTTTGGAAGTTCTAAGGAAATAGAGCCCAATATTCCTGAAAGGGATAATCCATCTAAGTTATAAAGTATTGGAAATTTTGAACCATTTGGTGAAAGAGAAGAATCAATATTTAAAGGTATAAATTTTAAATCATCATTATCTATAGTAGCTTTTTTTGAATTCATTATTTCCCTCCAAAAAATAAATTTATTAACAATATATGTGTTTTAAACACATATGTTACTTTATAGAATATGAGTATTATAGAGGATATATTACAAGTGAATGAGTTAAGGAAATCAATGTAACAATAGATATTGCAAGGAATATATTATACTGGAGGGGATTATTATGCATAGAGATAGTATAGATGATTTAAGAAAACTATTTGTAGGGTTGGATAAAAAGGTTAATATAAATGGGAAAGGACGAATTGTTCCTATAAATTTTGATAATGCAGCTACCACTCCGCCTTTTAAAAGAGTTGTAAAAAGAGTTTTAGAAACTACTGAATATTATGGATCAATTGCAAGAGGTGATGGTCAGAAATCACAATATTGTAGTGATTTATATGAAGAGTGTAGAAGATATATTTTAAAGTATTTTAATGCGCCAGAAGAAATTTATACTGCCATTTTTGTTGGAAACACTACAGATGGATTAAATAAATTATCTAATATATTAATTAATAATAAAGAGGATATAGTAATTACAACTAGAATGGAACATCATTCAAATGATTTACCATGGAGAAATAAATGTGATTTGAAGTATGTAGAAGTTAATGAAGATGGAAGAATAAATATAAATGAAATTGAAGAATTAATAGAAAGATATAAAGAAAAAGTAAAGTATATAACAATAACAGGAGCATCAAATGTTACTGGTTATATTAATGATATAAGAAAAATTTCAGGATTGATTCATAAATATGGAGGAAAAATAATAGTTGATGGAGCACAATTAGTACCTCATAAAAAAATATATATGTATAAAAAAGATAGCTTAGAAAATATAGATTTTCTAGTTTTTTCTGGACATAAGATATATGCACCATTTGGAAGTGGAGCAATTATTGGTTTAAGGGAGGATTTTAACAATAATTTACCAGATACAAAAGGTGGAGGAACTGTTGAATATGTAATAGATAATAATCAGTTATGGCTTAATACTCCAGAAAAAAATGAAGCAGGAACACCAAATTTATTTGGTGCGGTAGCTATTATGGAAGCAATGAAAGAAATTGAAAAGATAGGATTTGAAAGAATAGAAAAAAATGAAAAGGAATTATTGCAATATTTAATTAACGGACTTAAGGAATTAAATAGAGTAAAATTATATGCTGATAATGATTGTATAGATGATAGGCTTGGAATATTGGTATTTACTATTGATGGTATGAAATATTATGAAGTTGGAGAAAAACTATCAGAAATTAAGGCAATAGGGGTAAGGCAAGGAGGATTTTGTTCTCATCCATATACAAGAAGAGTATTAGGAATACCTAATAATCAACTTCAAGAATATATAAATAAAAATGGAATACCTGGATTAGTTAGAGTAAGCTTAGGAATATATAATAGTAAAAAAGAAGCAAATATATTTTTAGAAACAGTTGAGCTTTTATGTAGAAGATACGCAAGATAGTTAAGAGTGGCAAGTAGCAAGAGAGTTAAGAGTGGCAAGTGACAAGTGGCAAGTTAAGGAATTTCTAAGAATGTATTTTTTTAAATTCAGCTAATGCTGAATTTTTACCTTAACTTGAAACTTGTCACTTGAAATTTGCCACTAATTAAATTGTTTATTAAACACCTTAAATGAAGGCATTGCAACTGATGAAATAACTGAAGGAACTGAAGAAATTAAAGGAGTTAAGTATTCAAGAGCTTCAGGTTTTATATTGTTTCCTTCTTTATTTATCCATTCTGTTGGGAAGTATTTAACATTATTTGCAATTTTATCTGCTTCTATTAAGAAATATGATGATTTATATGGAGAGTTACTTTCACGTTTAATACCAATCATGTAACCACATTTGCCAAGAGAAGCTTGCTTTAATGCTTCATATCCAACTTCATATGCTTCTTCTATATCAATGTTAGAAGCACAGTGCATTGCACATCTTTGTAATACGCCAAGTTCTAAAGATTTTACTCTACTAGTGATTCCAGAAGAAATTATTAGGTTCTTTAGGAAGTTACCTACACCACCTAATTGCGCATGTCCAAATTTATCGTGAGCTTGTGCATGAGCTTCAGCAATAAATTTACCTTCAGCATTTCTTATTCCTTCAGAAACAACTATATAAACTTGGTTTTGTTCTTCAAATTTATTTTTAACATCTACTAAAAATTTATCAATATCAAATGCTGTTTCAGGTAAGTAAATAAAATCAGCAACTTGTTTACCATTTAATTTAGCTAATGCAGCAGCAGAAGCTAACCAACCAGTATCACGTCCCATGGTTTCTAATATAAAGATTCCATTGTTTATGTAAACAGATGAATCTAAATAAGTTTCTAATACAGAAGTAGCAATAAATTTTGCTGCACTTCCAAAACCCGGTGTATGATCAGTATACATTAAATCATTATCTATAGTTTTTGGTATTCCTATAAATTTAACATCTATTCCAGTTTTTTTTGCATAAGCACTTAACTTTGCAGTAGTATCCATTGAATCATTTCCACCAACATAAAAGAAGGCTTTAATATCATTAGCTTTTAATATTTCTAATAACTTATCATATTCTTCAGTTGATTCTTCAAGTTTTTTCATTTTGTATCTGCAAGATCCTAAGCCAGATGATGGAGTATATTTAAAGTTATTTATTTCTTCTTGTGAAATTGAAGAAAGTTCGATTATATTACCATTTAATATACCTTCAATTCCATTTAAACCAGCAAAAACTTTATTAAAACTTCCTAAAGTTTTATTTGCTTCTAATAATCCAACAACACTAGAATTAATTACAGATGTAGGGCCGCCTGATTGTGCTATAATGCAATTACTCATTAAAATAATCTCCTTTAAGTTAAATTTAATTAAGTTACGTATTAATAATAAATGTACATTAAATCCTTATTCTTAAGGGTTAATATGATATACTATTTCGTTCGTTAGTAAATACAATATATACTATACAACAAAAGCCAACAAAATGAAAGATAAAAAAATAAATTTTACAATATGTAGCATAGCTTTAAAGCACACTTAATAAAATTATATAAATACTTGAAGCAGGAGGGGAAAATGAATCTTAAAGATATAATTATAGTTGGTGTTGCATTAGCTATGGATGCTGTAGGTGTAAGTATAAGTATAGGCGTAAATTCAGCTATAAATAAAAAGAATAAAATAGAATTTATTATATCGTTTGCTTTTTTTCAATTTTTATTCTTTTTTTTAGGGAAAATAAGTGGAAATTTATTTGAAACATATATTACAGCAATACCAAATGTTATTGGAGGAATTGCTATAGCTATTGTAGGAATATTAATGATAAGTGATGGATTTGAAAATAAGGAAAATGACGAAAGAATGTTATTAAAAAAAGGAGTAGCGTTAATATTAGGAGTTTCAGTAAGTATAGATGCATTTGTAATTGGTTTTACAGGATTTGGTTATATCAGCAGTATAATACGAATAATTTTTGAATGTTCAATTGTTGGATTTATAACTTTAATATTATGTACTTTTGCATTTTTTTTATGTAGATATATAAGAAAGGTAGAATTTATTTCTAAGTATGCTGATTTTTTTGGTGGAGTAACATTAATTATTTTTGCAATTAAAATGATATTTTTTTAAAATTAAAACCCATATTAAACAATAACTTGATAAAATTACATAATTTTTTACTCTAAAATAATTTGACAATATGTAAATTATAAGTTATATTGATTACGAGAGAAAGACGTTTGTATTTTATTAGAGGACAAATAAAGGGAGAAAATTATGAAAAAGTTAGCTTTAATTACAAAAATATTTTTATTTTTAATATTAGGAATAGGAATTGGATTAATATGTGGGGTAAATAATATTCAATTTCCAATTAAAATATTAGCAACCTTTAGTGGATTATTTAGTAATTTTTTATCTTTTGTAATTCCATTAATAATAATTGGATTTATAGTTCCTGGTATAGCATCATTAGGAAGTAAATCAGGAAAGGGACTTATAATAACTACAATAATTGCTTATATATCTACATTACTAGCAGGACTTTTAGCATATTTAATTGGTTCAGGACTTCTTCCTAAATTAATAAGTGGAAATGTAGCATTAAGTGAAGGTGGACAAACAGTAGAACCTTATTTTAATATTGAAATTCCAGCAATAATGGGTGTTATGTCTGCATTAGTATTAGCTTTTGTTTTAGGAATAGGTTTATCTAAAATAAAAAATAGTGCTATGCTAAAGGTTTCTGAAGAATTTAATCAAATAGTTTTAATGATAGTAACTAATGTTTTAATTCCATTAGTACCTATATATATTGGATGTGTTTTTGCAAAATTAAGTTATAGTGGAGAAATTTTTAATACATTAAAATCTTTTGGAATAGTATATGTTTTACTATTTGCATTACAATTAACTTATATATGTATTCAATACTGTATTGCAGGAGCAATTAAAAAACAAAATCCATTTAAATTAATAAAAAATATGATACCAGCATATATGACTGCGGTTGGAACACAATCTTCAGCTGCTACAATACCAGTAACATTACAATGTGTTAAAAAAAATGATGTTAATGAAGAAGTTTTAGATTTTGTTGTACCTTTAGGTGCAACAATACATTTAGCAGGAGATACTATTACTTTAGTTCTTACTTCTATGGCAGTTATGTATATGAATGGACAAACTCCTACATTTGGGATGATAATGCCATTTATATTTATGTTAGGTGTAACAATGGTAGCGGCTCCAGGAGTTCCAGGAGGTGGTGTAATGGCTGCACTTGGACTTTTAGAATCAATGCTTGGATTTGGGGCAATAGAAAAACCAATTATGATTGCATTACATGCAGCACAAGATAGTTTTGGTACTGCAACTAATGTTACAGGTGATGGAGCTATAGCTATACTTGTTGATTATATTATTAATAAGAAAAAAGGTAATAGTATTTCAAAAGAAGATAAAGTTATATCAGCGTAAATTTTGTTGAAAATATAGTTTTTAGATTAAATGAAATAGGGGATGTCGCACTAAAAATTTTATACACAATATATTCTTTTAAAAAATAAAAATCAACACAATATATTGTAGTATTTATTCTTAATGCGACATCCCCTTTGTTTTAGTTATAAAGTATTTATACTATGTAAAACTTTATTAAATTTCTAATATATTAAATAAATCTTTAAGTGAGTGTATTATATATTTTGGTTTTATATCACTATTATTTATAGTGCCTTCTTTACATATCCAACATGTATCAATTTTTGAATCATTTCCACCCTTTATATCAGATGTGAGAGAATCTCCTATAACAAGTGCTTTAGAAGAATCAAAGTTATCTATATTTGTTTTTACAAAGTTAAAAAATAATTTAGAAGGTTTGTTTGATCCTATTTCTTCTGATATAAAGCTTTTTTCAAAATATTTGTCTAATCCAGAGTTTTTCATTCTATGAGTTTGTGTTTTAGCTACTCCATTAGTTATAATATATAGTTTATATTTTTTATTAAGTTCTGCAAGTGTTTCATCAACATATGGCATCTTTTGTATTCCTTTATTTAAATATGAGCGATAGGTTTTTTCAAAATCTTGTCCATCAACAGTTTTGTTGTATAAATTCATAAGCCTTGAAAATCTTGTATTTATTACATCATTAATTGTAAGTTCTTCACGTTCAACAGCTTTCCACATTTCATGATTAATTTCTTTATAATTATTATATAATTCTAAGGTATACTCTATACCTTTGTCTAACATAGTGTTTTTAAATGATTCAAATTCATTACAATCAAAGTCAAGAAGTGTATTGTCAATATCAAATAATAATATTTCATATTTCATATTTTAATCATCCTTTCTTATTATTAAAATTTTAGTTATTTATTTTATAATAATATTTATTTTGATGATTATAAATAGTAGATATATAAATAAAATTGATTTGTATAAATTTATATGAAATAATATTATAATTTGGGATAGGAGTGTGATAAATATGTCTAAAGAAAAGATTGTAAAAACAAATGCAATGAGAATATTAGATTTAAAGAAAATAAATTATGAAATTATTAGTTATGAAAGTAAAGATGGAAAAATTGATGGGGTATCGGTAGCACATAAAATTGGTATATGTGAGGATAATGTATTTAAGACTTTAGTAGTACAAGGTTTGAGCAGAGAAATATATGTTTTTGTTATTCCAGTAGCAAAAGAATTAAATTTAAAAAAAGTTGCTTTATTAACTGGTGAGAAAAAAGTAGAAATGATTAATGTTAATGATATTATGAAGTATACTGGATATATTCGTGGTGGGTGTTCACCAATAGGTCAAAAGAAAGAATATAAAACTTTTATACATGAAAGTTGTAAGGGATTAGATTTTATTATTGTTAGTGCTGGAAAAATTGGATATCAAATAAAAATAAATCCTAATGATTTGATAAATGTAGTATCGGGAAAAGTTGAATATATAATAAAATAATTATTATATAAATATGTCTATATTATTAAATTTCAAAAAATAATTATATGAAAGATAAAATACAAGTTAAATTTGATTTTACTTGTATTTTTTGTGTAATTTATAACTTATGTATAATAACTACATATTATGTAATTGAGAATAAGGTATGAGGTGAAAGGTTTAAATAATAAAGAAAATTTAATGTCTCAATATGGTGGACCAGATGGTGAACTAAGTGCATCACTTAGATATCAAAATCAAAGATATACAATAATTTTAAAAAAATAAAAATAGAAATGAATAATATATATTAAGTTTTTAAATAATAAATTATATAAATTTATTATTTGGAGGAATGATAAAATGTTTGAACATAAAAAGCGGTTATTACATGAAGTAAAGGTTGAAAAACCTAATCCTCAATATGCAGTATTAATGCAAGAGCAACTAGGAGGTGGAAATGGAGAGCTTAAGGCAGCAATGCAATATATTTCTCAAAGTTTTAGAATAAAAGATCCTGAAATAAAAGATTTATTTTTAGATATTGGAGCAGAAGAGTTAAGTCATATGGAAATGGTTGCGCAAACTATTAATTTATTAAATGGGCATGATGTTAATAATAATGATGTATTTAATGGTGAAATTCAAACCCATGTACAATGTGGGTTATCACCTGTTTTAATAAATTCATCAGGAGCACCTTGGACAGCTGATTATGTAACTGTTACGGGAGATTTAGTTGCTGACTTATTATCTAATATTGCATCAGAACAAAGGGCTAAAGTTGTTTATGAATATCTGTATAGGCAAATAGATGATAAGGAAGTTAAAGCAACAATAGATTTCTTACTTAACAGAGAAGAAGCACATAATGCATTATTTAGAGAAGCTTTAAATAAAGTTCAAAAAAGTGGTTCTAATAAGGACTTTGGAGTTACAGAAGATTCTAAGTTATACTTTGATTTATCAACACCTGGGCCTTCACATGAACCACCAAATCCAACTGCACCTTCATTTGAAAATCCAAGAAAATAATTATATACTAATTAATTAAAATTAAAAAGATATTATAAAAAATAAAGCAAGCTTAATGTTTGCTTTATTTTTTATATGGCTCTGTTTTAGCATAGGGATGATATTAGATTTTGAATATATAATTTAAGATTTATCTATTTTAAAATAGGGCAAAGCTTTAATATAGTATTTTCAATAGTTTATGGCATCAATCCTTATTTAAAATAGAGCATTTAATATAAATTTATACTAGGATTATAATAAAGATGAAAGAAGTGGGAATTTTAAAATGACATTAATAGAAGTAAAAAAATTTAAATAAAATATATGGTAGTGGAGAAGCGGAAGTTAAAGCTTTAAAAAATATAAACTTAAATATAGAACAAGGTGAATTTGTAGCAATAGTTGGACAATCTGGTTCTGGAAAAAGTACATTATTACATTTAATTGGAGGGGCAGATATTCCAAGTTCAGGAGAAGTTATAATAGATGGAAAAAATATTTATAAGTTAAAGGAAAAAGAGTTATCAATTTTAAGAAGAAGAAAGTTAGGATTTATATTTCAATTTTTTAATTTAATACCAGTTTTAACAGCACAAGAAAATATTGAAATGACAGTACTTTTAGATAATGAAAAAATAGATAAGAAATATATGAATGAACTTTTAAGGATATTAGGATTAGAAGAAAGAAAAAATAATTATCCATCGCAGTTATCAGGAGGACAACAGCAAAGAGTTTCTATAGGAAGGGCCTTAGCAAATAAACCATCAATTATTTTAGCAGATGAACCAACTGGAAATCTTGATTCAAAAAATTCAAAGGAAGTATTAGAGTTATTAAAATATTGTGCAAAAAAATATAATCAAACATTAATTTTAATCACTCATGATATTAATAATGTGCTTATTATCAATACCTTTTGGAATAATATTTGGATTTATAGGAGTTTGGACAACTGTTAAGATAATGAATATTAAAATTACAAACCTTCTTGGAACAGGTCAATTAATTATAAGATTTCATTTAAGTGTAATTTTATTTCCCTTGATTTTAGGAATGACAACAATATTTATGGCAACATATGGACTAGCAAAAAAAGCTGGAAAAGTTTCACCTATAAGTTTTATTAAGGGTAATACTGAAAATGAAAAAATTAAAATACCATTAGTTTTATTAAGTGTTAGAGTTGTATCTTATGGATTCACAATTTCAAATAAAATATATTGGCAACCATTTGTAATAGGATTTTTAATTAATTTATTTGTAGTTCTTATAGCTTCATTGATACCATTAAATAAGCTTAAAAAGATGAACTTAGTAGAAACTATAAGGCATGTTGAGTAATTTAGTTTATAAAGTAAAGTTAGTGAGTCATAATATAATAGATAGTTTTTAGTTTATAGGAGCAGAATAAATTTCTACTCCTATTTTATGATAAGGGGGGAATTTTAAAGGTGATAAAAATATTATTTGTAGAAGATGATTTACCATTAGCATTAGGTATTGAATATACATTAAAGCAAGAAGGATTTGATGTAATTCATGCTAAAAATTTAAATGAAGCTAGAGAACAATATAAAAATAATTAATTTAACATAATACTATTAGAATAGTAACTAGCTTTCTAACCTTTTTAGTATTTTTATCAACTTTTATTTTTATAACATATAATTGGTTTAATGAGATAAATAAAAAATATATAAATCAAAATACAGCTTTGGTTGGTGCAATAATTTCAAATAATTCTGAACTTGAAGAAGAAATAGTTCCAATAATAACTAAAGGGAATATAGAGCAATATTATACAATAGGAAATACTATTTTAGATAAATATTATTATACTGAAAATTTAAGTTCAATAAAAAATCCTATTATTAAAGATAGTTATAGTAATTTTAATTTAACTATAATATTATTATGGGGAGTATTTTTTATAGATTTAGGGCGTAAAACCTCGTGGCTTCATGCCCGAGGCTGTAAGCCCATTACTTTAATTTTGGGTGTTGTATATATTTTTTAATTATCCCCGAACTAACTGCCCCAGCAGTACCGATATAATATCATTTGCTCCATAATCCACTACCCCAAAACTTATTTTTCTTTAAACTTGGAAATGCTTTAAACATTTCGTTAGAACTAACACTTTTAAGGATTTTAACTAGTTCTGTTGGTGCAATAGTTGGTGGAGCAGATATAAAAAGAATAAAGCAAAATATGAACTATAATAAGAACTTTGTTCAAGTGCCTATACAACGTTTAGCAGAGCTAATAAGCTACAAAGCTAAACTGCAAGGCATAGAAGTTAAATTCCAAGAAGAAAGCTATACAAGTGGATGTAGCGCTTTAGACTTAGAAGCTATTACAAAAAAGAACTATAACAAATCAAGAAGAATAGTTAGAGGATTATTTCTAAGTGGTTATGGACTTATAAATTCAGATATAAATGGAAGTCTAAACATACTTAGAAAATCAGAAAAATGTATTCCCGACTTAATTAACTTAAAGAGGGATAATGGGAAATTGGACTCTCCCAAGCGTATAAGGGTGGCTTGTTAATTCATCAAGTGGAAACTTAAATATCAGACTACGCTAAAAGAATCCTCGTGGTCTTGTACCCGAGGTAGTTCAAAGTAATAAATATATTGATTTTTAAAATTATTTCACCAATATTCAATAATATAAAAATGTTAGGTGAAAGAGCTGATGAAATGGTTGAAGGAAATTTTAATTTTAGTAAGTTTAAGTTTGAAGAGGGAGACTTTTATGTATTTTATAATAAATTTACTCATATGGGAGAAAGACTGGAAAATGCATTAAATGATCTAAAGAATGAAAAAATAAATTTAAAAGATATAATAAATGATATATCACATCAGTTAAAAACACCACTTTTAGCTTTAATAGCTTATAATGATATATTAAAAATTCATGAAAATATGGATAGTAAAACAAAAAGTAAATTTATAGAAATGACTTCTGAACAGTTAGATAGAATGGATTGGCTTATAACAACTTTACTTAAATATGCAAGAATAGAAAGTAATGCAGTAAGTTATAATAAAGAAATGATACCACTTAGTGACAGTATAAAATATGCTATAGAATCGTTAAAGGTAAGTGCCAATGATAAAAATCAAAGCATAGAATTAATACTTAATAATGAAGGATATTATTTTCATGATAAAAAATGGATTGCTGAAAGTTTAAGCAATATAATAAAAAATGCTATAGAACATACTGATATAAATGGTAAAATTAAAATTATGCTTGAAGAAACACCAATGTCTATTAGTATAACAATAAGTGATAATGGAGAAGGAATTGAAAAATCAGATATTAAAAATATATTTAAAAGGTTTTATAAAGGGAAAAATTCAATAAATCCTAAAAGTATAGGAATTGGATTATCACTTAGTAAAAAGATAATAGAAGTACATGATGGTAGTATAGCAGTAGAAAGTGAGATTGGAAAAGGAACGAATTTCACTATAACATTATTAAAAGTGATAGTATAAGGAGCAAATTTATGACAAAAGATAAAGTTGAAGAATTAAAAGAAAAATTTGATACGTTAATAGAGTTAGGAGTAGTTTTTCGCTATGGTAGTGAAGATATAGAGCAAGGAGAAATTACTAATATTGAATTTACAGAAGATGATACTGTAAAATTAGAATTAGATGAATTTACTGAAGAAGTAGTAGATTTACAAAATTTTATAGAAAATCACATAAAAGAAGGAAACAATTATCATACTTGGAACGTAAGTAGGGAGTTTGATAATTTATTAGAAAAATAACCTTAAAGTAAGTGATAAGTGACAAGTGACAAGTGGCAAGTTAAGGAAAAAATTCAGCTTGAGCTGAATTTTAAAAAAATATAAATTTAAGAAATTCCCTAGGGAATTTCTACCTAAAACTTGCAACTTGTCACTTGCAACTTGTCACTTGCAACTAACTCTTCTGTTTAACTGATTTCATTTGCCAACGTCCTTTAGAATCTTGAGTAAAGGTTCCAATTAAATAAGTTTTTTCATATGGCTTTTTATAAGTAAAACCATATGCTTCTATTTCAACAGTATTATTTTTTTTAGATATAACTGAAAAAGATTCTACTTCTATAAGTCTAAGGTCTTTATCCTTCCAATGAGTAAAATAATAATCCAAAGAATAAATAAAATTAGAACATCTAAAAGATACATACATATTTTTTAAGGAGGTTCCTATAATAATTAATGTTAATAATAAAATACAAGTTATAAGTATTTTTTTATTTCTTTGATGAATACGATTTTTTCTATTGTTTAATTTAATTACATTTTTATTTTTTAATGTATGTGTAGTATTCATAAAAATAACCTCCATAAAAATAGTTTTAATATATATTTATATATTACCATAATATGTAAATAAGTAAAGAAATATTGTATATTTAGCACAGCAAACTTATAATTAATATAAAATAAATAAATTTTACAATTAAGATAAAGAAGGAGATTATTAATAATGGATTATTCAAGTTTAATATTAATGGAAAAGGATAATGAAACAGGATTTGTAACTAAGGAATTAGGAAGCTTTAATGTATCAGAAGGCGCGGAATATATAAAAGGTTTTTATGTTCAAGGAGATACAGTTTATATAAAGTTCGATACAAATAAAGATGTTCAAGAATGGGAATATTCAGCAATATATGATATGTTTAACTTGGAGTTATTTGAAGAAGAAGGATTTAAAATAGAAGAAGTTGAGGATGAATATAATCCTACATATTTAGTAAGTTTTAAATATGAAGATAAGCATGAATATATAAGTGAGAAATTATCACTTTGTATAGAATTAATAGAAGAAGCAATGGAAAAGGCCTTTAAAGATATTGAAGGTAAAGAAGAAGAATATAAATAGAAAGGAGAAGCCTATAAAGATAGGTTGTAAATTAATATGGAAAGTAAGGTTTTGAAGAAAAGAGGGGAAATTCAAGATAAGGATAAATGGGCTGTAAATGAAATTTATTCTTGTGATGAAGAATGGGAAAGGGAATATAAGGAATTACAAGAAGAAGCTCCTAAATTAAAGAATTTTGAAGGAAAATTAGGAGATGCAAAAGTATTAGAAGAATATTTTGAGGTAAATGAAAAAATTTCAAGAAAAGCTGAAAAAATATATGTATATGCACATTTAAGAAGTGATGAAGATACTAGTAATACAACATATCAAGCAATGATGAATAAGATAGATGCATATATGGCTGAATATGCAACATATACAGCATATGTTGTACCAGAAATATTAGCACTTCCTGATGGAACTATTGAAAAGCTAATGAATGAAAATAAGGGATTAGAGCCTTATAAATTCTTGATAGAAAATATATTAAAAGAAAAGCCACATGTATTAGATAAAAAGGAAGAAGAATTATTAGCTGCAGTATCAGATTGTTTAGATGCTCCATCATCTATTCATAATATTATGACAAATGCAGATATGAAGTTTGGAAATATTAAGGATGAAGATGGAGAAGAAGTTGAATTAACAGAAGGAAATTATTCTTCATTTATAAAATCAAAAGATAGAAATGTTAGAAAAGCAGCATTTGAAAGATTATTTGGTGAATATAAATCATTTGAAAATACATTAGCAACAACATTATCAAGTTCAATAAAAGTATTTAATTTTGGAGCAAAAATAAGAAATTATAATAGTGCATTAGAAGCATCATTAAAGCCTAATGATATTCCAACAGAAGTTTATACTAATGCAGTTAAAACCATAAATGATAATTTATCATCACTTCATAGATATGTTAAATTGAAAAAGAAACTTTTAGGATTAGAAGAAATGCATATGTATGATTTATATGTTCCAGTTATAGAAGTTCCAAAGGAACATGTAGAATTTGACAAAGCAGTTGAAATGGCTGTAGAAGGTTTAAATCCATTAGGAAAAGAATATTTAGATATATTCCAAGGTGGAATAAATGGTGGATGGATAGATAAGTATATAAACAAAGGAAAGCGTGGAGGAGCGTATTCATGGGGAGGATATGATACTAAGCCATATGTTTTATTAAACTATAATTATGAGCTTAATGATGTATCAACATTAGTGCATGAAATGGGTCATTCAATACATTCTTATTATTCAAGAAAAGAACAAAGTTATTATTATGCAGGATATACTTTATTTTGCGCAGAAGTTGCATCAACAACAAATGAAGCATTATTAATCCATCATTTAATAAATAAAGAAACTGATAAAAAGAAAAAGCTTTATTTAATAAATCAAGAATTAGAACAAATAAGAACTACAGTATTTAGACAATTAATGTTTGCTGAATTTGAATTATATACGCATGAAAGTTTTGAAAAGGGACTTCCACTAACAGCACAAGATTATAATGCAAAATGGCATGAGTTAAATGTTAAATATTTTGGACCAGATATGGTTGTAGATTCAGATATTGATGTTGAATGGTCAAGAATTCCACATTTTTATAGTGATTTTTATGTATATCAATATGCAACTGGTTATGCAGCTGCATCAGCATTTGCAAATAGTATTTTAAATGGTGAAAAAGATGCAGTTGAAAAGTATGTTGGATTCTTAAAGAGTGGAGGAAGTGATTATCCAATAGAAATTTTAAAGAAGGCAGGAGTAGATATGACTACATCTAAGCCTTTAGAAGCTACAATAAATAGATTTAATGAATTGCTAGATATGTTAGAGAAAGAAATATAAATATGAATAAATTAGAAAAGGGATTATTTGAGAATTTAACCCAAAATTCTGGATTTTATATTAAAGATTATTATAGTGAATACTTAAATTCTAGTAAGTGGATGGCAATACTTGAAAATAATGATTTTGTTTATGCAGTAATAGTATGCAAATATAATGATTGTGATTTTGAGTATGAAGAAGCAAAGGTGTTTTTAGAAAAAAATTATTTTAAAAAAATATCACTTAATGTTGTAATATATGCAACAAAGGAAGCAGAATCATTTATTAACAAAGGTTTTAATAAAATAATTTATTCAAAAGACAAAAAACAAGTAGTTTACAGCGATAATAGCTGTAAACCACTTGTTTATATTATTGATAGTCTTACTAAAAATAATAAAAAAACTAAATACAAAGATAGTTTAATTACAAATATATTAATAGGAATTAATGTATTAATGTATTTAATAACTGCACTTGTATCAAAGAATTTATTAGATATAAATTCTTTAACACTTTTATCATTTGGAGCTAAATTAAATGTATTAATTGATAGGGGACAAGTATGGAGACTTTTAACATGTGCATTTTTACATGGGGGATTGCTTCATATAACATTTAATATGTATGCATTAAAAATTATTGGAGCAGAAGTAGAATATGCTTTTGGAAAGGTTAAATATATTATTATATATTTAATTTCTGCTATAGGATCTAGTATATTTAGTTATATGTTTAATCCTGCTTCAATAAGTGTTGGAGCTTCAGGAGCAATATTTGGATTGTTTGGAGCAATGATTATTTTTGGAATTAGAAATAAAAATAAAATAGGAAAAGAATATATAATAAATTTAGCTCAAGTTGTTATTGTAAATATAATAATTGGTATAATATTAAGTAATATAGACAACTCAGCACATATGGGAGGATTAGTATTTGGAGCAATTAGTGCTCTTATATTAAAAAGTAAAAAAAATATATTAAATAGAGGAGTGCTTTAAATGAAAATGAGTAAAGACAAAGCTCTTATTATAAATTTATTTACAATGGTAGTACTTATTGTTACGGCAATATGTGATTTTATATTTTTTAATGGAGATAAACTTTTTAGAGTTGTATTAATGGCAGTTACATTATGGCTTATGTATTTTGTTTATAAAAGGACTTTTTTGAAAAAATCTAGAGTAAGTTTTTATTTGCTTTTTATATTTATTGTAGGTTCTATGTATTTAGGAAGTATTTTTGAGTTTTATGAAATAATACCAATGTATGATAAGATTTTACATTTGTTATCTGGAGTTGTAGCTTCAACTATTGGATTTATAATATTTTTACATATAACTAATGGAAAAGGAATGGATATATGTAAAAGTTATGCTCCAGCATTATTTTCAATTATATTTGCAATATCAGCAGCTGCTGTATGGGAAATATGGGAATTTTCAACAGATCAGTTATTTGGATTTTTATCACAAAATAATAGTTTACATGATACTATGTGGGATATTATTTGTGGAAGTATTATAGGAATAGTTTCAAGTATTCCAATTTTTTTATATAGTAAAGGAAAGAAGTTTAGATATATAAAAAAAATAATTGAAGAAATGCAAAAATAAAGAAGTTAACAAAGAGGAAAATAGAGATTTATTTTACTATTTTCCTCTTTTTTTGTTTGTATTAAGAAGAAATTAAGGAAAATTATAAGTAATTGTTAATAAAAAATTAATTTTTTATTAATGAGATGATATATAATAAAGTTATAGAAAATATTAACTAAGAAAAAAATAAAATCCATATTATATTAAAGTGATATTTAAATATTTTAAAAATGTATATAAAAGGGTAATGAAGTATATAAGCAAAAATGTCAAGTTAAATATATTAAATAAAGCTATATTGTTATAACTCTGATGGTGAGTTTAGGTATTTTATGGTTTGTAATATCAATAATGTTAATATTTAAATTTTGTGATATAATACTTAATTAATTATATAAATTTAATTGTTAGGGGGACCTTAATAATGAATATTCTTATTTTATCGGCATCTACAGGAGGAGGGCATATGAGAGCCTCTAAAGCCATAGAAAACTACATGATTCAGCAAGGCGAAAACATAAATGTAGAAATTGTTGATAGTTTATTGTATATAAGTCCCATTTTGAATAAGACAATAACTTCAGGATATTTATATTTAGCAACTAAAACTCCAAAGTTATATGGGAAATTATACGATTTAACAAATAAAGAACATAAATTAGCTAATTTTGTAGCAAGATTAAATAATATATTTGCAAATAAGTTAATGCCATTAATAGAAGATTTTAAGCCAGATGTTATAATAACAACACATCCATTTCCTACAGAAATGGTATCAAGATTGAAAGTTAAGGGTGAAATAAATATACCTTTAATTTGTATAATGACAGATTATGCTCCACATAAGGCTTGGATAAGTAAAGGCATTGATGCTTATATTGTTTCAAATGATGATATGGTAGGAAAGATGGTTAATGAAGGAGTAAATCTTAAAAATATTTATTCATATGGAATACCTATTGATGAAGTTTTCTTTAAAGAAGAAGAAAAGCAATTAGTTATTGAAGAATTAGGATTTGATAAAAACTTACCAACTATATTAATGATGGCAGGAAGTTTTGGTGTTAATAATGTATTTGATGTATATGAAAATATAATTGATATTGATTTAGATTTTCAAATTATATTAGTCACTGGGAAAAATCAAAAGCTATATAATAATTTTGAAAAAATTGTAGGAGATAGTCCTAAAAAAACTAAATTAATATACTTTACAGATGAAATTAATAAGTATATGCAGGCTTCTGATATAATAATTACAAAGCCAGGTGGATTAACAGTTACAGAAGCATTAGCATGTAATATTCCAATGGCCGTTTTTGATGCTATTCCAGGACAGGAAGAAGAAAATGCTGAGTTTTTATTAAAACATAATATGGCAGTAAGAATAAAGGATGGGCAAAGTTGTAGGCAGTCTATAATTGAATTATTAAATGATGAAGATAAGCTTGAAGGCATGAAAGCTGCATGTAAATCTTTTGACAAAAATGATTCAAGCAAAAATATATTTTTATTAATAAATGAACTTATAGAAAATAATAAATTATTAAGTGATGAATAGGTTTTGTGATTTATGCAAAGCCTTTTTTATTTTTAAAATTATACTTCATTAATTTTGCCAAGTCATTCTGTTTTTTTAGTGAGATAAAATATAATCAAAGTTAAAAAATATAAAAAATGATTATATTTATATGGGAAAAGTAATAAAAATAGTGTAGTATTATAAGTGGTAATAAATTTTTAAGGGGGTAAACTTATGACAGGAAAAGAATATGTTTTAAGTGTACTAGAACAAGTAGAAAATAGAAATAGCAATGAAAAGGAATTTTTGGATGCAGTAAAGGAAGTTGCACTTTCTTTAATACCAGTATTTGATAAGCATCCAGAATATATTAAAGAGGGGTTATTAGAAAGAATTGTGGAGCCAGAAAGACAAATAATGTTTAGGGTTCCATGGATTGATGATGCAGGAAATGTACAAGTTAATAGAGGTTACAGAATTCAATTTAATAGTGCTATAGGACCTTATAAAGGTGGATTAAGATTCCATAAGAGTGTTAATGCAAGTATAATTAAATTTTTAGGTTTTGAGCAAATATTTAAAAATTCATTAACTGGGTTACCAATTGGTGGCGGAAAAGGTGGATCAGATTTTGATCCTAAAGGAAAATCAGATAGAGAAGTTATGAGATTTTGCCAAAGCTTTATGGCTGAATTATGTAAACATATTGGATTAGATACAGATGTACCAGCAGGAGATATTGGTGTTGGTGGAAGAGAAATTGGTTATTTATATGGATATTATAAGAAGATTAGAAATGCTAATGACCAAGGAGTTTTAACTGGAAAGGGACTATCTTATGGTGGAAGCTTAGCAAGAACAGAAGCAACTGGATATGGATTAGTTTACTTTACTGATGAAATGATGAAAGATAATGGTCTTTCTTTAGAAGGTAAAACTGTTGTAGTTTCAGGATCAGGAAATGTTGCAATATATGCAACACAAAAAGCAACACAATTAGGGGCAAAGGTAGTTGCATTAAGTGATTCAAATGGTTATGTTTATGATGAAAATGGAATCAATGTTGATGTTGTTAAAGAAATAAAAGAAGTTAAAAGAGGAAGAATAAAGGAATATTTAGAATATGTTCCTACAGCAAAATATTTTGAAGGATGCAAAAATATTTGGACAATAAAATGTGATGTAGCATTACCTTGTGCAACACAAGGAGAAATAGATGCAGAATCAGCTAAGATATTAGTTGAAAATGGAACTAAGGTTGTTGCTGAAGGTGCTAACATGCCATCTACATTAGAAGCTATTGAAGTGTTCCAAAATAGTGGAATATTATTTGGACCAGCAAAAGCTGCAAATGCAGGAGGAGTAGCTTGCTCAGCTTTAGAAATGTCTCAAAATAGTATGAGATTATCTTGGACATTTGATGAAGTAGATAGTAAATTAAAAAATATTATGATTAATATTTATAAAAATTCAGCAGAGGCTGCAAAAGAATATGGTCATGAGGGTAATATTTTAATGGGAGCAAATATAGCAGGATTTAAAAAGGTTGCTGATGCTATGATGGCACAAGGAATTGTATAAATTATAATAAAAAATCAAATTTTCTTATATTATATTTGTTTATAAGAAAATTTGATTTTTTTTTGAATATTTATTTATAATGTTTGTACTCTAGGAATTTTTGAAATATAATGCAGTAGTGCAAGTAAAATACTTTGTAATTTTAAATATTAAGGATAATATATAAATAAGCTAATTAATACTACTTTGTAATAATTAAGTTATATTTTATGAGCTTTAATTAAATAAATAGATAATAGTTAGTGAAGAAAAAATTGTGTAAAACAAAAAATATGATAAAATTATAAAGATTAATAAAGAACATTAGTTTGATTTTGATATTATAAAATTATATAATTATATCTAAATTATTACTTAAATGTTAATAGGTTATAATTTTGGAGGTTTATATGAGTAATGAAGTTAATAGTAAATATGATGTAACAGATTTGACGTCATTAGAAAAGTTAGAACCTGTTAGGATTAGGCCAGGTATGTATATTGGCTCAACAGGAACAAAGGGGTTGCATCATTGTATATGGGAAATTTTAGATAACTCCATAGATGAAATATCAAATGGATTTGGAAATAAAGCAACTATAATAATAAATAAAGATAAAAGTGTAACTGTTATAGATAATGGTAGAGGAATTCCCACAGGAATACATCCTATAAAAAAGAAATCAGGAGTAGAAATGGTGTTTACTGAACTACATACTGGTGGTAAGTTTGATAATAAGAATTATAAAACTTCTGGAGGACTTCATGGAGTTGGTGCTGCTGTTGTTAATGCTTTATCTAAGTGGCTAGAAGTTGAAGTTCATCAAAATGGAAAGATATATAAGCAAAGGTTTGAATATGCTTATGATAAAGAATTAAAAAAGGAAATGCCAGGAACACCAGTTACAGCATTAGAAGTTGTAGGAAAGGCTAATGATACAGGTACAAGGGTTACTTTTAAGCCAGATAGTGAAATATTTTCAACAACAGATTTTAAATTTGATATTATTGATGAAAGATTACAAGAGTTAGCATTCCAAAATAGAGGAATAATATTAGAACTTATTGATAATAGAAAAGATGAAGAAATTAAAAAAGAATATTATTCAGAAAGAGGATTACTTGATTTTATAGATTATTTAAATGAAAGTAAAACGCCTATTCATCAAACACCAATTCTTTTTGAAGGTGAAAGAACAATAAACAATATAAGTATGTATGGAGAAGTTTGTATGCAATTTACAGATTCTACAACAGAATATATTGCAAGTTATGTAAACAATATTCCTACAACTGAAGCTGGTACTCATGAATCAGGATTTAAAACTGGAATGACAAGAGCTTTTAAAGAATGGGCAAAAAAATTAGGGCTTGTTAAGGAAAAAGATAAAGAATTTGAAGGCGATGATTTAAGAGAAGGAATGACAGCTATTGTTAGAATAAAAATAACAAATGCTGTATTTGAAGGACAAACAAAAACTAAGCTTGGAAGTTCAGAAGCTTATACAATGATGAATGATCTTGCTTATACTAAGCTTTGTGAGTGGATAGAAGATAATAAAGAGGTTGCAACAAGTCTTATTAATAATGCTCTTGCAGCAGCTCAAAGAAGAGAAAAGATAAAAAAGATAAATGAAGCTGAAAAGAAAAAAATAGGTAAAGGAACAGCACCATTAGCAGGAAAGGTAGCTGTATGTACATTAAAAGATAATACAGTAAATGAATTTATTGTAGTTGAGGGAGATTCAGCAGGAGGTTCGGCAAAGCAAGCCAGAGATAGAAGATTCCAAACTATAATGCCTTCAAAGGGTAAAATAATGAATACTGAAAAACAAAAGCTTGAAAATGTACTAGCCTCAGAAGAACTTAAAATATTTAATACTGCTATAGGAACTGGAACTTTAGAAAATTATAAAGAAGAAGATTTAAAATATGATAAGATAATCATTATGAGTGATGCTGATGTAGATGGATTTCATATTAGAACATTATGGATGACATATATTTATAGATATATGAGACCTTTAATAGCAAATGGTCACCTTTATTTAGCACAACCACCTTTATATAAAGTTTATAAAAATAGTAAAGGTAAAGAAATATCAAAATATGCTTATAGTGATGAAGAGTTAGAAAAAGTAAAAAAAGAAATAGGTCGAGGTGCATTAATTCAAAGATATAAAGGATTAGGAGAAATGAATCCAGATCAGCTTTGGGACACAACATTAAATCCAGAAACAAGAACTTTATTCCAAGTTACAATAGAAGATGCAGCAAAAGCAGAAAAGATGGTTTCACTTCTTATGGGTGATGTTGTTGAACCAAGAAAGAATTATATGTATAAATACGCAGAGTTTTAAATCAAGAAAGGAGATAAGTTATGGCAAAAAAGGTACATAACATACCCAGAGATAATAATATTTTAAGAATACCACTTGAAGAGGCAATGCCAGATAATTATCTTCCATATGCTGTTGAAGTTGCTAAGGATAGGGCACTTCCAGATGTAAGAGATGGTTTAAAGCCGGTTCATAGAAGAATTCTTTATGGAGCGTATCTTTTAAAGGCATTTCCAGATAGGCCTTATTATAAAAGTGCAAGAATAGTTGGAGATGTATTAGGTAAATTCCATCCACATGGTGATACATCAGTTTATGATGCAATGGTACTTATGGCACAAAATTTTTCTACAAGAGAAACATTATTTGATGGACATGGAAACTTTGGATCAATGGATGGTGATGGAGCAGCAGCAATGCGTTATACAGAAGCAAGATTATCACCAATAGCAGTGGAAATGCTTAGAGATATAGATAAGGAAACAGTTGAGATGGTTCCTAACTACTCAGATAGTGAAATGGAACCTAAGGTACTACCAGCAAGGTATCCAAATCTTTTAGTAAATGGAACATTTGGTATTGCTGTTGGACTTGCAACTAATATACCCCCTCATAATTTAGGAGAAGTTACTGATGGTGTTCTTGCTTATATAGATAATCCTAAAATAACTACACAGGAACTTATGGAATATATAAAGGCCCCTGATTTACCAACAGGTGGTGTACTGATAGGTAAAAAGTCATTGTTATCAGCATATGAAACAGGAGAAGGAAAAGTTACATTAAGAGCAAAAACTGCAATTGAAAAACTTGAAAATGGAAGATATGGAATTGTAATAACAGAATTCCCTTATAGAAGAAATAAATCAAAAATACTTCAAACTATATCTGAAATGACTGGTGATAAAAAGCATCAAAAGGCATTAGAAGCTATTACAGATATTAGAGATGAATCAGATAGAAGTGGTATTAGAGCTGTTGTTGAGCTAAAAAAAGCAGCAGATTATGAAACAGCAGACAAAATATTAAAGTATTTATTTAAGAAAACTGATTTACAATGTAATATAAGCTTTAACATGGTTGCATTAGCAAATGGAAAGCCACAAACAATGGGATTAAAGACAATAATAGAACATTATGTAAATCATCAAAGAGATGTAGTTACAAAAAGAAGTATAAGAGAACTTGCAATGGCAGAAAAAAGATTCCATATAGTTGAAGGATTTATTAAAGCAATTGATGTTTTAGATGAAATCATAAAAACTATTAGAGAATCTAAGTCAAAGAAAGATGCAGGAGTAAATTTAGTTGAAAAGTTTGGATTTACAGAAACTCAAGCAGAAGCAATATTAGAACTTATGCTTTATAGATTAACTGGACTTGAAATAAAGGTATTCCAAAAAGAATATACAGAACTTGAAAAAACTATAAAGAAATTAAGAAAAATATTATCACATGATAAAACACTTTTAGAAGTTATAAAAACAGAATTAAAAGAAATAACAGATAAATATAGAAATCCTAGAAGAACTATGTTAGTTGAAGATGATAGTGAAGCTAAAATTGATTTACAAGAACTTATAGTGGTTGAAGATGTTATGGTTACATTATCTAAAGATGGATTTATAAAAAGAATTCCTCTTAAAACTTATCAAAGATCAAATGCAAAGGCAGAAGATATTGATTATAGAGAAGGGGATGAACTTAAATTTTTATTTAAATCTAATACTACAGAAAATATTCTTTTATTTACTGATAGGGGTAATATGTATCAAGTTAAGGGTATAAATATTCCAGAGGGTAAATGGAAGGAAAAAGGTGAAAGAATAGATTCAATAATAAAAACATTAAATTTAGATGAAGAAAAAATTATTGAAGCAATTTCAGTTGGAGTTTTAGATAGTAATAAGAGCATTCAATTCATAACTAATAGAGGTATAATTAAGAAGAGTAGTTTAGATAAGTTTCAAACTAACTATACTAAAATTCAAGCAATTAAATTAAAAGAAAATGAATTTGTATTAAATATAGCTCTTTTAGAAAATGATAATAAAAGAGAATTTTTAAAAGTAAAAACTAAATTAGGATTAAAGTTTAGTTTAGAAGTTCCTGCAATTGAAGATAGTCCAAGAAATATATTAGGAACTCAATTATTTAATTTAATAGAAAAAGATGAAATAACAGAAGTTGAATATGTGAGTGAATTTGAATTTATGTCATTTAGTGTTGGAGTTACTGCCAAAGGAAATTTAAAAGGATTTGCTAGGGCAAAATCAAGTGATAGATTAAAAGTAAACACAGATTCAGCAAGTACATTATTACTATTTACTAATGAAGGAAATGTATATAAAATTCCATCATTTTTAATTTCCAATGTTGTAAAAGAAGAAATTTTATTAGAAAATATTATTGAAGGATACAATAAAAAGGAAAAAGTAATAGATGTGCATTCAGTAAAGAATTTTGAAGAAGGAAATAGGGTGTATTTCTTTACTAAAAAGGGAATGATAAAAAAGACTTCATTAAAAGAATATGATGGAAATTATTCAATGTGTCAGGCATATAAATTTAAATATGAAAATGATGAAGTAATTTCTGTTTGCATATATAATAATATAAAAGCTGAAATAGTAATAATAAGTAAAAAAGGTATGGCAATAAGATTCCTAAGTGATAATGTAAATACAATGGGAAGAGTTGCATCTGGTGTTACTGGAATAAGCTTAAAAGATGATGATGAAGTTATTTCAGGAAAAGTAATAGGATTAATAGCTAATGATAATGATGAAATAGCTATAGATAAAGATAACAATAGTCAAGTTATATTAATTACAAAAAATAAAGAAAAGAAAAATGTTCTTATTGAAGAAATAAGAATCCAAAATAGAGCAGGAAGAGGAACGAATGTTATGGTAATCAACTTAGATGATGAAATAACAGAAACAGAATTTCAATAGTCTATAAATTAGTTAGGAGTTGACAGTGACAAGTGATAAGTGACAAGTGATAAGTGGCAAGTGACAAGTGATAAGTGATAAGTTAAGGAAAAAATTCAACTAGGTTGAATTTTGAAAAATGAATTAA
>UQFE01000007.1 GCA_900540255.1 uncultured Clostridium sp.
ATGATTGTGTTATATCAAAATGTTGTTAACAACATTTTGATATAACACAATCATATACTTATAAAACTATATTCATACCCTATCACTGATTTTATTAGCTATTAAATATAATTCTTATCTAAAAATTATATTTAACCATTTAAATTAAAAATAAATTTAAACTCCAAAAAAGAATTGCCTCACTAGTTAATAAAGTGAGACAATTCTTTTATTTTGTTAGATATATTTTATTTTTCACCTTTAAGTAATTCCATATTTTTATTTATAAGTTCTTGTCTTTGTGCTGTACAAAGAAGAGCTCTATATGGATCTGCTGGTGTGTTAAATGTGTAATCTATTAATTTATCTACTGTTGTTGTTGCAACATGTAATCTAGTATCACTTGATGCATAGTAGATGTTAACATTATTATTTTCATCAACTGTCAAACCATTGCAGAAAATTACATTAGATACATCTCCAACTCTTTCATCATCATAAGGTGCTATGAAATGTCCTCCTGGTAATGCAATAATTTTTGATGCTTCTTCTAAATCTGTTGCAAAAGTATAAAGAACATATCTTAATCCTGCAGCAGTATTTCTAACACCATGTCCTATATGAATCCATCCTTTTTCTGTTTTAATTGGAGCTGGCCCTTGTCCATTTTTAACTTCATATACTGTATGATATTTCTTTTCATGCATTATCTTTTCTTCAGTAATAACAGGATTAGTCATATCATCACAATATCCATATGCAATTCCTCCACCTAACCCAGTTGAAATAAATCCATCTTGTGGTCTAGTATAAAGCATGTATTTTCCATTTACAAATTCAGGGTGTAATACAACATTTCTTTGTTGTGGACTTGGTGTTTTTATATCAGGTAATCTTGTCCAATTCTTTAAATCAGTAGTTCTAACTAAACCAGCTTGAGCTACTGCTGAAGATGTATCCCCTGGTTCTGCATCTAGATCTTTTCTTTCTGAACAATAAATTCCATAAATATATCCATCTTCATGCTTAACAAGTCTCATATCATAAATATTAGTTTCTTCTTCACATATATCTTCCCATTGAATTAATGATTCAAATCTAAAGTTATCTAATCCATTTTCACTTGATGCTAATGCAAATATAGATTTTCTATCTAATCCTTCAGTTCTTACAACCAAATAATATTTTCCATTTAAATAAATTGCACCTGCATTTAAAGTTGCATTAACCCCTAATCTTTCCATGAAATAAGGGTTAGTTTCTTTATTTAAATCAAATCTCCATTCAACTGGAACATGATGTCTAGTTATTACTGGATATTTATACTTATCATAAACACCATTATACCAAGTTGTATCTATTTCATTTTTTCTTGTTATTAATTTTTCTTGTGCTTCTTTTACTTCATAATATTTTTCATGTATCATTTTCTATTCTCCTATCCTCTTCATAAATTCTAAGCAAAATCTTCCATTGTGATAAGGTGTTTTCCATGGTTCAATAACACTTCTTTCAGTTGGCTTTCCATTTGGTTCTATAGACCAATACCACTCTCCACCTTCTCTTTTATCAACCATATTTTCCATAGTATATTTCATTAAATTATTAACTATCTTTAAGAATTCTTCATCATGAGTTCTTTCATAAGCATTTAAATATCCAACCATTGCTTCAACTTGAACCCACCAAATTCTAGTGTAATCTTTAACTCCATTTTCAGATTCATTAATTAATGAACCATCTTCTTGAATTTGAGACTTAATATTATATGCTATATCAATTATCATTTTTTCAATAGCTTCATCTTTTAAATTTAACACTTTATAAGCCTCATCTATAAGCCAGCTTGCTTCAATATCATGTCCATATGACTTAACATCAATAATTGTATTCCAATTACCATCAAAGAATATCTTTAAGAAATGATTTTCTTTATCATAAATTTTATTATAGAAAGTATATATAAGATTCTTTAATTTTTCTCGTACAGCCTCATTTTTAGTTATTTCATAAAGAGTAGTATAACCTTCTAAAACATGTAAATGTGTATTAGTTGTAATTTCTGCAATAACACCATTTTCACTTAACATTTCATTTGGTGTAATATTCCACTCTCTATCAAATTCCTCTAAATACGCTGAGTTTTCTTTATTAAATCCAACACCTTCAATCAACTCAAATAATTCCATAGCTAAATTTAAAGCTTCTTCATTTTTAGTTGCTTTATAGTATTCACTTAATGCATATATAGCAAATGATTGACAATATATATGTTTTCTAGTATCTATAGGATTTCCTAAATAATCTACCATCCAATATACACCTTTAAATTCTTCGTCAATTAATTTATCTCTTAAAAATTCATAAGCATTAGTGGCAGCTTTTTTATATTCTTCATTTTTTGTTGCACAATAAGCCGCTGAGAAGAACCACAATATTCTAGATGTTTGAATTCCACCTTTTTCACTTTTTTTATTTGCCTTCAAATCATAAGTTACTTCTCCATAGAATCCGCCATTTTCATTATCTATTAATTTAAGCCAAAAATGGCCTAAATTATTTACTAATTCTTCTTCTGCTCGTTTCTTTAAATCGTAAATCATTTAATTATCCTCCACTTCCTATATATTTATTTTGAAATTATATTCACTTTCTAACGTAAATTTATATATATATATTAGTTTACACAATTATAATATGTTAACATTTTCATATCTTCAATGAAAAATTATTCAAACCTTATTAATTGCTAATTTTTAATAATTTTTGTATGTTTTTTCACTTTAAATATTAACAAAATAGACTATTGTAAAATTATTTTATACTTTTACAATAGTCTATTTCTTATTTTCTAAAATACTGAAAAATTAAATTTTCTGCTTTTTTAAATTTAACACTATAATCTTTCTTGTATTTATTCATTTCATTCTGTGGTGATTTTATTGGCCAATCCCATAAGCAAAATCCTTTTACAAACTTTCTCTTAGAACATTCTTCAAAAAGCTCATTAAAATAATTATATTGATCTTCTTCACATACATCTCCTGTTTCAATTAAAAACCAATCATTTGGTATGCTTGATGCTCCCTTTACTGATGGACATCCTGCTTCTGTAAATATAAACGGTAAATTAAATTTTTTGCATACATCTTCAATTCTATTTAATTCCTTAGAAATAGTACCTACTGGATAGTAACCTGAAGATGAAATATAATCTAATACATCCCACCACTTAACATTGTGCTCTTGATATTTATCGCAATTATATGTTAGTAATCCATTATATATTTTTCTTATTTCTTTTACTAAACTTTTCCATTTATCATCCCTATGATCAGTCCCTACTAATTCACAGCCAATTATAAGAATATCAACATTATTTTCTTCACAAAATTTTGCATAATGTTTTATATATTCTCCATAACTTTTGAACCAATCCTTCCATTTTGGTTCACAAGGAACATCTTCATCAAAAAATCTAATATATGCCCTCCAATATCCATCAGATACATTTAACATAGGCTTAACTAATGTCTTTAGTCCCTTTTGCTTTGAATATTTGATAAGATCTTTTAATGTTTCATCACATGGCATATGGCTTCCAGTCCAATTTATTGTTGTTGAATAGCAATGATCTTGTTGTGCTGCAAAAGCAAAAGTTACTGCATTTATATTGCAATTTAAAATTTGATAATCAATTTCCTTTTTTGCTTCTTCTAAGCTTACATCTGCTCCCCAATCCCATGTTATAAAATTAAAACTTTTAATATCAAATGATAAACCCATAAAATTCTCCTTAATTTATCTCTTTATCTCTAATGTCTCTATAGTACTTTTATTTATTTTTACAAACATAGCTGAAATAATAGCAATGGCTAAAATAACCAAAAACTCTTTTCTAAATATCCCCATAGCCATGAATAAAGCAAATAAAGCTGTTGTGGTAAATAATTTCTTAGGTTTCATGAACATTATTGCTAATGCATCAATATATTTTATATTTTTTTCTTTTATAACTACATATAAAGAATAATATGCCCAATATATTACAATAACAATATACAAATATACAAAGAAATAATTTAATACACTTGCAATAGGCATTTGTATTCTTCTTAACATGAAAATTGCAATAACTATTGTTAATGTATATATACCTGTTAATATTGATGACTTTTTATTTTCCTTAAATTGCTTTTTCATTCCTTCATTGAATATTTTTAAAATTCCTGAATATCCATCAATTTCATCATTTAATAACATTGTAGAAATTTCAATATTTGTAAAAACAACAGGTACTATTGTTAATGCAAATAATCCTACTGCTAAATATAAAATTGAAAGTATATTTGTTATTAATAAAACATATAAAATATGTACAAATCTATACGTCTTTTCCTTCATTGCTATCACCCCGCTTTTTTTTAGTGGCAAGTTTCAAGTGACAAGTTTCAAGTTAAGATGTAAATTCAGCTAATGCTGAATTTAATAAAATATATTTATATTTTCAGAAACTCCCCAAGGAGTTTCCTCCTTAACTTGCCACTTCTCACTTGTCACTTCTCACTTGTCACTTACTTAACTGCTCCTGCTGTAAATCCATTGTAAATGTATTTTTGTAATGCTAAGAACACTATTAATGTCGGAATCATTATTAATATAACTCCTGCACAAATAACATTCCATTGACCTCCATATGGTCCCATGAACTTATAAAGTGAAGTTGCAAGAGTTCCCATATTATCACCTGGCGCATAAAGGAAAGGTGTATAGAAGTCATTGTAAATACCAACTCCACGAATTATTATAACTGTTGCTATAGCTGGCTTTAATAGTGGAACTATTAATTTTGTGAATATATAGAAGTATGATGCACCTTCAAGCATTGCTGCTTCATCATTTGAATATGGAATAGAATCCATAAATTGCATCATTATGAAAATACTCATAACGTCAGCTCCTAAATATAATACTATTGGAGCCCAAAGACTATTGTATAATCCAAGTCTGCTCATTATTTGGAATGTAGCAACTTGAGTAGTTACCATTGGTAAGAACATTGGTACCATGTAAATAAGCAATACTGCTTTCTTTAATTTAAAATCAAATCTGTGTAATACATATGCAACCATTGCTCCAAGTAATATTGTACCACTTAAAGAAATTATCATTATAAATGCTGTATTAAAGAACCCTCTTAGCATACCACCTTGAATAAATGCTGTTTTAAAGTTATCTAAGTTTAAAAAGCTTGCTGGTAATGATAACTTATTTGTTGAATAAAATTCATTATATTCTTTAAAAGATGCTAAAAATATAGTAGCTATTGGAAGGATAAAAACAATTGATGCTAATATTAATGCTGCATATTTTAATACTTTAAAAAATATACTTTTTGCTCTTAAAGCAAGTATTTCTTTATCTATTCCTGCTCTTTGTGTATTTATTTGTGTACTATTTTGCATATTCCTTATCCTCCTTAAAGAATATATTTTGAATTGCTGCTACAGCTGCAACTATAAGCATTACTATAACTGCCATTGCTGATGCCTTACCTACTTTATTATAAGTAAATGCTGTTTTCATTGTTTCAATAACGAATGTTGAACTACCATTTGCTCCACCAGTCATAATATATGGTATTTCAAATACTGATATTGCTCCTGAAATATTTAATACTAAGTTTAATTGGATTATTCTCTTAACTGAAGGGATATAAATATATCTTATTTTTTGCCAATCCCCTGCACCATCTAAATCTGCTGCTTCTAAGACTTCATCAGAAATTGATTGTAATGCTCCTAAGAATATAATAAAGTTATATCCAAAAAATCTCCAAATTGATGTAAATGCTAAAGAAAAGTTAACATAATGTGCATCTCCAAGCCATTGTCTAATCATCCCATCTAATCCTAACATGCTTAATACAGTATCTAATGTACCACTTGGTTGGAAAAAGAATAAGAACATTAATGATATTGCAACACCATTGATTAAATAAGGGAAAAAGAATAATGATTTAAAGAAACCTTTACCTTTAATTTTAGAATTGAGTATTACTGCAAATACGAATGATAAACCTAATTGTATTAACCCACCAACAAAGTAGTATAAACTATTTTTTAATACTGAAAAAATTTCTGGATCACTAAATATATTTATATAATTTTGCATTCCTACAAAATTCTTAGCTCCATACCCCTTCCAATCAGTAAAACTGTAAGCTATCATATTTATTGCTGGTAAATATGTAAATACAAACAGTAATGTAAGTGGAATTAGTAAGAATAGTGTTATTATTAATTTTCGTTGTGTTTTATAACTTACATTTTTAAACACATTTTCTCCTCCTTTACGACTTCTTTCCTTTTTTACTATGCTCTATTTACATTAATTTAGAGACTTTTTATTATTAAAATAAATTTTTAATTAGGGAAGTAATTTATACTTCCCATTATTTTTATCTTATTATTTAGATAGCTTTTCCTTATTAGCATTCCATTTAGTGTTATAATCTTCAATAACCTTGTCAAAATCTGCTCTGCTCTTCTTAGCTGCAATTACAGCATTTTGAATATAAGTTCCTTCCCAGAACTTAATTCCTGATTCATTAGCAATTTCTGTAGTTAAATCACTAGCTGCTTGGTCTGCTTGTGCTGGATCTGCAAACATTAATTCAACACCTGAATCTTGATATGCTTTAACAACAGGGTTACCTGATTCGAGTTTTTGGTTAGCTGGGATAAATCCTGAAGCATCTAAATACTCTAAACAATTTGCAAAGTAAATAGCAAAATCTTTAGCTTCTTCTTTATGCTTAGAATGTACACTTACACCTAAATATTGGTCTGGACCTGCTCCTGCTTTTAATTCTCCTGAATTAGTTGCTGGGAATGGTGCTATACCAATGTCATCTGCATTATCTTTGTTTACATCTTGAATTTGTGAAACTGCCCACATACCTAAAGTCATCATACCAATTTTACCATTTGCCATATCAACTTTTGATTGTTCCCAGTTAGTTGTAGCTAAATCTTGTTCAACCCAACCTTCACTAACAAATTTATAAAGAATTTCCAACATATCTCCAGTTGGCTTTCCTGCAGAAAATGGGCTATCCATTTTGCACATATCTCTATAGTAATATGGATTTCCATAAATTACTGAAGAAACAGCATCATATTGGCTTAATGGCCATAAATCTTTTGAATTTATTGCTACTGGAACTACACCATCTTGCTCCTTAATCTTTCCTAAAGCTTCATATAATTCATCTAAAGTTTTTGGGAATTCATCATATCCAGCTGCATCAAAAACTTTTTTATTATAAACTATTCCATCTGCACCTAATCCATTTGGAATACCATATACAGTATCTGTATCTAAGTCAGCTCTTTCTGCTACTCCAACATAATCACTATAATCTTCTAATTTTCCAAATGGTTCAAAAAATTCTCCTAATTCACTTGCTTTAAATGATGATAATATATTTAATACATCACCATAGTCTTTAGTATTCATTCTTGTTTGAACAATTCCTTGATAATCAGTAATTGCTTCCCACTCAATTTTTACACCTTTTTCTTGGTAATACTTATCTCCAACTTCCTTTAACACAGTATCTTTTATATCTGTTCTATGTGTTAAAACTTTTAATGTAACTTCACCTTTGCTATCTCCAGAACTAGATCCTGTTGATGATGAACAACCTACAAAAAGTGATGTTGCTATTGTAGTTGCGCAAATGACACTTAATAATCTTTTTTTCATTGTAATTCTCCCCCTTGAAAATTAATATTTTCTCATCTTTCAGCAAACGTTTTCCTGTTTACATTTTAATTTTACAGATTTTAAAATAACTATTCTATGCTTTTGGTATTACATCATAATTTTAATTTATAAATCGTATGATTTATTTATAATTACATAAATCAGTCTTAATTTTTGTTAGCTTTTCCAAAATCATATGTTTTTATTGTTTTATATAAAAATTTTAAACATAAAAATAAGGAGAAGCCTTTAACTTCTCCTTATTTTTTAAGTAAATTTTTCTATTAAATTACTGTAATAGTTTTGAATTCGTATTTATCATATCTATGTCTAGCAAAAGAATATTCAAAAGCCTTACCATTATCCAAATATGCAACTCTCTCCACTTCTATTATTGGCTCATCACTTTTTAATTTTAGGTATTTTCTATCACTTTCACTACTTTTATCAGCTCTTATAGTCGAATGTGCACTTTGTATTTTAAACCCTAACTCTTCCCTAATATAATTATATATAGAACCTTCTACATCCTTCATTTTCACTCCAGGAATCACACTTAAAGGCATATATGTTTTTTCTATTACTAATGGTTCTTTATCAACATATCTAACTCTATTTATTAAATAAACAAAATCTCTAACTTCAATTTTAAGCATACTTGAAATCTTTTCATCTGCATTGATTACTGCAAATTCTAATACTTTACTGGTTACTTTATGTTCAATATTATTATATGTCAATCCTGCAAATTGTTTTTTATCTATTATTCCATGTATTTCTTTTTCAGTAATATCTTTAATAAAAGTTCCTGAACCACGCCTTTTTACAATTAATCCTTCTGAAACTAATAAATCTAATGCTTTTTTTACAGTCATTTTACTAGCATTATATTTACTGCAAATTTCTTTTTCAAAAGGTAATTTTTCATTTGGCTTATATATACCCTTAATAATATCTTCTCTTATATCAACAGCTATTATTTCATACTTATTCATCTATTACTCCTTTTATAATTCTTATTTAACGCATATCTCTAGCTCCTGTTTTTGAAGAAAGTTATATAAAGCTCCTAATTTATTTGCATCATTCCCATATATACATTTCCTTATTTTAGGCATTACTGTAGCACATTCATTAGAAGATAGTATTTCCTTAACTTTAGCTTCAATATCATTAATTATACCATTTCTTTCTGAAACTGCTCCACCTATTATTATTTCTGGGTCATAAGTATATTGTATATTAATAATTCCTATAGCCATATAAGTAAAAAATTTATTCACCTCTTCAATTGCAACTTCATCTGCAGCATCATATACTTCAAATGACTTTTTACCATCAAAATTATTTATTTCTATTCCTTTTCTTTTTGCAATTGCATTTGCTAATGCAAATGTTGATCCAACAAAGCTCCATGTTGAAAATTTATTATTTTTAATATCAGAATCTACGATATAATATCCAAATTCTCCTCCATGCATATGTGCTCCTGTATGTATTCTTTTATTTTTTACAATTGCACCCCCTATGCCTGTTCCACATACGACAAATGCAGAATCTTGAGTATCTTTAGCTGCTCCTAACCAACATTCACCTAATGCTGTACAGTTTGCATCATTTTCTATTTCAACTGTTAAACCAGTTTTTTCTTGCAATACTTCCTTAAAGTTTACACCATATATATATGGTATAGTACTTTTACTTTTTATAATCCCACTATCTGAATCAATAGCACCTGGAGCACTTATTGCAATACCTTCTAATGAAAATTCTTCTTTATATTTATCAACTAAATTTGTTAATTCTTCAAAAAAATCTTCTAATTCTTCACTTATTGCAATTTTTCCTCCAATAAATATTTCTCCTAAATTATTCATTATTGACCATTTTACCGATGATCCACCTATATCATATACAATATAATTTGCCATACAATTTATCTCCCCTTTTATTATAATAAAATTATAATTCTCAAATATAAGTATATACTTTTATATTATATATATCTATATTTTTTATTTAATTATTACCTTTTTTTCTTTCCACTTTTTATTTGTATTATTTATTAATGATTCTATATCGTCTTCTATTATAAAATTTTGAACAAACTTAGCATCAAGACCTAATTCTTTTTTAATATTTAAATATTCATTTTCTAAGCTTGCATACTCTAGTGATTGTTGCAAAATATAATCTGTATACGTTATTATTGGAATATCTAATTGCTCCATTTCTTTAAGTATTTTTTGTGTTTGACTACTTTCCTTTAAAGGAGACATTATATTAACTGCATTAGCATATCTATTTTCTTCAAAGATATATTTTAAAAATGCTTTAGCAACTTCTGGATTATCACTATTTTTTGAAACCCCATACATATAATCACCATATATTTTAATTACCTTAGTTTCAGGAATTGGAAATATACCTATTGAATCACTATCCATTCCCATATCCTCCATTTGATAAATAAAATCTGAATTCCAAATTGCCATTGCTATTTTTCCTGAACTCATATCATTTTTAAATTGTTGCCAATCATAATTAAATAAATATTCCTCTGCATAACCTCTTTTCACAATTTCCCTTACTAAATTTAAAGATTTATACATTCCACTTTCACTATCAAGTATATTATTATATCCTTTAGTTGAATTAATTAGTAAATCATTGTCAATTAAATGTGGAATAACATCAACCCATAAATCCATAGTCCATTGTTGTCTATAATTAATTGCTAATGGTGTTACATTTAGTGCCTTTACCTTTTCACAAAGATCAAATAATTCATTTATTGTTTTAGGAATTTTATTTATATTAGCTTCCTTAAAAATATCCTTATTATAAATTACACCTTGCCAAGTTATAGATGTATTTAAACAATATAAATTTCCATCATCTCCAGCACCCATATAATAATTATATAAATTATCATCACTAAACCCTAAATCTTCTAATGATAAAAAATAATTTGAATATTCGGTTTTAGAAATTGTTGATGGAATTAATGTTACATCTGGTAATTCTCCTATTGATGCCTTTCTTTGCAAAATAGCTTGTACATCTCCTATTAGCTCTAAATTAACTTTTACCTTTGGATGTAATTTTTCAAAATTATTTATTAACTCTTGTATTTCTTGTCTCTTATCTGTTCTATTACTTACAAATGTAATATCACCTTCTAAATTATTATCTTTCTTTACAATGGAATTAATGTTTCTACCACTAAATAAAAAAATCACTCCTAATAATGGTATTAATAAAATTATTATTACTAATATAAAAATATTTTTTTGTTTTTCTATGCTTCTCATAAATATCCCCTAATTTACCTTAAACAATATTATTGTTTAATTTTATTATTTCTAAAATTATTAGGTGTTGTTCCTGTTATTTTTTTAAATGCCCTTCCAAATGTAATAGAATCATTATATCCAACCTTTTCTGCAACTTCATAAATTTTAAAATTTGTTGTAATTAATAATTCTTTTGCCTTTTTAACTCTATAATTTGATAAAAACTCATAAAAGCCTTCTCCTGTTTCTTTTTTAAATAATTCTGATAAATAATTTTGACTTAAAAAAACCTCATCAGATACATCTTTTAATGTTATGTTTTTATTAAAATTATTAGTTATAAACTTTATTGCCAATTTAATTGATGTTGTACCATATACATTTTTATCATCTTGTAAAATTTCAGCTAATTCATTTAAATCTTCAGCATAATACTTCTTTGCCCTTTTATTGTAAGCCATTTCTTCCTTAACTTTTCTAACTAATTTAGATTGCTCTCTGATTTCCCATACCTTATTAGTTCCTTCTAATATAAATGTGCTTATTCCATTTTCAATAAATATATTTAAATTATCATCAATTTCTTTTATTATAAATTCAATATTTTGTATTTCCTTAGCATTAAAATAAAAAATTATATAAACGTTATCATTATAGAGGAAATATAGATATTCAATTTCTTTAATATCTTTTGTTACTGCTTTAAAATAAGCACTTAACATTTTATTATTATTGTCTTTTTCCTCTTTATTCATTGGAATTACAACCATTTGATAATAATTATTTTCATCTAATTGAATATTATCTAATAAATTTTTATCTGTTTTAATATTAATATCTGAATTTGAAAACAACAAATGTTTAAAAAAATCCTTTTTTATAACTTCAATGGACTTATTCATAATCTTGTCCCTTTTTTTAATATCTTGTATTTTAAGTTCAACTTCTTCAATTACTTTTTTAAGTTCATCTTTTTTAATTGGCTTTAATAAATAATTAAAAGCACCATTTTTCATGACATCCCTAACATAAGTAAATTCATCATATCCACTTAAAACTATAAATATTGGTGGATTCTTTAATTCTTTATTTGCTTTTTCTATCAATTCAACTCCTGTCATAATAGGCATTTTAATATCTGTAATTACTAAATCCACTTTGTTTGAATTATTCTTTAAATAATCAAATGCAAATAATCCATTTTGAAAATCTGAAACAACTTCAATATCTTCAAATAACTTATTCAATATTTTTATTAATCCCATTCTGATAATTTTATCATCATCTACCACAATTACTCTCATAAAAAACCTCCTAATATTGAATATTCCTTAAATTTACTATATATTTAAATTAACACAAATTTTTAATTATGAAAATATATTTTTTAAAATAGGAGATTTTATGTTTCTAAACAAAAATTTACCAATAAAAAAAATAACTATACTAACCTTTTTAGTTATGTACTCATTATTTTTTGTAATGACAACTATCAATCTTTATACTCATTCTCAATATGAATTTAGTAAAAATGATAAGGTTATCAAAAATTTTAATATAACACTTAGTCAACAAATTTATGAAAAATTTAATAATATATCTGATGTTTCTAAATATCCATTAATAATTCCTGAAATAGATAAAGTTCACAATATTTTGACATCCGAAGAAAGTTATAATATCGAAGATTATAATTACTTAACATATCTTTGTAAAATGATGCTTATTCAAAGTGAATCAATAAATGGTGCTTTTATTTATAATCTATCTGGTGAAGGTATTTTTTCTTCTAGAAATACTTCTAATTCTATTATAAAAAATGCTTTTGAAGAAAAATGGTTTAAAGATATTTTAAGTAATGATGATGCTATTTCATTTTTGCCTAATATAAACTCTAGTGATATTTTTCAATATACAAATGTTGATGACACTTCATTAATTGGAATATCTCGTAAAATAATTAATTTAAAGAATCAAGAAGTTACAGGAATATTATTAATGACTATTCCGATAAGTGAATTATTAAATATTCTAACAAAAGATTTACCTTATAATAATCAAATTCTTTCTTTGTATAAATCTAATGGTGAATTAATACTTTCAACAAGTTCTGAAATTAATTTTGATAATTATTTTAATAAATTAAACTCACAAAACACCACACCAGTTATTGATAGTATTACTAATATAGATCCATATGTTGTTACTTCTAATAAAATACCATTAACTAATTGGGTATTATTAAGTGCTATCCCTAACTCAAATGTATATACAATTAATAGTTTATATATTTTTTCATTTGTTACTAATATCATTTTTTGCTCAATATTATTTATAGTTTTATATAGACTATTTATTAAAAGAATATTTAATCCTATTAATTATTTAATTGATAATATGGATAAAAGCCAAACTGAAAGTAATTTATCTTCTAATATTTCTTATGATAGAAATGATGAAATTGGAATATTAGTTAAATCATATAATGATATGAAAAATCGTATAAGCGATCTTATAAATATTAATTATAAAAATAAAATTGAGCAAAAGGAACTTGAATTAAGACAACTTCAAAAACAAATTAATCCTCATTTTATTTATAATACTCTTGAATCAATCCATATGATGGCAGAAATTAATGATGATGATGAAACATCTATTATGGCTGAATACTTTGGGTCTATTATAAGATATAGCATGAATAGAAAAATTAATACTGTTAAACTTAGAGAAGAATTAAATATAATAGATAATTATATTTACCTTCAAAAAATTCGCTTTGATCAATTATTTACAATTGAAAATTTAATTACTGAAGATGTAATGGAATGTGAAATAATTAAAATGATTATTCAACCTCTTATTGAAAACTCAATTTATCATGGCTTAAGTGAATGTAGTAGTAATGGTAAAATCATAATTCAAGGTCAAAAAATAAATAATGAACTTCTTTTAACTATTTCTGATAATGGTATTGGTATTACTCCAGAAATGCTTAAAGATTTAAATGATTATATAAATGATAAAAATAATAAATTTAAAGGAATTGCTTTAAGAAATATTAATAGACGTTTAAAACTTAATTATGGAGAACAATATGGTCTTGAAATATTTAGTGTATTAGGAAAAGGAACTTCAATGGTTTTAACTTTACCTTATATTGTAAGATAAAATTAAATTAAAACAAGCTGTAATTAAATTCACAGCTTGTTTCTTTATATTTATTAAAATTTTATAAGATAACTAATTATAAATTATTTTTTATTTCTTTTAGTTAACTTAATTCCTGCAATTAATGCACCTAATGCTGTTACTATTGCCATTGCACTATTTGTTGTTCCTGTCTTTGGTAATTTACTACTACCATTATTATTCTTATTTTCAATTGAACTTGTATTAGGTTTTACTGTAACTGTTGTTTTTTTATCATCCTTATCTGGTGTTATTCCAGTACTTCCATCACCTGGTTTTATATCTCCTCCCGGTTTTACATCCTCTCCTGGCTTTATATCTTCTCCTGGCTTACTATAATCTATATTAGCTGTATTAACTGCTTTTATGTCATCAAAATACATTGTTGATTCAACGGTCCATTCCCCTGTGCTATCTTCTCCTGGTATAGTATTGCACCAAATACCTATACTTGAAATATTAGCTGGGTCAAATTCACCTTTATTCTTACCTACAAAATCTTCAAATTTTAATGTTAATAATTGTGCTTTTGTAGTTGATGCAAACTCTGGTAAAAACATCTCAAAATCTTCACCATTAGAAGTTATTTGAATAACTAACTTTTGCCCTTTTCCATCTGGTTTTACCCATAATTGTAATGCATCATATTCAGACCAATCAACATTTTTAGCTGTTGTCATACCAGCCCAACCTTCACTAGTCTTAGCATTAGAAATCTTATAATTAAACTCTAATCCATAGCTTCCACCATTAAAATTACCTTCTTTATTTGTAAGTTTTGGATTTAAACTACATCCTGGCCCAACATTAGTTGCCCATTCATTTAATAATAAAGCACTTTCTCCAGAATAGCTTTCAAAATCATCTACAACATTAGCTAATTTTTGTGGTTCACCTATATTGAATATTATTTTATTAGTACTTACAACATTTTCTCCAACTACTAAGTTTATAGAACCAATAGTTTCTCCTATTTTCTTTAACATATTTTCTGTTAAGTTAGCTTTATATAACCCATTTTCATCAGCATCTTTTACATTTATTTTTTCAATTTCTTTTCCTGATGAATCTTTAATAATAAAGCTTACATCTCCACTTAAGTTTTTAACTACAGCAGATATAGTTGTTGCTTCTAATACTCTAGTTCCTGAAATAGGACTTAATATATATCCATATTCATAAGGGTTTTCATCAACATTTACATTTAAACTTAAAAAATCACCTGTTTCTTTAGCAAATATGGATCTTTCATCATTATAAAAGTTAATAAATTCATTAATCATTTCATGACCTGTAGTTTCAGTCATTCTATATGGAACATAGAAGTTTTCTTTATCATCAAAATTAGCCCAAACCATAAAATATGGCATTCCTGATCCTGATACAACATTTAAAACTTCATTATACCAATCCCTTCTTGTATTTCCTACTTGAGCTGTTCCACCAGAACCAACTCTCATACCAACTTCTGATACTGCTGAAAGTTTTCCCTTTTTTTTAGCTAATCCATGTACAAGTTCAATTGTTTCACTTAATACATCCATCCAATTATCATTTTCTGTTGGATTATCATGATACATATCAAATGCTAAAACATCTACAAATTCATTTCCTGGATAACGAAATAAGTAATCATCTTCATCTTCAAATGGTCCATTAGGTGAATATACATATAAGAAATTATGAATACCTTTAACATCTCTTAAGTATTCAACTGTATATGCAAATAAGTTTTTATAAGTTTGTTCATCACAAAATGCTTTTCCCCACCAAAACCAACTTCCATTGTTTTCATGGAAAGGTCTAAATAATACAGGTACTCCTGCTTCTTCTAATTGAACTCCATAGTCTGCAATCATATCTAAATATCCCAAGAATACCTCATTTAAATCTCCACCAGGCATTATTCTTTGTACTATATTTCCTTTAGTTACACCTGGAGTATATCCTGAATAATCATAATTTCCTTCTGAATCTAATCCCTTATTTTTAACTATTTCAAAATTAGGCATATGTGATGATAATGTTATTATCCCACCTTCTTGTGCTGCTTGTATTGCAACCTTAACAGCTGCATCAACGCCACCATCTAATTCATCTCCAGTAAATGATAATGTATCCATTCCTACTAATCCTGCTATAGAACCAGTAATATCTAAAGCATCTGATTTTATTCCACTTGTATCACCTGGAATTTCATATTTTCCACCTTTATGATGAGTGTCATTTTGATGTCCAAATATAACTTTATCAGTTTTTGATAAACCTTTTAAATATGAATATAAAGATGCAGTTTCCTTTGATACTTTTTCATCAACTAATTTTATATCTTTTGCAACTTCCAAAGAATTTACATCTATATCTATTTGATGCTTTATTTTTTCTGTTATTTCAACATAAATATCTTCTGCTTTTTCTTGTGATAATTCTATATTGTCAATATAAATATTACCTTTATAATTTGTATTAACACCTATTATAGCTAATGTTAAAGTATCTATATCCTTATTTACTGATGCAAACTTAACCTTTACTTTTGCCTTTTTTAATCCCCCATCAATATCGTCTAAATTTTCTAATTTAATATCATCATAAGTATCAATTGCACCCTCTGAATATAACTTAGTTTTAAACGAACCAATAGTCATTTCTGATGGATTATATATAAAATCATATGTTAAAACATTATATTCATTAATATTAATTTTTTCTTTAAACTTATTTTCTAATTTAACTTCACTCCAACTTGCTTCAGTATCATTTGTAAAATCAAGTTTTAATTTTATAGATCCGCCACCAATATTTTTATCATAAGATACCTCTGGATTTCCTTGGTGTGCCCATACACCTGCAAAATTCCAACCATCACATTCTTTTAATGAATCATCAAAGCTCCATTTTAATGAAGTAACCTCTGGAAGCTCCTCATCTCCAGTACTAGTATTTTGATAAACCTTAATGTTATCTAAATAAATAGCTCCAGAATAATCAGTTCCCCCTCCAATTATTTGGATTACTACAGCCTTTAATCCATTTAATTCACTTTCTATACGTGTTATTGCTGTAACCTTTGAATATCCATTACCTAAATCCTCAAATTTATCCTTAGTAAATGCTCCATCTGTTCCATCTTGCCAACTCCAAGAACCATCTTTTAAAGCCCCCTTAAATCTTATTTCTCCTTCAAAATCTAATTTTTCTGTTGGCACTAATATATCAAAACTTATTAAATCACCATTTTTCATATTTTCATCTGATTCTGTAAAGAAAGTTAATTCATGTTTATTATTATCCCAGTCCCAACTATTATCAAATTTTGTTTCAACTTTTAACATTTCATCTTCAATTGACACATCTTCATTAGTAATTACACCACCTACTTCATTAGGCTTTTCATCATTTGAAAAATCATTAGTATAAATTTCTTTATATTCTTCACCTTGATTTTCATAATTATCAATATTTATATTAGCAGTAGCAAAAGCTACTGTTTGAAATTGACTTGATACTACTGCTGTTGCTAATACTAGTGCAACTAACCTCTTATTTATAGTAAATTTCATTACCCTTCCCCCTAGATTCTCTTATTTAACCCTATAAAAACGTTATCATCAAACTTTAAAATATTTATATCTAATTTCTTACACCTCCATGAAAATAATTAGGGTTTTGATATTTTATATTTTATTTCCATATGTAATTATTTACAATAATAATATAATCTCCTGTGAAATATTGCTAGTAATTAATAAAAATTGTTAATTTCTAATTAAAAGGAGCTGTTACATTAAAAATAAATACTACAATATATTGTGTTTATTTTTAATTATAAAAAACAATATATCGTGTATAAGTTTTTAGTGTTACAGCCCCTACTTTGCTACATACTATTGTGCAATTAAATGTATTAATTTTGATGAATAATCTCCATATAAAGAAACATTAATTCCTGCATACATTAATGCTCCTCCAGAAATTACTTCACCAGTTTCTTCTATTTTATATATTACATCTTCTTCTAATCCTTTTAATTTAATTCTTCTACTATGATAATTTGGTCTTCCTAAAACTTGAACACAAGTAACTAATACTTCCTTCTTATCTTTAGATACAACTTCCCAAGAATCAAACCCATGATTTTCAGAGAAATTTTCTATACGATAATAATCTCCTCTTCTTACTAAATCATTATATTTATGATACATTTCAACTTGTGCTGGTATCATTTCTCTATCTTTTTCTGGTATTCTTGTTACATCTAATTCATATCCAAATGTTCCTGCTAATGCTACATGACCTCTTGTTTCAAAAGGTGTAGTTCTTCCAACTGTATGATTAGGACAATCACTAACATGTGCCCCCATTGCAGAAAGTGGATAAACTATTGATGTTCCTTCTTGAATCTTTAATCTTTCAATTGCATCAGTATCATCTGAACACCAAATTTGAGGACTATAATATAACATTCCAGCATCAAATCTAGCTCCACCACCAGAGCAATTTTCAAGTAATAAATCTGGGAAATCTGTAGTTAATCTATTCATCATTTCATATACAGCTAACATGTATCTATGGAATAACTCCCCATGTCTTTCTGGATTAACATTCATGCTCCCTAAATCTGTTAATTGCCTATTCATATCCCATTTTACATAAGTTATATTTGCACTTGAAAGTACATTTTTAACACTTTCATAAATATAATCTACTACTTCTTGTCTAGATAAATCTAAAACATATTGTTCTCTACATAATGCAGGTTCACGCCCTTCAATATGAATGCACCAATCTGGATGTTCTCTAAATAAATCTGAATTTGGTGAAATCATCTCAGGTTCAAACCATATACCAAATTCCATACCTAATTTATTAACTTCATCTACAAGATTTTTTAATCCACCTTGGATCTTTTCTTCATTAACAACCCAATCTCCTAATGATGAATTATCTGCATTTCTCTTTCCAAACCATCCATCATCCATAACTAGCATTTCAATTCCTAAGCTTGAAGCTTCTTTTGCTATAGATATTAATTTTTCTGTGTTAAAATCAAAATAAGTTGCTTCCCAATTATTTATAAGTATTGGTCTCTTTTTATCTTTATACTTACCTCTTATTAAATTATTTCTATATAAATCATGGAAAGTTCTTGTCATCTTTCCTATACCTTCATTTGAATATACCATAACTACTTCTGGAGTTATAAATTCTTGTCCTTCTTCTAAAACCCAAGCAAAATCTTCTGGATTTATTCCCATTACAACTCTTGTTGTATCAAATTGACATCCTTCAATTTGAGTAAAAAAGTTTCCTGAATAAACAAAATTAAATCCATAAACGTTTCCACTTTCATCAGTAGCATTATTATCTAAAAGTGCTATAAATGGATTATCTTGATGACTTGATTCCCCTCTATTACTAGAAACTGCTTGTTTACCATAACTTATTTTCTTTCTTGAAATATGTCTTTCTCTTGCCCATGATCCATGAAGAGAAATCATATCATAATTAATTCCATCAAAATCTACACAAGTTGATAATACTTTAGTAAGCGTTATTGAATCTTTTGCACAATTTTTTACTCTAACACTTCTAGTTATTACATCTAAATTTTCAAATGTTGTATATACTAAAACTACTTCTAAATTTAAGTCTTTATCTAAACATGTTATTTCTAATGTTGTACATTCATTTTCATCTCCAAAAGTAGCTGGAAGACCTTTTAATTCTTTTTTCCCTTTAAATATTTCATGTGATATATATTGTAATTTACAAGCAGTATGCCCCTTACTATCTCTTACTTGTAAGCAGGATTCTCTAAAATCACCTATGCCATGTGTTGAGTATTCCATTGGAAAACTATCATAAAATGATACTCTATCTCTATTATTTTTTGATGGAACATATGGTGGTTCATCTATTCTTAATAAATAGTTAACGTTTTCATCTAATATCTTTTTACCAAAGTAAACATGTCCAACAAATTGTTCTTCATCTACTATTGCAATAATATAAGATATATCCTTTGAATCTAATTTAAATACTTTATCTTTTTCTATAAATCTTATACTCATATAGCCTCCTAAAATTCTCTCTCATAAATATTAATATTTATAAGGTATTATAATTAGCTATATTTATCAACATTATTAATAAACACCTTAAAATTAATCAGTATTACTGATTTTTTATCAGTTAATTTATCAATTCTTATCTTAGTTTTAATAAAAAAATAAACTGTATGCTTAATATTTTACAATTTTACATACAGTTTAATTTTTTACTTATCTATTTTCTCCTAAAAATAATGCTGCTAAAACTCCTGGGCCTGCATGGGCTCCTACAACATTTCCAATATAATTAATTACTATATTTTTAAATTTAACTTCTTCTAATATCATATTTTTTAATGTTTCTGCTTCCTCTAAGCAATCTCCATGACATATATATAATGTCTCATTTTCAGTATTTATAGCTCTTTCCTTTACTTCATTAACCAAAAACCTTAAAGCTTTTTTCTTTCCTTTAATCTTTTCACCTTGAACTAATTTACCATCATCATCAATATATAAAGTTGGTTTTATATTTAATAATCCTCCAATAGTTGCTGTTGTACTTGAAATACGTCCTCCCCTTTTTAAATGATTTAAATCATCTATTAATATAGAATGAACTACTTTTCTTTTATTCTCTTCTAACCAATTAACAATTTCCTCTGCATTTAACCCATTATTTCTCATATCACATGCCTTTTCCACTAAAAACCCTTGACCTACAGACACGCTTAATGAATCTACTAAATAAATCTTTGCATCAGGATATTCCTCAATTAAATTATTTTTTGCTATATTGGCACTATTAAATGTACCACTTAAATTTGATGATAATGATATATATATAATTGAATCGCCATTCTTTATATGTTTTATAAATTCTTCTTCAAAATCATATGAATTTATTTGTGATGTTGTAGGTGTTGCACCTTTTCTCATTTCATTATAAAACTCTTTATAACTTAATGTTTTTCCTAAATCATCTTTTATTAATTTCCCATTTAAATTTAATATTAATGATACTAACCCTATATTTTCTGATTCTATATATTCTTTTGTTAAGTCACATGCTGAATCTGTTATTATCTTAATTCCCATAATTTTTATCCTCATTTAATTTTTAATTATTTTATTTATTCCTTAATGAGATTATATATTTATTTATTATTATTGTCAAATATTTTGATTATCAAATTTTATGATAAAAATATATAAACTAAGATAAATTTATTTATATTGCCATAAATATTTAAACCTATTGAGCTTCTTCTGCTTTACAACTCTAAAAAATTTTATGCTTTCTAATATATAAAAAAGAAGAGGGGATATCCCCTCTCCTTAAAACTATTTTATTAAAGATTCACCTGTCATTTCAGCAGGAACATCTAATCCCATAACTGTTAACATTGTTGGTGCTATGTCAGCTAACTTACCATCTTTTAAAGATTTACCATCTGTATGATTAGATACCCATACAAATGGAACTGGATCAGTTGTATGTGCTGTAAATGGATTTCCAGTTTCAGCATCTATCATAGTTTCAGCATTTCCGTGGTCAGCAGTTATAAATACTGTTCCATCTAATTCTAAAACTTTATCAACAACTCTTCCTAAGCAAGTATCTACAGCTTCAACAGCAGCCTTAGCAGCTTCCATTACTCCTGTATGTCCAACCATATCTGGATTAGCATAGTTTAATATAATCATATCATATTTATCTGAATCTAATCTCTTTATTAATTCATCTGTTAATTCTGGTGCACTCATTTCTGGTTTTAAGTCATAAGTTGCAACCTTTGGAGATGCAATAAGAGCTCTATCTTCACCTTCGTTTTCTTTTTCAACACCACCGTTGAAGAAGAATGTAACGTGAGCATATTTTTCTGTTTCTGCTATTCTTAATTGATTTAATCCCTTAGAAGCAACATATTCACCTAAAGTATTAGTTATAGCTTCTGGTCTGTAAGCAACTTCAACACCTTCTAAAGTTTTATCGTATTGAGTCATTGTTACAAATACTAAATCTAAAGTTTCTCTTTCAAATCCTGTAAATTCTTTATCATTTATAGCTCTAGTTATTTCTCTAGCTCTATCAGGTCTAAAATTAAAGAATACTACTGAATCTCCATTTTTAATAGTTCCTGTTGGAGCTCCATTTTCTTCTATAACACATGGAATTACGAATTCATCTGATTTATTATCAGCATAAGATTTTTCAATACATTCAACAGCAGATGTAGCAGTTTCACCTTTTCCAAGTACCATTGCATCATATGCTAATTGTACTCTTTCCCATCTGTTATCTCTATCCATTGCATAGTATCTTCCTGAAATAGTAGCAATTTTACCTACTCCAAGTTCAGCCATGTAATTTTCTAATTCAACAACGAAGTCTTTTCCTGAACCAGGGGCAACATCTCTACCATCCATAAAGCAGTGAACATATACATTTTTAACTTCTTGTTCTTTAGCTAATTTTAATAATCCTTTTAAATGATCTATATGTGAGTGAACTCCACCATTAGATAATAATCCCATTAAGTGTAATGCACTATTATCATTTTTAGCATTTTCCATAGCTTTTAATAATGCTTCATTTTTAAAGAATCCACCTTCGTTTATTTCTTTAGTTATTCTTGTTAATTCTTGATATATAATTCTTCCTGCTCCAATATTTAAATGACCAACTTCTGAGTTACCCATTTGTCCATCTGGTAATCCAACAAACATACCACTTGCTTGTAATTGTGAGTGAGGATAGTTTGCAACTAATTTATCATAATTTGGTTTATTTGCAGCAGTAACTGCATTTCCATCTCCTGCTGGAGCTATTCCAAATCCATCTAATATCATTAACATTACAGGTTTCTTTGCCATAATTCCCTCCAAATATATATATACTTTTTAGTTTCAAAAAAATTATACCTCTGTGAGTTTCATTATATAATTAAAGACAATTGAACCTCACTTGTCCTTAGTACCTTTAATTGAACCATGTTTATTATACTATAATTATTATAGCTAAACAATATAGTTAATTTCTTGTAAACGTTTGTCTAAAAAATTTTCTGATAATTTATTTTTTGCTAAATAACCCAAAAATATTTAATTATTTTAAATTGAAAAGTTTACTAAAAAGCAAAAAAAGAAATCCCTAGCAAAGGATTTCTTTTATTAATTTTAGTAGTTTACGATTTGAGCAAAGTCAGTAGCAACTAAGCTAGCTCCACCAACTAAAGCACCATCGATATCAGATTGAGCCATTTGAGCTTTTATAGTTCCTGGCTTAACTGATCCACCGTATTGAATTCTTATCTTGTCAGCAACTTCTTTACCAAACATTTCAGCTAAGATGTTTCTAATTGCTTTTATTGTTTCGTTAGCTTGCTCATCAGTAGCAGTCTTACCAGTTCCGATAGCCCAAATTGGTTCGTAAGCTATAACAACTTTTTCTGCTAATTCTGGTGCTAAACCTTCTAAATCAGCTTTGATTTGAGCTCCAACAACTTCATTAGTTGTTCCATTTTCTCTTTGCTCTAAAGTTTCTCCACAGCAAAGGATTGGAGTTAAATTATGAGCAAATGCAGCTTTAACTTTTTTGTTTAAAGCTTCATCAGTTTCATTGAAGTATTCTCTTCTTTCACTGTGTCCTAAAACAACATAGCTAACTCCCATAGCTTCTAACATTCCTGGAGCAACTTCACCAGTGAAAGCTCCCTTTTCTTCAAAGTGCATGTTTTGAGCTGCAACTTTAATGTTTGATCCTTCAACTGCCTTTAATACAGCATCTAAGCAAACAAAAGTAGGACAAACTACTACATCACAAGTAGCATCCTTTACTAATGGCTTTAATTCATTTATAACTTTAACAGCTTCTTCTGGAGTATAGTGCATTTTCCAGTTTCCAGCAATAATAGCTTTTCTCATTTAATTCACCTCTAATAAAATTTTTTTAAAAGTTTTTAGTAACAAGTTTACAGTTACAAATGACAAGTTAAGGTAGAAACTCCTAATGAAGTTTCTAAAAATATATTTTTCTAAAATTCAGCCTAAGCTGAATTTTTTCCTCAACTTGCCACTCTTAACTAGTTTGTAGTTTTTAGTGAGTAGTTTGTAGTTTTAGTTGGGGATGTCCCATTAAGAATAAATACTAAAATATATTGTATTAATTTTTATTTTTTAAAACAATATATTGTGTATAAAAGTTTTAGTACGACAGCCCTTAAACTTATATTTCCTAAAGTCAGCCTAAGCTGACTTTATTCCTTAACTACTAACTCTTAACTATTTCTACTTGTCGTTTAAAGCAGCAATTCCTGGTAATGTTTTACCTTCTAAGAATTCTAAAGAAGCTCCACCACCTGTAGAAATGTGAGTCATCTTATCTCCAAATCCTAAGATATTAACAGCAGCAGCTGAGTCTCCTCCACCGATAACTGTTGTAGCATCTGCATCTGCCATAGCTTTAGCAACAGCAATTGTTCCTTTGTTGAAGTTTTCGAATTCGAATACTCCCATTGGTCCGTTCCAGATAACTGTCTTAGCATCTTTTATTGCTTCAGCATATAAAGCTTCTGTCTTAGGTCCGATATCTAATCCCATATATCCAGCTGGAATATTTTGATCTTCAGTAACCTTAGCTTCAACATCCTTGAATCCATCAGCAATTCTGTGATCTACTGGTAATAAGAATTTAACACCTTTAGCTTCAGCTTTAGCTATCATTTCCTTAGCGTAATCCATTCTATCATCTTCACATAAAGAAGTTCCGATTTCATATCCTTGAGCTTTTAAGAATGTATAAGCCATTCCTCCACCAATGATAATTGTATCAACTTTTTCTAATAAGTTGTTGATAACAGCTATTTTATCAGAAACCTTAGATCCACCTAATATAGCAACGAAAGGTCTAACTGGGTTATTTACAGCTTCTCCTAAGAACTTTAATTCTTTTTGAATTAAGTATCCGCATACAGCTGTATCAACGTAGTTAGTTACTCCTACAGTTGATGAGTGAGCTCTGTGAGCTGTTCCAAATGCATCATTAACATAAATGTCACATAAAGAAGCTAATTCCTTAGATAATTCTTCTCCGTTCTTAGTTTCTTCTTTTCTGCATCTAGTGTTTTCTAATAATACAACATCTCCGTCTTTCATATCAGCAACAGCTTTTCTAGCGTTTTCTCCAACAACTTCTTCGTCTCTAGCGAAAACAACTTCTTTACCTAACATTTCGCTTAATCTTACAGCAACTGGTGCTAAGCTCTTAGATGCATCTTTTCCTAAGTGTGAGCAAAGTATAACTTTAGCTCCATTTTCAATTAAGTATTTGATTGTTGGAAGAGCTCCTACTAATCTATTTTCATCAGTTATAACTCCATCTTTTAATGGTACGTTAAAGTCACATCTTACTAAAACTCTTTTACCTTTAACTTGAACATCTTCAATTGTCTTTTTATTAAAGCTCATTCTTTTCACCTCATAAATTTTTATAGTTTTATCTATAATTTTAAAATAGGCCCGGTCTTATAAGTATGCCTTAGAGACCGGACCCTGTTTAGGATCTTATAAGAGTGCTTTTATAAGCATCTAAATCCATATATAATTATCTATTAAAATTAAGCTAATTCAGCGAAGTATTTAATAGTTCTAACCATTTGGCTAGTGTATGAGTTTTCGTTGTCATACCATGAAACAACTTGAACTTGGTATAATCCTTCTCCGATTTCAGATACCATAGTTTGAGTTGCATCAAATAATGAACCGTACTTGATTCCGATGATGTCTGAAGAAACTAATTCTTCTTCAGTGTAACCGAATGATTCGTTAGAAGCAGCTTTCATAGCAGCGTTGATTCCTTCTACAGTTACATTTTCACCCTTAACTACAGCAACTAAGATTGTGCTTGATCCAGTTGGAACTGGTACTCTTTGTGCAGAACCGATTAATTTTCCGTTTAATTCTGGGATAACTAATCCGATAGCTTTAGCAGCTCCAGTTGAGTTAGGAACTATGTTAACAGCTCCAGCTCTAGCTCTTCTTAAATCACCTTTTCTTTGAGGACCGTCTAAGATCATTTGGTCTCCAGTGTAAGCGTGGATTGTAGACATTATACCAGATTGGATTGTAGCATAGTCATTTAATGCTTTAGCCATTGGAGCTAAGCAGTTTGTAGTACAAGATGCAGCTGAAATTATGTTATCTTCAGCAGTTAAGATATCTTGGTTTACGTTGAATACAACTGTTGGAAGGTCGTTTCCAGCTGGAGCTGATATAACAACTTTCTTAGCACCTGCTTCAATGTGAGCTTGAGACTTAGCTTTTGATACGTAGAATCCAGTACATTCTAATACTACGTCAACATCTAATTCACCCCATGGTAATTTAGAAGCATCAGCTTCAGCATATATTCTGATTTCTTTTCCATCTACAGTGATTGAGTTTTCACCAGCAGTAACTGTATCACCTAAAGCGTATCTTCCTTGTGCTGAATCATATTTTAATAAGTGAGCTAACATTTTTGGGCTTGTTAAATCGTTGATAGCAACTACTTCGTACCCTTCAGCTCCAAACATTTGTCTAAATGCAAGACGTCCTATACGTCCAAAACCATTAATTGCAACTCTTACCATTACAATTACCTCCTAAAAATAGATATTATATATTTAAAATTAAATTTTAAATCATGATTAAAAATTTCTCAAAGTTTTAATTAATTGCTATTTTTGAAAATCTACTTATGAGATTCTATTAATTTAGCAATTTTTCTCCCTGCAGCTTCATCTGTTACTAAAACAGCCTTTTCATTGTTCATTTCAGTAGCAATAATTGCTTCAACTTTATTTTCTCCTGCGGCTACAGCAATATGTGTGTTAATTTTCTTTGAGTCATTGAAATTTATTCCAATTGGTGTGTTTTCTGAAACTACTTGTGAATTTTTATTAAAATAACATCCATAAGCTTCACCAACTGCTCCAATACTTTTAAGTTTACTTATATATTCCTCTGATAATCCACGCTTTTTAGCCATGTGAATTGCATTTCCTATTCCATAAATTAAAATATCTGCATTATGAATATTATCAATAACTTCTTTTATTTGTTTTTCTTTAAGAAGTCCTTCTAAAACATTCATACTGACATTTTCTGGAATATGAAGTAATTTATAAGTACCATCAAGCTTGTTTGCTAATGATGCAGCTAAATAATTAGCTTGACTTTCAACGTTTCTTCCCATTCCGCCTCTAGCTGGAATAACAAGAATATCTGAAACATTATTTATCTTAGGGAAAGCTTCCACAACTTCCTTAATTGTACTTCCTCCAGTTATGGCTATTATATCATGATCCTTAATGATATTTTTTACATAGTTAGCTGCTGCTTTACCTAGTTCCTTAATTGTTTCTGGATTTTCATTAACATTTCCTGGAACTATTACAACATCTTTTACACCTAAAAATGATTTAATACATTTCTCAATGTCATTTAATCCCTTAATTTGATAAATAAATTCTTTTAATCCCTCTAAGACATTTTGTCCATCTTTTGTAACTGTCATACCAGGGGTATTTATTTCTATTAAGTTTTGTGATTTTAATAAATCAATTTCATTTCTAACTACTCTTTCACCAAGATCTAGTTCACTTGCTAGCATTCTTCTTCCAATAGGTTGGTTATAATAAATTGTTCTTAAAACATTATATCGTTTTTCAAGAACTTCTACTAGCTCAGGAACTATCTTCTTTTGCAATTCTAATATTTCCTGCACTTCAGCCCCTCCTTTTGGACTAAAAATGTCCCAGCAATGACTTTTATGTCCCACATTTATTATTATAAAACAGATATCTAAAATTTGAAAGTCTTTCTAGTAATTTTTTTTATATTTTTTTCTTTTTTTAATTAAATTTATTAAATTTAGGTATATTTAATATAATTAATATATTTATTTTCTAAATTTACCTTTATATTTTATGTATTTTGATATTACTATATTCAAAAACAATATTCCACTTCCCCCTTAATATTCCAAGGTAGATGTTTATTTTTTTCATTGATTTTTAATATTTTAAACTGCTTATTTATAATACTTTAATTAATATTCCTTATGAAAAAGGGGATGACGCATTAAGAATAAATACTACAATATATTGTGTTGATTTTTATTTTTTAAAACAATATATTGTGTATAAAAGTTTCAGTGCGTCAGCCCCAAATATGATAACTATTTTTCAATAAAGAAAATACCACATGCTTTAATTCCTGAATGTATTCCAACTGTACATCCAACTTTAGCATCTATATAATTCACATCATTTTCTTCAAAATATTTCTTTAATCCTAAATAAATTTCTTGATTTAAAATTTCTAATAATACTATTGGAGACTCCATATCTACATTTCCATTTTCAAAATCAGAAATTATTTTCTTTAAGGCTTTTTTACTTCCTCTAACCTTATCTTTAACAGCCATTTTCCCATCTTTTACTTCTAAAATAAGTCTTAAGCCTAAAACACTACCTATAGTACCTGCTGTTTTAGAAAGTCTTCCACCTCTTACTAAGTTTTCTAATGATTCAAATCCTAATGAGCTTCTTACCTTTGGAATTAACACCTTAATTTTTTCTTCAATTTCAATAATACTATCTCCATTATCTCTAAATTCACAAGCTTTTAATGCTAAAACTCCTAATCCTGAAGTTACATTTTTAGAATCAATTACAACAATATCATCACTTTCTAAAATATTTTTTGCTATGCAAGCTGATTGGTAAGTTCCACTCATTTCTGATGATAAAAGTAATGCTACTATTTTATAACCTTCATCTAAATATTTTTTAAATACTTCCTCAAATCTGTTTGGTGTAACTTGAGCTGTAGTTGGAAGAATATTATCTTTTTCTATTCTTTCTAACATTTGATGAATGTTTATTTCAACTCCATCTAAGTAGCTTTCTTCTCCAAAGTTAATTAATAAAGGTAAAACTTCAATTCCCTTTTCTTTAATAAGATCTGCAGGTAAATCTAAAGTACTATCAGTAATAATCTTAATTTTTTCCATACAAGTACCCCCTATCATTATTATTTCATATTTGGAAATCCAATTTGTTTTAATGCTTCATAAGCTATTATTGCTACAGTATTTGATAAGTTTAAGCTTCTTGTGCTACTTTTAACCATAGGTACTCTTATTCCCATATGAGCATTATGTACACTTTCTGGAACACCTGAAGATTCTCTTCCAAACATTATAAAATCTCCATCTTGGAATTTTTCATCAGAATATATATTTCCTCCATGAGTAGTTGATAAAAATATTCTTCTATCTCCATACTTAGCTATAAAATCTTCATATGATTCATGAACTTCTAATTTTAAGTCCTTCCAATAATCTAATCCTGATCTTCTAACAGCCTTATCATCAATGCTAAACCCTAAAGGTTTTATTAAATGAAGAGTTGAATCAGTTAATACACAAGTTCTTGCAATATTTCCTGTATTTTGTGGTATTTCTGGTTGATATAAAACTATATTTAAATTCAAAAATTTCACCTTCCAAAATAAAAAGTAAGATGTTATAACATCTTACTTTACACTATTTATATATATTTTATGATACTATATAGTCCTTTAATAGTCAAAGTATTTTACACTTTGTTAATTTTTTAAGTTTATTTTAATATAAACTTTTCAATAGCCTTTGCTACACCATCTCTTTTATTAGTATCTGTTATATAATCTGCTATATTTTTAACTTCAGATATTGCATTTCCCATTGCAATTCCCAAGCCTGCTAACTTAATCATTGATATATCATTTTCATTGTCACCAATACAAACTAACTCTTCTTCTTTAATTTTATATTTGTCAAGTAATGATTTAATTGCATTTCCTTTTGATACATCTTTATAATTAATTTCTAAACTATGATCCCCTGATGCAAAACAATCTACACTATTTAATTTATTTATTTCATCTTTTATTTTAATCATAGTTGATTTAAGTGGTGTAAAAACAATACTTTTATCTACTTCTTCCTTATTAAATATATTTATCCAACATTCTTGACTTTTTACAATTTCATATTCTACTTGTAAATGCTCAAAAAAATGTTGTTTTGTCATATAACTTTTAGTAGCTGTTTTAGTAATCCAATTGTTACAATAAATCATATTTCTTGTGTTAAATTGAAAAAAGGAATTATATTTTATTAATATTTTTAATATTTTAATACACTCATCTTTAGGAATACCACATTCATATATAACCTCATTATTTTTTTGATCAATAACAATTGCTCCATTTGCCGCTATTACAGGAGAATCTACACCTAAAAGTTTTGAAAAATATGCTGCATTATTATACAACCTACCTGTTGTTACAACTATTTCAATTCCTTTATCATGTGCTTGTTTTATTGCATTTTTATTTCTCTCTGAAATTCTTTTCCTTTTCCCTAATAAAGTACCATCCATATCTATACATATCATTTTATACTTCATTGTAAAACTCCTTATAATCTGATCTTAAAACATAAATTCATATAATATATTTTATAAATACCTTCTATGAAATGTTAAAAAGTCATAATATCATGCTATTGACATTTTACATCTTTAACACATATTATGACAACTTTTTTTAATTTACACTTTTTAAATTTTATCAATTCACAGAATACTCTATTTATTGCGGTACTACTTGCTCTTGATTATCTTGCTCTGGCTTTGCTTCTACTGGAGTTTGTTCTTGTGCCTTTTTAGTTCCTACACTTACAACTTGATTTTTAGCTGTATAAATGTCTGTTGAAATAAGTTCCTTATTTATTTGCACCCCATTTTGATAAGTAACTAAATAACCACTAGCTTTACATCCATTAACTCCAGATGATGTTACAATTCTTGTTCCTTCATTTAAAGTAGAGTCTTTAACTTCTTCTGTTCCATAATTATAAGTTTCTAATATTTCATTAACAAGTTCATAAGTTTTTCCATTCATTGCTTCCTTGTTACCAAAAATATTAAATACAACTCTGTTTCCTGATAAATATCCTTGAATATATATTGGAAAATCATAAGTATTTACAAATTTATAATCAATGTATCCAGCTGCAACTGTTGCATCTAATCCTGGTGCTGCATATCCAACTGTCATTGAATGATTTCTTCTTTCTGTAGATCTTATATTAGCCTGAATTATAGCTCTATAAAGAGTACTTGATACTTGACATACACCACCACCGTAATCAGGAACTATTTTAGATCCTACATATGTATTTGCTTTTTTATATCCTCTTTCAGCAGTTGTTGGTCCTATAGTATTATTATAACTAAATTCATCTCCTGGCATTAATAGTGTTCCATTAATATATCCACTAGCTATTCTCAAATTTTCTACTCTTCCTGAATCATTATTACTAAAAGTAGTTGAATAAGATGATATTATTCCATCTATTTTATTTAATGATTTAGATGTGATTTTTGGAGAATATTCATGCATTTCAACTGATACCTCTTCAAATTTTTCAGGATCTGGATCTATACATGCCTTAATTTTATTTGTTAATTCCTCTGTATCTATACTTTTTCCATTAGAACCTGGTATAACTGAAATATTACCTCCATTAATTGAAATAGATGCATCTACTGCATTAATTTTAACTTGCCCGTTAACATAATTTACAAATTCATTAACCTTTTCTTCATCATAGCTTAATACAGTATCAACTTTTACATCTATACCATTTTCTATCATTTTCTTTTTATCAAATAAACTTGAATCTTTCCCATATTGTAACGCTTTTTCTACAGTTTCACTAGCACTTACTGATGGGGTGATATCTGAATATTTTAACTCAAATTTTTTATCTCCAACTGTAACCTTTATATTTTTATTTCCAATTAAAGAAACTAACTCTTCATTAAGTATATTTATTGCTTCTTCTTTTGTTTTACCACCTAGGTCTATACCATAAGCTTGTACACCTGGATATATTCTTTCTTTCCACCCAGCAACTTTATTTTCAACACTAATAATATAAGCTCCTATAATACCTGCACCTAATACTATAACAGTAGATGCTATAATTATTATGTTTTTGTTTTTGCCTATAATGTTTTTTAACTTTCCATCCTTTGCTTTTTCACTATTCACAACCTTACTCCTCTCACTCAAAAATATATATAATTGCTTAAAATTGCATTATAACTTTAATTATATTCTATTCCTTAAATTAATACAATTAATAAAATTATTACAATTCATAAAACTATTTTATTTATAAATTATAAAATAAAAAGAATAGCCTTTCTTTTTTGTATATTTACGTTTAGTTATTGTTTACACTTTCTTTTTTTATATACAAATCACCATTAACGCTATTCTTTTACTTTTAATAAAATTGTCTAAATCAAAGATTTAGAATCAATATGAAACTCCTCCTCCTAAACGTCAGATGAGTACACTAAAGTGTACTTTCAGCTAGCCAAATTAAAAATTTGGAGCTTCAAGCAAGTTCGATTAGCTAAATCAAAGATTTAGAATCAATTTATGAAACTCCTCCTCCTAAACGTCGGATGAGTACACTAAAGTGTACTTTCAGCTAACCAAATTAAAAATTTGGAGCTTCAAGCAAGTTCGATTAGCTAAATCAAAGATTTAGAATCAATTTATGAAACTCCTCCTCCTAAACGTCGGATGAGTAAGTTCGATTAGCTAAATCAAATATTTAGAATCTCACTTATATTGTAAAGCTACTTCTCCTTTTGGATGTTTCTCCATCATTATCAAATGCTTCTATGCTTATTTTTATTGGGCCACTTACTTTGAATGGTAATTGATTTGTGTTTATAGAAAAACTAGTATCTTTTGCATCTACTGTACCAATCCAATAATTATTTGCAAAAATATTATATCCAACTAAATCTGTATCAGTATTCTTTTTCCAACTTATATTTAATGTATTTCCCTTTCTACTTACAGTAAGTCCAGAAACATTTCTTGGTTGAGTCAATAAATCTATACTATTTGGTCCCCAATTAGCATCTACTTTACTAGTTACTCCTGCAACTGTTGCTGATTCACTATATTGCCATACTCTCCATCTTGTCCATCCACCTACATCTGGTGGAACTGGAGCATTTCCACTAATTGCAGTATAATAAGCAATCCATAATATCATATTTTTTAATGGATAACCCTTATTAGGTATAAAGAAATTATTATAAATTTCAACAAAAAATACTCCTGTATAAAGCATTAATCTTCTTCTTGTCTTCTTTTCAAATCTGATTTTAAATCTTTCAATCCAATTTATTAATGCTTGTGTAGAAATGGATTTATCTGTAGGAGTTTCAACATCTAATACCGGAAACAAATCACCATAATCCTTTTCTCCAAATGCATCTTGAAGTATATTTATAAAATCATCACACTGAGAATCTGCTGTAGTTAAATCATAACTTGGAACTCCAAAATGATAAGCTCCTACTGGTATTTTCATACTTCTTGCATTTCTAGCAAACTCTAAAAACTTTCTATCAACTCTAAACCTACCAGTTGCTGATCCAGAAGACCGTAAATATAAAAAATCTATAGTTGTTGCAAGTACTGTAAAATCAACTCCTTGTGAATACTCATTGATATCTATCCCAAATAAGCTTTTATCACTCTTATTTTGCATAAGTCCTCCCATAAATAAATTCCTTAGTATTATAATACTAAGGAATTTATTTATGGTTACAAGTAATTTTTAGTTAGTGATAAGTGGCAAGTGATAAGTTAATGAGGAAACTTTCTTAGGGAGTTTCTAAAATTATATTTATTAAATTCAGCCTAAGCTAAATTTCTTCCTTAACTTGCCACTTAAAACTTGTCACTTGAAACTAGAATAGGCTTCTAACTAAAATTGATGTTTCTATTATTTTATCTAATAGTTCTGAATAGCTTATATTTTTTGCTGCTGCACTTTTAGGGAAAAGACTTGCTGGAGTCATTCCTGGTAATGTGTTAACTTCTAATATATATGGAACTCCATTTTTATCTACTATCATATCAACTCTAGCATATACTTTGCATTTTAACGCCTTATAAGTATCTAATGCCATTTTCTCAACTTCTTTATGAAGATTTTCTTCTAATTCTACAACTATTTCATCAGCACCATTAGCTGCATACTTTTGAGTATAATCAAAGAAATCTAAATGTGGTTTTATTGCTATAACAGGCCACATTTCACCATCAAATATAGGGCAAGTTATTTCTTCACCTTCAATAAACTCCTCAATCATAACTTCACAATCCCACTTTAATCCTTCTTCAACTGCTGCTCTTATTTCACTTTTTTCTTTTACTTTAAATGTTGCAACACTTGAACCTCCATTAGTAGGCTTAACAAATACAGGGTATCCCATTTCTTCTATTTTATCATAATCAATTTCATCAACTGATGAAACATTTATCCATCTTGCTGTTCTAATATCATTAGCTTTTAATACTCTTTTAGTAAAATCCTTATCCATACATATACCAGAACTTATAGGTCCACATCCTGAATATGGTATATCTAAAGTTTGAAGCACAGATTGAACAGTTCCATCTTCACCAAATTTTCCATGAAGAGCTAATAACGCAAAATCTAATCCTTTAACCTTAGTTATTATATCTTCTTTATCATCAATAACTACTGGTATTACTTCATATTTACTTTTATCTATTTTCTCTACTATAGAATTACCACTTTTAAGCGAAATTTCTCTTTCTGAAGAAATTCCACCCATTATTACTCCAACTTTCATTAAAATCCTCCCAATTTAAAATAAATATATTTATCTCTTTCATTGAAAGTAAAATATAAAATTCATTATATATATTTAAACTTACAATCTTAATAGAAATTCATTTATAATTATATCATATAAACTTTAATATTCCTACAATTTACATTAATAACTACTCTTTTATAATTTAATATTTTTTTTATTTTCTTTATAATATTTACATCTATTAGTAAGTGGACATTCTTCACACTTAGGATTTCTAGCCATACATAGCCTTCTTCCGTGAAATATTAATAAATGATGCGTAAGGCTCCATTCCTTTTTAGGAAGTTCCTTTTGCAATTGCATTTCAACTTCTAAAACATTATCTGAATCTGCAAGTGCTAACCTATTAGATACTCTAAAAACATGAGTATCAACTGCAATTGATGGAACTCCAAATGCATTTGATAATACCACATTAGCTGTTTTTCTTCCAGCTCCAGCTAAACTTGTTATTTCATCCATTGTTTTAGGAACTTCTCCATTAAATTTACTTTTCAATTGATTGCACATAATTAATATGTTTTTTGCTTTACTTCTATAAAGACCTATTTGTCTAATCCTATTTTCTAATTCATCAATTGATAATGTTAAAAATGCATCTAAATCTGGATACTCCTTAAATAAATCCTTTGTAACTTCATTTACTTTTTTATCAGTAGTTTGAGCAGATAAAATTGTTGCTACTAACAATTGAAATGGAGTTTCATAGTTTAATTCACATTTTGCATCTGGATATAATCTTTTTAATTCTTCTAATATTAATTTAGTCCTTTGTTTCAATTTTTAATCCCTCCATATTTTAATTCTTAATTAAAATATTTTTATATTACTTATAAACACCCTTATATTCTTCCGGAAGTCCTTGTGCTATAGCTTGCATTAAATGATTTAAACACCTTTCATCATATTCATGTTTTGATTCTTTCTTATTCTTCTTAGGCATAAGTATTGGTTCTCCTATGTTTACATTTACTATAGCATCATTCCATTTTTCTTGAGACATATCCCCTTTTTCATTAATTGGAAGTAATTTTTCAGTGCCTGTTAATGAAATAGGAATTATATTTGCCTTGCTCATTCTTGCAACAAGAATTGCTCCCTTTTTCCCTTCAATCAATCTTCCAGTTCTACTTCTTGTTCCTTCTGGAAAAAGGAGTAGATTTTCTCCACCTTTAAGAATATTTATCATCTCTATTATAGCCTCTTTATCTGCAGTATTAGGCTTTATTGATATATGCTTTATTATTTTAATTCCCAAGTTAGTAACTGGATCATCATTTAATTTTACTCCTGCTACAAACGTTGGATCATATTCCTTCTTTAATATCTTATCTAATACTATTCCATCTGAATTACTTAAGTGATTACAAACAAATAATTTTGCCCCATTTGCTTTTTTTATATTTTCATAACCATTAACATTAATTTTTGCATACTTATTTAAATATCCATCTATAGTTCTTCTAGCTATTTTTATTACAATTTTCTCTGGTAAAAATTCTATTAATCTTGCCTTTCTTTTGGATATCAAATTTACGCCCCCCTCTTTAACCATTACTCAATATTATATTTTATATATATTGAGTAAACAATTATGTTTACTTATTTAATATTTCAATATATTTATTTAAGTAAGGAGAATCCCCCTTATATTTTTCTATATTTCCCCCCCTATTATGTAACCTTATTATAGCATTTCGTTTAATTATATTTTTGCCTCTCCATCCACATGAAGTAGGTAATATCTTTTCCTTAAATGCTTTATTATTAATTTCAGCATAAACTTCATATTTACCATTTTCCATAAACTCTAATGGTTTAAATTCTTTTATTTTAGAAAAACTTATATTTTCATTATATGGACATTTATTTTGACATACATCACATCCAAATATCTTATCCTTCAAAAGCTTTATTTCAATATCTGTAAGTTCTTTTTTTTGAGTAATGTAAGATGTACAAATATTAGGATTCTTTTTATACTCATTTATAGCCTTAGTTGGGCATTCTTTATAACAAATAGTACATTCACCGCATTCTTTAAATTTGCTTATCTCATCAAACTTTCTTACATCATCATCATATAAATTTAAATCTGTTATAATTTCTCCTAAAAAAACATAAGATCCATGTGTCTTAGTTATTATCATATTATTTTTTCCTATAAATCCAACACCTGCTAAATATGCAATATATCTTTCTGGTAAAGCATTACTATCCACTAAGGAAATTGCCTTTCCTCCAGCTTCAATAATCATATTGCAAATTTTATCTAAATGCATTTTAACAACCTTATGATAATCATACCCCTTTGTATATTTAGAAAATCCATTTTCTACATAATCATTATTCCAAAGATAAGGGAAAGCTATTGAAATAATAGTTTTCCCTTCATTCATATATAATTTAGGATTTATTCTTTTTTCTATATCACTTTCTTCAAATTCATTTTCCAAATTATTTTCTTTTCTGTAATTATAAAAGCTTATTAATTCATCAAACCTTCTACATTTAACAAATCCTATCTCTTGTATTCCTATTGAATTACAATAACTTTTTATTTTTTCCTTCACTTATATCACCATATCATTATATATTTGTTTTTTTCTTCCCATGTAATCTTTAATTTCAATTATATCTAGCTTTTCTTCTTTAATTTTAATAATATTTTTAGCTGGAATTCCTACAGCAGTTGCACCTTCTGGAACATTATTTAATACTACAGAATTTGCACCTATTTTAGAATTACTTCCAATATAAATAGGCCCTAATACCTTTGCTCCTGCACCAATTACAACATTATTTCCAACAGTAGGATGCCTTTTTCCTTTATCCTTTCCTGTTCCACCTAATGTTACTCCATGATATAAAAGAACATTATCTCCTATTTCTGCTGTTTCTCCTATTACAACCCCCATGCCATGGTCTATAACTAAACCTCTTCCTATTTTAGCACCAGGATGAATTTCTATTCCAGTAAAAAATCTAGATATTTGTGATATAAGTCTAGCTAAGAAAAATAGTTTATTAATATACAAGTAATGAGATATTCTATATGCTATTAATGCATGTATGGTTGGATAAAGTAAAAATACTTCTATCTTACTTCTAGCTGCTGGATCATTTTCCATTACTTTATTTAAATCATATCTTAAATTTCTAAACAACCATATTCCTCCAAAAAAGCATTTTTTAGTTTGTAGTTATTGTTGGGGATGTCGCATTAAGAATAAATACTACAATATATTGTGTTGATTTTTATTTTTCAAAATAATATATTGTGTATAAAAATTTTAGTGCGATAGCCCCTTTAAATATATATTTTCTAAAATTCAGCCTAAGCTGAATTTTTTCCTTAACTCCTAACTATTCATATATTCCCATTGAAATATATTTTTCTCCTCCATCTGGAGATAATGCTAAAACTTTTTTTCCTTTTCCTAATTTTTTTGCAATTTCTAAGGCTACAAAAATTGCTGCTCCTGAAGAAATTCCTACTAATATCCCTTCTTCTCTAGAAAATCTTATGGCTGTTTTTATTGCATCTTCATCACTTACAGGAACAACCTTATCAACATATTCTGCCTTATAGTTTTGTGGTATAAATCCTGCTCCAATTCCTTGAATTTTATGGGCTCCTGGTTTTTTTCCTCCAATAACCTGAGAATTACTTGGCTCTACTGCAATTACTTCTATTTCTTTTATTTTTTCCTTTAATCTTCTTCCTACTCCTGAAATAGTTCCTCCTGTTCCTACACCTGCTACAAATACATCTAAATCATTAATATCTTCAAATATTTCATCTGCTGTTGTTTCATAATGTTTTTCTGGATTAGCTATATTTTCAAATTGTTGTGGCATAAAATATCCTTTTTCCTTAACTAATTCATTTGCTTTTTCAATAGCACCTTTCATCCCTTTAGACCCTTCAGTTAATACTAATTCTGCACCATAAGCTTTTATTAAATCTCTTCTTTCCTTACTCATGGTTTCTGGCATTACAATTACTACTCTATATCCCTTTATTCTTCCTATCATAGCTAATCCTATTCCAGTATTACCACTTGTAGGTTCTACTATTACAGACCCTTTTTTTAAGATTCCTTCCCTTTCTGCTTTTTCTATCATACCTAAGGCTGCTCTATCCTTAACACTTCCACCAGGATTAAACTTTTCTAACTTTACATATACATCAGCACTATTTTTATCAACCATATTCTTCAATTTTAATACTGGTGTTTTACCTATTAATTCAATTGCTCCATTATAAATCATAACTTAGCCTCCAAAACTTAAAATTATATATAAAAAAAACTTCGTCTCCATAATAGAGACGAAGTTATATATTCGCGGTTCCACTCTAATTAAATCATCATATCAATAATGATTTCACTCATTTTAAGGTACATTATAATACCATATCGCTATAACGGGCACTCCCGTAAAACCTTACTGTTATTTCAGGTATAAACTCCAAAGGGCACTTCATATAAATGATTCTAAACCATAATTTAAGTTTAGAGGAATTTATTAATGCTAATGCAAATTTTAAATAATTCGCAATTTATAAATTACCGATGAAAAGATTCCAGCATCCTTTTCTCTCTGTGATCATCATTTTATATTACTTTCCTTTTTCATAGTTTTAATTCCCAGTATTTAACTATACTTTATATTATAGCTAGTTGGATAAAAAAGTCAATATTTTTTTAAATTTTTACTTATTCTTCTTTTTCCACATTGGATATAATACTTCATCTATTAAATCATGAGTATTTACAACCCCTATTAACACCTCATTATTATCAACAACAGGAATTGCTAATAAATCATATTTTGAAGCTATTTCAACTGCTTCATTGATAGATTCAGTATGCTTAAGGCTATTTATATTTTCATCCATTATTTCTTTAACTTTAACATTTCCATTATTTAAAATAAGATCCTTTAATTCTATTATACCTATTACTCTTTCTTCTTCATCCTTAATAAAAATTGAATTTAATTCTTCATCTTCTGGATTGCTTTCTCTTAATATATCTATTATTTCACCAATTGTTATATCTAAATTAAATGAAATAAAATCTTTACTCATTATACTTCCTACAGTTTCATCTTCATATTTAAGAAGCTCTTTAACTTCCTCAGCGTCTTCTGTTTCTAAGTTAACAAGTATTTTTTCTCTTTCATCATCATCAAGTTCATCTAATATATCTGCAATTTCATCATTAGGCATATTTTCTAATACTTCTACTGCTTTTGCTTCACTTAAATCTTTAATTATGCTACTTTTATATTCTTGTTCTATTTCTTCTAATGTATCAGCAGCTAAATCTTCATCTAAAGATTCAAAAATTTGTTTTCTTGAATTTGCATCTAAATTTTCTAATATATCTGCTAAATCTGCTGGATGTAATGTTGATAACTTTTTATATGGTACAGATATTTGTAGATTATTATTAACCATTTCTAAAGATTCAACATCATCCCACATCAATACTTTATCCTCATAATCTTTATTTAAAATTTTATAAAGAAACCTTCCTATAGCTTGGCAATTCATTCTTCTAAACTTTGCAAGTGGTCCTGTTTCAACTGCAATTACTCTATATTCCCCTGCTATTTCAGCAATTCTTAAATCATCAACCCTAACAACTCTTTTGCCATTAATATCAACAATCTTCTTATCAAGTAAATTTCTTGATAATAAATAGGAATAAGTTCTTGGTAATATTTCTTTACTTCCTCTAGTTAAAATTTTGACTTTATTGTCTTCACTATAAAAAACTATACTTCTAAATTCATAGTGAAAAGTAACACCATCTCTTTTAACCTTGTAACCAATTACTCTTGGATATCCTTGCTCTGTTGTTACGTAAATGTCTTTTAATTCTCCTAACACATCATCAAATTCATCATAAATGTTCTTTCCTAATATGCTAGTAAATAAAAACACTGATAATCTTTGCATAAAAATCCTCCTCAATTAATAGAGGAAGTCTTATACATAAAATTAAATGTAAGCTTTCCCTCTATTATTTCTTATATTCAATTTTCTTAATTTAATACTCTGAGGGACACCCTCCATTTAATCTCACCACCGTTTTTTATAAAAATAATACCTTTTTATTGGCAATAAAAATGCCCTTCTTTGGGCTATATATAATAATATTATATTAATCTCCCTTCAAAAGGCAATACTTTATATCATTATTATTAAATTTTTATTTCTTAAAAGTTAATATAGCTTTATATGAACATAAAAGCATTGATATTTCTCCTAATACTGGATAAGGGAAAATTTTTATTCCACCTAAAAATATTATAAATTCACTTATTGTTATTATTAATGATATTAACAAAAATACCATTCCACTTGAATTATTATATGGCTTATCTAGTAAAAATAATGTTGCAACTACCATGCATGACATAATTATTAAATAAATTAAACTTGGTATTAATGAATTTTTATAGCTTACTATAAATCCAAAAATACTATCTAATTTTATATCCATTTTATAAAATATATTGATGAAAATATAAACTAAAAATATAATCACCATAAAAATATAATTATAATCAAATTTTCTATTTTCATCTCTCAAATAAATATAAAAACATGCTAATGATAATAATGGCATTCCAACAAAAGTAAGTTGTGTTAATGTTTTAATTATATATATAATTTTTTGATACTGAACTATCCATAATGATAATAATGACAAATATCTTATAAGCATTATTGTTAATGTGATTAAATAAAACTTTTGTATTTTTATAGGACATTTTTGGGAACTTAACCATATTAAATACAAAGAAAAAATAATTATAAATAATAATATACATAAATAAATAAAGGCTTTCATATTTTCTCTCCCTTATAAAAATACTATTATTTATAATTATTAATTTACTTTTATATTTATTCTTTATTTTGCTATATTAGCCCCTAAAATTTTAACTCCACCTTTTATACATTTTATATCCAATGGGAAATCCGGCCCTTTTTCTCCATCAATATCTGTAACAATATCTTCATTACATTCAACATGTAAATGATTTGTTTTAAAATATATTACTTTATCAGAATCTAAATGTTCTCCTTTTAGAACCTTTATGAATAGTGGTAATAACTCATAAACTTGAACTGCCTTAAATACTATAACATCTAAAAGTCCATCTGTAGCATCTGATCTAGAAGCTAAATTAAAATTACCCGCTGTCTGTCCATTGAACACAAGCATAAGATACATATTACCTTCAAAATTCATTTCATCTGACTTTATATTAACCTTAAGAGGTCTAAAGTTAGGTAATTCTTCTAGTCCCTTTAAATAATATGCTAACTTTCCTATGGTATTTTTTAAATTTACATCTGTTTTTTGTGAAACATCAGTAAAAAGTCCTGTACTTGCAACATTAACAAAATATTTATCATTAATTTTACCTAAATCCACACTTGTAACTGTAGAATTTATTATTTGTTTACATGCTTCTTCTACATCAAATGGTATTCCTAAAAACTTTGAGAAATCATTTGCTGTTCCAACTGGCAAAATACCTATAGGTAATGAAATACCTTTTTTAGCCATAGTGTTTACAACAGAATCTACAGTTCCATCTCCACCTGCAACTAAAATATACTCATATTCACTAGGTGTAATATCTTCAAATGCTTCCTCTATACTACACTCCTTTACAATTCTATAGGGAACTATTGTCAATCCTGCCTGCTGATGTATACTAATTATATTGTGTAATTTAGATAAAACAACATTTTCTCCTGAATATGGATTATAAATTAACTTTACTTTTTTCATTATACCCCTCCTAATTACATAAAAAAATTATACCATATACTTCTACATAAGCCATACATAAATATATTTTATTTTATAATAAATAAACTTAATTTATTCTTTGTTTTTAGCTTTTTTCTACATTTTTCACCTCATCCTAATTTTTGTTAATTTTTTATAAATTTTATGATATAATATAATAGAAAGATTATTCTAGGAGTGATTATATGAAAAAAAGCTGTATTCCTAATATCTTTACCTTTATTAATCTATCACTTGGTATTTTATCATTACTAAGCACATTTGAAGGCAATTATCAATTATCATGTATTCTTATATTACTTGCTGCATTAGTAGATAGATATGATGGAAGAATTGCACGTTACTTACAAGTTACAAGTGACTTAGGAAAGGAATTAGACTCATTAGCAGATTTAATTTCCTTTGGTGTAGCACCATCTATATTAGTATTTTTGCTATTTAATTTTTATACATTAGGCCCTTCTAAAATATTTGGAATAATTCCTTTATTATTATTTCCAATTTGTGGTGCATTTAGATTAGCTAAATACAATACAAGTGAATTTAATGGAGTGTTTACAGGTGTTCCAATTACCGTAACCGGTAGTTGTTTAGCTTTATTTTCTTTATTTACTGTTAATAAACAAATATCTGCACTTATTCCATTATTATTATTATTATTAGGCTCTTATTTAATGGTAAGTAAATTAAAGCTAAAGAAATTTTAATCATATAAATAACAAGCTATAGTTTTAAAACCATAGCTTGTTATTTATATGATATTCTTTTAATTATTATTTTTTTTATCATATTGTTCTTTAAATTGCTTTAATGCTTCATATTCTTCTCTTACAGATGCATCTTGAAATAGTAACTCATTGTCTACTTCAGTTAAAATGACATTATTATCTGTATTCTTTAAAATATGCCCTCCTACAATTTTAATATATTTAAAATATCCCTCTCCACATTCATCTATTAAATCTATTATATGATCTATTATTTTTCCTAAGCTATCAGCTCTTTTTACTGCTACCTTAACATAACTGCTTTTTGCTTCATTTATATTATTTAATTCCGCAGCTCCTGCAATTAATAATCTATATGAATTTACCATTGATTGTAGCAATTGACTTAAGTTATTTATATCACCATAATATTGTTTCATCAATTGTTGGTACTTCATAAAATACCCCCATTTATAAGTTATAATAATTATTTATTTTTATTACATCCTTCAATATCCATATTTTCTATTATTTCATCATCTATTTCATTAAACATTTTTCCTGAATATTTACACGCCTTATATATATCATCATTTTGCTTCTTATTGCTAATTCCCTCATCCTTATTTATATAGTTCTTATTATTCATTTCAACCTTTGCAATAATATTTTCTTTTTCTGATTCATATTTACTATTTTCTAAATTTTTATTTATACTTTGATTTATTATTTTAGCAGTACTTTCCCTATATGAATTTTCATCAAAATCATTATTTTCATCTTTAAATAATTCTGCATACTTTGAATCATTAAAATTATTTAATTCATTATTTATATTTAAGCTTTCATCTAAATTAGCTTTTTTACTAATTTCAATTTCACTATATTTTTCACTTTCACTACTTTTTCTATATAAATTAGTATCTAATTCTAAATGATCATTTTCTTGATTTAATATAAATCCATCACTAAATATAACTGGTACAAAAAATTCCTTAGGTATTGATATAAACATCTTATTTGCCCTCCTATTAGTTTTCTATCTTACAATATGGCTTAAAATATGATTTTGGATAACCACATAATGGACATTTTTGTGGTGCTTCAGCCCCTTCATATATATATCCACAGTTCATACATACCCATTTTGAATCTTTTGTTCCCTTGAATATAGTTTCTTTATCTAACTTATCATATAATTCTTTAAATCTCTTTGCATGCTCTTCCTCGACTTCTCTTAACTCTTTAAAAAAATCTGCAATTTCTTTAAATCCCTCTTGTCTTGCTTCCTCTTCAAACTTTAAATAAGCATCCTTAAATTCAGATGTTTCACCATAAATTGAATCAACTAAATTTTCTTTTGTATTACAAATAAGATTCAAATAATCATTACATACCTTTCTTGCATGAGCTAATTCATTTCCCGCTGTAACATCAAATATACTTGCAATCCATTGATATCCTTCCTTTTTAGCCTTTTCTGCATATAAAGTATATTTATTTCTTGCCCTACTTTCTCCTAAAAAGGTTCTATATAAGTTCTTTTCAGTTTTACTTCCTTTTAAGTCCATTATTTTCTCCCTAAAAAATATTCCTTATACTAAATTATTCAAAACATATAAAAATGATGAATTAAATTTGATTGTGAAATTTAACAATCAAACTTAAATTCATCATTTCTTTAAATAATATTAATTTACTGTAACCCTTCTATCATTATCACATACTATTTCTACACTTCTACCTTCCTTAGTTTTAGTATGCAACACTACTTTATGTCCCCAAAGATCAAATAAATATTTAATTGTTTCTTTTGCATAAAGTAATTCTAATTCTCTTCCATCAAATACATGCTCTAATGTTAAAGTTCCATCTCTCTTATTTAAATCAGTAATTCTTATATAAGGTATAGAACCTGCTCCACATGAAGTAGCCATAGTATCCCTAATACTCTTCCATCCTTGTTCATCAGATACTTCATCAACAACAAATTCAAAGCTTTTCTTTGCATATTGAAATAATCCTAACTCTTCACATAGTTGTTGTGTCAAATATTTACGTAAAAAAGAATTATCCCTTTCAATATACCTAACTTCAAAAATCTTATCTCTTCCATATCTCTTTTCTATATCCTCAAATACCTTGAATCCAACATAATATGGATTTAATCCACCTACAGCTGGAGCAATTACATCATTATGCCGCTTGATAAATTCAAGATGTAAATCCTGTGGTAAATCTAAGCTTTTTAATATATTGTAGTGACAATAGCTAGCCCAACCTTCATTCATTATTTTAGTTTCAATTTGAGGAATAAAATATTGAGTTTCTCGTCTAACTATTTTAAGTACTGACTTTTCCCATTCCTCTAAAGAACCATACTTTATAATAAACCCAATTATATCATCACATGGTTCTATTGGAGTCTTGCTTAAATCAGGTAAATTTATAGTTTCATCACTATTTAACTCATCTCTTTTTTCAATTTTTCTATTATATTCTTCAATTAAACTCTTTTTAATTTCCTCATCACTTAATTCCTTAACTCCAACAACCCTTGGAATTTGATATCTTAGTGCATGAGCTGCATCAAGTATTTTTTCTACCTTTTCATAGCCTATGCTTGGCTCATTTATATATCCCCTTATTATATCAGCATCTAGTTTAAACATTTCTATAGTATAAGAGGCTTTTGTTCCCTCCCTAAATAGCCTATTGTTTTTAAAGAAATCATTATGCCCATATACATGTGCCATAGTTAATATTTGTAATAATAGTGTGTTTTCATTCATTAAATAAGCTAATGCTGGATTTGAGTTTATTACCATTTCATAAGGTAATCCAGTTAAATTTAATGAATATAATGTTTTATTTTTTTCATATGATTTACCATAACTCCAATGAGGATATTTTGATGGCATTCCAACATATGCTTCATAAGCTAGCATTTCATTAAATCCTATTATTTCAAATTCTTGAGGATAATAATCAAGACCAAACTCCTTAGCCTTTTTTTCAATTTTCACATTCCATTCTTCTAATTCTTTTAATGTGTACTCCATTATTCATCCTCCTTTAACTCCTTGCTAAGCATTAACTTAAGAGCATCCCATAAATTTTTCTTTTCCTTAACAATAACAGATACAAACTTTTTATCTACTATTTCCTTATTAAACCTATAATACATAGTTGTTGAATAAGTTGATGGTAAAAGTTCAGCATATCCAAACATATTGCTTATTTCACAAAGGTTTTTAACTGACTCAATTGCCTTTTCATTATCTTCAGACCAGTTATCACCATCACTAGCATATATAGGATATATATTCCAAACTTCTGGTGAATACCTTTCTTTAATTAACTTTAATGCTAAATTTAAACCACTTGATATATATGTTCCTCCAGATTCTGCTTTATGGAAAAATTCATACTCATTAACTTGCTTTGCAACTGTTGTGTGAGAAATAAATTCAAAAGCAATATTGTTATATTTTCTTTTTATAAAAGTAGCTAATACAAAGAAAAAAGACCTTGCTAAATATTTTTTAGTACTATCCATTGATCCTGATACATCCATTATAAAAATCATAACAGCATTACTTTCTTTTTTAGGTTTTGTCTTAACTCTATAATATCTAATATCATCTTCTCTAAATGGAAATCTATCTAATTCTGTATCTAACCCAGCCTCCCTCAATGCCCTTATTTTTCCTTGCTTACGTGCTGTTTTAGCCATAACAGTCTTTTTCTTTGCAAGTCTTGGATTTATTCCATGCCTTTGATATCCTCTTTTTCTACTTGCACTTTCACTAATAATTTCAGAATATTTCTTTTTATCTAAATTAGGCAAGTCTAAATCTTCAACTATATAATCCATTAATTCCTCTAAGGTAATTTCTGTTTCATATATATCATCACCTTCAGAATTGCCTGCACCCTTATTTCCTTTTTTACCACTTGATTCAGAAGAGCCTAGTTTGTCACCGCGCTTTTCTTCACCCGTACCAGTAGCAACCCCCTTATTGTTACTTCCAAATACAAATTGATATTCTTTTATTCCCCTAATTGGAATTTTAAATTTCTTATTTTTAGTTTCACCAACTATACTTTCTTCTGAAAGTATGTCCCCTAAATTTTCTTTAATAGACTTTTCTACTAACTGCCTATGCCTTCTTCTATCTTCTATACTTCTATCATGCTCAACTGTATTTGTTGTATTATCTCTAAATATAGCCATCCTTATCAATCCTTCCACAAGTTGTTTGCTGCATATTTAAGAATTACATCACAACAATGTTGACAATATCCATTCCTTTTCATTTCTTCTACCATTGCATTATATTTTTCAGTTTGTTCCTTATCTCTAACCCTTGATTTAGTAACTATTCTAGACAAATCTCTAACTGATGCTATAAGTTTCTTTTCTATAGCTTCCTTTAATGGTTCATAAGATTTATAATCTATCTTAGCTCCATTTCTAACTAAATAGAACATATATGAAGTAACATCTGCCCTAAATCCTTTACTAGATGCTTCTGATACCCCTATTTGCTCTTCTATACTTCTCATAAATTCTTCATCTGGATTTAATTCTTCACCTGTTTGAGCATCTTTTATTCTTGTTTTATTTACAAAGGCTTCTGCATTATCTATATAATTATTAAATAAACTTTCTGCTTGTTCCTTAAATGAATGAATAAATGCCTTTGTAATTTCTTTCTCTAGGATCTTATTGTACTCCTTACGAATTGTATCTTGAATAAATCCTAAATACTTCTTCTTATCATCAGCTGATATATCTAAATCCTTAACAGACTTAATAATACTTTCCATTATACTTAATGGATTAATGCAATCAAATTCAGAATTAGAAAGCGCATTATCAATTGCCTTAATTATAAATCTAGTACTTATTCCCTTCATTCCTTCATAAGGTCCTGCCTCTTCTCTAAGCTCTATAATATCAATTTTCTTAGTTGTTCCTTTTTCAACTAAATCTTCACCATTATAAATTTTAAGCTTAGTCATAGGATCAACCTTAGCTGATGGTGTTAATCTTGATAATATTGCAAACATAGCTGCAACTTCAATTGTATGTGGTGCAATATGTGCCCTAAAATTACTCTTTTTCAAAATCTTTTCATAAATTTTAATTTCCTCTTCAAGCTCTAAACAATAAGGCACTTCAACTTTAACAATTCTATCTAATATTGCTTCATTTGTATGATCTGATTTAAACTTATTCCATTCAGCTTCATTTGAATGAGCTATTATAATACCATCAAAATAAATCATTGATCCTTTACCTGGTGATGGTATAGATTTTTCCTGAGTAGCAGTTATTATTGTGTGCAAATATTCAACATCATTTTTAAACACTTCAATAAATTCAACTAATCCTCTATTTCCAACATTAAATGCCCCATTTAATGAAAATATTCTTGGGTCATCTTCTGGATACATATCCATTTTAGAAATATCTATGGAACCAGTTAATATTGATGTATCTTGATTATTAGGATCAACTGGTGGAACAACTCCAATTCCCTTTCTTGATCTTATTGAAAAACCTTTTCTTTCAACTGGGAAATTTTCATATTCTCCATTAAATTCATGAAGTAATCTATACTTACATACTGGACATAAGTCACCTTCTATTTGTGCTCCTAGCATTTTATTAAATTCATCCCTTAAATGATTAGGAACTAAATGTAAAGGTTCTTCATGCATGGGACAACCTTTGATTGAATATATAGGTTCACAATGAACCAATGCACTTTTTAATGATTCAACTAAAGAAGATTTACCTGCACCAACTGGTCCTACTAAGTATAATACTTGTCTTGATTCCTCACCTTTCATAGAAGCAGAATGTAGATAATTAACTATTTTCATTATAACCTTGTCTATTCCAAAGAAATCATCTTTAAAATATCCATATTCTCTAATAGTTTCATTTCCATATATCTTTCTTATTCTTGGATTTTCATCAGCCTTTAATACCTCTACTCCCTTACTCATAATAAAATCATATAATCTTTTATGAGAAAGCTTAGCAACATCTGGATTTTGTTTTACTATCTCTAAGTAATCTAAAAAAGTTCCTTCGAATTTTTCACTATTTCTATTTTCCCTGTCTGTAATTATAAAGTCCTTGAAGTTCATATACTCATCCCTCCCCTTAATCTAATATATTATTGTTTCAAATGGTTATATTCCTATTTTTTATTTACTTTTCTCTATATTTTATAATTTTTATTTTACAATTATTATTAATAATCCCTAATTTATTATTTTTATTTAATGAAACTCCTCCTTCCTTTTAGTGAGATGAATAAATTCATCTTACCAAATTAAAATTTGGATATTTACTTAATTAAAAAGCTCATGTAAATCCTTATTGATTACATGAGCTCTTATCTTTTAATCTTCTTTCAATAACTCTATTAATTTTTCTCCATATTTTTTAAATTTCTTTTCTCCCATACCTCTAATTTCTAATAATTCTTCTTCATTTTGTGGAAGCTTATTACATAATTCAATTAATGTTGCATCAGAAAAAATAATATATGGTTTTACACCTTCTTGAATTGCTACATCTCTTCTCCATAATTTCAATTTATTAAACAGCATATTATTAAGTACTTTTTCCTCATTATCTGCTTCTAATTTTAAAACTACCTTTAAGTCTGATTTTAATATTTTATATGATTTTTCATTAAGTTGAAGCATAGAATATGTTCCTTGCCTTAAACTTACATAACCATATTCAATTAACACTTTTATAAAGTCCCTTATAAACTTGCTACTATAATCTTTCATAATACCATATGTACTTAATTGATTTAATTTATCATTTATTATTTTAGGACCTACCATGCCCCTAAGAACATCTATTAAAACTGAAATACCATATCTTTCTTTTGCTCTATATACACATGACAACACCTTTTGTGCTTCTATTGTATAATCTCTTAGCTCATCATTACTTAAACAATTGCTACAATTAGTACAATATTCTCTAATATTTTGCTCTCCAAAATACCTAAGTATAAATGCTCTTAAACATTCTTTAGTTTCACAAAAATCTATCATTTGCTGAAGCTTTTTTATTTCAATTTCCTTTCTATTTAATTGCACTGTAGTATAAATTAAATATTCTAATGTTCTTATATCTGCTCTATTAAAAAACAAATAGCATTTTGCTGACAATCCGTCTCTCCCAGCTCTTCCTATTTCTTGATAATAACCTTCTATATTTTTAGGAATTGTAAAATGAATTATATATCTAATATTAGATTTATCTATCCCCATTCCAAATGCATTTGTTGCAATCATTACATTTGAATTTTCATTTAAAAATTCATCTTGATAAAATTCCTTTTCACTATCCTTTAAGCCTCCATGATATTTTAATACATCATATCCTAAATCCTTTAAATAATAATATAATCCATCTACTTCTTTTCGTGTAGCACAATATATTATTCCTGATTCACCTTCTCGTTCTCGTATAATATCTTTTACTAATTCTAACTTATCTTCTTCAATATACAATTTAATTTCTAAATTTTCTCTATCAAAACTTCCTATACATATGTAAGGATTTCTTAACTTTAAAAGATTAATTACATCCTTTCTTACAACTTCAGTTGCTGTTGCAGTAAATGCAGTTACTACTGGTCTTATTCTTAAATTATCTATAAATTCAGCTATTAAACCATAACTTTTTCTAAAATCATGCCCCCACATTGATACACAATGTGCTTCATCTATTGCTATTTGACTTATATTAAGAAGTCTTAATTTACGTTTAAAAAATTCATTTTCTAATTTTTCAGGAGCTATATATAAAAGTTTTACTTCACCTTTTTTACAAAGCTCAATAATTTCATCACTTACCTCTAATTTTTGAGTACTATTTATATATTGTGCATTTATTCCATTTGAATTTAAATTATCTACCTGATCCTTCATTAAAGAAATTAATGGTGAAATAACTATTGTAATACCGTTAAACATTAGTGCTGGTATTTGATAACAAATTGACTTTCCTGCTCCTGTAGGCAAAATACAAAAACTATCTCTTCCTCTTAAAATATTGCTTATAATTTCATATTGTCCTTTTCTAAATGAATTATAACCATAATATTTATTAAGTATTTCAAAAATTTTATTCATATTTTTTCACCATCTTTCTATTATCATATTAATTAAATATTACCACTTTTTTAAGTTTTCTAAAAATATTTTTTATTTTTTCATTTTTATATTGACATAATTATAAAATAGTAATATAATAATTTTTGCCTGCTGAAGTGGCGGAACAGGCAGACGCACAGGACTTAAAATCCTGCGGTAGCGATACCGTACCGGTTCGATTCCGGTCTTCAGCACCAAAAAGACTGTATTTAAATACAGTCTTTTGTTTTTTTATTCACATAATAATTTATTTATTATCTCCCTTCATATATTACATAAAAAGTATAAAAAGTTATGAAACATTTAAATTCCATAACTTTTTTTCAATTACAATAATTTATTTATATTTAATATTTCACTGTCTTTATTTATAGCACCTATATAATATTCTATCCCCTTACTTACTGCTCCAAAATCTCCATGCCCATCTGAGCCAGCTGTTATTATTAAATTATTATCTTTGCAGAACTCTAAACAAGTATTAGTCATTAAATCTGAATTTGCAGGGTAATAACATTCAACTCCATCAATTCCTAAATTCTTTAATATTTCTAATTTTTCTAATATCTCTTCTTTATTTTTGTTACTATAATAATTACAAGGATGTGCTAAAACTACATATCCATTAGCATCATGTACTGTATTACAAACTTCTCCTACACTTGGAAAAGCAAATTTTTCATGTCCACAATCATATTTTCCATAAAATTTCACTCCATCAAATAAGCCTTCTGTAATTTTTCTATCATGCAAATAATGGATTCCCTTCCATCCACCTTTTCTTCTTTCATATTCATATGAATTATAATCTTCTAATGATATACCTTCATAATCATTTTCCATTCTTCTAATAAGTTCTATACTAGTTTCTAATAATTGCTCTTTTGCATGATTAATTAATTTAAATAACTTTTCATTGTCTTCAAACTTATATGCTAAAAGATGAACTAAATGACCTTCAAATATAGAATCTATTTCAACACCTCTTATTGCAATAATTCCTGCCTTTTCAGCTTCTACCTTTAATTCCTCATATGAATCCAATACATCATGATCTGTTATTGCTATAATACCTAAGTTTTTTCTTTTTGCATCTTCTACAACTTCTTTAGGCGACATAGTTCCATCTGAATAATATGTGTGTATATGTAAATCTACTAACATTTTACTCCTCCTTAAAAATATAATTTACTTTTATATTTTACATCAACACTAAAATTTTTCATAACTATTTTAAATTTATGTTACTTCTTTGATATATCATATTTTTTTGTTTTCATTCTTATAATTTTAGGGTATAATAACCAATGGAGAATAAATTGATATATCTATTTGTTAATTTTATAACATTGTATTTTTTATTTCTCCATTAATAAATATAAATATACGGAGGTATTGCCATGTTAGTTTCAGCTAAAGAAATGTTAAACAAAGCAAGAGAAGGAAAATATGCTGTTGGTCAATTCAACATCAATAACTTAGAATGGACAAAAGCTATTTTATTAACTGCTCAAGAAAACAACTCACCAGTAATCTTAGGAGTATCTGAAGGTGCTGGAAAATATATGTGTGGATACAAGACAATCGTTGGAATGGTTAACGGTATGTTAGAAGAGTTAAACATCACTGTACCAGTTGCTCTACACTTAGACCACGGTAGCTATGAAGGATGCTACAAAGCTATGGAAGCTGGATTCTCATCAGTTATGTTTGATGGATCTCACTATCCAATAGCTGAAAACATTGAAAAAACTACTGAATTAGTTAAAGTTACTTCTGAAAAGGGATTATCTTTAGAAGCAGAAGTTGGTTCAATCGGTGGAGAAGAAGACGGAGTTGTTGGTAAAGGTGAAGTTGCTGATGCTCAAGAATGTAAATCAATTGCTGATTTAGGAGTTACTATGTTAGCTGCTGGTATCGGAAACATCCACGGAAAATACCCTTCAAACTGGCAAGGACTTGCTTTTGATGCTTTAGAAGAAATCAACCAAGCTTGTGGAAACATGCCATTAGTATTACACGGAGGAACTGGAATCCCTGAAGATATGATTAAGAAAGCTATCTCTTTAGGAGTTTCTAAAATCAACGTTAACACTGAATGTCAATTAGCATTCCAAGAAGCTACAAGAGCTTACATCGAAGCTGGAAAAGACTTAGAAGGAAAAGGATTTGACCCAAGAAAATTATTAAATCCTGGATTCGAAGCAATCAAAGCTACAGTTAAAGAAAAAATGGAATTATTCGGATCAATCAACAAAGCTTAATTCCTTTTAATATAAAAAGAGCACAAAAGTGCTCTTTTTATTTAGTTACAAGTTACAAGTTAAAGTATAAATTCAGCCTAAGCTGAATTTAAGAATATATTCTTAGAAATTCACTAAGGAATTTTATCCTCAACTTATCACTTTCCATTTGTCACTATGAAAAAATGCTACTAAAGTTTTTTCATTTTACTCACTCCTTACATAATCTCTTAAAATAATTTATACCCCTCTTTAAATCATATAACATTTTGAATTAATATATTTAAATTATGTTAAAAATAACTTACTAAATTGTAATAAATAAAGAAGTTCTAATTCATATATCTCATATGAATTAGAACTTCTTTTTATTTATCTATTTCTTTTAAAATAATACTCTACATCTCCATAAGATTTAATTTTATCTACATTGATTTTTGATATTTCTTCTAAAAGATATTCATTTACTAAATTTATATCATTTTTATCTATATCATCTTCAAATTGATATTTAAATAGTTCTATTGAAGCTTCTTGTGCTATATAAAAAGATAAAGTAGAAATTAAAACTGATTGAATAATTTCACTTTTATTATTGCATATACCAATACTACTTGCTAAAACTCCTGTATATATATTATCTATATACTCTTCATCATTAAAATACTTATTTTTATTTTTTATATAAAACTCACTATATCCATCAGTTATATAATATTTTTTATCTTTAATAATCAATATACAGTCATTTGTTTTTGCAAAATTTCTATAATTAAAATTTTTATTTTTTTCATTATCTTCAAGTGCTATTAATGAATTTATTTCTTCTTTAGTTCCCTTTAAAATATTAATATTATACCTATTAATTAAGCTAAATGCTAAATTTCTTTTGTATATTATTTCATCTATTCCTTTGGCTTCTAATAATACTACCCCTTTTTTATTTATAGCTATTAACTTTTTTTCTATATCTATAATATTCTTATCTCTTATTTCATCTAAAAAAATCAATAATGTATTTATATTTTTAAATTCATCATTGTCTTTATCCAATTTAGATTTTACCTTTCCATTATAATATATTATTCCCCTGCTTAAATCACTTAATCTTTCAATTCCACAAGAACAATATACAAGAGGCAGCTTTTTCTTTAGCAAGTCTAAAACATTTTTTATAGACTCCTCACTAAGCCTCATATTATTTTCCTCACTTTATTATCTATAGTGCACGCTTGCCTAATAACATATTATTCGACAAAATCTATATTGTTACAACGAGATTTTTTAGTTTCAAGTGATAAGTTAAGGAAAAAACTCCTTACGGAGTTTCTTAAAATATATCTTTTTAAAATTCAGCATCAGCTGAATTTTTTCCTCAAACTTGTCACTTATCACTTGCCACTTACCACTTGCTATTCTTCTCCAAATACCTTTTTTCTTAGCTCTAATCCAGACTTTGTTACTGCAACTCCCCCTAGAGCCGTTTCTCTTAATGATGATGGAAGACTCTTACCTACCTTGTACATTGCAGAAACAGTATCATCAAAGGTTATTTTACTGCTTACTCCAGCCATAACCATATCTGCTGTACAAAGAGCACTTATAGCTCCTGCTGCATTTCTTTTTGCACATGGTATTTCAACAAGTCCTGCAACTGGATCACAAACAAGACCTAATACATTTTTAATAACTATAGCTGCTGCATCTAAACTCATTTTAGGCGTTCCACCCATCATTTCAACTACTGCTGCAGCTCCCATAGCTGCTGCTGAACCACATTCGGCTTGACAACCACCTTCAGCCCCAGATAATGTAGCATTCATTCCAATTATCATACCAACTGCTGCTGAAGCAAATAATGCATCAATAAGTTCTTCATCACTTTTACCTAACTTTTCTCCAGCTGATAAAATTACTGCTGGTAAAATACCACAAGAACCAGCTGTTGGACAAGCTACTATTCTTCCCATTGAAGCATTTACTTCTGATGAAGATAAAGCCATTGCCATTGCTTTTACTGTGATATCTCCTGTTAATGTATTTCCTTTTTCTAAATATTTTTGAACTCTATATCCATCTCCACCAATAAGTCCACTTAAAGAGTTAACTTGCTTTTCTCTCCCTTCTGTAGCTCCTTCTTTCATGACTTTTAGATTTTTAGCCATTTTCTTATATACTTCTTCTCGAGATAATTCTCTATCTCTCATTTCTATTCTTATAGCATATTCACTTAATGATATGCTTTCTTCTTCACAAATCTTTAATAATTCTTCACCTGTTCTTGCTAACATTCTATCCTTACTCCTTAATTGGATTAATCATTATTACCTTATTTATTCCTTCTATAGCCTTTATATTTCCTATTATTTCAGCTGTAATTTCATGGTCAACTTCAAATACCATTGTTGCATTCTTACCTTTTTGATTTCTAAACACCTTCATAAATGCTATATTTATATCATTATCATAAAGAATTGATGCCACTTTAGATAATACTCCAGGAACATCTCTATTTGAAACAATTACTGTTGGATATGCCCCAGTAAAATTAACAGCATTTCCATTAACCGATGTAACTTCTATGCTTCCTCCACCTATTGATGAACCTATTAATTCATAATTACCTTCTTTTCCTTTTATAATAAATTCAACTGTATTTGGATGAACATCACCTAAATCAGCTTCCTTAAAACCTATCTTTAATCCTAATTCCCTAGCTATTTCTAAAGAATCCCTAAGTCTTAAATCACTTGGCTCCATCCCTAATATTCCAGCAACTAATGCTCTATCAGTTCCATGACCTTTATAAGTTTTAGCAAATGAACCATGTAAATAAAATGTTACTTCCTCAATATCTGCTCCTGCAATAGCTCTAGCAACTTTTCCTAATCTTGCTGCTCCTGCAGTATGAGAAGAAGATGGTCCAACCATTATAGGTCCTAATATATCAAAAACACCTACACTTTTCATATTTCTCTCCATTTTGTTATGTAAATTTTATAATTTTATTTTGCTAAGGATTCTAATAAATAGAATCCTTAGTATACTTATCTTAATACTTGTAAAAAATACTTCCTCCAACAAATTCTCTCAATATAGAATTTTCTGGTACAATGTCTATATCTATTTCTCTAAAAAACCCCAAAAACACTTTTAATCTATTAGCCTCTTCATAAACGCTACTATCTTCTTTAACCTTTTCAAGCTCCTTTAATGCATATTTCTTTAAAACACATAATTCATAAACTAAAGTTGAATTAAACATAATATCAGCTTCTTCTTGATAAACAAAGATATTTTTTTCTTCCCCTCTTTTAATTTTATGCCACATTTTTAATGTATCTTCTGCTCCATGCCCCCTTGATAACTGATCTCTAACTATTCTTCTAACTCTTCTTACATCAGTGGTTGTAATTCTATTATGATTATCTAAATTTAATTGAGTTAATGCAGAAATATAAATTTTAAACTTATACTTTTCATCAATATGTGATGTTAATATTGGATTTAATCCATGAATACCCTCAACTATAATAACACCATTTTTGGGCAACTTAACTTTTTTACCTGTCCACTCTCTTTCTCCCTTAATGAAATTAAATTGTGGTACTTCAACTTTTTCCCCTTGTAAAATTAAATTTAAGTGTTTATTAAATAAATTTATATCTACAGATTGTATAGTTTCAAAATCATATTCACCATTTTCATCTACTGGTGTTTGATCTCTATTAACAAAATAATCATCTAAAGAAATTGGAATTGGCATAATTCCATTTACTCTTAATTGAATTCCAAGTCTATTTGCAAATGTAGTTTTTCCTGAAGAACTTGGTCCTGAAATTAATACTAATTTAACCTCCTTTCTTTCAGAAATCTTATCTGCAATTTCTGCAATCTTCTTTTCATGAAGAGCTTCTGAAATCATAATTAAATTAACTAATTCACCTTCGTCAAATTTTTTATTAAGTGAGCCTACATTTCCAACTTCTAAAATATCTAACCATTTTTCATTTTCTCTAAATACATTTCTAATTTTTCTTTGTTCAACAAACTCTGATAAAGTAAACTTTTCATATTCAGTAGGTCGTCTTAAAATAAATCCATTTTCATAATCAATTAAATCAAAGCCTTTTATTTCACTAGTTCTTTCATTCATTGGCCCATAAAAATAATCATATCTTCCATCTAATTCATATAATTCTATTTCCTTTAAATCTATTTGATTAAGTAAAAGAACTTTATCTTCCATATTGTATGACTTAAAAATTTCAATAGCCTTTTCCCTTGTAACCTTTACTTTATTTATTGGTAAGTCTCTTTTTATTAATTCCTGCATTTTATCCTTTATTTTCTTTATGTCATTTTTGTCTAATGGTTTTTCCTTAAAAACTTCACCAAAAATACCTTTTCCAATACTATGTTGAATTGTAATCTTAGAATTTGGATATAAATCTAAAGTTGCTTTAATAAATATAAATTGCAATGTCCTTGTATATTTTTTTTCAACTTTATCATCTCTTTTTACTTTTAAATCACTCTTTTCCTTCATACCTAATCACCTATCTAAACTCTTATAATATTATTTTAAATTTAAAAATATTTTTACCTACATTAAACTAATATTTTATACTTTATTATAAAATTTAGCAGCTTATTTATCCTTTTTATTAATAGCCCTATACTTTTATTATATACCTATCATCAAAATATTCTATTATTTTTTCTGAATAAAAGCATTTTATTTACAAATACTTTTACTAGAGGTGATTTAATATGTTTATTGTCTTAATTAGAACAATTTTTTTATATTTCTTAGTAATACTTGTAATGAGATTAATGGGTAAAAGACAAATTGGTGAATTACAACCATATGAATTTGTAATAACAATAATGATTTCTGATCTTGCTGCTTTACCAATGCAAGATACCCGATTGCCTTTAATTCTTGGAATTATTCCTATAATAACTTTATTATTTATAAAAACCATATTAACTCAATTACAACTCAAAAGTCAGTTTACAAGAAAAATATTAGAAGGTGAACCTTGCATTTTAGTATGTAGAGGAAAAATAAATTATGAAGCATTAAAAAAACAACAAATTAATTTAGATGAACTTATGGAAGAATTAAGATTGGCAGGTTATTTTGATTTAAATGATATTGAGTATGCAATTTTAGAAAATAATGGGCAATTATCTTTTTTAACTTCTCAAAGTAGTTCGGGTGGTGGTTCATGTTATACTTCTTGTAGTTCAAATACTCAACCACTATCATCAACAAGCACTAACTCTTCTTCTCAAAATACTTTCTCTTCAAATGATAATGCTTCAAAAAATAAGACTTCAAAAGTGCCTAAACTTCCAATTATATATGTTTTAGATGGCCATGTTAATAAAAATGCTTTAACAACTAGTGGTAAAAATAAAGTATGGATTGAGCATGAATTAAAAAAACATCACATAAACTCAATAAAAGATGTATTAATTGCCATGACAGATACTGAAGGAAAATTTTATTATCAACTTTATGATAAAAACAAAAATAAGAAAGGAGCTTAAAAATGAAAAATTCATTATTTTCTATTTTTCTTTTTATAATATTATTAGGATTTTTAACTTATACTGATATTAGTTTTAAAAATCTTTGCTCCGAAGTTATATTAAAGTGCGAAGAAATGGAAAAAAATATAGACTCTTTATCTAAAGAAGAAAACTTTGAAAAAGCAATGGATATATATAATTTAATTGAAGATAAAGGTAAACTTGCTGCAATATATGTAAATCATCTTGATTATGACGTAATGCTAAACGAAGCATTAAAATTAACTGTTTATATTGAAAGAGATGATTACGGTGAATCAGATGCTTCTTTGCATCTCTTAAAATCTAGCACAGAACATATGAAAGAATTACAAGTTCCAAATATAGAAAATATTTTTTAATAAATTTATACAACTAATTATATTTATGCATTTATATAGCACTTTTTTTGCATAAACACATTTTTTATACAAGACCTCAAAAAATTATTGCATAATTATACACGCTTGTGTATAATTATAAACATCAAGAAACTATTCCATTTTATGTATTAAAATAAAAATATAGGAAACAAAAGCTAGTTAGTAGTTAGTAGTTAAGGATGAAACTTTAAATCAGTGACAAGTGATAAGTGGCAAGTTATTAGTGATAAGTGGCAAGTGACAAGTGGCAAGTTAAGGATGAAACTCCTAGGGGAGTTTCTAAAAAATAAATCAAAGAAATTCCCCAAGGAATTTCAACATCAACTACTAACTACTAACTAAAAACTATAAACTATAAAAGTGGTTTCTGAAAATATATTTTTAAATTCAGCCTAAGCTGAATTTATACCTAAACTTATCATTTGAAACTAAGTAAAAAAAGGGGGCTTTTTATATATGAAAAAATTTAATAAGGTTGTTTTGGCTTATTCAGGAGGATTAGACACATCAATTATAATCTCATGGCTTAAGGAAACTTATGGTTGTGAAGTTATTGCTGTAGTTGGCAATGTTGGACAAACTGATGAATTAGAAGGATTAGAAGAAAAGGCATTAAAAACTGGAGCATCAAAAATTTATATTGAAGATTTAACAAAGGAATTTGTTTATGATTATATCTTCCCTACCCTTCAAGCTGGAGCTGTATACGAGGGAAAATATTTATTAGGAACTTCTTTTGCTAGACCTTTAATTGGAAAGAGACTTGTTGAAATTGCAAAAAAGGAAGGGGCAGATGCAATTTGTCATGGCTGTACTGGTAAAGGAAATGACCAAGTTCGTTTTGAACTTGCAGTTAAAAACTTTGCACCTGAAATACCTATTATAGCACCATGGAGAATTTGGAATATAAAATCTCGTGAAGAAGAAATTAAATATGCATTAGATCGAGAAATACCAATAAAAATAACTTATGAAACTAATTATAGTAAAGATAAAAATCTTTGGCACTTAAGCCATGAAGGATTAGATTTAGAATTTCCTGAAAATGAACCTAAATATGATAAGATATTAGAAATGTGTAAAACATTAGAAGATGCTCCTGATACTGCAACTTATATAACCTTAAGCTTTGAAAAGGGTATTCCTGTTGCACTTAATAGAATAAAAATGGATGGGGTCTCATTAATTCAAGAATTAAATAAAATAGGTGGAGAAAATGCCATTGGTATTATGGATATGGTAGAAAATAGACTTGTTGGAATGAAATCAAGAGGTGTTTACGAAACTCCAGGTGGTACTATACTTTATAAGGCTCATGCTGATTTAGAGGAAATTTGTTTAGATAAAACAACTCATCATTTTAAACAATCAATTGCCTTAAAATTTGCTGATTTAGTTTATAATGGTGAATGGTTTACTCCACTTAGAGAAAGTCTTTCTGCTTTTGTTTCTAAAACTCAAGAAACTGTTACAGGTGATATTAAGCTTAAACTATATAAAGGCAATATTGTTAATGCCGGAATGAACTCTCCTTACTCTTTATACAGCGAAGAATATGCTACTTTCGGTGAAGATGGCGTATACAATCAAAAGGATTCAGAAGGATTTATAAATCTTTATGGTTTACCAACAATAGTAAACTCAAAGATGAAAGAATCTTTAAAGAATAAGGATAAATAAAATGAAACTTTGGGGTGGAAGATTTACAGAGGGAGTTAATGAGTTAGTTAATACCTTTAACTCCTCTATTTCAATTGATTCAAGAATGTATAAAGAAGATATTGAGGGTAGCCTTGCTCATGTTAAAATGTTAGGAAAGCAAGGAATTATCCCTCTTAAGGATAGTAAAAAAATAGTTGAAGGCTTAAAAGAAATATTAATTAGAATTGATAATGGAACTATACAAATAGATAAAGATGCTGAAGATATCCATAGTTTTATTGAAAGTATCTTGACTTATTACATTGGTGATGAAGGTAAAAAACTTCATACTGGAAGAAGCAGAAATGACCAAGTTACCTTAGATACAAAATTATACTTAAAAAAATATTTAAAAACTATACTTCAAGAAGTTTTAAATCTTAATGAAACATTCTTAGAAAAAGTAAAAGATAATATAACTACAATAATGCCAGGATATACTCATATGCAGAAAGCTCAGCCAATTACCTTTGCCCACCATTTATTAGCTTATTGTGAAATGTTTAAAAGAGATATAGGCAGACTTTTTGATTGTTATAAAAGACTTGATGAAATGCCACTTGGAAGTGGAGCTTTAGCAACATCTACATATCCAATTGATAGAGACTTTGTTGCATCAGAACTTGGATTTTCTAAAATTACTCTTAATAGTTTAGATTCTGTTTCTGATAGAGATTATGCAATTGAATCTCTTTCTGTACTTTCTTTAATAATGATGCATTTATCAAGATTTTCTGAAGAAATTATTCTTTGGTGTACTGGTGAATTTAATTTTATCGAATTAGATGATAGCTATAGTACAGGAAGTAGTATAATGCCTCAAAAGAAAAATCCAGATGTTGCAGAATTAGTTCGTGGAAAATGTCCAAGAGTTTATGGAGATTTAATGACATTACTTACTGTAATGAAAGGACTTCCACTTGCTTATAATAAGGATATGCAAGAAGATAAAGAAGCATTATTTGATGGATTAGATACTACTCTCCTTTCACTTCAAACTTTCAATGGAATGATAAAAACAATGAAAGTTAAAAAAGATAATATGAAAAAATCTGCTTCTGGTGGATTTACTAATGCTACTGATGTTGCTGATTATCTTGTAAAGAAAGGTATGCCATTTAGAAATGCTCATGAAGTTGTTGGTAAAATTGTTCTTTATTGCATAGATAACGATATTGCTATAGATGATTTAACACTTGAAGAATTTAATAAATTTTCTTCTATCTTCGAAGAAGACATATATAATGCAATTGATTTATTAACTTGTGTTGAAGAAAGAAGCGTTATTGGAGGTCCAAGTTCCTCATCAGTGAAAATACAAATTGAAATTTTAGAAAAATTTATTAAAACAAACAAGGAGAATTTATCATGTTTAAAGTAGGAATAATTGGTGCCACTGGATATGTTGGCGTTGAATTATTAAGGCTTTTACTTAATCATGATCAAATTACAGTTTCAGCTATTTCCTCTTCTACCTTTAAGGATGAGGAAATTAGTTCTGTATATAAAAGCTTTTTTAATAAAACAGCCTTAATATGTAAAGATAAAAGTGACGTTATTAATAGAAGTGATTTAATTTTTACTGCTCTTCCTCACGGATTAAGTGAGGAAATTGCAGAACAAGCAATAAATAAAAATAAAAAAGTAATAGACTTAGGAGCTGATTTTAGATTAACTTCTGAATCTACTTATGAACAATGGTATGGCAAAAAATTCATTTACAAATCTCTTCATTCTAAAAGTATTTATGTATTACCTGAGTTTAATGGTAATAAAATCAAGGATTATAATATAATTGCAAATCCAGGGTGTTATCCTACAAGTATTTCACTTGGCCTTATGCCTTTATTAAAAAATAATTTAATTCATACTAAAAATATAATTTGTGATTCAAAGTCAGGTATTACTGGTGCTGGAAGAGGTCTCTCATTAAAAACTCATTTTGCAGAAGCAAATGAAAACTTTACTGCTTACGGTGTTGGAAGCCATAGGCATACTCCAGAAATAGAACAAACATTATCTTGTATGGCAAATGAAAATGTTGAAATAACTTTTACTCCTCATTTGCTTCCTGTTAATCGCGGTATCCTATCTACAATTTACTGCGAAACTAAAGATAAACTTACCTTAAAAGAAATTCACGCTATATATATAAAACAATATGAAAATGAAGAATTTGTCCATGTACTACCTTTAGGACAAACCGCTGAAATAAAACATGTTAAATACACTAACAATTGTCATATATCACTTCATCAAAATTATAGAAAAGATAAAATTATTATAATTAGTGTTATAGATAATATGGTAAAAGGATCTGCAGGACAAGCTATTCAAAATATGAATATTATGCTTGGTATTCCTCAAAATACAGGGCTTAAATTAATAGCACCTAGTTTTTAATATTAATAAATTTAATTTACAATGTAAAAAGTTAATTTTTTTATTGATTTATATTTTCTTATTTTAAAGAAAGAAGGTATTATTTTATGTTTATAGACAAAAATTTAACCATATGCTCTCCTATTGGATTTAAAGCGTCTGGAATTCATTGTGGCTTGAAAAAGAATTTATTAAAAAAGGATTTATCTTTAATATACTCTGATGTTGTTGCTTCTTCTTGTGGAGTATATACAAAAAATAAAGTTAAAGGTGCTCCTCTTATTGTAACTAAACACCATTTAAATAATAAAAAAGCTCAAGCAATAATAATTAATAGTGGAAATGCTAATACATGTAATGGTGCTAATGGCTTATCTAATGCAAAAAAAATGACACAGCTTTGTGCTAAAGAATTAAATATAAAAAATGATAATGTTCTTGTTGCATCAACAGGTGTAATTGGAGTTCCTTTAAATATAGATGCAATTAAAGATGGTATTCCTAAATTAGTCAATAATTTATCATCTAACTTTGAAGAAGCTAAAAATGCCGCATTAGCAATTATGACTACTGATACTACTGAAAAGCAAGCTGGAATTATAATTGAAATTGAAAATAAAAAAATAACAATTTCAGCTATGGCTAAAGGTTCTGGAATGATTCATCCTAATATGGCTACTATGCTTTCTTTTATAACAACTGATATTTCTATTTCTCCCTCTCTTCTTAAAGAAGCATTAAAAGAAAGTGTTAATCTTTCCTATAATAGAATTAGTGTGGATGGTGACTCTAGCACCAATGATATGGTATTAATTATGGCAAATGGACTTGCCAATAACAAAACTATAACTGAAAAAGATGATAATTATAATTTATTTTTAAAAGCACTAACAGCTTTAAATATATATGTTTCTAAAAAAATTGCAAAAGATGGCGAAGGTGCAACTAAACTTATAGAGTGCACTGTTAAAAATACAAATTCTATTGAAGATGCAGAAATTCTTTCTAAAAGTGTAATATCATCAAGCCTAGTAAAAGCAGCAATGTTTGGAAGTGATGCTAATTGGGGAAGAATTCTTTGTGCATTAGGTTACTCTAATATAGATTTTGATCCTGAAAAAGTTAATATTTCTTTTTCAAGTACTGCTGGAAACATAATTGTTTGTAAAGATGGTTCTCCAGTAAGCTTTGATGAATCTAAAGCAAAAGAAATATTATTTCAAAATGAAATTAAAATTTTAATAGATATAAAACAAGGAAATTCAGAAGCAACTTGTTGGGGCTGTGATTTAACTTATGATTATGTAAAAATTAATGGTGATTATCGCAGTTAATAATTTTTGCTTATCAATTAACCATTTTAAATCTGCTCTAATTATTAAAGCTATAGGAGGTGGAAAAAATTGAACTATGCTCAACATGCTAATATATTAGTTCAAGCATTACCTTACATACAAGAATACTATGGTAAAACCATTGTTATTAAATATGGTGGGAATGCAATGATTAATGATGAGTTAACCTCAACTGTAATAAATGATATTATTCTTATGAAATGTATTGGTATAAATCCAATAATTGTTCATGGTGGTGGACCAGATATTAGTACTACATTATCTAAAATGAACCATAAAAGTAAATTTATAAATGGTTTAAGATATACTGATGAAACTACTATAACAGTTGCACAAATGGTCTTAGCTGGAAAAGTAAATAAAGACTTAGTTAAGCTTATTGAAAAAACAGGTGGAAAAGCTATTGGTTTATCTGGAATTGATGGTTCACTAATTAAAGCTAAAAAATTAAATTCTGAAATTGATTTAGGCTTTGTTGGAGAAATAACATCTGTAAATACCGATCTTTTAAACTTAGCTATGAATTCTGGACATATTCCTGTAGTTTCCTCTATAGCTATTGGAGAAAATGATAACAATAGTTATAACATTAATGCAGATACATGTGCTTCAAAAATTGCCTCTGCTTTAAAAGCTGAAAAATTAATCCTACTAACAGATGTACCAGGTGTAATGACAAATCCAAATAACACTTCAACCTTAATTTCAACCTTAAGATTACATCAAATTCCTAAATTAACTGCAGATAAAGTAATAAATGGTGGTATGATTCCTAAAATAAACTGCTGTGTAGAATCAGTAAGAATGGGAGTTAAAAAAGCTCATATAATCGATGGAAGAATCAAACATTCCATTTTACTAGAACTACTATCCGAAAAAGGAATAGGAACGGAAATATATTAATTAGTTTCAAGTGACAAGTGACAAATTTATGTATAAATTCAGCTAATGCTGAATTTAATAAAATATATTTTCAGAAATTCCATAAGGAATTTCATCCTTAACTTGCCACTTGTCACTTACCACTAACTCCTAACTATACTAACTCTCGGGGTGATTTTAATGAATTTATTTAAAGAGCAAAAAGAATATTTAATGGATACTTATTCAGTTCTTCCTATTGAAGTTTTAAATGGAAAAGGTTCTTATTTATTCGATATTAATAATAAAAAATATATAGATTTTACTAGTGGAATTGGTGTTAATTCCTTAGGCTATAATAATGAATTATGGAAAAATGAAATAATATCTCAGCTTAATTCATTTCAACACTTATCAAATATTTTTTCAAATAATTCTACTGTGTCATTAGCAAAAAAACTTTGTGAACTTTCTGGAATGAGCAAAGTATTTTTTTCAAATTCAGGTGCTGAAGCAAATGAATGTGCAATTAAACTTACAAGAAAATATAGCTTTGATAAATATGGTAAAAATAGAGGTGCTATTTTATCATTAAAGCAATCATTTCATGGAAGAACTTTAGCTACATTAACAGCAACAGGTCAAGATAAATTTCATAACTACTTTTTCCCTTTTCCTACAGGATTTAAATACAGTTCAGCTAATTCTATAGATGAATTAAAGGAAAACCTTACTCCTGATGTTTGTGCTATCATAATGGAAGCAATTCAAGGTGAAGGTGGAGTTCATCCCCTTAATAAAAATTTTGTTTTAGAAGCTTTTAAATTAGCTAAAGAAAATGATATTTTAATTATATTTGATGAAGTTCAATGTGGTATTGCAAGAACTGGAAATTTATTTGGATATAATCATTTCAATGTTTTTCCAGATATAGTTACTTGTGCAAAAGGACTTGGTGCTGGACTTCCAATAGGTGCTGTTTTATGTAATGATAAGCTTTCATATACTTTTAATCCTGGAGATCATGGTTCAACCTTTGGTGGAAATCCTGTTGTATGCGCTGGTGCACTTTCTGTTTTAAATCAACTTTGTAATTCAAATACTTATAATGATATTAAAAATAAAGGTGAATATATAAAGCAATCTATTTTAAAAGAAAATATAAAAAATGTTATAGATGTTCGCGGGTTAGGATTAATGATAGGTATTGAAATTAATGGGGATTCTTCTGAATTTCAAAAGAAGGTATTAGAAGATGGTTTACTAGTCTTAACCGCAGGTAAAAATGTAATAAGACTACTTCCCCCACTAAACACACCAATGGAAGACATTAAATCAGGAGTTAAAATACTTTTAAATAATCTGTAGATAGTTGCAAGTTTCAAGTGACAAGTTTCAAGTTAAGGTATAAATTCAGCTTAAGCTGAATTTAATAAATATAATTTTAGAAACTCCCCAAGGAGTTTCCTCCTTAACTTGCCACTTGCCACTCTACACTTGCCACTTATCACTTGCCACTTGTCACTCCCTAATCCTAACTAAAAAGGAGGTTTTTATGAATAAAGATTTGTTACGTATGGATAATCTTTCTAAAGATGAAATTTTGGATATATTAAACCTTGCTGATCAATTAAAATACGAAAGAAAACATGGCATAGAGCATCCTATACTAAAAGGTAAATCTCTAGGTATGATTTTTGAAAAAGCTTCAACACGTACTAGAGTTTCTTTTGAAGTTGGAATGTATCAACTTGGAGGACATCCTCTTTTTTTAAGTTCTAAAGACTTACAAATAGGACGTGGTGAAGCTATACAGGATACTGCTAGAGTTTTATCAAGATACTTAGATGGAATAATGATAAGAACATTTTCACAAGAAGAAGTTGAAACATTAGCTGAATGTTCATCTATTCCTATAATTAATGGATTAACAGATGAGGAACATCCTTGCCAAGTTTTAGCTGATTTAATGACAATAAGAGAAAATAAGCTTATTCTTGAGGGATTAAAAGTTGCATATATAGGTGATGGCAACAACATGTGTAATTCTTTAATAATAGGATGTTTAACTTTAGGAATGCATATATCTATTGCTAATCCCCTAGGTTATAAACCTCCTAAATATTATATTGAAAAGGGTAAAGCTTTAGCTATAAAAAATAGTGTTTCTTTTGAAATGACCGAAGATCCAAAAGTAGCTATTAAAGATGCTGATGTAATAATAACTGATGTTTGGGCTAGTATGGGCCAAGAATCTGAAACAAAAAAGCGTCAAATTGCTTTTAAAGGATATCAAGTTAATTCAGAAATTATGAAATTAGCTAATGATGATGCTATAGTTCTTCATTGTCTTCCTGCTCATAGAGGCGAAGAAATTACTGTGGAAATTATTGAAGCTCATGCTAATGTTATATTTGAAGAAGCTGAAAATAGACTTCATGCACAAAAAGCAATATTAGTAAAACTATTATCATAAAAATTATAATAATTAAACTGCACCTATATAATTAACAAGAGGCAGTTTAATTTTCTATTTATTTCTTTAATTTTACTTATTAAAAATTATCTATAATATATTTTTTAAATAAATTTACTGATGGTGTTAAATACCTATTCTTTAATGTTGCTAAATATATAAATCTTTCATGTGATGGATTTACTATAGGCAATACTTTTACATTGTAATATTTTAATGAAGATATCTTAGGTACTACTGCTATTCCATAATTTATTTCAACTAAACCTGCAACAGCATTATCTTCTTCAACTTCACAAATTATATTAGTTAAATAGATTATTCATACATAAAAACGTTAAATTTTTATCAAGAAGGAATATTAAAATGCAAAATACGCTTACTAAAAATAAGTATATGCCAACGGCATTATCTATGTATATAAATTATTTTATACATGGTATGGGAGCTATCATATTAGCTCAAAATATTGATTTTTTAATGGAACAATTAAATACTAACAAAGCAGAATAATGTTAACTATTCTTTGGATGTTCCCAAGTACAAAAACTTGTATAATTGCAGCATTTGTAATAGGTTTCTCTGCTACTGGTGGTGTATTACAATTAGCATTAACTTCAATGTCAGAATTATTCCCAACAAGCAAGGGTAAAATTACTGGTATAGTATTTACTTCTTCAAGCTTAGCTTCTACTATAGTACCAAGTATCACTGGTATATTAGCAGATATAAGCTTAAGCCATGTAATATTATTCGATATGGGAATAACAACTTTAGGTGTTGTATTAGTACTTATAGTTAATATTAGATATAAATATGAGTTAAAAGCTTCTAAAAATGTAGCTTAATAAATTAAAGGAAATTGTACCAAAATACAACTTCCTTTTTTATTTAGCTTTAATCAATATTTTAAATTTTTATTATTCTAAAACTTAATAGCTTTAATAAATATATAATATAATAATAAATTAAGGAGCTATTAAAGTGTATAAAATTGAAATTAAGGATTTTGGTGAAAATAAAATTTCTATTTGTAAAGTAATACCTCACATAAATTATAAGGAATTATACACCTTAGTGAAGCCTTATACAAATGAACTTCACCTTTCCTTTTCACTTCCTAATGATTGCCCTAATGGAAGCACTTGGGGTAATATTTATGCTAATGATAAAATTATTGGCCAAATTAAAATGTGTTATATTCATATAAAATAATTTAACTAAAAATTTTAATGCTATATAACCTTACATATAAGCCATAAAACTTAATAAAAAAATCCCCTAAATATAAAACAATATATTTTAAAATAATTTTTTTATCTTAATTATATTGGTTAAATAACGGGGATTTTTTATTAATATTAAATTATTTTACTTCTCTTACATTCCATTTTATAAATAATATAAGACCTATATTAAGCATTGCAGCTATTAAAAGAATTACTCCTATTGGCATTCCCATATCAATAACCTGTCCAAATAGCAATTGTCCTGGTGCAACACTTATAGTTGCTATTGCTGTTGAAAAAGCAGATACACGCCCTAACATATCACTAGGAACTTGTTTTTGTATAAATGTTAATGTTAATACATTAGATAAAGATAATGATAACATTATTGCTAATCCACTAATTGCAAATATACCTGCTAAAGCATAAGTGTTTAATTTTATAAATCCTAATATAGACATTATAATAACACCTATAATCATAGGAAAATATGTATAATGCACTTTTTTTATAGAAAACATATTAGGTTTTACACTAATCCAAAAGCCACCTAATATCATTCCTAAAACACATATTCCTTCAACAATTCCATAAACTTCAGAAGATAATCCTAAAAATATATTTATGAAATATGGTGCAACTATTGATAATATAGGTACTAAAAAAATATTACATAATGCATAAGAAGCTATAATTCCAAGTACAACCTTTTTTTCTTCTTTTAAATAAATAAAACTTTCTTTCATATCTATAAAAGATTTTTTTATAAAACTTAAGGATAATATTTTTTCATCATTGACATCAACTGATATTTCATCATTTAATATTGATTTATTATCTTTTACATCTGGAATATCTAAGAACATTTCCATAATAGCTGATATTAAAAAGCTAACTGCATTTATAATTACTATTACCTTAATTCCTAATAATCCATAAAGTAATCCTGCTAATATTGGTCCAGCAAAATTTACTATTGATCCAACTTGATTTATTATTCCATTTGCAGAAGTTAATTTTTCCTCCTCTACTATTTGAGGAATAGATGATGTAACTGCTGGTGCATATAATGTAGCACATATTGATAATATAAACATCACTCCTGCAACTATTAATTCATGATCATGCCCTCTTAATAAGATAATTGCATAACCTCCAATTAATATAGAACAAACTAAGTCCAAATAAACCATTATCTTCTTTCTATTTATATTATCTGAAAGCCTTCCTGCAATAGGTGCAAATAATATATAAGGTATAGTTGATATTGCTAATATTCTTGCAAAGGCTGCTGTACTACCTGTAAATTCTAATAAATATAATGACATACTAAACCTTTGAATTGCATTACCAAACAAGGAAATAATTTGACCTATAACTATTATTATGAAGTTTTTATTTTTCATTTCTCCCCCTGAATAAGTCATATTCCATACAAATTGGATATTGCCCATCTTCACTTATTGTAAGATTTGCATCTATTCCATATATCTCTTTTAAGTTTTCTTTATTAATTACATCTAATGGTCTTCCTTGACATATAATTTTACCTTTTTTTAGTCCAATTATATTATCTGCAAATCTACAAGCATTATTAAGTTCATGAAGTACTATAACAACTGTTATATTCTTTTCTTTATTTAATTTTTGAAGAACCTCTAATACTTCTAATTGATAAGACATATCTAAATAAGTTGTAGGTTCATCTAGCATTATTATTTCAGTTTCTTGAGCTAAAGTCATAGCAATCCAAGCTCTTTGTCTTTGCCCTCCAGATAAGTTTTCAACACCTCTATCTGCAAATTCACTAAGTCCTGTTTCTTCTATTGCCCAATCAATAATTTCCTTATCGTAACTAGTAAGACCACCTATCATTTTTTGATGAGGAAATCTACCAAAAGCAACAAGTTCTCTTACTGTAAGTCCATCTGGACAAACTGGTCCTTGTGGCAAAAATGCAACTTCTTTTGCTATATTTTTTTCTTTTACCTTTTTGATATTTTTGTTATTAATAAAAATATCACCATTTGTAGGTTTATTAATTCTAGCTATAGTTTTAAGTAGTGTTGATTTACCACATCCATTTGCACCAATTATTATACTTATTTTTCCCTTAGGTATAGATAAACTCATATCTTCAATTATAGTATTGTTTTCATATCCTACCCTTAAGTTCTTTACACTAATAGCTTCCATGATTATTTCTCCTTCATCATTAAATAAATAAAATATGGTACTCCAAATATAGATACTGTTATTCCTACTGGAATTTCAATTGGAGAAAATAAATTTCTTGAAATTGAATCTGCAAGAATTACTATAATAACACTTATCATTGCAGATACTATTATAACCTTTTTATGATAAGGTCCAACTAACTTCCTTGCAATATGAGGAGATATAAGACCTAAGAATCCTATATTACCTGCAAAAGCTGTTGCTGTTCCAGCTAAAATAACGGCAAAAGTTAAAAACTTTTTTCTTTCCTTTTCTAAATTTAAACCTAGTGATATTGCAAGTTCATCAGAAAGATTTAATACATCTAACTTTTTATGGTTTAATAAAACTATGATAAACATTAAAGTTACTATTGGAATTATTACCTTTGCATAACTCCATCCAGATCCCCAAAGACTTCCTGATGTCCAAACTAAAATCCTATTGTAATCTCCAACGCCACCTCTAAAAGTAAAAAATGTTATAAAAGCATTAAGTCCTGCATTTAATCCAATTCCAATTAGTAAAAGTCTTTTAGGCTTTATCCCTTTTCTACTAGACATCATATATATTACGAATGCCGTAACTGCAGCTCCTATTATAGCTATTACAGGCAATACAAATATAGATAATTGTCCAAGTTCACTATAATATGCTCCAGTTGAATATGTAATAAATAATACTGCTGCAACTGCAGCTCCAGCATTTATACCTATTATCCCTGTATCTGCTAAATCATTTTTTGTTATAGTTTGAAGAATTGCTCCTGCTGTTGATAATGCAATTGCCACAAACATACCAACTAAAAGCCTTGGAACCCTAATAGTTAATATTGCTGTATTTTGAAGTTTTGTTCCATTTCCTAAAAGAGTATTAATAACTTCCATAGGTGAAACTTTATATGTCCCCCAACATAATGTAACCATAAAAGAGACTATTAATAAAATAAGTAAAACTGATATAGCTAATTTAAATTTTCCCTTATTCATTATCCCCTCTCCTTTCTAGCCACTGATATAAAGAATGGTATTCCTATTAATGCTGTAAACACTCCAATTGGTGTTTCATAAGGATTAAATATCATTCTTGCTGCAACATCTGCAAATGTTAAAAGAACTGCTCCAAGTAAAAATGAGCATGGAATATTTCTTCTATAATCCTCACCTAATAACTTTCTAACTATTTGAGGAATTATAAGACCAACAAAAGCTATATTTTTCCCAACTGTAACTGCTGCTGCACACATTGGTATCATAACCATAAGAGTAATAAATCTTATTTTTTCTGGATTTTCTCCAAGCCCAATTGCAACATCATCACCTAAGTTTAATATATTTATTTTTGGTGATAAGAATATTGCTATAATAAGTCCTATAACTCCTACTACAAAAATTAATTTAAAATCTGCCCAACTTGCATTTCTAAATCCACCTGATACCCAAAATCCTATCATTTGAGATTGATTTGATAAAAGACCTATTACTGTAGTTAAAGAAATTAAAAATGTACTCATTGCTGTTCCTGCTAAAAGAATCTTTGCAATTGAATTATTATTTGCCTTTTTTGATATAAATCCTAAAACTATAACTCCTGTTAATAATGCTCCTATAAAGGAAGCTATCATTACATTTTGAGTTGTTATTCCTATTCCTGTTGCATAAAAAATTGATATTACTAAAGTTGCTCCTTGGCTTATTCCTAATATAGATGGTTCAGCTATTGGATTTCTAGTAACACCTTGAATCATTGCACCTGTTACTCCTAAAACTCCTCCAGTAAATAATACACAAAGTGCCCTTGGAATACGTACATCTCTAACTAACATAAGTTCTAAAGTTTCATTATAATTAAAAATACTATTCCAAATATCTGAAAACGTAATATGGACTGACCCTAGCCTAATGGCTAAAGTCAATCCTCCTACTAAGAGTAACAAACTACAAATTACAAATATTATTGTACGTTTATTACTTTGTTTCATTTAACATGTCACCTATTTCATCTACTAATTTTTCTCTTCCAATTGGGCTATATCCTTGGTTAAAGTATGGTGATGATTCTAGTATTACTACATTACCATTTTTAACTGCAGGTAAGTTGTTCCAAATGCTGTTTGCTTCTAATTGAGCTAAATCTTCATCTGTTGCTATTGCAAATATATAGTCAGCTTTAATTGCTGCTAATCCTTCATAAGTTACAACTGGTAAACTAATGTCAGTTTGTTCTGGCATTCCTTCTGGCTTAGCTAATCCCATATCCTTATATAATACATCACCAAATCCTGCACCATCAAAAACAAAGAATTGTCCACCACTAGCTAAGAATGAAAGATACGTTGTATCGTCACCATATTTAGCTTTAATTTTATCTCCAGCTTCTTTTGCTTTAGCTTCATAATTAGCTATCCATTCATTAGCAACATCTTCTTTACCAAATACTTTTCCTAAAGCTCTAACATCATCTTTCCAGTTTAAAGCTTCTAATTGAATCATAACTGTTGGAGCAATTTCACTTAATGCATCATACATTTTTTCTTGAACTGTTGATATAACTATTAAGTCTGGATTTAAGTTCATAACTGCTTCTACATCCATAGTATCTTGCATGCTATATCCTAATATTTTTGCTCCACTTAATGTTTCTTCTAAATATGAAGGGAATTTAGTGTAATCATAAGCATCACTATTTGCAGTTCCTACAACCTTATATCCTAAAATTGATAAAATATCACTATTTCCACTTAAATCTACTATTCTTTGAGGATTTGCTGGTATTTCAACTTCTCCTCTTACATCTGTAACTTTTACAGTATCTCCTGTTTTTATTTCTTCATTTGCTGCACCATTACTAGTACACCCTACAAACATCATAGCTGTCATACAAGTAGCTACTAATGTTTTTAATATTCTCTTTTTCATCACGCACCTCCATATATTTTATAATTAACTTCTGTTTTTTCTCGACTACTGCAAAATCGATTGTATATGAGAGTCATTCTCATTTCAACTATTGCACCTAATTTGATAATTTTATCATCTTATTAAATAATTTTTAAAAATTACTACTTCAATTTAAATTAGTATTTCCATTCCTTTTATAAATAATTATTTCATTTAAATCAAAAACACATGTGCATTAATTATTTTTATGTTATATTATTGAATAATCTAATTTAATAAGTATTGAGGTATATTATGATTTCTAAAACAACAAAAGATTTTCAAAATGAAGTTTTAAATAATATGACTTTTAAACCTTATAAGACTGAAAATTATACAATTTATAAAAATGAAAACAAACCTGAACTTGGATATTTTATTAAATATAGTAGAGAAGGATATTATGATTTTGGAATAGGTGACTATACTATTCCTGTAAATTTCTCTATATCTTTCGAACATCATGAACATTTAATGAGATTTGGTACTGTCTACACAGGAGAAACACAATTTGAAATTGAAGATAATCCTGTTTCTTCCTTTAGTCCCTCTTCTTTTTTTGTATCTGAAAAAGGAATAAAAGGAAAGCAAACTTGGAAGAAAGGTCAACATCTTCATGGTGCAGAAATAACAATTTATAAAAAGTACTTTGATGAAATAATAAAACCAAATTTTCCAAAAGCTATAGATTTTGATAATTTTATTGATAATTATACTTATAGATATTTACCACTTGAGATATCTTCTATAATTCAAAAACTAAGAAGTATGTGCGAAGTTGATAAAATAACTCCTATTTATTTAGAAAGTAAAATACTAGAGTGTATTGCATTACTTTATAATGAAATACACTCTTCTCCCGAAAATGTTTTTACTAATCAATTAAATTATGGAGAGATAAAAATAGGAAAAGATAGATATATTACATTAACTGCATCAGATGCACATGCAATACAAAAAGCCCATGATATATTAACGGAAGAAGCCTGTAATCCACCAACTATTAAAGCTTTAAGTAAAATGGTATTTTTAAATGAGCAAAAATTAAAGGCTGGATTTTCAGCAAAATATCATATGTCTATTAGTGAATATACTAATTCTATTAGAATGACAATGGCTGAAAACTTATTGTCTACTACTGACTTAAGTATTGATGAAATAGCTAAACAACTTGGCTATAATTATAGTTCTAATTTTGTAAAAATGTTTAAAAAGACACATGGAAAGACCCCCTTAGCCTTTAGAAAACTTAAAAATTGATATATTTATTTCATATATTTTTTATTAAATTAGTTATTATTGATATATAACCTTCAATGTTATATTAACATATTAATTTTATGACAAAATCCGTATATAATAAAAAAATATATGGATGGTATAAGCATAATAGTAAAAAATTTAGCTTAATATATGAAAAAAGAATAAGACAAAGATTGTTTTAATCTCTTCTACAATTGCTTTAACGAGAATATTGAAGATGTAGAAAAAAATCTTTCTACATTCTTCTTAATACCTACTATTATTATATTCAAGTATAAATTCAACTGATTCAATCGCTTCATTAAAATCAGTTACTTCAATTGTCATTGATGGTTTATCACAATAACCATCTACTAATTTTAATACTTGTTTTACATTAATATTTCCATTTTCAAATCCATTATGACTATCTTTTTTACCATAATTATTATTTAAATGTAAATGTCCAATTTTATCTCCCAATAATTTAATTATTTCTTCTAAAGATTGATTAGAATAACAATTAGCATGACCTATATCTAAACATATAGAAAAAATATCATTATTTACTTTATCAACAAGCTCTTTTAAAACTGATATATCTTTATCGTACATATTTTCAATATGTATCTTTACACTTTCATCCTTATCACTTAAGAACTCTTTCCAAAATTCTAAGGAATTGTTTATATACGCTTCCTTAAAATATATGTCTTCATAATAACAAGAATGAAATACTATTCTATCTGCACCTAACTTTTTTGCAACATCGTATGCTTGATTGTAACGTGTTAAAGTTACTTGTTTTATTAGTTTATCAAAACTTGCTGTATTTAAATCTAAAAATGGTCCATGTATAGATAAAGGTCTATCTTTTATTAAACTCCCCATATCATCACAATATTCTTTTATACCATTATCATTTTTATCTAAATTATAACCTACTCCAAACTCAACTACTTCTAACCCTATATCATATGTATCTAATATATTCTTAATATTCTCCTGCGAGAAAAGTTGTGATATATATATTTTTCCCATAACATTTACTCTCTCTTCAATTTAATTTTTATATTATTTCTTCATATTAATTTTTATATTATTTCTTCATATCATTAATAAACTATAATTAATTTTATATAAATAAAAGGTAACTATCAACAAATTAATTTATTGATAATTACCTTTTTACATTTTATTTTATATTATAGTACCCCTATTCTCTTAAGTGTATCAGTGATATGTCTACCTTCATCAACACCTTCGATGATTCTTCTAGCTCTAACACTATCACCAATGTTGACAACTTCAACATTAATTCTAACAAATTTTTCTTGTAGCTCTGACATTAATGGAGAATATGCTCTCATTCCTAAACATACAAATCCATAACCAAAGTTAATTTCTTCATCTACTCCATCTTTATTAACTATAAAGCTATTATCTTTAATTTCTAATAATGAAGTTTCAACTCTTACATCTACTTCTTTCTTCTTAAGCATAGTCATAAAATCAAGCTTAGTTATTATATCCATTCCATTTCCTACAGCTGGCATTCTTTCAACTATAGTAACATGAGCACCTTTGTGAGCGAAATATTCAACTACATCTAGTCCAACAGCTCCTCCAGCAATAACTCCTATTTTCTTTCCTTCTAAGTCCATTTCATTGAACTTTTGGATATTTTCTATTAATCCAAATATTGATAATACCTTTGAATTTTCTTTATCTACTCTATCATGTAATCCAGTGATTGGAGGTAAAAGAGGACTAGCTCCTGTAGCATTAACAATTACATCTGGTTTTAAGTTTTCTATTGCTTCCATTGTAGCAGTAGTATTTGTAAATATATAAAGATTTCTTAATTTCTTAGCTCTGTTAATTAAGTAGTTTGGGAAATCATTAATTCTATCTTTAGCTGGTAATTTAGCTATTTCTCTAGCTAATCCACCTAAATAAGGTTTAGCTTCAAATAAGAATGTTGTACATCCAACTTCAGCCGCTGTACAAGCAGCTTCTAATTCTGCAGTTCCACCTCCAATAACAACAACATTAACTGGTTTGTTTACTTTCATTGAAGTATGAGCTTCTTCTCCCAAATGAATTCATCAGCACTAAATCTAAAACTTATTGGGAACATTGGTCCTACTGCAGCTCTAACTTTTTCCAATACTAATTTAGGGAATCTTACTCTATTTTCTAAACTTCCACCAAACTCATCAGTTCTCTTGTTATATAAAGGTGATAAGAATTGGCATAATAAGTAAGAATGTCCTCCGTGAATTTCAACTGCATCAAATCCAGCCATTTGAGCTCTTCTTGCTGCATCTGCATATTTATCAGCAATTACATATATTTCTTCAACTGTTAATGGTCTTGGAATTGCTCCACCTATCTTTGAAGGTATATTTGAAGAAGATACTGGAGTATTTCCTTCTATTCTTTCTGGCACTGCTGATGCTCCTGAGTGATTTATTTGGATAGCAACACAAGCACCTTGTCTATGTAATCTTTCAGTTAATCTAAATAGATTTGGCATATATCTATCATGATCTAATCTAATTTGAGTTGTTCCATTTGAACCAATTGGGAAATCAACACAAGCATTTTCTACAATTATTAATCCAGTTCCACCTTTAGCTCTCTTTTCATAATATTGAACATGCTCTTCAGTGAAATCTCCCATAGCTCCACCGTAATTTGTTCCCATTGGAGGCATAGCAATCCTATTTCTAATAGTCATATTTTTTATTGTTAATGGTGTAAAAATTTAAGACTTTCTTTTACATGAATGAAGTCTTTATTTCCATCTTGTTTATATTTAAACAACTTAAACCAAAGTGGAACAGCTCTTTTACCTACCTTCAATGAAAATTGAAGTATTACCAATCTATCATCTATTGTTGTATGATCAAATATTATATAAATTGATTTTGATTTAAATTTATATTTCTATAACAATTTATACGCAAAAAACTCATAGAGTTTTTCAGGATTAATAGCTTTATTACCTAAAAATCTTTGCAGTCTTTTGATTTTGCTTTCTTCAGTTCCTAAAAGAGACTTTGCCTCCGACTTCCTTCAGATTCCACCTCACGATGGACACCCTTGTCCTTGGCTAGTGGTTCCCACTACCAAGCCCACAATGGACTTTCACCATCAAGTTGTTACCCATGCTGGTCACACAATTAAAAGGGCTGTGCATACTGCCACAACCTTTTTATTATAAAATATTATTTATTTTTAGTTATATAGTCTTCTAAAGCTTCCATAGCTAAAACATAACCTTTTTCACCAAATCCACACATTTGTCCTATACAAGCTGGAGCAGTCTTAGATTCTTTTCTAAATTCTTCTCTAGCATGTACATTTGAAATGTGAACTTCTACTGTTGGAATTCCTGTATTTCCTTTAATAGCATCATGTAAAGCTATGCTATAGTGAGTGTATGCACCTGGGTTTATAACAACACCATCAAATTTTTCAAAGTAAGCTCTTTGTAAGAAATCTATCATAGTTCCTTCACAATTACTTTGAAGAAGAGTAACTTCATGCCCTCTCTTTTCTCCTTCTTCTTTTATATATTCACAAATTTCAGTAAAGCTCTTTGATCCATATATACCTTTTTCTCTAACACCTATCATGTTTATGTTTGGTCCATTTATTACCATGAATTTCATATCTATTTCCTCCTACATGCATGCATGACTTCATCTAATTTCATATTTTTATTAATTAAACACCTACTCCTGCTAGTCGTAGGTGTAAGTTCGCTTTGCCAAATTTAAATTTGGAAGCTTACTTATCTCCAAATAAGAATTCTTTCATGTGATCTATTAGCATTTCTTGTCCTGTCCAGCACTTAAATGCTTCTGCACCTTGGAATAACATCATTCCTAATCCATTAATTGTTGGACATCCAACTTCTTCTGCTAATTCTAATAATCTAGTTTTAGCTGGTTGATATACAACATCACTTACTATAAGGTCAGGTCTTAACATATCCTTTTCCATGTAAGTTTGTCCAGCCTATGGTTTCATTCCCATTCCAGTACCATTTGTAAATATTACAGAATCAACAATTTCAGCTCTTAAAGCTTCTTTATCTTCTAATCTAAATAATTTAGCTTTACAATTTGTTTTTTCATTTATTTTCTTAACTGTTTCTTCTGCTCTTGCAAAGAACTCATCATCTTGGTTAAATATTGAAAGTTCAGCTACTCCATCTAAAGCCGCTTGAATACAAATTGCTGTTGCTGCTCCACCAGCTCAAACTATAGTCATTTTCTTACCTATAACATCAAATCCTGCATCTTTTAATGATCTCATATAACCAACACCATCAGTTATGTGTCCAGTTAAAACACCATCATCATTTATAACTGTATTTACAGCTCCTGCAAGTTCTGCTGCTGGAGTTAATTATCTAAATACTTATTAATAACAGTTTTGTTTGGCATTGATACATTACAACCTCTAGCTTGCATTGCTTTTAAACCTTTTACTGCATCTTTTAACCCATCATTTCCAACTTCAAATGCAAGGTATGCATAATCTAATCCTAAATGTCTAAATGCTTCATTATGCATCTTTGGTGAACTAGTATGCTTAATTAGTGTTGCTAATAATCCTATTAATGTAGTATAACCTGAAATACAATTTTCAATTGTATTCTCTCCTTTATATAAATAGCTTATTTATTTTATCTTAAACTATTGTTAGTCATTTTAATACGTCTTAATTTTCTTAAATAAAAAATAATTAACGTTAAATATTTAACACTTAATTCTCTTTTATTATATTCCACCCCTTAATAGTAATCCAATTGATTTTTATAGTATTATTTATAGATAAAAACTATATATATTCATTATATTACATAAGTGGTCTTTATGGTTTATATTAATTATATATCTTTTAAATCAATTTATATTAACAAATTATTATAATATGTAAAAAATAATGATGAATTATTGATAATAATTTATCTAAATAATTCATCATTTATATATATTATGCTATTGATTCTTTATTTTTTCTAATCCATTTATAATATTTTTATTGGCACTCTGCCGAACAAAAATTATTACCATTCCAATAATCAACATAGTTTGTATCATAATTACACACACTACATTTTACTATTTTCTTAACCTTCATTACATTGTATTTACTCATATTTAAATCATTAAATTTCATTTTTATTGCCCCCTTAATTAAATTAATTTAAATTATTTATATATATTTTATCACTTTTGCTTTTATTTAATAATACATTTTAATAGTTTTTTTCTATAGATTTTAATTGAATTTCTTTTTAACTAAATATATATTTATAATACATGTATATTTGGATTTATTGCTTATAAATTAGGATTTTTTAATGTTCATTTATCAACTAACGGAGCTACTTCTGTAACTACTGCTACAGGAAATAACCCTCTTTTAGTAATACTTAATGCAATTCCAAATAACGTTGCTAACGTTATGACAAATAACTCAATGGTATTATCTATAGTATTTTTAGCTGTAGTTGTTGGGTTATGCATTAACACCTTAGGTGAAAAAATATTAGTTTTAAAAAACTTACTTATTGATATAAACAATATAATTAGTGTATTTTTAGGTTTTATCATAACTAAATTTAGTCCATTTGCTGTTTTTGTATTAATTACAAGAACCTTTGCTGTATATGGTTTAGATCGTTTAAAACCAGCATTAGCATACATGCTTACTGTTACAATTGCTTCAATTGTATTTTTAATAATTGCTTATCCACTATTTGTTTATTTATTAACTAGGTTAAACCCAATTACATTCATGAAAAAAGTTGCTAAAGTTGCTCTTTTAGGATTTTCAGCTGCTGCTTCTTCTGCATCCTTATCATTAAATGAAAAAACAACTGTTGAAGAACTTGGAGTTGATAAAGATATTGCATCTTTTGTACTTCCACTTGGTATGACTATTAATATGAATGGTACTGCAATAATGCAAGTAATAGCTGCAATTTTTATTGCTGCTAGCTCAGGTTATACTCTTACTATTCAAAATATAATATTAATAGCAGTTTTAGCATTAATAGCTTCTATAGGTACACCATCTGCACCTGGTTCATCATCAATAATACTTTTTACAGTATTAACAGGAATGGGGTTTAACAATGAAGCTACACTTATAGCTTATTCATTAATTATTGCTATAAACAGACCTATAGATATGCTTATAACTTGTTTAAATGTAATTGGAGATTCTGCAACTGCAATAGTTGTAGCAAATTCTGAAGGTTGCTTAAATAAAGAAATTTATAATTGTTAATATTAAAAGGAGTATCTAAACTTTAATATAGATACTCCTTAATAATATTTATTATTGTATAATATAAATATTATTATTTTTAAACTGAAAGGAGAATTATTAATGAAAGAATTAGAAACTAGAGTAGTGGATATTGATGTTGACGACATTAGAAATAAAATGGAATCTTTAGGTGCAATTAAAGTTAAATCTGAAGATCAAGTTAATGAAATATACGACTTTGAAGATGGTAGACTTTTAGATAATAAAGGCTATGCTAGGGTTAGAACTACTACTGATAGGCTTACTGGAAAAGAAACTGTATTTATGACTACTAAAAAAATGTTAAGTCAAGGTACATTTAAAGTCATGGAAGAAAATGAAACTATTGTTGAAGATGGTGAAATGGCTAAAAAAATATTTAAATCTTTAGGACTTGTTCTTCAAGAGTCCATTTCTAAATATAGAGAAAGCTATAAACTTAATGATTCTTTAATTGAAATTGATATTAATGACAAGAGCTTCTGCCCTTTCCCTTATTTAGAAATTGAAACTTCTTCTGAGGAAAAACTTGAGGAAATTTTAAAATTACTTGGATATACTTTAGCTGATACTACATCTAAGACTATTTATGAAATTCTTGCTGAAAGAGGAATTGAAGGAAAAATTAAAGGAAGATAAAGCCAATTATAAATTATAATTTTACTACTTTTATAAAAAAATGAGTATATTTAGATTTATTTTATCAAATTCTAATATACTCATTTTTTATATGTTTTACTTTATACTTCTAAATTCAAAACCTTGGCTTTGTAAATATTCAATTATTTGTGGAAGTGCTTTTACTGTTTCTTCTTTTCCATATGTATCATGCATTAATAATACAACACTATCTGCATCTGGTCCTAAAGCTTTAACACTTTCCTTTGCACATTGTACTAATTGCTCTGCATTTTTCTTTGTTCCTTCAGCATCTTTATTTAATGCATTCCAATCTACATTATAATATTGATTTTGCTCTAATGCTTCCTTCATTGCAGTACGACCTTCCCATGACCAATATCCACCAGGGAATCTGATAACTCTTGTTGAAAAATCTTTTCCTAATACTGCCTTCATTGCATTTTGGCTTTTTTCAAGATCAGATAAAATGTTTTTTACATTCATAACTCTACCTGGATATAAATATGAATAATCATGACCATATGTATGATTTGCTATTGCATGTCCTCTTTTAACTTCTTCTTTTAATATATCCTTTGCTCCTTCATTTGCATCTATTGAGCTACCTAAAACAAAGAATGTTGCTTTAATATTATATTTATCTAATATATCTAATATTTTTGGTGTATTTGTTGTTGATGGTCCATCATCAAAAGTTAAATATGCAACTTTTTTTCCATCAGTTCTAACTGGATAATGTTTTGTTCCATTTAAAAGTCCCTTTGTATTTTCAGCTACCATAACACCATCATCTGCATTAGGATCTTCTTCATAAGATAAATAACCACTATTATCTAATTTAGGTGTATCTACCTTGTCCTTATTATCTTCATTATTTGAATTGTTTTTATCTTCCTGTTCTTTTAAACTATTACTACTTGTTCCATCTTGATTTTCAACTTTTGGATTAGTTTGAAGATTATTAACTCTCTTCTTAGCAAGCTTACTTCCTAAAAATATAGCTGCTATGATTAAAACACAAGTTATTAAAATAAGGATAAATTTTTGTTGATTTTTAATTTTTCTATATGATTTTCTCTTCTTTTCCATATCTTATTTCGTCCTCTCATTTTTAATATTTATTAAAATTATAATTTTTATTTTATAAACAATCTATCTTTAATATTAATATATAATATAATACTACCTAAATTTGTTACAAAAGTATTACAAATTTTCTTCAACTTTCATAATAATTTTTTATTTTTTCTTTAAATTAAATCATGCAAAAACTATTGTATCATATTTCCCTATATTACTCTATTTTTTTCTTTTATTTTTTAATAAATTTAATTTCTTTTTAATCTGTATATTTAATAAATTTTATTAAAAAACTACCATCACAATTGTCATATGGATGTATGAATTTTATAGTTTTAAATATTGAAATCCATTTATATACTAATTTTACTACTTCAAAAATTTATATTATCTATATACAAAAAAGATAACTAATCTTATAAAAATATATAAAAATTAGTTATCTAAATTCTTTATTATTATATTTTGTAATATTTATATATGTATTTTCTTATTTATCACCTAAGCTTTTTGCTCATTTTAAATAAATTAATTTAATTTTTATTATACAGCCTTATTACTTAATATTTTACTTAAATTTTTTATTTCATTTACTTCTGTTAAAACGCCTCTTATATTTGCAAAAATTATCTTATTATCAATTTCATTTGAAGCTTTTATATTTTCCTCTATCTTTTTAATAACTTCATTAATATTTACATTATTTATATTAGGTAACACTTTTAAATAATCATTTAAATAGCTTATATCATTATTTTCATTCTTCTTAATTCTTATTAGTGTATATAATTGATAAATATCAATTATTAAAATTCTCATCTTATTAAAATAATCTGTATAATCTTCTTTAATATAATCTGCATTATTAACTGCTAATCTTTCCTCTATCATAGTAGTTACAAGTAATAATGTATCCATTTCATGAGTACTATTGTTTTTATCTAAGCTTTCCTTGTAAACATTATTTAACATTTCATAAATAACCTGTTTGTATGTACCTAATAATTCTTCATTTGCATCCTTCATTTTTACTGGTAATACAAGTCTATTAATAATAACAGCTATTATAATACCAAATATAACAAATGTTATTCTATCCATAGTTATCATTATAGCTCCACCAGTCATAGCAGCAGTACCAATTGCAGATATTGTTGTATAAATAGTTCCATATCTATATGTTGATGTATATGATCTTAAATAACCAGCTACCATTAGTATTAACATTCTAATTGTTGCATTTTTAAATATTGTAAATGATATAACTACTATAGCTCCACCAACTAAGGTTGCAAATATCCTGTCCCTTAGCTTTTTTTGTGCTAATTCATATATAGGAATTATTATTGCAAATGCCGTAAAGTATATCCATCTTCCTTCTGCAAACTTAAAATAATCTGCAATAAAAGCAGAAATAGTTATTCCTAATGATAATCTAATAGCATAAGAAAACTTCACTGATTTTGTATAAAATTCTCTTTTATGAATATTAGCCATCTTATATTCTTCTGGTATATCATTACTTGATTTTATTTTATTATAATTTTCTTTGCCCAATAATTTTAATTCTTCTAACGCTAACTTTAACCTATTAATAGTATTTAATATTCTTAATTCCACTAAATCATTTATATCTTCTCTATTATAATTATTTAGTATTTTACTTATAACATTATCAATATCTTTTAACTCATCCTCTTTACCTAAACTACGTTTTAATTCTTGTAAACAAATTTGTAAATCATTTGTAATTTTCTTATTTTTAATATTACTTTCTAATAGAATTGATAATTTTTCTAAAATTATTACTATATTTAATTTTAATCTACCTTCTTCTGTTACATAAAAATCATCTTTTCTACTATCATAAACAATTTTTCTAAAAGAGTTAGCATCACTTTTTATTGCATCATTTATTTCTTCATTACTGCCAGTATTATTTATTTTTTTTATAATATTATCACAAATACTACCTATCAATTTATTTCCAGATTTAGTAGTCTTATTTTTATTAATTGCAAATTGAATTAATATAATTCCTACTGGAGCAACTAAAAGTGAAAGCATTCTCATTGGCAATTCAGCTTTAGTAATAGGAGTAGCTAATAAAAACATATATTGTAATATAAATGGTAAATATACTGCTGTTTTCAAATTATAATAAAATGTATATGTTAATATAAAAACCCCTATAAAGTTTATTGGTATGGCTAACCAAATATTAAGGTTTGCTATATATGTAAATATACCTATTCCTAAATTTATTATAAGTAACTTAAAAAAATTTCTTCCTGGTGAAACTGTAAGATTAATTTGTGTAAGCATTAAAATTGCAGTTATTCCCATTACTCCAATAAGTATATTTTTATCTCCAAAAATCATCCTAAATGTTATTACAAATGCCATTATAAAAACATATAAAATGGTTTGTGATATAATAAATTGCTTAGTTATTTTTATTTTTCCAGCCAAAATAATATCTTCCTTTCATAATAAATATACCAAATTTAAATATTAATAATACTTTTTATATATTATTATCTTATATTTATATAATTATTAGTTTTTTATTTTTATATAAAAAATGAGTAACTTTAAGCTCATTTTATAACATCAATTTCGTAACTTTAAATTTTAAAATATATTCATATTGCTAAACTTATATCTTCAAAATTTTATATTTTTCTAGACTTTAAAAAAGCTTATTATTTCTAATTAAATAACCACCTTTTTTCAAAATAAATATCATAATTTTTCTCTTCTTAAAGAAGACTTAATAAACAATTCTTGTAATGTTTCACTATCACCGGTTTCTAAACAATTCTTAATTTTATCTAATTCAACTTCAAAATTATAAATTGCTTTAAGTAAATTCTCCTTATTTCCTAAAAATAATTGACTCCATAAGGATTCATTAATATTAGCAATCCTAGTTAAATCTCTATAACTATCACCTATAAATTCACCTGTATTTCTTCCATCAATATCACTATTTATAAGTGCTACTGCTAATACATGAGGTAATTGACTAGTGAATGATATTATTTCATCATGATACTTTGGAGATATTTTCTTAATATGCTTAAACCCCATCTTATATGCTAATTCTTCAATTAAATTTAAGTTTTCATCTTTATTTTTATCTGTAACAGTAATTAAAAAATTTGCACCTTTAAAAACTTTATTAGTTGCATAATCTATACCTTTTTTTTCTCTTCCTGCCATTGGATGTGCAAAAATAAAATCAACTTCTTTTGGCAATATTTTAGCTATTTCATTTATAAATAACTGCTTAATGCCTGTTACATCTGTAATTATTACTCCACTTTTAAAATTTTCTTTATTATTTATAATAAAATTCTTTACTAAATTAGGATAAATGGCTAAAACAATTAAATCAGCACTTTTGATTATTTCATTTTCATTTTTATAACCCTCTTTAATAATTCCTAGTGCTTTCGCCTTTTTTAATGTTTCTACATCTTTATCTACACCATAAACATCAGTATATCCAGCGTCCTTAAGTGCCATTGCATACCCCCCTCCAATAACACCAAGACCTACAATAACTATTTTCATAATTTCACCCCCATTTGTAGTTAGTAGTTTGTAGTTTATAGTTATTTGTGAAATTCAGCTTAAGTTGAATTTCTTTAATTTATATTTTCAGAAACTCCCCAAGGAGTTTCATCCTTAACTACTAACTACTCACTCCTAACTACTAACTTGCTCCTAATTAAAAACTAATTTATAAAACTTTTCCTTCTATTTCAGCTAAAGTTTTTACTTTTTTCATTACTTTATCAAATAATTCTGGCTTAAGTGATTGTTGACCATCACTTAATGCACATTGTGGATTATTGTGAACTTCTATCATAAGCCCATCTGCTCCTACAGCTATTGCTGCTTTAGCTAATGGTTCTACTAAATACCAATATCCTGATGCATGACTTGGATCAACTATTACTGGTAAATGCGATAATTTTTTAATTACTGGTATGGCACTTAAATCTAAAGTATTTCTAGTGTATGTTTCATAAGTTCTTATTCCTCTTTCACAAAGAATAATATTTTCATTTCCACCAGCCATTATATATTCAGCACTCATAAGCCATTCTTCAATAGTAGCAGATAATCCTCTCTTTAATAAAATTGGCTTATTTATTTTACCTAACTCCTTTAATAAATCAAAGTTTTGCATATTTCTAGCACCAACTTGAATTACATCAACATTATTTACAAATTCATCTATATATTTAGGAGACATTATTTCTGTAACTATTGGTAACCCTGTTTCTCTTTTTGCTATCTTTAATAACTCTAATCCTTCAAGTTCTAATCCTTGGAAGCTATAAGGTGATGTTCTTGGTTTAAATGCCCCTCCCCTTAAAAAGTTTGCTCCTGATTTCTTTATTGATTTAGCAATTTCAATTATTTGTTCTTCACTTTCAACAGAACAAGGCCCTGCCATTATTCCTAAATGATTTCCTCCAACTAACGTTCCATCAACATTAACTATTGTGTCATTTGGCTTAAATAATCTATTTGCTTTCTTAAATGGTTCTTCAACCTTTAAGATTTTATCAACACCATTAAAAGATAATATTTTATCAGGATCAACAGCTCTAGTTTCTCCAACCACACCTATAATACAAAAAGTTGCTCCTTGAGAAAGATTAACTCCTAATCCATGATTAATTAATTCATTTTTTACAGCCATCACTTCATTTTGACTACACTTAGGATTCATTACTATTACCATTTCTACCGTACCTCCATACTTCATTTAGTTTGTAGTTAGTAGTTTGATGTTGAAATTCCTTATGGAATTTCTTAAATCTTATTTTTTAAAATTCAGCAAAAGCTGAATTTTTTCCTTAACTACTAACTATTAACTCCTAATTACTAACTATTTCTAAGTTTTGCTATTTTATCTACTATTTCGTCCAAGCTTCCTGTATTTTCAACTCTATAATCACAATATTTTTTATATAAATCATATCTTTCATCATATAATTTATATAAAACTTCCTTACCATTTGCTAATAGTGGTCTTTTTTCTACTTGTATATCACCTAATATATTTTCTACTGGCCTATCAATAAAAACAACTATTGAATTTTTCTTTAAATATTCTATATTTATAGATTTTTTTATAACTCCTCCACCAGAAGAAATAATTGTTTTACTTTTTTCACCAAGTACCTTACAAGTTTCTGTTTCTATATTTCTGAAATAATCTTCACCATTTCTAAATAATTCTATTATACTCTTTTGTTGCTTATTTTCAATATAAAAATCCATATCTACAAATTCATACTTCAATTTATCTGAAAGTAAATTTCCTACTGTAGTCTTTCCACACCCAGGTAACCCTATTAGTGTAATACTTTTCTCCATATCCTTCATCCCTCCACTTCCACTATTTAAACTCTTTAGATAAATCATCATATATATAATTTATCAATTCATTACTTATTTCTTTATCATTAAATATAGACTGACTTTTTACTGCTTGACCTACTAACATAAGCAATCCACCTATAGCTACTTTTCCTTCCTCTTTTGCAAATTGAAGAAATTTAGTTTTCATTGGATTGTATACTAGGTCTACAACTACTTCAAAATTTTTAATTACTTCCTTATTTACTGCAGAATCATAAATTTTAGGAAACATTCCAACAGGAGTCGTATTAATAATTAAATAACCTTTTATATTAATTAAGTCATTATAGTTTATAATACTTATTTTTTTATTATCTTTATTTAAATTAATATTTTTAGGATTTCTACTTACTATATATATTTTTTCTACATCATTATCAAGTAAATAAGTAATAACAGCCTTACATGCTCCCCCAGCTCCTAACACAACTGCAGTTTTATTTTTTATACTTATATTTTTGCTTTTAAGCATAATATGAATTCCAAAATAATCAGTATTATATCCATATAATTTGTTATCCTTAAGCATTACAGTATTTACAGCCCCTATTCTAGCTGCTTCATCTGAAATATTATCTAAATACTTAATTATACTTTCTTTATATGGAATTGTAACATTAAATCCTTTTATCTTAAGTAATTTTATAGCATTAACAAAATCACCTAATTTATCATTTGGAATTTCAAATAATTTATATGCACCTTCAGTATTATTTTTTTCTAATATTATTTTATTAATCCTTGGTGATAAGCTATGTTCCAACCTTTCACCTAATAATCCATAAAATTCCATTTAAAAACACCCCCTTTAATAGTTACAAGTTTCAAGTTTCAAGTGACAAGTTTAGGTATAAATTCAACTTACGTTGAATTAAAAAATATATCTAAGAAGCCTTATTAGTTTCTTCATTAGCCTATCACTTATCACTGATTTTACGTTTAATATTTAAACTTGTCACTTGCCACTTATCACTTGAAACTTGCTCTTCTTCTAACTACTAACTAATTTATAGCTTCCTAGTAATTTAAAGTATTCACTATTTTCTTCAATTAATTTAATTGCTTTTTTAACATCTTCATTTTCTATATTACCTTCAAAATCTACATATAATAGGTATTGCCAAAGTTCACTTTTACTTGGTCTAGATTCTATTTTTAGCATATTAATATTATTTTCTGCAAAGTGCCTTAATAAGTTATATAAAGTACCAGATTTATCATCTAATGAAAATACAACTGTAATTTTATTGCATTCTTTTGATGATTCTAATTCTTTACCTATAATAATAAATTTTGTTTGATTATCATCTTTATCATTTATTTCCTCTTGAATTACATCTAAATTATATATTTCAGCTGCTCTTAAGCTTGCAATTGCTGCCTTAGATTTATCATTTAATTCTGATATATACTTAGCACTAATTGCTGTATTGTGAAATGGAATAAGTTTTAATTTATTATTATTACTTAAAAACTCTCTACTTTGTTCAAATCCTTGAGGATGTGAGTAAATTTCCTTTATATCACTAATTTTAGTTCCTTTTATCCCAATTAAATTTTGATTTATTTTTATGCACTCTTCCCCAACTATATAAAATCCATACTTAACTAATAAATCATACACATTTGTAATTGCCCCTGTATATGAATTTTCTATAGGTAATATTCCATAATCTATTTCATTACTTTTTAATGCTATAAATACCTCTTCAAATTCTTCATAATTAGTATTTTTATGATTTTCTCCAAAGTATTTAATCATAGCTTCTTCACTAAAAGAACCCTTTACACCTTGATAACCAATTTTAATATTACTTAAATTCTTTTTATTAGTATTAACTGAAATGTTATCATTTATTTTATTTATTATGTCATAATTTCTTTCTTCAAAAACTTCTTCTTGAAGACTTCTGCTTAATGTCATTAAATTATTAAAAAAACTTTCTGTAAGCTTTGAATATTTCTTATTGCTTAATCTAGCAACATTTTTCTTTATAACTTCAATTTCTCTTACTTCATTAAATATTGTCATATTATTTTCAATTTTATACTTTGCTACATTAATTGCTATATTCATTCTTTTTTCAAATAACTTAACTAACTCTTCATCTATATTATCAATTTCTCTTCTACACTCTAAAAGATCCAAAGCAACGTTCTCCCCTCTTATTCATAATTAGTTTCAAGTGATAAGTGATAAGTTTAGGTATAAATTCAGCTTATGCTGAATTTAATAAAATATATTCTAAGAAACTCCCCAAGGAGTTTCATCCTTAACTTGCAACTTGCCACTTGAAACTTGCTACTTGTCACTTGAAACTTGCCACTTAAAAATTTGTCACTTTAAACTAACTATTCATCAGTTCTGTTATTCCAATTGCTGCTACTGCTTCTATAACTGGAAGTGCCCTTTGTACTATGCAAGGATCATGCCTTCCTTCTATGCATAAAGTTGTTTCTTCCATAGTTACTATATTAACAGTATTTTGCTCCTTAAATATTGAAGCTGTTGGCTTTATTGCTACATTAAATATTATTGGCATTCCATTAGTAATTCCACCTAAAATACCACCATTATTATTAGTTTTTGTTTTAATATTTCCATTTTCTAAGTAATATTCATCATTTGCTTCTGATCCCCTCATCTTAGAAATATCAAAACCTTTTCCAAACTCAATTCCTTTAACTGCTGGTACCGAAAACATTAAATGAGCTAATGTTGATTCTACTGAATCAAAAAATGGATCTCCAATACCTGGACTTACCCCTAAAATAGCACATTCTATAGTTCCTCCAATAGAATCTCCACTACTTCTTGCGCTTAAAATTTCTTGTCTCATTTCATCTTCTAATTTAGTATTAATTAATGGCAGTTCCTTTTCTTTAAATGAATTTAATAATTCATCACTTATATCACTTTCTAAAAAACTACAATCTTTTATTTTTCCTATTGAATTAATATGTGCTGAAACTATTATTCCTTTTACTTCTAATATTTGCTTACAAATAGCTCCTGCAAAAACTAATGGAGCAGTTATTCTTCCTGAAAAATGTCCTCCACCCCTATAATCATTAAAACCTTTGTATCTTACAGCTCCTGTATAATCTGCATGACCTGGTCTCATTACATCTTTAAGTTTTGAATAATCCTTAGACTTTGTATTTGAATTTCTTATTATTGAACATAATGGTGCTCCTGTAGTTTTTCCTTCAAAGTATCCACTTAATATTTCTGGAATATCTGATTCTTTTCTTGGTGTTGATAACGAACTTTTTCCTGGTGCTCTTCTTGCCATCTCCATCATTATCTTATCCATATCAATAGAAAATCCTGCAGGAAGCCCATCAATGGTTATTCCAATTGCATTTCCATGAGATTCTCCAAAAATAGATAATTTTATTTTACTTCCCCACATTCCACTCATGAATATTTCCTCCTAAAGTTTTAAAATCTTCAAAGAAATTTGGATAAGATTTGACTATACATTTATAATCCTTTATTATTATAGGCTCATTACACTTTGTAGAAGCAATTGCTAAAGTCATTGCTATCCTATGATCATTATGGCTCCATACTTCTACTCCACCTTGTAATTCACTTACTCCTGTTACTACTAATCCATCTTCTTCTTCAATTATCTTTGCACCTAATTTATTTAATTCCATTGTAACTGCAGCAAGCCTATCACATTCCTTTATTCTTAATCTTCCTGCATTTATTATTTCAGTAGTTCCTTCTGATAAAGCTGCTACTGCTGTTAATACTGGTATAATATCTGGGCATTGACTACCATCAATTATTGTGTTAACTAATTTCTCTTTTAATATTGCTTTTACACCTTTATCACTTGCAGTAAATTCAACATTCATTCTTTTTAAAATATCTATTACTTCTTTATCTCCTTGAAGGGACTTTAAATCTAAGTCTTTACATAATACATTATTGCCTAGTGCATCTGCACATAAGAAAAATGCAGCTTGTGAATAATCTCCTTCAACCCTGTAATTTCTTGCATTGTATCTTTGATTTCCCTTTATAACAAATTCTCTATAATCATTATTTATTACTTCAATTCCAAAATCACTAATAGCTTTTAATGTTAAATCAATATATCCCTTTGATTCCATTTTTGTTGTAATAGTAATTTTAGAATCTGAATTTAATAATGGCAATGTAAATAATAATCCTGTTATAAATTGTGAGCTTACATTTCCTTCAACTTCAAAATTACCTGGCTTTAGTTTTCCATTTATAATCAAATTAAGATTTCCCTCTTCACAAGAATATTCAATTCCTTGATTTTCAAAAATGTTATAATAAGTTGTTAATGGTCTCTTACCTAAGTTTCCTTTTCCTACAAACTTACTTTTACCACTAAACAACATTGATATAGGAACTAAAAATCTTAAAGTTGATCCCGATTCATTGCAATTTATAATTCTAAACTCATTATTTTCTTTATTACTTTTATATATTCCAACTATCTCTAAGTAATCATCATACTTTACTATTGATGCACCCAAGGCTTTCATTCCTTCAATAGTTGCTATTATATCATCTGAATAATCTATATTTTCTATTATACTTAATCCATCACTTAAAGCTGCACAAATAATTGCCCTATGTGCCATACTTTTAGATGGTGGTATTTTAACTTCTCCACTTAATTTTGATGGAGTTATCATTAAATTTGCCATAACTATATCTCCCCTTACTTTAGTTAGTTTCAAGTGATAAGCTTAGAGTGACAAGTTAAGGTATAAATTCAGCTTATGCTGAATTTAAAAAATATATTTCAGAAACTCCTTAGGAGTTTCATCCTTAACTTGCCACTTGTCACTTGCTACTTGTCACTTGCCACTTGCCGCTTGTCACTTAAAACTATCTAACTCCTAACTAAAAAAGCTTATTGTTGTTTTATATATTTCTGAATTTCCTATTTCTTTTAATACAATAATATTTAAGTCATTTCCCATTTTCTTTTTATCTAAATTAATTGCTTCTAATAATTCTTTTAAATTAACATTTACTTCATAAGGAAGATTATATTTAATCAATATATCTTTTATTTTTTCAGCTGTTTCCTTTTTAGTTAATCCCTTTTCTTCACTTATTTTAGTTATCATATACATTCCAATTGCAACAGCTTCACCATGAGTATATTTTTCATAATTATAATATTGTTCTATTGAATGTCCTAATGTATGCCCAAAATTTAAAAGCATTCTTTCGCCTTTATCTTTTTCATCTCTTTCCACAACTTGTCTTTTAATATCACAACATTTATAAATTACTTCTTCCATATTACTCATTAACTGTTCATTATCTTTCATTTTATATAAAAATTCAAAAAAGTTACTATCTTTTATACATCCATATTTTATTACTTCACCCATTCCATCAGCAAAGAATTTATCATTTAATGTACTTAGTACTTGCGGATCTATTAATACACATTTTGGATGATAAAAGCTTCCAACTAAATTTTTTCCTCTTTCTAAATCTACAGCAACTTTACCTCCAACACTACTATCCACTTGTGCTAAAAGTGATGTTGGTATTTGTATAAAGTCTATTCCTCTTAAATATGTAGAAGCAGCAAATCCAGCTAAATCTCCTATAACTCCTCCACCTAATGCAATTATTAAATCACTTCTAGTTAGATTAAAATTTAAAAATTCATTATAAATATCAGGTAATGTATTAAAACCTTTTGTTTTTTCTCCTGGTTCTAAAGATAGCAATTTAACTTCAAAGTTTTTGTTTTTTAATGAAAATAAAACCTTATCTCCATAATATTTACTTACATTATGGTCAGTAATTATAAATATTCTTTTTCCTTTGTAAACCTTACTAACTTCTTCTCCAACTCTATTAATAATTCCCTTTTCAATTATTATAGGATAACTTTTTTCCTTTAAATCAATTACTAATTCCATTGCATGACCTTTCTAATATTAATTATTACTGTATTTCAAATTAAAAATTTTTATACAGCTAGTATTTTATATTTTCCTCTAATTATACTATTTAAAAATTAATATTTCATAATTTTATATAAAATAATAAATTTGATATATTTGAAGGAAAAATGAAAATTTTTTAAATTATATAAAAATTAATATTTCCATTTTCCCTCTCTTAACAACCTCAATTACTATATTTCACGTCCAATAGCTGCTGCAATAAGCTTTAACTCTTCCATAAGTTTTGCAAATACCTCTGGCTTAATTGATTGTTGCCCATCACATAATGCCTTTTGTGGGTCATTATGTACTTCTATTATAAGTCCATCTGCCCCTACTGCTACTGCTGCTTTAGCTAATGGTTCAACCATCCACCACTTACCTGCTGAATGACTTGGATCAATAACTACTGGTAAATGGCTTAACTTTTTAATAGCTGGTACTACACTTAAATCTAAGGTATTTCTTGTATATGTTTCAAAAGTTCTTATTCCCCTTTCACAAAGAATAACTTTTTCATTTCCTCCAGCCATAATGTATTCAGCACTCATTAAAAGTTCTTCTATTGTTGCAGATAATCCCCTTTTTAATAATATAGGTTTATCTATTTTACCTAACTCCTTTAATAAATCAAAATTTTGCATATTTCTTGCTCCAACTTGAATTATATCTGCCTTTTCAATAAATGTGTCTATATCATATGGTGACATTAATTCTGTAACTATTGGTAAACCAGTTTCTGCCTTTGCTTCATTTAACAAATTTAATCCTTCATACTTTAATCCCTGAAAACTATATGGAGAAGTTCTTGGCTTAAATGCACCACCTCTTAAAAAACTTGCACCATATTTTTTTACTTCATTTGCAACTAAAGATATTTGTTCCTTACTTTCAACAGAACAAGGTCCTGCTATAATGGCAATTTTATTTCCACCAATTGTATGACCATTAACATCAATTACTGTATTTTCTGGATGAAATAATCTATTTGCCTTTTTGAAAGGTTCTTGAACCTTCATTACTCTTTCAACATAAGGATTTGCTTCAATGTATGATGGATCTATTTTAGTTGTATCTCCAACTAATCCTAAAATGCTCATTTCTGTTCCTATAACAGGATTAACTGTAACCCCTAATGCTTCTAGTTCCCCTGTTAATTTTTTTATTTCTTCTTTACTTGTTTTTGGATTTAAAATTACTACCATTAAAATTGCCCCCCTATTTTTTTAATTACAAGTTTCAAGTTTCAAGTCACAAGTTATTGATGGGGCTGTCGCACTAAAACTTTTATACACAATATATTGTTTTAAAAAATAAAA
>UQFE01000008.1 GCA_900540255.1 uncultured Clostridium sp.
ACCCACCTTTCCAGCTTGGAAGGCTGGAGTATTACCGATATACGATACCCGCATACTTGACAATATAATTATACTCAATAAAAATTATATTGTCAATATTTTATATAACCTCAGTAAGATTTTTTTGTAATACGTTTCTAAAAATCTCCCCTGATTCTCTATCAGTTGTTGCATTTTTACATATATCTAACCATGTTTTAAGTTCTTTATCAGTTTTCTTATTAATTTCTTCTTGTCCACTTGACATATAGCTTGATTCTAAAACAAATTTTCCAAGCTCCTCTGAAGTTTCAAACATTTTTATATAAAGAAATTCCCTACTATCACCATACCACGTCCTATTAAATTCTCTTAAAAATTTTTTTACTTCTCTTATAGCTTTATCATTTGGAAAATCCCAAAATCTCTTTAAATCAGAAACATTTTTTCTCATTTTATCTGCTTCTTCTCTTGTAATTTTTTCAGAACTTTCACCATCATTTATTATTTCCTCTACTGGCTTTATTGGAACGTATGAAATAGGACCATACTTACAATTTATCCAAGTATAAAATGCTTCTTGTAAAAAAGAATATTGTATATATCCAATAAATACTTTAATATTAGGGAAATATGCCCATATACTATTTAATCCACCATATTTAGAAAAAATTAAAGTATGCATATAAACACTTTTATCAGTAGGCAAATTTTTCATAAACATATGACCTCTTATGGTCCTATTTTCCATAATAAAGTTTTTCCAATACTCAAAAGAATTATAATTTTGTCTCATACTATCACCTTCCTTAACAATGTTAAATATAATATATTATATTTATAATATACCACTTAATGGTACTGCATAACTTATATTTATTCATAAGTATATTTAATATTACATTTATAATATACCACTTAATGGTAGTTCTAATCAATAAGAAAACGTTTTTACAAAATGTAAATTTGATATTTTACTTTATTTAGAATATAATATAAGTAGATATTTATATAATTCTAAAGAATTAAAAGGGGGCAATCTATTGTACAATTGTGAAATATGTGGAGATAAAGCTGATGTTCATCATATAGTTCATAGAAGTGAAGGTGGTTTTGATATTGAACTTAATTATAAGCATCTTTGTGCTTTTCATCATCGGGGTAAAAATGGTCCACATCAAAATCAATTTGTTGATCTTCAATATAAAATTGAGATGCAAAATGAATTGTACAATACTTTAAAAAAGGAATATTATTCACCAAAAGAAATTTCTCAAATCTTAGGAGTTCATAATAATTCCTTAAAAAGATTACTAAAAAATTTAAAAAGATATAAGGAAGGCTATAAACGTGATGATATAATTTTTACTCTAATGGGTTGTGTGAAATATAATATAGATACTCTAGAAGAATTAGCATTAGATTTATTAGTTGAAGTTTTATAATAATTATACGGAGTTGTTTTGCTAAAAATTAGTGTACAACTCCTTTTTCATATAAAATAAAAAAAGTTAACTATTTCTAATTAACTTTTTAATAATTGGGTTTCTTATCAACATGGAGCGGGTAGTGGGAATCGAACCCACCTTTCCAGCTTGGAAGGCTGGAGTATTACCGATATACGATACCCGCATATTTCATTTTAGTTATTTCTGATGAACTAACCTCTTGAACAATTATCATTATATTCTATAATAATAACCTTGTCAACAATTTTTTTAATTTTTTTATTTTTATAATTTCACATACAAAAAAAGATGTGGCTGTCGCACTAAAACTTTTATATACAATATATTGTTTAATATTATTTAAAAAAATAAAAATCAACAACAATATATTGTAATATTTATTATTAATGCGACATCCCCACACTTTTAATGAATTATTCAAATTTAAATATTAATTCAAATTTTCCTGTAACACTTCCACCAATAAAATTTTTACCATGTTTGCTTGTAAAGCCTATACTAGCTTCTTTTGGTGTATCACTTCCAGTTTCTTTAGCTGGTAATACACCTAACTCTTTGTTTATCACATTAACATTATCTCCAATAAACTCTTCAATTGTTCCAGTTCTTAAACTTGGCTCTTCTGAGTCTTCTGGAAAATCTGGATTATCTGTATTGCTATTTTGTTTGTTTGTTGATAACCATAAAGGATTGCTTGGTTCATTATAATTTGACTGAGTTAATGATTTATCCTTTATATAAATACCCAATGCCATTTTTGTCATAGAGTCTTGTTCATTCATGTTATCCCAATCATAAGAATTTGGTCCTACAATTTCAAGTTCACCAGAATTAACTTTTTTAGCAAATGATTCAACTTTAACTCTTACTGGACTAGTATTATTATTCTTTATTTTTAGTACTCCAGATACAAATTGATCATTTCCTTGACTTCCATCTTCATTTGGTATTAAGTTTGTTACTATTTGAAATGGAAGTTTAGTAGGTACAGTTACATTTATAGTTCTAACAACCTGTATATTTATTTCCTTTTCTGTTGAATTTCCATATAAATCAGTTGCCCTATACCTTGCTTTATAATTGCCTTCAATGCTAGGATTAACATCATTACTTAAAAGTTCTAATATAGTTTCTCTTTCATAAAGAGAATCATCTTCATCAGTTGCCCTTACAGCTTTCTTTAAATATTCATTAATAGCTTCTGATTTATTATCTATTGAATCTAATTCTATTATCGTCTTATTAGTTGATTCAATTTTTGGCATATCATATACAATTATTGTACTTGACTTTCTAGCAGTACGACTATTACTATTAGTAACTGTATATATAGCTTCATATAAACCAACAACATTAACATTTACATCCGAATAATCAAATTCTATTTGGTTAGTAAGTGGTCCATCAATACTATCATCTGCTGTTACACTTCTTTTTAGTTCTTCATAATTTATTTCTGTACCCTTTAATACTTTTTTATCCATTACTCCCATTATTCTAGGTGCTGATTTATAAATTGCTTCTAAGCCATTTGGTGTTAATTTAAAAACAGCTTCAAGTAAGTTCAAACTATTATCTACACCATCATAATAATTTTCTCTTGCTCCTTCTATATTACCCTTTATAAGCAATTTTTTAGGTGTTCTATGAGTCATAGTTAACGTGTCACCATATACATAATTAAAGTCATTAAATTGATTTAAAACACTAGCATCATTTCCATTTTGATTTCCATTTAAGGTAATTAATCGTTTCCTATTTCCTTGTTCACTTTTTAACTCCATTGTAAATACAGTAGTTGATACTGTACTATCAAGTAAAGTTGTATTTTTATCAACTACAGCAATACTACCACCATTATTTCCATTTGGAGTAATTTTAATCTTAATAGGTATTTTTTCTGGTGCTACTAATTCTATTAAATTTTCATTTACATTTAATTTATCAACCTCTGGCTCCACATAAATTGCCCTTAATCCAGAATCAGTAATTTTAAACACAGTATTTACAATATTTTCTGGATTTTGAACAAAATCAGAGTAATCTTCAGCAGCATTTCTAACTGGTCCATTAATAGAAAAATATTGTGGATGTCCTGCGTAAATTTCAATTATTGTATTATACGGAATCTTCATATTTTGAAGTGCTCCTAAAACTTGAATACTTGGTCTAGCACTTCCCATTAACTCTAAGTTTTGAGTAAGAGTATAATCACTGGAACTACTTGCTGTTGTTCCCTCTCTAGGTTCATATACCTTTATTCCATAATATTTAAAATTAGAATTACTAGATGCAAAATATTCCAAACTATTGTTAACTGTAAAATTTAATTTAACACTATTTTCATCACTAGTATCTTTAATAAAACTTAAATTCAATCTATCATTTAATCCAAATTTAATTTTATCTTCAAAGATACCATTTTTCAAATTTACTATTCTTTCAGCAGTATTACTTCTTCCCCAAGAATCTGTTACTATATAATGTAAAACATTTCTTCCTACCCTTTGCTCACCTTCTACAATTACTTCATCTTTAACTTTTTCAATTTCATCTTCTTTACCTACAGATTTATTTAAATTAATTTCTTCACCATTATTAGATGGATTCCAAATAACTTTTACATTACTCTTAGTTAAAATATCATGGTCATCAAAAATCTTTACTCCCCTTAAATAATTAAAATCATCTCCTTTAATCCCATCAAATACTTCTTCATTTCTATTTTCAACAATAATACCATTTAATTTAACTTTTTCATCTATTTGTATTACTGGTGCATTATTATATACTGCTTCTAATCCTAAATCAGTAAACTTAAACCTAACATTTTTTATTTTATCAATATTAGTAACTCCATTAAAATAATCAATTTCTTTATTTACAACAGTTCCTAATATCTTTATACACATTTTATTTAATTCAGTTACATTTTCTATAGCAATATACTGCCCATCTTCATATATAAAATTTTGTATTCCACTTTCCTCATTATATAACTTTTCTTTTATAGTAGTTGCATTATCGTTACCCAAAATCTCTATAGATTTTAATTCATTACCATTAAAATCATAAATTTTTATAGTTGCAAAAATATCACTTAAGCTATTTGGATTAAAAGTAGTATTTAATGCTTCATTAATATTAACCATAATTTTATTTTGATTATTTATATTATCTCTAGCAAAGCTTATAGAAACTCCTTCTATTCCATCAATAGAATAAATATTTATTATATTACTATCCATGGCAGATCTAATTTCAATACTTCCTGGCTTTGTAGCACTTCTACCCCAAGAATCTTCAGCAATATATGTTATATTTTGTATTCCTAATGTATCATAATCAACTTCATCATCATTTATAGTTACTTCATTTCTACTTATTTTATCATGATCATCAGTAACTTCTATATCACTTGGAACAAGTAATAAACTTCCCTTATAATATGGAATAGTATCATCTCCACCTATTATCTTAGGTGCTTCATTATAAACATACTTTAATCCATTAGATAAAATCTCAAATCTTCCATTTTCCATTTTATCCTTACTTGATAAACCCTCAAGTTTATTTTGCTCACTATTTATTATTTCACCTTGCAACTCTAAAGTTTCCCTTGGCTCCTTAGCCCATATACTCAAAGCATAACCTTCTTCATAAGAAAAATTATTAATTTTACTTATTATAGAATTATCAATCAGTTGATTTCCCCTTAAGGCAATAGTTCCCAAGTTCTTTCCCACAGTATCATAAGCATTTATTTCAAACACTTGATTTTTATCAATAAAATTAATACTAGTATTAAGCTTATAATCTAATACTCTAAGTTTTTTTTGTATTGAATCAAAACTTATTATAAGTATATTATTTCTATTATCATCTCTTACATTAAGCTTTATATTTTCCAAATTATTTCTAGGTAAAACTGTTATTCTCCTATTAATAACTTCTTTAGTTCCCCAGCTATTTGAAATAATATATTTTACAATATAAACCCCTTCCCTTAACTTTTTAAATTGTGTCTTATCTTGATTTTCTGTTCCATTTTCAATTACTTCATCACTAAAATTCACATCACTAACTTCAGTTACTACTTCATCTATACTAATTGTATAATCCTCATTATTATCATCATTAACGTTTACAGTAATGCCACTTAAAAGATTTAAAGTATCCCCCCTTTTTATAGTTATATTATCTACACCAGTTACACTTAAAGGTTTTGGTGTCATTTCCTTAAGACCATCATCTGTTATCTTAAATCTAACATTAGAATAATTTTGAATATCTCCAAATCCATTTAAGTACTTTTCACTATATATATTATTTTCATCATTAGATTCAATTATAACACCACCTATAATTCTTACAGTTGTAGATGTTTCTCCTTTTAAACTTATAGTGTCATACTTGCTAAATGATACATTATTTAAACTTGCTAACTGTAATTCATCATGCTCATTATCACCATTTAAAATCACTTTAATTTTTTCATTTCCCCTTAAATCTCTTAAAACCATCTCAAAATAATTATTTTCACTTAACTTATAAACATCACTTGTTTCATTTTGTAATATATCACTTCCTCTTAATACAAACTTATTTTCATTAGTATCAAAAATAATTTTAAATGATAAATTTTCATCTATCCCATAAACTTCTATTTCATTTTCTCTTACCTTTGATTCCACATTTATGCTAGCTTCTTTAAGAGTTGCCCTTCCCCAAGTATCATAAAGTTTATATTCCACTTTATAAGTTCCTAATTTGTTAAAATCATAATTACATATATTAGGATTTTCATTTAAATGTGTTACAAGATTATCATTTACATATACAAATACAAATTCTTTAGAAATATTTTCATCTATTTCATCACTTACATTTATATCTGCTAATAAATCTATAACACCTTTGCTAATAGTTCTGTTCTTTCTAACTCCTTCAATATTGGGCGCCTTATTATACTTAGCTATTAATCCATCATTACTTACTTTAAATTCAGTATTTTTCATATAATCTAACTTATTATCATCATCCATATTGTCATTTTCTCTTGGCTTATCACCAAATATAGTTCCAGTAATTTCAATGCAAGATAAATTACTTCTATATACTCTTATAATATCCCCATCAGCATATTGCAACTTATTAAGCTCTATTAATTTAGGAGAAGTACCTCTATCATTACCATTTAAAGTAATATTAGCTTTTTCATTTCCCTCTGAATCTTTAATTTCAATAGTAAATGCAACATCATTTAAATTATTTACAGACAACTTTTCATTACTTTGATTAAATACCTTATATGTATTTTTAACTGTATCAAATCCAATTTCAAAAGCTAATTTTCTATTAACATTTTCTGAATTAATTATATTTAAAGTATTATCACCTTCTAAATTAATACTTTCATTTTGACTTATAGCTTCATTACCTTCTTGCATATTATTAACTTCTGAAAATATTTTAAATATATTTTTATATAAATTAGGTCTTACTGTAATTTTTCTATTTACTCTTGTAGTTTTATCCCAACGGTCAGTTGCAGTATAAGTTACTGTATAAGGTCCCAATTGATTTGTATTAACAATATCACCTGAAATACTTGTTCTTAAATGACCATTATCAAAATCATCAGTATAAGTTACACCCTCACTACTAACAAATTCTTCACCTTGATAAACATCCTTATCTTCAGCTCCATGTATCTTAGGGCCTTCATTATATATAGCTTCTAATCCATCAGGAGTTAATCTAAACACAACATTATTCATATTATCAATATCATTAACACCATCACTATAATCTTCCCTTGCATTTTTTATTTTACCTTTTATAATTGACCTAGATGGTTCTATATGCCATAAATATAAACAGTCATTATACTCAAAAGGAACATTATTCCAATTCCTATCATTTTCTCCATTATTAGAATTAGTAGTGGACATATATGTTGAACCTTCCTCACGCCCATTAAACTCTGTTCTTTTTTTAATATGTCCATCACTTCCTATAAGAACCATTTTATAAACTACTTCATTTCTATCTGATAAAACCATTGTTTTTGTTGCATCAACTACTTTAAACATTTTTTGTTCAAAATCAATTTGAATTTTAAATGGAAACTTTTCTGGTGCAACTGGACCAAATACAACTTTATTATTTGTTATATTATTTTCATCTGGATTAGTATATATTGATTTTAATCCACTTTTTGTAATCTCAAATTTTACATTAAGTAAGTTTTCTGGATTTTGTACACCATCAGTATAATTCTCTCTTTCATCAGTTACATTACCTATTATAGAAAATCTATTTGGATGTCCATGATAAATCTCAAAATAATCTCCATATTTAAACGTATAATCCTTTAAAGTTTGTAAAGTACTATCTGTAACTCTTTGTGATACATCAATGCTTATTTGTGGAACAATAGCAGTTGCCCCAACACCATTTTCATTTGGTCTATATACTGCAATTTTTACATAACCACTAACTCCCCCATTACCAAAAGACTTATTATAAGTAATTACATTTAATTTATTATTTTCATGATTAAAACCAATTTTTATTATCTCTCCATTTTCACCATTAAATATAATAGTATTTTTATCAATACCATTTTTTATTATTAAACTTCTTTCAACGCTACTTTCTCTTCCCCAGCTATCTTGAACTGTTAATCTAACTGTGTTATTTCCTATCCTTAAATGCTTCTTCTCCTCCTCTACAAACTTCTCTTCTTCTGTTTTTTCCTCAACATTACCGTTACTTAACCTTCCATTATCCTGTTCATTATTTTCAAGATTATCTCCCTGAACTGTGGAGCCATCATCCTCATTGCTATCTATAAAACTAACCTTTATTTTATTATTATCAATAATATGATTATTTTCTGGATTATCCCTATCATCAACAACTTGTATATTTTCTGTATAATTAATAGGATCACCTGCATATACAGTAAGAATATCATTACTTAAAAACCTTATTTTAGGTGGCTTATTATAAATAACATGTATTCCATCTTCTGTTAAATTAAATCTAACATTATCAATATAATCATTACTAGTTATAGTTTGAGAATAATCCTGCTCTCCATCTCCAGCTTCACCCAATTCATTATTTCCTGTCATATATCCATTTATTCTTAACCTAACTAAATTACTGCTCCATAAACTAAAATAATATCCATCATAAACAGTAATATCTTCTAACCTTTTTTCAATTTCTTCCACATTCCTTGATTCTGCTTCTGTTAATTGAATTTCACCAACCTTTTCTTCATCAACATTAAATACAGTTAACTTAAATACAATTTCATTTTGTTGTTCTTCAAAATTCTCTTCATTAACCATACCACCTTTTACATCAAATATATTTGATATTGGATTATAATTAATAGAAAACAACTTATTATTGCCATCTGCACTATAAAATTCAATATCATTTGATGCAGATTTTGATATTACAGATACATTCCTTTGATAAGTAGCACTTCTTCCCCAAGCATCAGTAACCTTATAATTTAAAATAAAATCCCTAATTTCATCAGTTTCTACATAACCATCACTACTTTTATTAAAAATTTTAAACTTAAATTTTTCTTTAGCTTTACTTTCATCTTCTCCTTTAAGTTTACGTCCATCTACATCAGTAATTTCTATACTGCTAAGACTTATTTCATTTGTATCATCTTTTACTTCAATCCCATTAGTTGCAACTTCTTGAGTTATATCATCATTTTTATATACATATAAAATTTTATTTAACCCTATAATTACAGGTGCTTCATTATATATAACTTGTAACCCTTCAGATTTAATTTCAAATCTTGTATTTTCCATCTTTTCTTCATTTTCAAATCCATTTAAAATAATATCTGATTTACCTGATATAAATATTCCATCTTTTGAATCATAACACCATAAAGAAATATATCTAAAGCCTTTATATGATAAATTATTAATCTTATTAACTACTTCATTATTTAATAAATCAGAATTAGTTAAACTTATAATAACTTCCTCTTCACTTTCACTATTATTTCCATTAATTTTAGAGCCTTCAGCTTTATTATCCTTAATAAGCTTAAACTCAAATATCTTATCATTTTCCTTTAACCTACTTGGAACTTTACTTTTATCAATTTTATCTACTACAAAGAGTTTATTTTCATCATCAAATCTAATAGTTAATATAACTTCATCAGTTTCATCATTTTTAATTGTTATATAATTATATTCTAAAGGACTATATGGATAAACAGTTATCTTTCTTTTTATCATAGAACTTCTACCCCAGCTATCCACAACACTATATTCAATTTCCTTTTCTCCAATTGTATTAGTATCAAAATCGCCAATTACAACCTTTTCATTTAAAGTATTTCCATCATGGTCATCTTCCACTCTTAAACCTTCCATTAATTCCTCTCTACTTAAACTTCCATTTCTATTAACTTCTAAATTAATAGAAGAATTTATTATAAACCTTGGGGCTTCATTATAAATATAAGTTAATGTACTTTCCCCTATTTCAAATCTTACATTTTTCATAAAATCTGAATTATCAATTCCATCACTATAATCTTCACCATTTTCCCCTTCCTCTTCACTTGATGAATTTTTGTCCACACCACTGATAACTATATTTTTAGGATTATTTGACCATAACTCTATACAATCACCTATAGCATATTGATAACCATCAAACCTTTTTAACATAGACCTTAAATTATCAGTTCCCTTAATATTTAAAGTCTTTTGCAATACACCATCATTTGTATATATCCTTAATTTAAATATAGATGATGATACAGATAAATCTATAGCTTCATCTTTTACATTATCTAAATCATCAACTAAAAATTGATTTTTTACAGAATCAAACTTTATTTTAAATAAACTTTCATCACCATTTTTAAATTCTATAAATTTTTCATCAAGAGGATTTGTTGATTTAACTATTAACCTCATTTCAGCAGTATTAGACTTTCCCCAACTATCAGTAACAGTATAAACTATAATTTGCTCTCCTACCTTAGAAGTATCAAAAGGGCTATAAGTTATTGAAACAACTTTTGAATCTAAATTATCCTCTGTAAATTCATCAAAATCATCAGTTATTTTTCCATTTTTTATATAATTTAATGGCTCAAAATCTGTGCTTCCTCTTATTATTTCAACAGGTGCTAAAGGTGCTATTTGTGGAGCTTCATTAATTACCTCCTCCAATCCACTATTTTTAATTCTAAATCTACGAGTTGAAATATCCTCTTGTGGTACCCCTTCATTATAATGCTTAACTTCATTAGTAATTACTAAATCACCAGATGAATTTTTACTTAAAACCCTTATGTCTCCATTTATTTTAAGCTTATCTTGAGATTCTGCATGCCATATTCCCACATAATCTCCCTCTTCAAAAAGATAATTTCTTATATCATTTAATTTATCAGTATCACTCTTATCAGTACCTAACAACGTAACTGATGATTTTATATTCATATCTTTATCATATAACACAAATTTAAAATACTCTCCATTTATAGAATTACTCATTTGTCTTCCATCTTCATCCATTATTTGAATTTGATTTGCTATAGTATCAAACCTTAATCTAAATCTTCTAACTTCAGTATCATAATAAGGAGTTCCTTCTACTATAATTTCATTTTGTGTTAATTGGTCAGAAGCATTTTCTATATTTACATTATTAGGGATAGGTAATTCTTTATCATTAATAATTTGTTCTTCCTGATTTTCAGGTTCATCTATTAACTTTGAAATACTTTTAGGAAATATCCTTCTTGACCCAATAGTTTTTCTTCCCCAACTATCTATAGCAATATACCTAACTTCTAATATGCCATCTTGAAGCTGAATTACTTCAACTTCAAGCTTAGAATTATCAATAATTCCATCATGGTCATCTTTTACTGATATTCCTGTAAATATATCATTATTAGGATTTTCAGAATCTATAATATCATTAAGACCACTTATAACTGGAGCTTCATTATATATTGAATTTAGATGGTCATTAGCTATTTCAAATCTTACATTTTCAATATAATCATAATTATCAATGCCATCAAAATAATTCTCTTTTTCTTTAGTTATATCACCTTGTATATTACCAGTAATCTTTAATACATCCTTTTTATTTACAGGTATTATTTGAACAAAATCACCAATTTCATAACTTAAATTTTTTAATGGTTCCAATTTTTTAGAATTTCCAGTATCACTACCATTAAGCTCAATTGCAAGCTTTTCCTTTCCCTCCTTATCATAAAGCCTTATTTTATACATTACTTCTTCTGGAGTTTCTTCTGATATATTTTTATCCAATTGATTTTCTACAGTAAATTTCTTTTCTAATATGTTAAATCCAATAGAAAATAATAAATCATTAGTTTTATTAATATATGCACTAAATTTAACTTTATCAAGCCCTAACTCTTCTTCATTATTTTGAATACTTATTTCTGGGCTTTCTCCTTTAATATTTTCATCATAATTATTTATTATTTTATTATTATAATTACTGCATATTTTTTCATTTTTACCAACAATGCTTTTTTCAATAGCTGATGTAATTATGCCTTCAGGTAAATTTTCTATAAACAATATAACTATACAAACAATAATAATTAATCTTTTTTTCATATATTAGATTCTTCTCCCTTCCATAATATATAAACTTATAATCTTATTATTTCCCTAAGTTACTAATTTTCTTCATTTTGTTTTAAAATTAGACAAAAAAAATGAAGTTGAATTAAATTGAATTTTTTAATTCAATTTAATTACAACTCCATAATTTTTAGTTAATTATTCAAATTTAAATATTAATTCAAATTTTCCTTTAACACTTCCACCAATAAAGTTTTTACCATGTTTGCTTGTAAAACCTATACTAGCTTCTGCAGGAGTATCACTTCCAGTTTTTTTAGCTGGTAAAACTCCTATTTTAGTGTTTATTTCATTAACTTTATCTCCATTTGAATCTTCATTTGCTCCAATTCTTGAACTTGGTTCTTGTGATTCTCCTGAAGAATCTGGATTAGCTGTATCATCACCATTTTGTTTGTTTGTTGATAACCATAATGGATTATCTTTAGCTTTATAATTTGATTCTGTCAATGATTCATTTTTTACATAAAGTCCTAATGCCATCTTTTTCATAGATTCCTCTTCAGTCATGTTATCCCAATCACAAGAATCCGGTTTTACTATTTCAAGTTCTCCTGAATTAGCTTTCTTAGCAAATGATGCAACGCTAACTTTTACTGGACTTGTATTATTATTTTTTAATTTTAATACTCCAGATACAAAGCCATTAGTTGTTTCATCTACTGTTGAGTCTTTATCTTCACTTGGCATTAAGTTTGTTACAACTTGGAATGGAAGCTTAGTTGGTACTGTTACATTGATAGTTCTAACAACTTGGATATCTATAGTTTCTTCTTTTGAATGTCCATATAAGTCAGTTGCTTTATATCTAGCTTTATACACACCTTCTTTGCTAGGCTTAACATCATTACTAATAACTTCTAACTTTGTTTCTTTACCATAAAGCTTATCATCATCATCACTTACATCTACAGCTGTTTTTAAATAATCTTTAATAGCCTTTTCTGTATTTTCTATAGAATTAAGTTCTATTGTTGCTTTATTATTTTTGTTAATTGTAGGCTTATCATATACGGTTATTGTACTTGATTTCGTAGTAGTACGATGATTGCTATTAGTAACCTCATATCTATACTCATACATTCCAACTGTATTAGTGTCTATAGGATTATCATCATCTATATAGTTTATAGTACTAATAGGCCCATCAATATTATCTTTAGCTGATACACTTGCTTTTAATGTTTTATAGTCTACATCTCCGCCCTTTTCTACTTGCATATCAATTATCCCCATTATTTGAGGTGCTGATCTATATACTGCTTCTAAACCATTTGCTGTTAGCTTAAATACCGCTTCTTCAAGATTTAAACTATTATCCACACCATCAGAATAATCTTCTCTAGCATTTATTACATTACCTTTTATAAGAACTTTTTTAGGTTCTTTATGTGTAATTGTTAATGTATCTCCAAATTCATAATTAAAATTATTAAATCTATTTGAAAGACGATCTCCATAATCAGTTCCCCTAAACTCAACTCTTTTTTTAACATCTCCATTTACACCTTTTAATGTCATTGTGAATGCAACTTCATCTCTATTATAATAAATCCATGTTGTATTAGCATCTGCAACATATACCCTTCCTCCACTAACTCCATTTTGAGTATTAGGTGAAATCTTAATTTTAATAGGTATTTTTTCTGGTGCTACTAATGAAATTAAATTTTCATTTTCTCTTAATGACTTATCAACATCTGCTGGAACATAAATTGCTTTCAATCCTGCTTCAGTGATTTTAAATACAGTATTAACAAGGTTTTCTGGATTTTGAACTTTATCTGAATAATCTTCTAATTTATCCCTAACAGGCCCTTCAATAGAAAAAAGCTGAGGATGTCCAGAATAAATTTTAAATATTGTTCCATAAGGAACTTGTAATTCATTAAACCTTTGTATCTGACTATTAACTTGTTGTGGAGTTTGATTACCTTTAAAAGTTAAACTTTCATTCAAACGCCTATATCCATGAGTTCTACTATCTGATGAATCATTATTAGGTACCCATACCTCAATTTTATAATAATCAAAATTAGCATTACTTGATGCAAAATAATTACTATCATCTTTTGTACTTAATTGTAATTGAACTTTTCCTTCAGTATCATTTTCAATTTTATTAAATTTTAAACTTAATTTATCACTTCCATAATTATCATTACCAAATTTTATAGTATCTTCAAAAGCACCATTTTTTAATTTTATATTTGTTCTTTGTGCAAAAGCAACTCTTCCCCAAGAATCTGTTACTTTATAATATAATACATTATCACCAACTTTTTGCTCACCATATACTTTTATACCATTTTCTATTGAAGTAGGTACTTGCTCTGAAGTTTCTGATGAAACAATTTTTTCAGTTATTTGGTAATTGTTTGAATCTCCTATAAACTTCTCATTCCATTTAACTTCTACATTTTCCTTAGTTAAAGTATCATGGTCATCTGAAATTGTAACACCTCTTAAATAATTAAAGTCATCACCTTTAATTCCATCAAAATCATCTGTATTAGCAGTTCTTGTAGGTTGTGATGAATTTTCTTCTACACTAGAATTAGTTTTTCTTTTAGTACCATCTAGTTTAATATCTTTATCTATTTTTATTATTGGCGCTTTATTATAAACTGCCTCTAATCCTAAATCTGTAAATTTAAATCTAACATTTTGAATCTTATCAATATCACTAACACCTGTGCTATACTCAGTTTGCTTGTTAACAATAGTTCCTTGGATTTTCACAGAATCTTTTGTAGAGTCAGTTACACCTTCTATAGCAATATACTGTCCATTAAAGTATTCAAATTCATCATTATTTGAATTACTTCCACCTTGAGAATTTCCATTGCTTGAATTTGTTGAATTTTCTGTACTATCTCCAATATCTGAAAGATTTTTAGTTTGTGGTTGTTCTGCTCCTTCATTTTCTGTTTCATCTTTAGACTCTGAATCTGATTTAACTTTATTTAATTGCTCTTCTATTTTTCTTTTTGCACTTTCTCCAGTATCAGTTCCTAAAATATCTACAGATTTTAACTCACTTCCATCAGTATCATAAATCTTCACTTTTAAGAATGTTCCGGTAGGATTATTAGAATCAAACTGTTCTTTAGCTCTACTTCCAAGATCGACTTGAATTCTATTTTTATTATGCTCATTATCTCTAACGAACTTTATAGAAAATGAGCTTTCCGTAACAATTGAATTATCTTTATTAATTTCACTATCTGGAATTGTAGTTCCATTGGTACCACTACCTGAAGTATTATTTCCACCTTCTGGTGTACTTTCTACACCACCTTCTGTACTTCCTTCTGGATTTTGAGTTCCTCCTTCTACTGAGTCTCCAGTTTCTGGAACCTTATTGGTATCTTCACTAATATTTCCATTTTCACCAGCTTCAATTTCAGTAGTTCTAGTTTTAGCTGATTCTCCTTGCGTATTACCTTCTTGTGATTGATTAGGTAGTTGTGTACTTTCTGATGTAGTTCCACCAGTTGTTGAATTTTCTTTTGGATAAATATTTATACTATTACTATCCATAGCAGATCTAATTTCAATTTGACCTTCTTTTTCAGCACGTCTTCCCCAACTATCTTCAACAACATAAGTTACTGGTTGTACACCTAACTTATCATAATCAACATTATCATCATTTACCGTTACTTCAGTTCTATTTATTTCACCATCATGGTCATCATTTATCGTTAAACTCTCTGGTGCTTTTAATAAGTTACCTTTATAATATGGAACTATTTCATTTCCACCGGTAATTTCAGGTGCATTATTATAAATATATTTTAATCCATCACTTAAAATTTCAAATCTACCATTTTCCATTTTATCTTTTTTCTGTTCTGCTGAAAGATTTCTTTTATATCTAGTTTTTTTGCTTTCTTCTTTAGAGCTATTGTCAACCTTTATAGTACCGTCTATATTTATTCTATTTTCTAATTCTTTTGACCAAACACTTAATGAATAACCTTCTTCATAAGGGAATGCATTTATTCTATCTATTATAGATTTATCAATTTCTTGATTTCCTCTTAAAGCAATAGTTCCTAAAGTTTTTCCTAAACTATCAAAAGCATTTATTTCAAAAACCTGAGAGCTATCTAAAAAATCAATACTTTTATTTTTGTAGTCTATTACTCTAAGTTTTCTTGTTATGGAATCAAATCCTATTATAAGTATATCTTCTCCTAGATAATCTTTTACAGTAAGCTTTACAGCTTCTAATTCAGTTCTAGGTTTAACAGTTATTACTCTATTAACTGTAGTAGTAGCACCCCAACTATTTGTAACAGTATACCTTACAGTATAAACTCCCTCTTTTGACTTTTTAAACAACTTTTCATCTTTATCTGTTGTTCCATCATCTGTCGAATCATCATTATCAGTGTCATCTAATAAAACTACATTGTTACCATTAGATGATATTTCTTCAACTGTTATTTTGTAGTCATCATTATTTTCATCATCTAACTCTACAGATATACCATCTAAAAGATCTAAGGTATCCCCTCTTTTTATAGTTATAGGATCTGCTCCTCTAATTGTTAAAGATTTCTTTGTCATTTCTCTAAGTCCATCATCAGTTATTTTAAATCTAACTTCTGAATACTTTTCAACTGTACCAAATCCATTTGAATAATCTGTAGTAGTTGATTTAGTACTTACTTCTGGCACAATACCACCTTTAATTTTTACAGCTTGTGCAGTTCTTGCTTTTAAACTTATAGTATCATATCTATTAAATTCAAATTGATGTAACCCATTTAGCTGTTCACTATCTTGTTGAGTATCCCCAGTTAATGATACCTTTTTTCTTTCATTACCTTTCGCATCTCTTACAATCATTTCAAAGTACTTTTCACTATTTGATTCAGATGAATATGTTTCTATATTTTCATCTTCTTGATTATCCTTTTGTGAATCATCTTTATTATTAGCTTCTTGATTATCATCTTTTTCTTCTTTATCTACAATACTATCTTCACTAGAGCCTTTTAATACAAATTTATTTTCCTTAGTATCAAAAGCAATTCTAAATGCTAAAGTACTATCTGGTCTATAAACTTCAATTTCATTTTCTCTTACTTTAGATTCTACTTTTACAGTAGTTTCTATCATAGTTGCTCTTTCCCATTTATCATAAAGTACATATTTTACTTTATAAGTACCTACTTTATTAAAGTTATAGTATTTATGAGAATTTTCATTGCTATTACGAGCATTATCTACAGTTCCTATAAGTTTATCATCTACATATATAAACATATAGTCAGTAGATATGTTTTCCTCTTCATCACTTATGTTTATTCCCTCTAATAAATCTATTGTACCTTTACTGATAGTCCTAACTTTTTTAACACCTTCCATAACCGGAGCTTTATTATATTTAGCTTCTAGCCCGGCATCACTTACTATAAATCTTGTATTATTCATATAATCAAATTTATTAGTTTCATTCATATTATCTTCTGTTCTAGGAATATGACCAGTTACTGTACCAGTAATTTTAATACCCTTTAAATCACTTCTATATACTCTTATACTATCACCATCAGCATAATCTATATCATTAATAGCTGATAACTTTGGAGATGTACCTCTATCATTACCTGTTAAAGTAATTTTCGTCTTTATTTCTCCATTAGAACCCTTAATTTCAATTCTAAATGCTTCATCATCTAACTTTGTTTTTGATAATTTTTCATTGCTTTGATTAAATACTCTGTATTTTCTTGTAATACTATCAAATCCTATTTCAAATACTGGTGTTCTAGTGTCATTTTCAGTATTACCCCCTGGAGTAATTGTTTCAGATTCACTTTCTCCAGTACTTGTATTTCCTGATCCTGAACTATCTGTGCTAGGAGTTTCTGATGCAGAAGGTTGTAAATTATTATCCTCTATTTCATCTATAAATTTAGTACTTAACGATGTATTTTCACTCTCAGCAAATATTTTAAATACATTTTTATATAAATTAGGTCTTACTGTAACTTTTCTTTCTACAGTAGTAGTTTTTCCCCAACGGTCTGTTGCTGTATAAATTAATATTTTTTCACCTAATTCACTTGTATCAAGATTCCAATTTACACCATTATTATTGTTGTTAGTATTAGCAACTGTTCTAATCATACCACTTGCTTTAAGAGAAACTGATTTTGTTAAATGATTAGTATCATAATCGTCATTATATGTTACTCCTTCACTAACATTAAAATTTTCATTTTGATACACATCTATATTATTTGCTCCATTTATTTCAGGGGCATTATTATATATAGACTCTAATCCATCAGGAGTTAACCTAAATACAACATTATTCATATTATCTATATCATCAACACCATTACTATAATCTTCTCTTGAACCTTGTATATTACCTTTTATAATAGATCTAGATGGTTCTTTATGCCATATATATAAACAATCGTTATCTTTAAAACTTTGGCCGTTCCAATTTTTTCCTTCATTATGAAAATTACTATTTTTATCTGTAGTACTCATAACATTTTTACCAAAATCAGTACCTCTAAACTCATTTTGTCTCACTATTGTAGTGGTTCCATTATCGTTTTTTCGTATAAGAGCTATTTTATAAACAATATCATTATTTCCATACTCTACAAAAGTTCCTGTTACATCTATTACTTTAAATTTATTATTTGCAAAATCAATTTGAATTTTGAAAGGAAATTTCTCTTGGGCAACTGGTCCAAACACAATTTTATTATCACTTATATTATTTTCATCTGGATTAGTATATACAGCTTTTAATCCACTTTTGGTAATTTCAAATTTTACATTTAATAAATTTTCAGGATTTTGAACTCCATCTTTATAATCTTCTCTTTGATCATTTACACCGCCTGTTATAGAAAATAACTGTGGATGTCCATGATAAATTTCAAAATAATCTCCATATTCAAATGTGTAATTCTTCAACCTTTCTAAAGTTTGTTCCGTAACTCTATCTGATGCATTAATACTTATTTGTGTAACAATAGTACTTACTCCATTACCATTTTTGTTTGGTCTATATACTGCAATTTTTACATAACCAGGATTTGAACTATCACCAAATCTTCCACCTTGAGTAATAATATTCAAATTTTTAGTTTGATGATTAAATTTAATTCTTATTGGCTCTTGACCACTCCCTGCCTTAAATATAATTTCATTTTTATCAATACCATTTAATATTAATAAATTTCTTTCAATACTTGTAGCTCTTCCCCAACTATCTTCGACTGTTAACCTAATTGTATTTTTTCCTATTTTTAAATGTTTCTCTTCTTCTTTTCTAAATGCTTCTTCTTCTGTTTCAGTAGAACTTTCTTCTTGGCTATAAGTATCTACTCTAGCATCACTAGAACTTTCATTGCTATTACTTCCTTCTCCTTCTATTGGCTGATCTTCACCATTAGCTTTTTTAGGAATAATAGTAACCTTTATTTTTGAATTATCAATAATATGACCATTTTCTTCATTATCACGATCATCTTTTACTTCTATATTTTTAGTATAATCAATAATATCTCCAGCATATGCTGTAAGCATTTCCTTGCTTGTAATAGTTATTTTAGGTGCTTTATTATAAACAGCATGTATTCCATCTTCTGTTAAATTAAATCTAACATTATCAATATAATCTTTATTTGTTGTTCCATTTGAATAATCAATTCTAACATTTTCCGATTCACCCAATTCATCGTTACCAGTCATATAACCTTTAATTTTTATTCTTTCTGGTTTATTACTCCATACAGAAACATAATATCCATCATAAATAGTAATATTGCTCAACTTCTTTTTAAATTCTTCTATATTTATTGTTTCTTCTTCTGTTAATTCAATTTCTCCAACCTTTTTTTCTTCACCATTAAATATAGCTAACTTAAATACAATTTCTTTTTTGGTTTGTTCAGTATTATCTTCTCTATCGTTACTTCCTTCTGAACCTTCCCCATCTTGTGAATTATTACTATCTTGAGGTGGATTTTCCACTGAAGGATTATCATCTTGATCTGGATTACCTTCATTTGGAATATTATCCTGTACAGTATCATTATTCCCTTCAGATAAATTTCCAGTTTTAGCTTTTAACTCACCATCTGTCCCTTGTGATGATTGCTCTGATTCATCAGGCGATTGATCTTGTGGAGGTTGTTCTTCAGATGGTGGATTATTTTCAGTTCCATTATTTATTGAATTATTCACTTTTTTACTTACATCAAATATATTTGATATAGGATTATACTTAAGTGAAAATAAATTTTTACTTCCATTCTCATTATAAAATTCAATATCATTTGATACAGACTTTGATATTACAGATACAGTTCTATTATATGTTGCACTTCTTCCCCATGAATCTGTAACAGTATACTTTAATATAAAGCTCCCAATTGTGCTAATTTCTTCATTTAAATCTCCAAGATTTTCATTATCTACATTTGTAATTACTATATCTTCATTAGAAATTGTAGTATCTATATTGCTTGATACACTTATTCCTTTTAAAGCATATTCTCTCTTTATATCTGTGTTTTTATATACATATAAAGTACTATTTAATCCATTAATTTTTGGCCCTTCATTATATATCTTTTCTAACCCTTCAGCTCTTATTTTAAATCTAGTATTTTGCATTTTCTCTGGGCTATCAAATCCATTTAAAAGTATTTCATTTGAAGAGTTTTCATTTGATTTTTCACTATCAATAACTTCATCTTGTGGAATTGAATTAGGTTTTTTAGATATAGATATACCATCTTCTGAATCATAAACCCATAAAGAAATATACTCAAAACCATCATATGACAGTTCATTAATTTCATTAATTTTATCATTATTAAGCAAATCAGCTTTCGTTAAAACTATACCTTTTTCCAATTCCTCACTATTGCTATCTTGGTTGCTTTCACTTGTTTTAGTATTTAAATTATCTTTTTTATTTTTTATAAGTTTAAGTTTAAATACTTCAGTATCACTATTTAAACTACTAGGTATCTTACTTTTATCAACTTTATCAACTACAAGCTTTTTATTTATATCATCAAACCTAATCTTTAAAATAGATTCATTTGTTTCATTATTTTTAACATTGATATAGTTATATTCTAAATTATTGTAAGGATATACAGTTACCTTTCTTTTTACTAATGAACTTCTTCCCCAACTATCTACAACTCTATATTCAACTTCTTTTTCACCTATAGTACTAGTATCAATGGCTCCAACAATAACTTTTTCAGTTAAAGTATTACCATCATGATCATCACTAACAGTTAAACCTTTCATTAATTGTTCTTTAGTTAAATTACCATTTCTATTAACTTGTAGTTTAACATTATCTTCTACTGTAAATTTAGGCGCTTCATTATAAATATAAGTTAACTTATCAGATTCTATTTCAAATCTTACATTTTTCATGAAATCTGAATTATCAATTCCATTTTCATAGTTTTCATAATCATTAGAGTCTTCTTTTTCACTTGTACTACTTGATTCTCCTGAGTTGCCACTTTGAATTAAATTACCTTCTCTAGTATTTTGCTCTGAAGATTCTTGTCCATTACTTCCTAAACCTCCGCTTCCACCTGAACTATTCCCACCAGTTGATGGTTGTTGTGGAGTTTCAACTGATCCTTGCCCTGGTATACTAGGTGAAGGTTGTTGTACTGTTCCATTTGATTCTATATTTCTATCTACACCATGAATTACTATACTTTTAGAAATACTTGACCATAATTCTATACGGTCACCAACATTATATTTATATCCATCAAACTTCTTTAATACAGTTCTTAAATTATCAGTACCTTTAATATTTAATGTTTTTTGTAATACTCCACCTTTTGTATAAACTTTCAGCTTAAATATAGATGATGATACTGATGAATCTATAGGGGAATCTTGTATATTATCTAAATTATCTATCAATAGTTTATGTTCTACTGAATCAAATTTTATTTTAAATAAGCTTGTTCCACTATTTCCCTCATTATTTTTTTTGAACTCTATATACTTAGTATCAAGTGGGTTTTCTGATGTAACTGTTAATTTTCTTGTTTTAGTGCTTGATCTTCCCCACTTGTCTGTAGCAGTATATGTTATAGTTTGTTCTCCAACTTTTTTAACATCATAAGAGCTATAAGTTATAGAAACTGCTTTAGTATCTAAATTATCATCATTAAACTTATCAAAATCATCAGTAATCTTGCCCTTAACATCTTTTAATGGATCAAATTCTCCCCCCCTTGAAATAACTACATCTTTTAATTCTTCAAATTCAGGAGCATCATTAGTTACTTCTTTTAATCCATTTGATGTAATTTGGAATCTTCTTTCAGAAATATCCCTTTTATCCATTCCATTTGAATAATTTTTATCTGTAACATCAGTGTCTTCAACTAATTGTCCATTATCACCCTTCTTTAAAACTTTTATTGTTCCACCTATTTTAAGCTTAGGAATAAATGAAGGTGAATTTGCATCATTTTCTGGATCATTTTCTGCACCAGCTCTCTCTTTAGTTTCTGCATGCCATATCCCTATAAAGTCTCCTTCTTCATAAAGTTGATTGGCAATTTTATCTAACTTATCAGAGTCACTTTTATCATTTCCTAATAAAGATACCGAAGCTTTTTCATTCATATCCTTATCATATAATACAAATCTAAAATACTCATTATTTCCAGTATTACTTAACTTTCTACCATCTTGGTCAACAATTTGAATTTGTTTCGCTACAGTATCAAATCTTATTTTAAATCTTATATGTTGACCATTAAAATATGGTGTCCCTTCAACTGTTATTACATTATCAGCTAATCCATTAGTATTTTGACTTGTACTTGAACTTCCAGTACGTAACTTAATTTCTTCCCTAATAATTTTTGGCTCTTCTTGTTTTACTTCTTCTTGCTCCACTTTTTTAGGTGAAATCTTTCTCTTACCAGTTGCTTTTCTTCCCCAGCTATCTTCAACAGTATAACTTACCTCTAAAACTCCACCTTCAAGTTCTGTTATTAAAGGCACAATTTTAGAATTATCAATATCTCCATCATGATCATCCTTTATAGATATTCCAGTGAGAATATCATTCATAGGATTTTCTGATTCTTCAATATCTGTAAGTCCATTTATAACTGGTGCTTCATTATATACAGTTTTAAGGTGATCTTCTTCAACTTGGAATCTTACATTTCCAATGTAATCATAATTATCAATTCCATCAGAATAATCTTCCTTTTGCTTGTCCACATCACCTTGAATATTACCAGTAATCTTTAATACATCCTTACTATCAGTAGGTGTTATTTGTATAAAATCGCCTACTTCATAGTTTAAGCTTTTTAATGGCTCTAATTTTTCAGAATTTCCAGTATCCTTACCTTTAAGTTCTACTGAAAACTTTTCTTTTTGCTCTTTATCAAATATTTTTATAGTATACATTGTTTCTTCTGGAGTTTCTTCTGATATATTCTTTTCAGATTGTTCACTAACAGTGAATTTCTTTTCTTTTTCATCAAATCCAATAGAAAACAATAATTGATCAGTTTTATCTATATATGCATTAAATTTAACTTTATCAAGTCCTAATTCTTCTTCCTTTAACTTGTTGTCTTGGCTTGTCTCATTTTCATCTTTAGAACTTGATTCCTCATTATTAGAATCACTTTTATCCTTATCAACTTCACTATTTAAACCTTTTTTAATAAATGCATCTTCAATTGTTGTTGCAATTGCATTTGTTGGCAAGGTTTGAGTAAATAATGCCGCTGCACAAATAATGGAAACTAACCTTTTATTCATTTGTTTTTTTCACTCCCTTCTATTTAATTAAATAAATATAAACTTTTTATATTTATAGATAATTAAAATATTAAATTCACCCTCCCTTCATAGATTGTGATATTAATATAAAGAGCATTTTTAATGCTAATCGTAAAGATAGCATTATACTTTTATTATTTTACACTAATATTTAAATTTTTGTAGCTTTTTGTCGTAATTTGTTTTATTTTATTCAACTTATGCTTTAAATAATTAATTCTTTAAAAAATTAATCATTACTAGTTTATTGACATAATTAATTTAGATATTTATAATTATTGTTAAATAAAACTTAAAAATGGAGTCATCAAATTAAAAATTATATAATATATTATTTTTGTAATTAAAAATTAACCTAATATATTATAGTATTTATTTTTAATGAAACAACCCCATAAATTAAATCTATGAAGAGACAAGTAAATTAAACCTTCATTTTCAGAGAGAAAATACAATAGCTGAAAGTATTTTTATATGAAATTAATTGAAAACTACCTCTGAGAGACTCTAATCCAGTCCGTTGCATCACGTTACGGTGTTTTCTTAAGAGGCCTTTATTTTATAGGCAATTAAGGGTGGAACCGCGGGAATTATAATGCTCTCGTCCCTTTTCTATACTATTTGTATAAGAAAAGCGACGACGAGCTTTTTTTATACATAAACTTATTAACAAAATTAATTAAGTTTAAATTTGCATTAAGGTTAACCTCAAAACGCTACACACATATTTAACCTTTTTACAACATTATTATTAACTAAAAACATAAAAATGAAGGGAGTTATTAAAAATGATTAAAATTACTTTAAAAGATGGATCTATTAAAGAAGTTGAAAATGGATCTTCAGTTTTAGATGTTGCTAAAGCAATTAGTGAAGGTTTAGCAAGAGTTGCACAATGTGGAATAGTAAATGGAAATGTTGTTGATTTAAGAACAACTTTAAATGAAGATTGTGAATTAGAAGTTTGCACTTTTGATGCTCAAGAAGGAAAAGATACTGTAAGACATAGTATTTCTCATGTTCTTGCTGCTGCAGTAAAAAGATTATTCCCTGAAGCAAAAATTGCTATAGGTCCTGCAATTGCTAACGGCTTTTATTATGATTTTGATGTAGAAAAAGCTTTTACAGCAGATGATTTAGATAAAATAGAAGCTGAAATGAAAAAAATAATAAAAGAAAATCCTTCAATAGAAAGATTTGAACTTCCAAGAAATGAAGCTTTAGAACTTATGAAGGATGAACCTTATAAGGTTGAATTAATAAATGACCTTCCAGAAGATGAAATTATATCTTTCTACAAAATTGGTGATTTCACAGACCTTTGTGCTGGTCCTCACGTAATGTCATTAAAAAATATTAAAGCCATAAAGCTTTTAAGAACTGCCGGTGCTTACTGGAAAGGTGATGAAAAAAATAAAATGCTTTCTAGAATTTACGGAACAGCATTTTTAAAGAAAGCTGATTTAGATGCTCACTTAGAAGCTTTAGAAGAAGCTAAAAAGAGAGATCACAATAAATTAGGAAGAGAACTTGGAATCTTCACAACTGATGAGAAAGTTGGTCAAGGTCTTCCACTATTTATGCCAAAAGGAGCTAAATTATTCCAAACTCTTCAAAGATGGATTGAAGATGAAGAAGAAAGAAGAGGCTATGTATTAACTAAAACTCCATTTATGTCTAAGAATGATTTATTTGTTGCTTCTGGACACTGGAGCCACTATAAAGATGGAATGTTTGTGTTAGGTGATGAAGAAAAAGATGCTGAAGTTATGGCATTAAGACCTATGACTTGCCCATTCCAATTTACAGTTTATAACGCAGAACAACATAGCTACAGAGATCTTCCTATAAGATATGCAGAAACTTCTACTTTATTTAGAAAAGAAGCTTCTGGTGAAATGCATGGATTAACTAGAGTTAGACAATTCACTTTATCTGAAGGTCATATAATTTGTACTCCAGAACAATTAGAAGATGAATTTAAAGAAGTTGTTGATTTAATAAATTACGTTATGGAAACTTTAGGTATATCTGAAGATATTTCTTATAGATTCTCTAAATGGGATCCAAAAGATACTGAAAAATATATAAACAACCCAGAGGCTTGGGAAGCTACACAAAATCAAATGAGAACTATATTAGATCACTTAGGAATTGATTATGTTGAAGCTGAAGGTGAAGCAGCATTCTATGGTCCAAAGTTAGATATTCAAGCTAAAAATGTTCATGGAAAAGAAGATACAATAATCACAGTTCAAATTGACTTTGCTTTAGGTGAAAGACTTGGTATGACTTACATTGATAAAGATGGAGAAAAGAAAATACCATTTGTTATTCACAGATCTTCAATTGGATGTTATGAAAGAACTATTGCAACTTTAATTGAAAAGTATGCTGGTGCTTTCCCAACTTGGATGTCTCCTGTTCAAGCTAAGGTTCTTCCACTATCTGATAAGTATGCTGAATATGCTGATGAAGTAGTTAAGACTTTAAGAAAAAATGGTGTTAGAGTTGAAGTTGACCACAGAGTTGAAAAGATTGGTTATAAGATTAGAGAAGCTAGACTTGAAAGAGTTCCTTATATCTTAGTTGTTGGTGAAAAGGAAGCTGCAAACAATGAAGTTTCTGTAAGAAGCAGAAAGAATGATGATGAAGGTGCAATGGCTTTAGATGCTTTTGTTTCTAGAATCACTACTGAAATAGCTAACAAAGAAAGATAGTTTTATAAAATAAATTAATTTAAATAAGAAAAAATCTAATGTAATCTGCACATTACATTAGATTTTTCTTTTCACACAACTTATTTAAAGCTACAAGTTTCAAGTTAATATAAATTTTAGTTTTATTTGTTAGTTATAATAAAATCAACTTTAATATCGTGGATTTCTGATTTAATATTTTCTACTATTTGCAATTCATATGCTAGGGCTAATTTAACACATTTATCATTAATTTTTGAAATATATTTATCATAATACCCTCCACCATAACCAATCCTATTTCCATTCTTATCAAAAGCTACACCAGGCATTATTATTAAATCAAACTTATCTCCAATTTTACTTTTATCCACATGCTTTGGTTCAAGTATACCCAATTTATCCACATTCATGTTATTTAAACTGTTAATTTTTATTGCTAACATTTCTTTATTAACTTTATCTGTTTTAGGAACATAAATATCTTTATTATCACTTATAGCATAGTTTATAAATTTCTTAGTATCTACCTCTGAACCAAAGCTTATATAAGTAAATATTTTTTTTGATTTTTTATAAATATCACTATTTATTAATTTTTCAAATATTACCTTATCATATTTACTTTTGTTATCTAATTCTAGATAATTTCTTCTTTCTAATATTTCTTTTCTTAAAATATTTTTATCCATAATACCCAATTAATCCTTCTTGTCTTGAGATAAAATTGTTAATAATTGAATACAAGTTATTAATAATGAACTTTCCTTTTTGTATGCTATATATTTATCATCCCACTTACTTGCATACTTATCTTTAAACTTCTTTAACCCCTTAAATGAATAAATAAAGTTTCCATTATTAAATATTTGATATGCTATTTTTTCTCTTATAAATGAATAGTTACTTTCACCTACATCTGCTAGTGGAACTAATCCTAAATTAAAGAATTCATATCCATTTTCTTTACCATACTCAAATAAGTTTACAAATATAAAGTCCATTATTCCATTTAACTCTATATTCTTAAATCTCATAAGATCTATAGATAATGTCTTATTACCATCATACATAGGCATTATATTTGCAAAAGCTTTAATTTCACCTTCACTATTTCTAACTATTGCTATTTTATCCATCTCCATATACTCTTTGTTAAAGTATCCTACAGCAAACCCCTTTTCCTTTTTTCCATTTAACCATTCATCAGATACTTCTTTTAATTCTTTAAATAATTCATCTGTAAATGGAGGTGTTTCTATAGAAAAAGTATATCCTGCTTTATCAATTCTAGATACAGCTTGTCGTTTACTTTTATTTTTATTTCCTGCTAATGAAAATTCATCTAATTTTACAAGTGCATCTTGACCAAGTTTAAGGAAATCATATCCCATGTCATGAAGTTCTGGAAATATATTCATATCTACACCACTAAATACTAGCGTATAACCATACAAATCTGCTAAATCATAAAACTCCTTAATTGCTTCAGAAAACGCTTCTCTATTTCCTATAGGGCCGCCTAAAACTATTATTTTATCACTTATAATTTGATATTGGAAAAATACATCTTCTTTTTTACTTATATGAACATATTTATCTCCAACAAAAACATAATGCGCTAAGCTTGAACCACCATATTTAGATATTAATTCAATAATTCTTTCTTTATTTAATTTTTGTGCAGGGAATTTATTAAATTTATTTATATTAAGTAAAATTATAATTAATGATATTGATATTATTACACCTAAAAATACAGTAATTAATACTTTATCTGCATATACATTTGGCATTACAAAATCAAATTCTTCTATTCCTTCAAACAATTTTACATCTGATGGTTTAATAAATACCATTTGTAAGTTTAATATAAGTAATACTAAAACTGATGCTATACCCTTTATTGCATTATTCCATGTAAATATAAAACCTTTTTTATAAAATCTTTTTTTGCTTAAAATTATTAATACCCATGCAATTGCATTTATTATACATGCATTAAAACTTTTAACAACAACTAGTGAATATATTGTTATTATAGAAAAAGATGCTATTAAAATATAATATACTTTTTTAGTTTTAGTACTTAAAATTGGTGCTAATGCTACTAATAAGAATCCTAAAATTATACTTAAAGATATGGCAAAATCAAATATATCCATATTAAATATTGTAGTTTTATGTATAAATGCTGGTATATCAATTGTTATCCAAAATATTAAACCTATTCCAGTAATATAAACCATTAATATTAAAAGTGTAGTTGATATTTTTGAATTAACTCTTGATATTAATTCTCTTGTTTCAACATTAGCCTTTTTATATACATCATCTATATATAATATTGCCCCTATAACTAAAGGAACTATATAGTAACTTATTCTATATAATAATAATAATAATAATATTTGCTCTGATTGAACATTAAAACTTTTTAATCCTGTAAGTAAAGTTAAATCAAATGTACCTACTCCACCTGGAATCATACTAATAATAGCTATTATTATTGCTTTAATATAAACAGGGAAAAATTGAATTAATGTTACCTTTATCCCTATGATAAGTATTAATCCATAAATTAATAAAATTGTTGTTGCCCATTCAAGAATTGAAATAAATGCTATTTTTATAGTAGCTAAATATGCATTTTTGTCTTTATCTTTAATAAACTTATAAGTACTGAAAATTAAAACACCTATAATATATAATCCCACTAATGTTGAACCATAAAAAACTATGTCAAACTTTTTAATGGTAAATGCACACCATATGCTATATATAAGACATATTAAAGAAAAACCACTTAAATTTAACCCTACAACCTTTAAATTTTCCTTTGTTAATTTTGATTGGTCATCTACATGATTTTTATAAAAATAATTTTTTATAAGAATGGCAGAACTACCACCAAATCCAACAATATTTGAAATAGAAGTAGCAATCCAAGAGTATTTATATACCTTCTTTGTTGGCAAATCTATTGGTATGCTCTTCCTTGTAATTAAATCATAAAATGACAATGGCATATAAGAAACTATTCCTAATAATGCAATTATTAACAAGTTAGGAACTGTTAACCTATCAGCATATTTCTTAAATAAATTTATATCTATATCTATAAATATTTTATATAATTCTTTAAAAGCTAGAAAAAATATTGTTACTATGATTATACTTTGTATTATCTTAAATAACTTTTTATTTATTTTCATTTTTTTACCCCTTTTTAACTATAATAATTATCAATTTACTACATCTTTTTGCCTTATATAATTACATATAAGTTCATAACATACTCCACATAAAGGAACCCCAACTATTACTCCTAAAATACCAAATAAACTTGAAAAAACAATAACTATTAAAACAATATATAATGAAGAAAGTCCTATTGAATTTCCCACAACTATTGGATAAATTATATTCCCTTCAATTTGTTGCATTAACACAACTATAAAAATAAATAGCAATATGTTTTTATACCCAGCTATAATCATAATAATAGTTGTTATTATAATACCTATAAATGGTCCTAAAATTGGTACTGCTGCACATAATCCAAGTATTAAACTTATAAATAAACCATATGGAATATTTAAAATTGCCATACTAACAAATATCATTATAGATAATATAAAAGAATCAATTGTTTGCCCAAAAATATATTTTTTAAATTTGCTATAAGTCAATTTTATTGTTTCTATAACATATCTTTTATGTTTATCTTTCATAAACTTACATATAATAGTTTTAATTTGAAATTTTAGACTTTCTTTTTCTAATAAAATATATATAGATATTACCAAACCTAAAATTAAATTAATTAAAACATTAGTTATTCCTAAAGTAATATTTAAAATTCCTGAAAATGAAGTTTTTAGTATATTATTTACTATACTCATAATATTATTATCTACTTTATTGAACTTGGAAAATATAGTTTCTAATATATAATTATTATTGCTATTTTGAGTTAAAAATTTTTCTATATTTTTAATTTGTTCAGGTGCCTTTTCTATAAAAGTATATAAGTTATGTAAAATCTCAGGTATTACTACATTAATAACTAATGTCCCTCCAATAATAAGTGTTAAAAAAACTATTACTAATGACATAGCTCGACTAATTGTAAATACTTTTTTTTCATTTAAATTAAATTTTTTCAGTAATATTCTAATTTTCTTTTCTAAAAAGCTCATTGGCATATTTAAAAAAAACGCTAAAACACATCCAAATATAACTGGTAAGATAATTTCTATTAAATTATCAATAACATGTGATACATACTTTAAATTACTTATTAAAAAAAACATTATTAATCCATAAGTTACTATTAGTATATTTTCTTTAAAATATTTCTTATTCATTTCCCCTCCTTATAAATCAAAATTTTAGCTTTATATATTAAGTTAATAATAAAAATTATTCATTTTCTATATATATTGCCTTACACATATTATAAAAACATGTTTCTTCTTCTATATTAGGCATATGTGCTGATAACTTAAACTTGTATATTTGCTTTTTAGGTGCATTTATAAAATTATAATATTCTTCTACTATCTTACTAGGAGTATGATAATCATTATCTCCACAACAAAAATATATTGGAATTTCAAATTTATTATTTGCATTAAATAAGTTTATACATGACATTTCTGAATACATATATCTATTTGAAATAATAATTCCACCTAAAAATTTAAACCAATCAAATAAGTTATAGTATTTAAAGGAAATACTTTTTAAAATAAGGGATATCTTGCTAAATTTAAAAACATCACCTTTATACTTTTGTATTAATTTATTTAATTTATTAATACTATCTTGAGTTTTGTAAGGTGGTTTTCCTATATTTTTTAAAATTTTGATTCCCTTTTGATAATTTTCATTATTAACTTTTTTTAATAAAATTTTATAAATAAATTTATCTCCTTCATTTATATTAACAACTTGGCCTATAGATATATATGCCTTTATATATTGTGGTATCTTTTGTGATAAAATTATTCCTATCAAACTTCCAAAAGAATGCCCTACTAAATAAATACGATTTTTTTTAAATCTATCCCTTAATATTTCTATTAAAGAAATAGCATCATTAACAATATTATTTATTTTTAATTCATCTTTTGAAAATATCTTTGTATTTGATTTTCCAGCACCACGTTGATCCCAATTTACAACAAGAAAATCTTCTTCTAATTTGCTTTGATATTTTCTTATAAAACCACTTTGAGATACTCCTGGTCCTCCATGTAGAAATAACATTAAAGGTCCATTTTCATTACCTGTTGCAAGAATATATTGTTTAACTCCATTTAAATTTACATACTCGCTTATTTCTAACATGAAATCTACCTCCGTTTTCACTAATTAATATAATTTTTATATTAATTTATATAACATGTTGTATATAAAAAGGTTATCATTTATTATATAAAAAAAAGCAGAGGTTTTTTACCTCTGCTTTGGTGCGCCTTCAAGGACTTGAACCCCGGACCCCCTAGTTAAGAGCTAGGTGCTCTATCTTCTGAGCTAAAGGCGCAAATATCTTATGACATAATATTATATCATTCGACTTTTTTTGTCAACACTTTTTTTTTATTTTTAAATAAATTAAAAAATATATACAAGACCAAAAATTAAAGTAATTGGCTTACAGCCTCGGGCATGAAGCCACGAGGTTTTACACCCTATCTATAAATTTCTTGTATATGCTACTTTATTTTTTCATTATCTTCAATATAAAATTATTAGTAATAGTAAAATATATGTTATAAATTTTATATAATTAGGAAATAATTATTTTTTATCTGAAATGTGATGTCCATCTCCCATCTTCTAAAATGGGAGATGGACATCACTTGACGATAGTCAACAAGAATAGTACAATATAGTCAGTATTAAATGATAGAAATGAGTAATAATAACGGATTTAGACACTAAATAAGCTTGGGTAAACTTGTACCGTTAGGTATATTAACCAAGAAACCCCACTTCTATAAGTGGAGAGTAGTTCACACCTAAAATTAATAGTCAATAGGAGAGGTAAACTATGTCAACTGAAATTAATTCTTCTAATTTTATAAGAAATATAATAGTAAATGATTTAGAAAGTGGAAAACACCAAGAAATAATAACTCGTTTTCCACCAGAACCAAATGGATACCTTCATATAGGTCATGCAAAATCTATTCTTTTAAATTTTGGATTAGCTGAAGAATTCCATGGTAAAACACATCTTAGATTCGATGACACTAACCCTGTAAAAGAAGATACAGAATATGTTGAATCAATAAAAGAAGATGTAAAATGGCTTGGTGGAAATTGGGATGAACTTTACTTTGCATCCGATTATTTCGATGAAATGTATAACAGAGCTGTTCTTTTAATAAAAAAAGGATTAGCTTATGTTTGTGACTTAACTCCAGAAGAAGCTAAAGAATATAGAGGTACTTTAACTGAACCTGGTAAAGAAAGTCCTTATAGAAACAGAAGTGTTGAGGAAAATTTAGATTTATTTGAAAGAATGAAAAATGGTGAATTTTCAGATGGAGAAAAAGTTTTAAGAGCTAAAATTGATATGTCTTCTCCTAATATGAATATGAGAGATCCTATAATCTATAGAATTGCTCATGCAACTCACCATAACACTGGAGATAAATGGTGCATCTACCCTATGTATGATTTTGCTCATCCATTAGAAGATGCCATAGAAAAGGTAACTCACTCTATTTGTACTTTAGAATTTGAGGATCATAGACCTTTATATGATTGGGTTGTTAGAGAATGTGAAATGGAAGCTCAGCCTAGACAAATAGAATTTGCTAGATTAAACATGACTAATACTGTTATGAGTAAAAGAAAACTTAAACAATTAGTTGATGAAGGTGTTGTTGATGGATGGGATGATCCAAGAATGCCTACTATTTGTGGCTTAAGAAGAAGAGGATGTACACCAGAAGCATTAAAGAATTTCTGTTCTGCTATTGGTGTTGCTAAAGCAAATTCTACAGTAGATTCTCAAATGCTTGATTATTTTGTAAGAGAAGATTTACAATTAAAGGCTCCTAATGCAATGGCTATTTTAAAACCTTTAAAATTAGTTATTACTAATTATCCAGAAGGGCAAACTGAAATGTTAGAAGTTAGCAACAATGCTAAAGATGAATCATTTGGAAAGAGACTTGTTCCATTTTCAAGAGAATTATATGTTGAACAAGAAGACTTTATGGAAGTTCCAATAAAGAAATATTTCAGATTATTCCCTGGTAATGAAGTTAGATTAATGGGTGCTTACTTTGTTAAATGTAATGAAGTAATTAAAGATGAAAATGGCAATGTAACTGAAATTCATTGCACTTATGATCCTGAAACTAAAAGTGGTTCTGGATTTACAGGAAGAAAGGTTAAAGGAACTATTCACTGGGTAGATGCAAATAACTGTGTACCTGCTGAATTTAGATTGTATGAACCTTTAATATTAGATGATGCTCCTGAAAATGAAGGTAAGCATTTCTTAGAACAAATAAATCCTAACTCTTTAGAAATTTTGCAAGGATTCATTGAACCAACAGCTGTTGAAAATGCTAAACCTCAAGATAAGTTCCAATTAGTTAGAAATGGTTTCTTTAATATTGATACTAAATATACTACTAATGATAAATTAGTATTTAATAGAATTGTACCTTTAAAATCTTCATTTAAATTAAAATAAAAAAATTAAAGAAAGGCAATTTGCCTTTCTTTAATTTTTAATTAGGTATAGTAAGTGTTCGTTGAGGTTTCATACACAGTAATTTTTTATAATTGAATGCACACTGAACCAAGTCTCTACTTATATAATTATGTATAACGCATTTTGTAGATACACAAGCTATAAAATAGTTAAAATATTGAACTAGTCTTATTTTTTATCCCATTGGTCTATACTCCTGAAACTCTTAACAATATTATTTTGCTCGCTTTTATTAATTTAATACTAGAAGTTATTTCTATAAATTATTTTTAAATTGATTTCTATTAATATTATTTAATTTTATGATCACATCCACATTTATTTTCTATTTCTGATTTTGCACTTGCAGGTGATGCCCATTGATTATTTACTGCTGTTTTTTGTCCTTCATGACATCCACATCCAGTGTGTGAATTATGCTCTCCTTTACCTTCTTTATGACATCCACAGTTTGAATTATTACTCATAATATTTTCCTCCAATGTCCTATTAAATTTAGCCCTGATACAGCCAAGTCTATACTTAGTTCTACCACCGCTACAATAATAGTTTGTACACTTTATTTTCTTTAATACCTTGTATTAATTTCATTTTGGACCAAGTTGTGAATTTAAATTAAAATAATGAAAAAAAGCACATTTTTTTCTATAATTTTATAACTTTATTTTTTACTAATCTAATCATAAAAAATACTGTATTTAGACTAATTCTATAATCTAAATACAGCTTTTTTTCTTATAGATAAAATATAACATTTTTTCTAGTTAAAAATCTTTTAATTTTTATAACTCTAAAAATCTATTAAATCTTTCTCTAACCTTTTCTTCTCCTATAATTTGCATTATAGTATAAAGATCTGGAGTATTTGTTCTATGTGATAATGCACTTCTTACTGCACCTGCAACATCAGAAATCATTCCCTTATAAGCTTCTGGGTTAGCCTTAAATTCTTTTCTATTTGCACAATATCCAAGTTCTGCTCCAATTACTTTTAATTCTTCAAACCAATTTTCTTGACTTCCTATATTAAAAGTAAACTTTTTAGCATATTCTTCAATTATAGCTTTAGCATTTTCTAATAATAAAGTTTTTGGTAACTCAACCTGCTCTGCAGTTTCATTATAGAATAATTCATCAAAGAAATAGAATATCTTATCCTTAACTTCATCCCACTTTGCAAAGTCTTTTCTTGGTTTTGGACCTTCTTTATCTATATTAAATATTTCTCTTGCCATAGCTTCATTTGAAGTTACTAAGTTATACATTTCTTCATCATATTGTTTAGCCCATGCAGTATATTGTTCATATACTTTATCTGCTGGCATTCTAGCTATAACATCTTTAGAAACGTCATTTAATTTAACTAAATCAAATAATGCTCCGCTCTTACTCATTTTTTCTAAAGCAACATGGAATTCATGATAATCAGCAATTGGATTTTCTGCTCTCCATTCTTCATAACTTGAATTTACTATGTTTAATAAGTATTCAATAACACATACTACTGGATATCCAACTTCATTATAATAAGAAACAGCTGCTTCAGCATCTTTTCTCTTAGAAAGCTTTCTCTTAGATCCACCTTCTTGTTTCATTATTGTTGGAATATGAGCATAGTTTGGTCTTTCAAATCCTAATACTTCAAATAATTGAACGTGTATTGGAAGTGATGATAACCACTCTTCTCCTCTTATTACATCTGTAGTTCTCATTAAATAATCATCTATTGCATGTGCAAAGTGATATGTTGGAAGCCCATCTCCTTTTATTAAAACTACATCTTGATTATTTTCTGGGAAAGATATATCTCCCTTTATTAAATCGTGGAATTCTACTCTATTTTCAATATTTCCTGGTGATTTTAATCTTAAAATATAAGTTTCACCATTGTTTATTCTTTCAATAGCTTCTTCTTCAGTAATATTTCTATATTTAGCATATTCTCCATAGTATCCTGGAGTTATCTTATTAGCTATTTGCTCTTCTCTTAAAGCAGCTAATTCTTCTGGAGTACAAAAATCTGGATATGCTAAACCTTTTAATAATAAATCTTTAGCAAAAGTTCTGTATATTTCAGCTCTTTCACTTTGTCTGTATGGGCCATATTCACCTTTTGAAGTTTCTTGACCAGTCATTCCTTCGCTAAAATACATTCCAAAATTGTGCATAGTTTCAATTGTATCTTCAATAGCACCTTCAACTTCTCTCTTTTGGTCTGTATCTTCTATTCTTAAATAAAAAACTCCTTCACTTTGGCTTGCTAATCTTTCATTGATTAATGCAGCAAAAACTCCACCTATATGTTGAAATCCTGTTGGTGATGGTGCATATCTAGTTACTCTAGCACCTTCTTTTAAGTTTCTTTTTGGGTATTTTGCTATATAATATTCTCTATCATGTTCAACATTAGGGAATATTATTTCAGCTAATTTTTCAAATGCCATATTTAATGCTCCTTTATATATAATATATAAAAAATGGTTGTTCCACGGAGGTACACCCATTTATATCCAAATAAAAAAAAGTTTCCATCCCAAATATTATTAGGACGAAAACTTATATTCCGCGTTACCACCTAAATTGGTTAATATAAATTATTAACCCACTCAAATACTTATTAATTTTTATTGCTCCAAGGTTTCCTTCAATAGTTTTAAATTTTAGGCTTACACCATCCCTAAATCGCTTTAAGTTAAAATTTTATTTACTGCTCCTCTTCAATGCAATCTACCATATTAGTTTTAACAAATTACAAGTTAATTATACAGACTGCAATTATTATTGTAAAGTTTTATTCATTATCTTACTGCAAAATATATTATAAATAATCCTGATAAAACATACATAACTGGATGAACCTTTTTAACTTTTCCCTTAAAAGACATAAGGACTACATATGCTAAAAATCCACATGCTATTCCCTCCCCAATGCTATAAGTTAATGGCATTAATATTACAGTTAAAAATGATGATATTGAAACTTCTGGTTTATCCCATTCAATTTCCTTAAGACTACTACACATTAATGACCCAACTATAATAAGAGCTGGTGCAGTTACTGCTGAAGTAATTACTGTAAGTAATGGTGAGAAAAATAATGAAATTAAAAATAAAATTCCTACTACAACACTTGAAAATCCTGTTTTTGCTCCCACTGCTACTCCTGATAATGATTCAACATAAGAAGTTGTATTAGTAGTCCCAAATATTGCTCCTATACAAGTAGCAACTGAATCTGCTAATAATGCTTTAGAACCACCTTCAATTGATCCATCATTTTTTAATAATCCAATCTTAGACCCAACTGCAACCATTGTCCCTGCTGTATCAAAAAAATCCATAAATAAAAATGTAAATATAACTAATATCATTTGAGGATTAAATATGTTTCCTATATTTTTAATTGCAACTCCAAATGTAGGTGCAATTGATGGTGGCATTGATATTATTTTATCTGGAAAATTTATTAAACCAAAAATCATTCCTACAATTACCGTTGCTACCATACCAATAAATATTGCTATATTAGACCCTCTAACCATTAATATTGCTATTACAATAAGACCAAATACAGAAAGTAATACTGTTGGATTTGTTAAATCTCCAAGACCTACAAATGTTGATTCATTTGCCACAACTATTCCAGCATTCTTTAATCCAATAAAAGCTATAAACAATCCAATTCCTGCACTTACAGCAAATTTTAAATTTGTTGGTATTGCTTTTATAACCATTTCTCTTATTCCTGTAATTGACACTATTAAAAATATAATTCCAGATGCTAATACACCTGATAATGCTGTTTGCCATGGAATATCCATTCCTATACAAACACTATATGTAAAGAAAGCATTTAATCCAACCCCTGGCGCTAATCCCATTGGAAACTTTGCAAATATCCCCATAATAAAAGTCCCAATTGCAGCTGCCAATGCTGTTGCAGCAAACACACTTTTTTCTGGCATTCCTGCATCACCTAAAACACTAGGAATTAAAAATAATGCATATGCCATTGTTAAAAATGTTGTTACTCCTGCTACTGTTTCTGTTTTCAAGTTAGTATCCTTTTCTTGAAAATTAAAATACTTAGATATTAAATTTATCACTTAATTACCCCCTCATTATTTTGCAATATATCTCCTCCCATAAAATCAACAAATATAATTCAATGTTTACATAATTAATATTATTAACAAACAAATTATATGAATAATATAATATATTTTTTAATATTTGTCCATGTTTTTTATTATTTTTTTATATTTTTAATTACTTTCAAAAAATATTGTTCGTGTTTTTGTTTATTAACCTTTTTCTAAAGTAAACTGTTAAATAAACTAATAAAAGGAATACCTTAAAAGATATTCCCTTATAACTAATAAAATTATAAATTTATATAAATAATTAATTAATCTAAATTCTTAGTATCAATCCAAGACATCATTTCTCTTAACTCTTTACCAACCTTTTCAATTGGGTGTTCTGCTTCCATTCTTCTCATTGCATTAAATTGAGGTCTTCCTACTTGATTTTCCATTAACCAGTTTCTAGCAAATGTACCATCTTGAATTTCAGTTAATACTTTCTTCATTTCTTTCTTTGTTTCATCAGTAACTATTCTGCTACCAGTTACATAATCACCATATTCAGCAGTATCTGAAATAGAATATCTCATTGCAGCCATACCACCTTGATACATTAAATCAACAATAAGTTTCATTTCATGTAAACATTCAAAATAAGCATTTTCAGGAGCATACCCTGCTTCTACTAAAGTTTCAAAGCCAGCCTTTATAAGTGCAGTAACTCCACCACAAAGAACAGCTTGTTCACCAAATAAATCTGTTTCAGTTTCATCCTTAAAAGTAGTTTCTAATACACCTGCTCTAGCTCCACCAATACCATTAGAATAAGCTAATGCAACTTCTTTAGCATTTCCAGTATAATCTTGTTGAACCGCTATTAAGCAAGGAACTCCTGAACCTTCTGTATAAGTTCTTCTTACCATGTGTCCTGGTCCCTTTGGTGCAACCATAAATACATCAACATTAGCTGGTGGAACAATTTGTCCATAATGAATGTTAAACCCATGAGCAAATGCTAAAGCATTTCCCTCTTCTAAATATGGAGCTATTTCTTCCTTATATAATTTAGCTTGCTTTTCATCTGGTACTAAAACCATAACTACATCTGCAGACTTAACTGCATTTGCAACTGTAGCAACTTCTAATCCAGCTTCCTTAACCTTATCCCAAGACTTACTTCCTTCATATAATCCAACAACTACATCAACTCCACTTTCATGAAGATTTAATGCATGTGCATGTCCTTGGCTACCATAACCAATAACTGCAACCTTTTTCCCTTTTAATAACCCTAAATTTGTGTCCTTTTCATAAAACATTTTTGCCATATTTAATACCCCCGACTTATTTATTTTTTATCTATAAAAATTTACTACCATTCATATTTTGATAGAAATTTAAATTAACTATTTAATTGCTGTTTTTTTATTTTCCTTCTAAATCTTCTTCATTAATAATTTGATGAATTGGTGACCCTGGAGCAACCATCGGAAATACCTTCTTATCACTATCAATTTTATAATCTATTATTACTGGCCTATTTACAGATAAAGCTTCCTTTAATACACCATCAAGTTCATCTCTTTTTTCTACTCTAAATCCAACTCCTCCAAAAGCTTCTGCAAGCTTAACAAAATCAGTTGCCCTATCTAATGTAGTTTGAGAATATCTTGCTTCATAAAATAAACTTTGCCACTGTCTAACCATACCCAATACATTATTATTCATAACAATAATTTTAATTGGAATATTATACTTAACAGCTGTTGCAAATTCATTGCAGTTCATTCCAAAGCTTCCATCACCAGCAATATTAAATACAGTTTTATTTGGACTAGCAACTTTTACTCCAATTGCTGCCCCTAATCCAAATCCCATAGTTCCAAGACCACCTGATGAAATTAATGTTCTTGGAGTTTTAAAATTAAAATATTGTGCTGTCCACATTTGATGCTGTCCAACTTCTGTTGTCATGACAAAACTGCCATCATCTAAAGAACTAAGCTTTTCAAATAAAAATCTAGGTGTTAATTGTTCACCATCATCACTATTATTTTTAGTAATAGATAAAAGCTTTAATTCTTCCACAGTTTTTAACCAATTTTCATTTCTTTTTTCATTTATTAATGGCATTAATTTTTGTAATGCAACTTTAATATCTCCAATAATAAATGAATCAACCCTTACATTCTTATTAATTTCTGCTGGATCAACATCTATTTGAATAATTTTAGCATTATTTATAAACTCCTTATCACTAATTACCCTATCACTAAATCTTGCCCCAAGAGCAATTATTAAATCACATTTAGTTGCTAAAATATTTGATGCATTACTTCCATGCATTCCTATCATTCCTGTATTTAATCTATGTTCTGAAGGAATTGCACCTCTACACATTAATGTTGTTGCAACTGGTGCATTTATCTTTTCTGCAAAATTAATTAATTCTTCAGTAGCATCTGAGTTTATAACTCCTCCCCCTGCATAAATAAGAGGTTTTTCTGAATCATTAATATACTTAGCTGCCTCATTTAATGAAGTAACAGTAATATGCTTACTTTTTGGCTCAACTGGCAATGGACTTAATCCATTATATTCCGTCTTATCAGATGTTATATCCTTTGGGATATCTATTAATACCGGTCCTGGCCTTCCTTCCTTTGCAATATAAAATGCCTTTCTAATAGTTTCTTCTAAATTATTAATATCCTTAACAATAAAATTGTGTTTTGTAATTGGCATTGTTATTCCTGTAATATCAACCTCTTGGAAACTATCCCTTCCAAGCAAACTCTTTTGGACATTTCCTGTTATTGCAACTAAAGGAACTGAATCCATATATGCCGTTGCAATACCAGTTACAAGGTTTGTTGCACCTGGTCCAGATGTTGCAATACATACTCCAACCTTACCTGAAGATCTTGCATATCCATCTGCTGCATGTGCTGCTCCCTGCTCATGGCAAGTTAAATAATGATTTATTTGATCTTTATATTTGTATAAATAATCATATATATTTAAAACAGCCCCCCCAGGATATCCAAAAACAGTATCAACACCCTGATTTAATAAAGACTTAACAAGAATTTCAGCACCTGTCAGTAACATTTAAAACACCCCCATTTTTAGTGACAAGCTTATTCAGTGACAAGCTTATTCAGTGACAAGTGACAAGTGGCAAGTGGCAAGTGGCAAGTTTAGGTATAAATTCAGCTTAGGCTGAATTTAATAAATATATTTTTAGAAACATAAAAAACTAGATGGAATAAGCGAAGATCTATCGGCTGAATTTAATAAATATATTTTTCAGAAACTCCCCAAGGAGTTTCCTCCTTAACTTGTCACTTGAAACTTGTCACTTGTCACTTAAAACTTGTCACTTGAAACTTGTCACTTGTCACTTAACTATCCACTACCTAAACACTGCTCCACTACTTGCAGAGCTTACTAACCTAGCATATCTTGATAAATAGCCTTCTTTAACCTTTGGTTCAAATGGCTTTAAATTTTCTTTACGCTTAGCTAATTCCTCATCTGTTACAAGTAAATCTAAATTTCCATTTGAAATATCAATAGAAATAATATCTCCATCTTGTACTAAAGCAATATTTCCACCATCAGCTGCTTCTGGAGAAACATGTCCTATTGCTGCTCCTTTAGTTGCCCCACTAAATCTTCCATCAGTAATAAGTGCAACACATGAATCAAGCCCCATTCCACAAATTGCAGAAGTTGGTGATAACATTTCTCTCATTCCTGGCCCACCCTTTGGCCCCTCATATCTAATAACTACAACATCACCTTTTACAATTTTCTTTCCTAAAATAGCTTCTATAGCTTCTTCCTCAGAATCAAAAACCTTAGCTGGTCCTTTATGTGTAAGCATTTCCTTTAAAACTGCTGATCTTTTAACAACTGCGCCATCTGGAGCTAAATTTCCTTTTAATATTGCTATACCACCAGTTTGGCTATATGGTTCTTCTATATGTTTTATTACTGAATAATCTAAAACCTTAGCATCTTTAATATTTTCCTCAACAGTTTTACCAGTTGCAGTAATACAATTTAAATTTAATAAATTCTTTTTATTTAATTCACTCATTACAGCTTTAATTCCACCAGCTGCATATAAATCTTCAATATGTGTATCAGATGCCGGTGCTAATTTACAAAGATTTGGTACCTTAGCTGACATTTCATTTATAATATCAAGATTCATTGGAATTTTAGCCTCATTTGCAATAGCAGTTAAATGAAGAACACTATTGGTTGAACATCCAAGTGCCATATCTACTGTTAATGCATTTTTAATAGAATCCTTTGTTACTATATCTCTTGGCTTAATATCTTTTTCTAATAAATTCATTACAGCCATACCTGCATATTTAGCAAGTCTTATTCTTTCAGAATAAACAGCAGGAATTGTCCCATTACCAGGTAATGCTAAACCTAAAACTTCACATAAGCAATTCATAGAATTTGCTGTAAACATCCCTGAACATGAACCACATGTAGGACATGCCTTTTCTTCTAATTCTGCTAAATCAGATTCAAGCATTAAGCCACTTTCAACTGTTCCAACTGCTTCAAACATTGTTGATAAAGATACTTCCTTACCTTTAAATTTCCCTGCTAACATAGGTCCACCACTAACCATTACTGATGGAACATTTACTCTTAATGCCGCCATAACCATACCTGGAACTATCTTGTCACAGTTTGGTATAAATACTAAAGCATCAAAAGCATGAGCATTTGCCATACATTCAACAGAATCAGCAATTAGTTCCCTTGTTACAAGTGAATATTTCATTCCTTCATGTCCCATTGCAATTCCATCACATACACCTATAGTTGGAAATACTAATGGAGTTCCTCCTGCCATTAATACTCCCTTTTTAACAGCTTCAACAATCTTATCTAAGTTAATATGTCCAGGAATTATATCGTTTTGAGATGTTACAATTCCTATTAAAGGCTTATTTATTTCTTCATCAGTTAATCCTGATGCTTTAAACAAAGCTCTATGAGGAGCCTTTGCAACTCCCTTCTTAACTACATCACTTCTCATTTATATCACCTCTATGGTTTAGTTTATAGTTTGTAGTTTAGGATGGGGATGTCGCACTAAAAATTTTATACACAATATATTGTAGTATTTATTCTTAATGCGACATCCCCTTAAATTTATATTTTCTAAAACTCCTAACTACTCACTACTAACTCCTAACTATCTTAAATTTTTTCTACAACAAGTTGTCCCATTTCTTTTGTTCCAACAAGTGTAGTTCCTTTACTTTTTATATCTCCAGTTCTATACCCTTCTTCTAATACTTTAATTACTGCATCTTCAATATCCCTTGCTTCTTGTTCTAAATTAAAGCTATATCTTAACATCATTGCAGTTGAAAGAATTGTTGCTAATGGATTGGCTATTCCTTTTCCTGCAATATCAGGAGCTGAACCATGAATTGGTTCATACATGCCTAATGTACCTTCTCCTAATGATGCTGAAGGAAGCATTCCTATTGAACCAGTAATCATTGAAGCTTCATCAGACAAAATATCACCAAACATATTTGAAGTAACAATTACATCAAATTGTTTAGGGTCTCTTACTAATTGCATTGATGCATTGTCAATATATAAATGATTTACTTCAACTTCAGGATATTCTTTAGACATTTCCTCAACAACACCTCTCCATAATCTTGAACTTTCCAATATATTAGCCTTATCAACACTAGTTAATTTTTTATTTCTCTTCATTGCTGTTTCAAAACCAATTTTAACTATTCTTTTAATTTCATTTATGTTATATCTTTCTGTATCATAAGCAGAAATAACTCTATCAACTACTTCCCTACCTCTTTCACCAAAGTAAATTCCTCCAGTAAGTTCTCTTACAACACAAATATCTATTCCATCACCAATTATGCTGTCTTTTAATGGAGATGCCTCCTTTAATTGTTTATATAAAAGAGCTGGTCTTAAATTACAATATAAATTTAATCCACCTCTTAATCCTAATAATGCTTGTTCTGGTCTTATCTTTGCATTAGGATTATCCCACTTAGTACCTCCAACTGCTCCTAAAAGAACAGCATCACTTTCTTTACATCTTTCTAAAGTTTTTTCTGGAAGTGGCGTTCCCATAGAATCTATTGCACAACCTCCAGCTTGTAAAAATTCAAATTCAAATGTATGATTATACTTTTCCCCAATCTTATTTAAAACCTTTATTGATTCGTCTATAACCTCTGGACCTATTCCATCCCCTGGTATAACTGCTATATTATAATTCATATTTATAACCCCCCGTTTTTTCAGTTTCAAGTTACAAGTTACAAGTGACAAGTTCTCTTTCAGTTTCAAGTTATAAATTACAAGTTTAGGTGTAAATTCATCTTAACCTGAATTTAATAAATATATTCTTCAGAAACTCCCCAAGGAGTTTCCTCCTCAACTTGCCACTTGCCACTTGTCACTTGTCACTTATCACTTGCCACTTGCCACTTGTCACTTTCCACTTGTCACTTTCCACTTGTCACTTTCCACTCTCCTAGCTACCCCTTGTTCCTAATATATCCTATAAGCCCATTATTATTTATTATATTTTGCATAAATTCTGGAAAGGCTTCTCCTTGATACTGCTCATTTTTAGTTAAATTTTTAATTAATCCTGTATCGAAATTAACTTCTAATTCATCATTAGCATCAATATTCTTAACTGCTTCATCACATTCTAAAATTGGCAATCCAATATTAATTGCATTTCTGTAAAAAATTCTTGCAAATGTGGATGCTATAACACAACTAATTCCACTTTCTTTTATTGCTATTGGTGCATGCTCTCTAGATGAACCACATCCAAAGTTTTTATTTGCAACAATTATATCTCCCTTCTTAACCTTCTTAGAAAAATTTAAATCTATATCTTCCATACAATGACTTGCTAATTCCTTTGGATCTGATGTATTTAGATATCTTGCTGGTATTATTACATCTGTATCTACATTATCCCCATATTTAAAAACTTTTCCTGTTACTTCCATATTTACCCCCTTAAAGTGTTTCTGGATTAGTTATTTTTCCTTTTATTGCTGAAGCTGCTGCAACCGCTGGACTAGATAAATAAACTTCTGACTCAACATGCCCCATTCTTCCAACAAAATTTCTATTTGTTGTTGAAATTGCTCTTTCACCTTTAGCTAATATCCCCATATGTCCACCTAAACATGGCCCACAAGTTGGAGTTGAAACAATTGCACCTGCTTCTATTAAATCTTTTATTATTCCTTCTTCTAATGCTTGTAAATAAATTTTTTGAGTTCCTGGAAATACTAAACATCTAACTTTTTTATTTACCTTTTTTCCCTTAAGAATATCTCTTGCCACTCTTAAGTCTGAAATTCTTCCATTTGTGCAAGAACCTATAACAGCTTGATCAATTTCTACATCTCCAACTTCATCAATTGTTCTTGTATTATCAGGTAAGTGTGGAAATGATACTGTTGGTCTTAAAGAAGATAGGTCTATTTCATAAACTTCATCATATTCTGCATCTTCATCAGCTTCATATACTTTCCATTCCTTCTTACCATGTTCCTTTAAATACTCAATAGTTTTTTCATCAACTGGGAAAATTCCATTTTTTCCACCTGCTTCAATAGCCATATTTGCCATTGTAAATCTATCATCCATTGATAAATAATTTAATCCATCTCCTACAAATTCCATAGATTTATATAATGCTCCATCAACACCAATCATTCCTATGATATGAAGGATTATATCCTTACCACTTACCCATTTTGCTGGTTTTCCTTTTAATACAAACTTTAATGCTGAAGGAACCTTAAACCAACACTTACCTGTTGCCATTCCAGCAGCCATATCTGTAGAACCTATTCCTGTTGAAAAAGCCCCTAATGCCCCATATGTGCAAGTATGAGAATCAGCTCCTATAACAACATCCCCAGCAACCACTAATCCTTTTTCTGGTAATAAACAATGCTCAATTCCCATTTCTCCAATTTCAAAGAAATTAACTATTTCTTTTTCTCTTGAGAACTCTCTAATAAACTTGCATTGCTCTGCTGCCTTTATATCCTTATTTGGAGTAAAATGATCTGGTACTATTGCTATCTTTTCCTTATCAAATACATCTTTAACTCCAAACTTTTCAAATTCTTTCACTGCAACTGGTGAAGTAATATCATTCCCCAATACTAAATCTAAATTTACTTCAATTAATTGTCCTGCCTTCACACTTTCTAAACCAGCATGAGCAGCTAATATTTTTTGAGTCATTGTCATTGCCATAAAAATTTCCCCCTTTAAAAATACGCTTTTGCTTTTCTTTCAATATCCTTTATAAGTTTATATTCCATTGAATCTACTAAAGCAATCCAACTTGCCTGAATCACATCTTTAGACACTCCAACGGTACTCCAACTTTCATTTCCATCAGTACTTTCAATCAAAACTCTAACCTTTGCCCCTGTTGTACTTTCAGAATCTAAAACCCTAACTTTATAATCAACAAGCTTTACACTTTTAAGTTCTGGATAAAAAACTTCTAACGCTTTTCTTAATGCTTTATCCAATGCATTTACTGGGCCATCTCCTTCTGCTGCCGTCATTTCTCTTTTTCCATCAACTGTTATATTTATTAAAGCTGTTGAAGTAAAATCATCATTATTCCATGGATTTTCACCTATAGTCTTAAAATGATTTAATTTAAAAAACGGCTTGTACTTTCCAATTGTTTTTCTTATTAAAAGCTCTACAGTTCCTTCTGCTCCCTCAAATTGATAACCTTCATACTCTAATTCTTTTAACCTTTTAGTTACCCTTTTTACTTCATCTCCATCCTTTTTAACATTAGGAAAAATCTTGTGTATTTCTTGTAAAACTGTACTTTTTCCACTTACTTCTGATAATAAAAATCTTCTTTTATTTCCAACCACCTCTGGTTTTATATGCTCATAAGACTCTGGTATTTTACAAATTGCATCTATATGCATACCTCCCTTATGTGCAAATGCTGATTTACCAATATAAGGAGTTGAATCTTCCAACTGAATATTAGATATTTCTGCAATATGCCTTGCCTTTGAAGTTAAATCTTGCAAATGTTCATTTCCCATTAATTTACATCCCATTTTCAAAGCTATAGTTGGAATTAGTGTACTTAAATTTGTATTTCCACACCTTTCACCAACACCAATAAACGTACCTTGAATATGTATTGCACCTGCCTCTACTGCCATAATTGAATTTGCAACAGCCATTCCTATATCATTATGACAATGTATTCCTATAATATTTCCAAACCTATTAACTACTTCACTTGTTATTTCAAATATTTCATTTGGCAAAGTCCCACCATTTGTATCACATAAAACCAACCTACTTGCTCCAGCATCCTTAGCAACTTTTAAAGTCATTATAGAATACTCTTTATTTTCCTTATATCCATCAAAAAAATGCTCTGCATCAAAAATTACTTTTTTATTTTTTTCAACTAAATATTCTATTGTATCTCTTATCATCTCTAAATTTTCATCTAATGTTGTTTTTAATATATCTGTAACTTGAAATCCCCATGACTTTCCAAATATAGATACAACATCAGTTTCTGCTGATAATAGGCTTTTTATATTTATATCTTCATTAACATTTGAATTTGGTTTTCTTGTTGAACCAAAAGCAACTATTTGAGAATTTTTAAGTTTTATATCTTTTATAACCTTAAAGAACTCCATATCCTTAGGATTAGATCCTGGATTGCCAGCTTCTATATAATCAATGCCCATCTCATCTAATATCTTCACTATCTTTGTTTTATCCTCTAATGAAAATGATATTCCTTGCCCCTGAGCACCATCCCTTAAAGTTGAATCAAAAATTTCAATATTTTTATTCAAATTACCCCCCCTTTTTTTCAGTTTCAAGTTGCAAGTTACAAGTGACAAGTTCTTTTTCAGTTTCAAGTTACAAATTACAAGTTTAGGTGTAAATTCATATTAACCTGAATTTAATAAATATATTTTTCAGAAACTCCCCAAGGAGTTTCCTCCTCAACTTGCCACTTGTCACTTGCCACTTATCACTTGCCACTTGCCACTTGTCACTTGCTAAACTTGCTAAACTTGCTAAACTTGCTAACCTCCTAACTAATTAAAGATTTCGCAATAGTCTGTAATATCGTTTGCCCCTCTTTCTAATGCACATACTCCTGTTCTAACTAATTCTTTAATTTCATATTCTTCAAGTAATTTAATATGAGCATTAATTTTACTTTCATCACCAGTAAGTTCAATTGTTAAAGTTTCAGGCGAAATATCAACTATTTTACTTCTAAAAATCTTAACAATTTCATTAATCGAAGCCCTTTGCTCTGCATCAGCCTTAACTTTAATGAGTACTAATTCCCTATAAACCGAGTTTTCTGGCTTTAAACTTAATACCCTTAAAACATCTTCTAATTTATTTAATTGCTTTGTAAATTGCTCTAATTCTTCTAATCCCCCATTTAATGCAATTGTCATTCTTGAAATTTCCGAATTTTCCGTTCTTCCAACTGTTAAGCTGTCAATATTGAATCCTCTTCTTGAAAATAGTCCTGAAACTCTTGTAAGTACACCAGAAGAATTTCTAACTAAAACTGATAAAACATACCTTGCCATTTACACACCTCAATTCAAATATTTTCAAGTTATTCAATAAAATGTATTTATTTAGATAAAAAAATCCCACCCTTAATGATAAAATCATAACGGTGGGATAACATTCCTCATCATTAATATCACTAGGCTCAAACAAACCCTTGCCTTTAACGGTGCTTACCGGCAATCTCTTAATTATTAGCTTTTGACTAATGTTCAGAGTGCAGCTCAAGAGTGATTATTATCTAGTAAAAGTATCCATTCACACCATCCATGGACTCTCTGTAACTTTTTTCCCTAAATAAGTGTCTCTATCACAGCTTTTCTTCCCTAAGCGGGATTTCCAAAATATTCTATTGCTAATATATTACTCTCTTTCTTAATATACTGTCAATACTCTCTTTTAATTTTTACTAATTTAATTATAATTTTATGTTAAAATTACTTTATTTTTATAATTAACCATTTTTTATATAAATTTATTAATAATCTAGTATTTTTATTTTATTCTTATTAACTTATTAATAATATTTTTTATGTTTTCATAATATTAATTATTTTTAATAATTTTTCAAAAATCAAATTAGCTATCATAATGTCTATTTTGTAATATAGAATTTTATAGTTTTAAATCTTAAAATCAATCTCTATCACCACTACTTACAAATTCTATTTTATCACCTCTACTTAAATTTTAAGTATTAACATTAATCAGTATCAATTATTTCATTATTTTAAAAATTTTATATTCTCCCATATATAAAAATATGGTGTATTAAAACTAAAAAATTAATTTTAATACACCATTAAATCAAAAATACTTATATTTATTATATTTTACTTAATATTAAATTAGCAATTTTATGTGCCATTTCATCTATTTCTTCTTGGTTTTCACCTTCAAGCATAACTCTTACTAATGGCTCTGTTCCAGATGGTCTTATAAGAACTCTTCCAACACCATTTAATTTATCTTCTACTTCTTTTATAGCTGCAATTATTTCAGCATCTTCTAAATAAATGTTTTTCTTTTCATTTGGAACTTTTGCATTAACTAATACTTGTGGTAATTCCTTCATTACTCCAGCTAATTCACTAAATGATTTTCCACTTTCTTTAAGAATAGCTGCAACTTGTAATGCAGTAACTAATCCATCACCAGTAGTATTATGATTTAAGAATATAATATGTCCTGACTGTTCTCCACCTAATACATAATTATTCTTAAGCATTTCTTCAAGAACATATCTATCTCCAACTTTAGTTTTCACTAAGTTAACCCCTTCTCTTTTAGCAGCAATATCTAATCCTAAATTGCTCATAACTGTTACAACTAAAGTATCATCATTTAATTTACCTGATTCTTTTAATGCTTTTGCACAAATAGTAAGTAGGAAATCTCCATTTATCATATTTCCTTTTTCATCTACAGCTAAACATCTATCGGCATCTCCATCAAATGCAAATCCAATGTCACATTGTTTTCTTACAACATAATCCATTAACTCTTCCATGTGAGTTGAACCACAATTTTCATTTATGTTATTTCCATCTGGATTATCATTTATTACATATACTCTTGCACCTAAAGCTCTAAATGCCTTTACAGCAGCTTTATAAGCAGCACCATTTGCACAATCTAATGCAACCCTAAGACCTTTTAAGTCTGTTTTTATTGTGCTTAATGAATAATCAATATATTCTCTTAATGCTGTTTCTTCTGTATATGATCTTCCAACATCTCCTCCAACTGGACTAGGTACACCTTCAAATCCACTTTCTATTACAGCTTGTATTTGATCTTCTAAACTATCTGATAATTTATATCCTTTTCCATCAAAGAATTTAATTCCATTATACTCTACTGGGTTGTGAGATGCTGAAATCATAACTCCTGCATCTGCCTTATATTGTCTAGTTAAATGTGCTACTGCTGGTGTTGGAACAACACCTAATATTACAGCTTCTGCACCAACTGAAAGTATACCTGCAACTAATGCAGCTTCAAGCATATCTCCTGATATTCTTGTATCTTTAGCAACTAAAATCTTAGGTTTATGCGTACCTTCTGTTAATACATAAGCTCCTGCTCTTCCTAAGCTATATGCTAAATCTGCTGTTAATTCAGTATTAGCTATACCTCTAACACCATCTGTTCCAAACATTCTACTCATATATAAAACACCGTTGCCAAAACCTTATAAAACTTTATAAAGCTTGTTTAATTCCTTATTCAACCTGTCTGATTTTGTAATGAATAAATTCATATACTACTTTCATTTGATATGACAGTCCAAAGGCGTAAATTCGGGTACAACGCACCCTACATATTAGCAATATCTTTTAGATGATTAAATTGCTAATCCATATCTACTAAGATTAATGCTTGCATTGTAATCTCTATTTATGTTTAGACCACAAGAACATTTATATGTTCTATCTTTAAGTTTTAAGTCTTTTTTTATAGAACCACATGAGCTACAAGTTTTTGATGATGGATAATATCTATCTGCTTCAACAAATTCAATTCCATATAACTCACATTTATACTTAATTATCACCTTAAAATTATATAAACATTGTTCTGCAACTGCTTGAGATAGATGTTTATTTTTCATCATACCTTTAATATTTAAATCCTCCATAACTACTCTTGATGGTTTGGTTTTCACTATCTTTGTAGTTACTTGGTGAATATAATTTAATCTTATATTAGATAATCTACGATAAATAAGTTTAATTTGCTTTTCAAGTTTTGCAATGTTCTTGGTTTTGACATACTCCTTTCCCTTTTTATTTTGCTCGTATTTTCGTGAACATTGTCTTTGTTTTCTTTTTAAGACCTTTTTTAACCTTTTTACTTCTTTTGTTTTATTAATATTTTTAAAAGTCATTCCATTGGAACAAACCGCCAAATCTTTAATACCTACATCTATTCCTAGACTCACATCAGTTAATTTAACAGTAGGTTGCTCTTCTTCTATTCCTACTGAAATATACCAATATTTATTATCATAACTGACTCTTGGATTGGTATATTTAACGCTCATAGGTATTTGCTCTTTAGTTTTAATCCAACCTACTTTTTCAATTAATACTGACTTTTCTTTAACTTTTAGTTTGTCGGTATCATTATAAAAAGATGGTCTTGATTTTTTTCTACTTTTGAATCTTGGCTTATCAGCTAATCCCTTAAAAAAGTTCTTATAAGCATTACAACAATCTTTTACTGCTTGCTTTGCCACATTATTAGATACTTCATTAAGCCATGGTAGTTCATCTTTTTTAAGCTGAGTTATTTCTTTTCTCAAATCATTATCTTTAATGAATTTGCCACCGTTCTTATAATTTTCTTCTTGCTTATTCAAAGCCCAGTTATAAATAAACCTTGCAGTGCCAACCGATTGCCATAGCTTATATTCTTGTTCCGCTGTCGGATACAATCTAATTTTCTTTGCAAGTATCATCCTCCAACAACTCCTTAATTATTTTCTTAGCCTTATCCAATTACTTCTTTATTTTTAGATTCCGTATTTTTGAGACCTAATAAATGATTAAGTTGCTCTTGAAAATAATACTTATATGCCGTATCTTCAACTAATTTAATAACTGTTAATCAACCTCACTTTTGAATTTAAATATAGTCATTACTCTATTAGTATAGTATTTATTCCGTTTTTTTACAACATAATATTCTTTAGTTATATTTCAACTAATAATTTATTTTATAGCTAATTTTCACTTTCCTTAGCTTTTAATCTTTCTAATACTAATCCATATCCACCTTGACCATAATTTAAGCATTTATTTACTCTACTTATAGTTGCTGTACTTGCTTTAGTTTTTTCTGCTATTTCTGTATATACATTTTTATCTGTAAGCATTTTTGCAACACATAATCTTTGTGAAATTGCTCTTAATTCATTTATTGTAGCTATATCTTCAAAAAATTTATAACATTCATCTATATCCTTTAATTCTAAAATAGCATTAAAAAGCATATCTAAGTCTTCCTTAAAATCCAAATCCTTTAGACTCATATAATCACTCCTATTTTTTACATGTTTTATTTTAACAATTTAACACACTAAAAATAACATGCACTTAAAATTTTCCTTGGTTTAATATTTTTTTCATCTTCATTATAAAATAATTCTCTTTTCATGTATTAATCATAAATACTTTTTGTAGCTAAAATCCATATCTCTCCTATACCACTATAAACATTATTTACCTCTTCGACAAGTTCTTCATCAATTGTTTTTTCATATTTTTCTTATTCTACTTTTATATTAGAACTAATTAATATTTAAAAAACAAGCTTCTCCTTGCATTTGTGAAACTAAAGTAGGTTTATTTTTTATAGCTATATTACTTCTCATATAATTTTTACACCCTATACTTTTATACATTATATCTTAATCTTATCCACTTTAACTTATTTTAAAAATTAATCCCTTGAAAAATTTAATAACTAAATTTTTCAAGAGATTTTTATAATTGTAACTTTAAATATTATTAGATTTTACTTATTATTTTAAACTATTCACTAAATCTTCTGGTTCTAAAACCTCAGTAATTTTAATTCCAAAATTTTGATTAGAAATTACAACTTGTCCGTATGCTACCTTTTTACCATTTACAAGTATTTCAACTTCTTGATTTTCTAAAGTATCAAGCTCTATTAAAGAACCTCTTCCTAATTCTAAAATTTCATTTAATGACATTTTTGTTCTACCTAAAATAGCAGTTATTTCTATTGGAATATCTAAAACTCTAGATATTTTTTCATTCATATATATCTCTCCTACCTTATAATATCAGTAATTTCTACTCCATTTTTACTTCCTAATATACCTGGCTTAGCTTTATATGCTTTAGCATCACCAATATTTACTGTAATGTCTTCATTTATTTTTTGATCTAAAATTATAACATCACCAATCTCTAAATTTAATAAATCATTTATACTTACCTTGGCAGTTCCTAATTGAGCAGTTACATTTAAATCAACATTTTTTATATATGGATATATTTCATAACCCTCAATATGTCTTTCACTTTCCTCCTCCTTAATATCACTACTATTTGCTCCTCTTGTATTAAAATCATTTATTATATCCTTTGTGCTTTCATAAGGAATACAAAATCTCATATATCCAATTATATTATTTTGTAATGATATATTTATTAATGAAGTAAAAATCATATCTTTTGAATTAAGATTTTGATATTGAATTTTATTTGTGTAAACTTTGTTTATTTGAATTCTGTCATGTTGAATAGGCATATACATTCTAGTTAATAAATTGCTAAATAAATATTTTACTAATTCTATATCTATATTAGTTGGCTCTCTATCTTTATCTTCAATATTTCCATTTCCACCTAATAATAAATCAACAATACTTAAAATTGTAACTTTATCTATAAATAAAGTTAAATTGTATATAGTTGGTAAAATTGAGTATTCTATTACTATATTGTCATTATCTATACTTTCAATAAATTCCCCATAAGTACTTTGCATAGATTTATTTACTGACATTCTTAAATCATTGCTTTTAGTTTCATAATTAATTTGCATATTTGAAGTTTTACAAAATTCTTCACACATAACAGTTAAATTTCTTATGTTTTCTAAAGAGAATTTCTTACTTTTTTTAAAATCATATAATCTTATATCATCCATGCTTTATCCTCTTTCTTACCTAGATTGTAAATTATTAATCATAGACCACATTTCATCAGCAACACTAAATCCCTTACTATTTAATTGAAAAGCTCTTTGCATTGATATTAAATCAGTAAATTCTTGTGCTGTATTTACATTAGACATTTCGATATAACCTTGATGTATGTCTCCATTTGCTTGAATTACTTGAGCTCCATCATTAATAATAAATAAATTATTACCTGTTGATAAAAAATCATTGTCACCAGTGGCCTTATATAAATTAATATTTCCTATCCTTTCATTATTGACATAAACTTCACCCTTTTTATTAACAGAAAAATTATTTTCTTGTATTCCAGAATTATCATAATTTTTCCCATTAATAAATTGAATATCCAGAATATTTCCTGAATCATCAACAATCTTTCCATTTCCATCAATTGAAAATTCACCATTTCTAGTATAAGCATATGTATTATCAGATTTAATTACCCTAAAAAATCCTTCTCCATCTATAGCTAAATTAGTCGCTATACCACTATTTCTTAATGAACCTTGTGTAAAATTTCTTAATTCCGTAGTGCTTTTTACACCAGTACCTACTGTAGTATTATCAGCATTTACTGGATACTTTTCTTTTGAAATTCCATTTCTAAGTAAATCCTCAAATCCAACCTCTAATTTTTTGTATCCAGTTGTATTTGCATTAACTACATTATTTGAAATAACATTAATTTTATTTTGAGTTGCACTCATTCCAGTTCTACTTACATTTAAAATACCATACATATCTTATACCTACCTTACTGTACCTATTTCATTTGCTATTTTACTTAAAGTAGAATCCATAATTTGTACTACCTTTTGATTTGCTTCAAATGCTCTTAAATTTGACATCAAATCTGCAGTTGATTGAATAATATCAACATTTGAGCCTTCTATTTGCATATTTTTCACTGTATAATTATTTGTAGCAGTAGCACCTTCACCAGTATATAAATTTGAACCTACTTTATTTAATGAATTATAATCTTGAAAATCTACAATATTAAATCTATGTACTGCACCGGATGATAAAACAACATTATTATTAGTATCAACTGATACACTGCTATTGCCAACATATATAGGCTGGTTATTTGAATTTAATACAGAATAACCAGATGATGTTACTAAATATCCATCTCTATTTACCTTAAAAGCTCCATCTCTAGTATAAAATAAATTTCCTTCATTATCTCTTACAGTAAAAAATCCTTTTCCATTTATAGCAAAATCAGTTTGATTTTCAGTTTCCACTAAACTTCCTTGATTATAATTAGTTTTAATTTCATCTATTTTTACTCCAAAATTTAATGTACCTAACTCTTGATAATGACCGACTCCATTAGAATATCTATCATTATTGCTAATTAATACATCATCAAAGGTTTTAGACATTAATCTTTCTTCCTTAAATCCTGTTGTATTTACATTAGCAATATTATTAGTTATTACAGTTTGACTACTTTGTAAATTTACCATTGCTGATATAGATGTATACATTCCTCTTAACATTTTACCCCTCCTTAACTTATTTTATAGTTTAATTTTTTTATTGTATTTCTTAAATTAACTATTGCTCTACTATGTAATTGAGATACCCGTGATTCAGAAACTTCTAAAATATATCCAATTTCCTTTAAGGTAAGCTCTTCATAATAATATAAAGCTAAAACTAATTTATCCTTTTCTTTAAGCATATCAATTGCCTTAGTTAATATTTCTAACTTTTCTTTTTCTTCAATTATACTTTCAGGTGATAATGAGTCATCTTCCTTTATAGTATCTATAATACTAACTTCATTATTTCCCTGAAAAATAACTGTATCTAAAGAAGTAGTACTCATTAAATTAATAGTATTTTCAATTTTATTAACTTCTTCACTTTGTATATTTAAATACTTTGCTATTTCATCAGCCTTAGGCTCTCTTAATAACTTATTTTGAAGACTTTCTACTGCACAATTATATTCATTAACCTTAGAAACATCCCTTCTTGAAATTGGAGAATGTCTTCTTATTTCATCAATAATTGCAGCTTTTATTTTTAATGAAGCATAAGTTGAAAATTTACAATTTTTATCTTCCTTATAACTATTAGCAGCTTCTATAAGCCCCATAGTTCCATAACTAACTAAGTCTTCATATTCAATTCCAATATTCTTAGTAAAATACCTTGATGCCATATATCTTACTAAATTCATATTTTCTAGTATATATTCCTCAGTTTTTTCATTAAGCATTTTAACTCTTCCTCACTATATATTTACTACTGCTTGTGCTTTTATTTGAATATCACTTGGTATTTCATTTAATGATAATATAGAAACATTAGGAAATACCATTTCAACTAGTTTTCTAAATGGTGCTCTTATTTTAGGAGAAACCAAAATAACAGGCCTATTATTATAAAAATCTGTACTTTCAATAATTTCCTTTATACTATTAAAAATTTTATTAGTACTATCTGGATCAACTGCTGGATAAGTTCCATTAACAGATTTTTGAAGATTATTTGCAATTAATCTTTCTACATCATTTGATAAAGTTGCAACTGTTATAGTATTATTTTCATCAACAAAGTCAACTGCAATACTTTTATTTAATGCCATTCTCACATATTCAGTTAATAACTCAATATCTTTAGTATTTACAGCATTATCAGCTAAAGTTTCTAATATTGTAACTCTATCCTTAATTGTTACCTTTTCTCTAAGAAGATTTTGTAATACTTTTTGAACTTCTCCTAAAGTCATAATATCAGGTATTAATTCATCAACAATTACACTATACTTTTCCTTAGTTGCATCCATTATAGCTTTAACTTCTTCTCTTCCCATAAGCTCATGAGATTTCTCCTTTATTATTTCTAATAAATGAGTAACTAATATAGTAGATGGGTCTACTATTGTATATCCTCTTAATTCTGCTTCTTCAATATTATCCTTGCTTATCCATAATGCTTCTAATCCAAAGCTAGGTTCAACAGCTTTTATTCCTTCTAAATCTAAACCTAAGCCCATTGGGTCCATACATAAAACCATAGTAGGCATAAGACTATAAGTTGCTACTTTATTTCCCTTTATTTTTATACAATATTGATTAGGTTCTAATTGAAGATTATCTCTAATTCTTATTGGTTGTACTATTATTCCCATGTCAATTGCACATTGTCTTCTTATTGAAGCAATTCTTTGTAATAAGTCTCCTCCACTACTTTCATCAGCTAATGGTATAAGTCCATATCCAATTTCAACTTCTAAAACTTCAACATTAAGCAATTCTGTAACATCTTCTACTTCTGTTGCTATAGCTGCAGCTTCTTCTACAGCAGCTTCCTCTGATGCAGCTTCCTCAATTTCCTTCTTTTCACTATTATTTAAGGTTATCCCTATTCCAACACAACCTCCACCTAATGCAAAAAATGATAATGTTGGCAATCCAGGCATAATACCTAAAATAAATAAAACTACCCCAGTTATCATTATTGCCTTTGGAATTGCTGTTAATTGTTGACCAGCTAAACTTGCAACACTTTCATCACTATCAGCTCTGGTAACTAAAATACCTGCTGCAGTTGATATAAGAAGTGCAGGAATTTGGCTTACAAGCCCATCCCCAATAGTTAATCTTATATATGTTTGAGCTGCTGTTGCAAAATCCATATTAAGCATCATTACACCCATTATAATTCCAGCAAAAATATTTACTACTGTTACTATAATCCCTGCAATGGCATCACCTTTAACAAATTTTGAAGCACCATCCATAGAACCATAAAAATCTGCTTCTTGTTGTAATTCTCTTCTACGTTTTCTTGCTGTCTTTTCATCAATCATTCCTGCATTTAAATCAGCATCTATACTCATTTGTTTACCTGGCATAGCATCTAATGTAAATCTTGCAGATACTTCTGATACTCTTCCAGAACCATTAGTAATTACTACGAATTGAATAATAATTATTATCAAAAATATTATTACCCCAAGCACATAGTTTCCACCAACAACAAAGTTACCAAATGATTCAATTACATTTCCAGCATACCCTTGTCCTAAAATAAGTCTTGTAGATGACAAGTTAAGTCCTAACCTAAATAATGTTGTTACCAATAATAATGTTGGAAATACTGATAATTGTAATATATTAGTTGAAAATAAAGTCATAAGTAAGATTAATACTGATAATGTTATATTTACAACTAATAATATATCTAATAAAAAAGAAGGCAATGGAATGATAATCATTAATATTATCCCTATAACACCAAAGGCAACCAAAACATCTAACCTATTTTTTAAATTCCCCATATCTAATTCCTCTACTTATTCTTTTTATATCTATTTTTTATTTTGTATACAGCAACTAGTACTTCAGCAATAGCTTGATACATTTCTGCTGGTACTTCTTGGTCAACTTCAACCTTTCTATAAAGCATCCTTGCTAATGGTACATTTTCAATCATTGGAATATCATTTTCCTTAGCTATTTCCCTAATTTTCATAGCCAAAACATCTGCTCCCTTTGCAATTACTACTGGTGCTGAATCTTTTTCTCTATCATACCTAATTGCAATTGAAATATGAGTAGGGTTAGTTATGATTGCTGTTGCATCCTTAGCATTTTGAATCATTCTTTGTGAAGCTATTTGTCTTTGCTTTTGCTTAATTTGTGACTTAACATTAGGATCCCCTTCTGCTTGTTTGAATTCTTCCTTTACTTCTTGTTTAGTCATCTTCATTCCCTTTTTGTGTGAATATAATTCATATGCAAAATCAACAGCTGCAATTGCTACAGCAATCATTATTGCAACATTAAATATTTTCTTAACTATATTAAATATTGCATATATTAAATAAGGAAAATATACATTTTCTAGTTTTAAAATATCCATAAAGTTCTTTTTAACTACTGAATATCCAATATAAGATAATAAAATTAAAAGTATTGTATTTTTTAATGCATTAACAAAAGCTTTTTGAGAAAACATATTTTTTAAACCATTTACAGGATTTAACTTTGAAAATTTAGGTTTAAATGATTCTTTACTTATTACAACTCCACTTTGAATAATATGTGAAATAACACCTAAGCAAATTACTATACCACCCATTGGCAAAAACAACTTTGCATATTTAAGTAAACCATCTTTAAATATCTCATGAGCCACTACTTCATTTAAATTACTACTAAAATTCATTGTTAATACTGAAGCTATATATATTTTTAAATTTTTAATTAATGAATCACTCATTGTAAAAATACACATTACTGCCCCTATTAATGTAAATGCATTTGATACTTCTTTACTTTTTGCTACATTACCTTTTTTCCGCTCATCCTTTTTCTTCTTGGGCGTGGGCTGTTCTGTTTTATCATCTCCTGACAAAATAATCTCCCCCCTATAAATGTTTTATTTAAAATAAATTATTTACTAATACCATTATCATATTTTGTTGATATACTAGTGTTCCTTCTATAACATCTTTTAAATGCTTAATCATATCCTTCATTCCATTTAATATAAAAGGTAATGCTATTAATAAAAATATAATCCCAATAAGTATTTTTAATGGAGCTCCTATAATCATAACATTTAATCCAGAAATACTTCTTGATATTATCCCAGTTATTATATCTGTTACAATTAAAACTACTATAAGAGGCATTGCCATTTTTAATCCCATTATAAAATATTGAGTAAATATACTTAAAATATATGTAAAATTATAATCTATAATAGAATACCCCACTGGAATTATCTTAAAACTATTTTGCATTGAATTTATTACTATATGATGTGCATCAATGCTAAAAAACACTACTAGACCTACAAAATATATTAAATTTTCCATTAAGGTAGCTTGTGATTGAGTGTTAGGGTCATATGTACTTGCCATAGATAATCCCATTTGTCCATCAATTAATTTCCCTACCATTTTTATAATATAAAAACAAATAGATACCATATAACCTAATACCAATCCATTTATAGTTTCCATTGTTCCATATATTATCAATTCATAAAAATTTTTAATTGTTACATTTATATCTAAATTAATTGCAATCATTGCCGATAATAATAATGAGAAACAAATTTTAAATAGTTTTGGTGTACCATTTGGAAAAATAATACCTGCTGCTAAAAAAAATGCTGTTATTCTGAAAAATACGTATATCATTTTTAATTAACTATAGTTGATATACTTTGGAATAATTCATTTGTAAGAATAACAAGTTTATTTAACATCCAAGGTCCACCTAAAACTAAAACTAATATTATTGCAATTAACTTTGGTACAAACGTTAAAGTTTGCTCTTGAATTTGTGTTGTTGCTTGAAAGATACTTATTATAAGCCCTACTACTAAAGATATAATTAATATTGGACCACCTACTGTAACACCTGTAATCAATGCTTTTTTTACTATTGTCATTATTACTAATTCATTCATTTATAATGCTCCTATACCTTAAAACTTTCTATTAATGATTTAATTAATAAATTCCAGCCATCTACCATAACAAATAAAAGTAATTTAAATGGCAATGATATCATTGCTGGTGGAAGCATAAACATACCCATAGACATTAATGTACTTGAAACTACCAAATCTATTACTAAAAAAGGTATATATATTATAAATCCTATTTGGAATGCTGTTTTTAATTCACTTATTGCAAATGCAGGAACTATAATGCTTAATGGTAATTCTTCATCTTTAAGATTTGTTGTATCTATTGAAGAATTTTTTGCAAATAACTCTAAATCTGATTCTCTTGTTTGCTTAAGTAAAAATTCTGCTACTGGCTTCCTAAACTCATCATATGCCTCTTGCATTGTTATTTCCTGATTCATATAAGGCCTAATTGAATTTTCAGCAACTTTGTTCATAACAGGACTCATTATAAATAAAGTTATGCACATTGCTAATCCAACTAATATTTGATTTGGAATAGATTGCTGAGCCCCTAATGCAGATTTTATAAATGAAAATGTAATTATTACTCTTACAAAGCTAGTCATCATAAATATTATTGTTGGCAAAAACATAAGAGCAGTCATTAATAAAAACATCTGCATATTAGTTGTTAATTCCGAACCATTATCTAAAATCTGACTTAATATGTCCATCATCTTTTCCCTTTTTTCTTTGATATTTTATTTTTTAATACTTTATCACTTAGCATCTTTTTATTTAATATTTTGCTAAAATCTAAGTTATTTAAATAGCTTAAATCATTGTGTTGATTTTTCATTTCTATTATTTCATTTATTTCATCTTCATTTAACTTTTTGATTACTTGTGTATTATTATTTGATGTTACTATTATGCATCCTGTATTTCCAGATTTAATTACATATAAACAAATATCTTTACTTAAATTAATTTTTTCTAATACCTTAACATAAGAGCCTGAACCTATTTTGCTCAGGCTCTTTTTGCTAAGTCTCAATGAAATAAATATTAATAGCACCACAACTGGAACTAACACAATTAAATTAATAATAAATTCTAAAAATGTATTATTCATTTATTTAATTTATTTCTCCTTTTGCTGAACTATTAATATATCAACTCTTCTATTAATAGCTCTATTTTCTTCCGTAGAATTATCTACTAAAGGCTTATATTCTCCATATCCTGTTGCTGAAAATCTAGTTGGGTCAAACCCCTTTGTTTCAATAAAGTACCTTAATACTGTTATTGCTCTTGCAGTTGATAACTCCCAGTTTGATTTATATGTACCAGAACTTATAGGAATATTATCTGTATGTCCCTGAACCATTATTTCATTACTTATTGAAGGAATCAAAGTGCTTATTATATCTAGAACTTTAATACTTTCAGGTTTTAAATCAGCCTTTCCTAAATCAAAAAGCACATTTTCACTTAATTGAAGTACAACTCCCGAATCTTCTTCTCTTACTTTAACAGAATCAGTTAATGCATTTTTATCTATTATTTCTTGTATTTTATCTAACAAAATACTATAAGGACTTTTTTCCCCTATACCTTGTTCTATATCTTCTAGTGAAATATCTGGAGTATTTTCAAGCTTCATTGGTATTCCTGTTATTTCTCCCTTTAATGCAGCTGCAATAAGTTGTAATCTTTCATTATCTGTAGTTGAAAATGAATAAAGCAGTATAAAAAATGTTAATAATAATGTTATTGTATCCGCATATGTGTCCATCCATGCATTGGTATTAATATCATCTGGTTTCTTTTTTTTACGTGCCATATTACTCTAACTAACTATCCTTGCTTGATTCTTTTTCATATTTTACTTTTTCTTTTTCGTTTAAGAAGCTTTTTAACTTTTCTTCTAAAACTCTTGTAGAATCACCATTTTTTATACTTAAAATACCAATTAACATCATTTCTCTATTTTCAACTTCTCTTTGCCCTTTATTTTCAAGGTTAAATCCTAATGGATTTAAAATTAAGTTTGCTAATAATGCACCATAGAAAGTAGTAATAAGTGCAGCTGCCATACCACTTGCTATATTATCTGGGTTATCAAGCTCTGCAAGCATTTGTATAAGACCTACAAGTGTACCTATCATACCAAATGCTGGAGCATATGAACCCCATGTTTTGTACATTTTTGCCCCTTTTGAATATCTTCCCTCAATTTCTGAAATATTATTATTTAAGATTTCAACTATTAAATCACCTTCAATACCATCTACCACTAATTCTAATCCAGTTTTCATAAAATCATCTTTTATTTGTTCAATATCAGATTCTAATGCAAGCAATCCATCTTTTCTTGATTTAATTGAAATTTCTTTAAATTGATTTATTACATCAATTTTATTCATTGAAGGAGTTTTAAATAATCCCTTTGAAATTGTCCCCATCATCTTAACTTCATCAAGTGAAAAAGTAATAAGAAGTGCTGCATAAGAACCACCAATAGTAATTATTACTGATACTAAATCATAAAATCCTGCTAAGCCAACATTCCCTTGTGATATTGCAAATACTATAAGACCTATCCCTAGCAACATCCCAATGGGCGTTAATATATCACTTCTTTTCATATTATTTACCTCTTAGTTTATCTCTTAAGATTTATTATTTCTTGTAATAATTCATCGCTTGTTGTTATCATCTTACTAGCTGCTTGGAAAGCTCTTGTAGTTACTATCATATCTGTAAATTCTTCTGATAAATCTACATTTGACATTTCTAATGCCCCTTGAGTAACAAGACCAATTCTAGCACCTTTTTTATCCTTATCATTGCTTGAAGCATTATATACTGGTATACCAGAGTTTGCTGAATCTAAGTAAATATTATTACCATTTGCTTCTAAACCACTTTGGTTCATGAAAGTTGCAATTTTTAATGTTTGTGTTGGTGCATCATCTGGATCATCACTTCCCATTACCTTACTTCCATCTTCTAATACATAAGAAATTTGACCTTCTTTAGAAATGTTATAAGATACAACTCTCATTTTTGTTCCTTCTGCATTTTTTGCTTCTTCTGGAATAAATACGGCTTCATTTTTAGTTGTTAATACATAATATCCAGTAGCAGTTACCATTTTACCTTGTGAATCTACTGTAAAGGCTCCATCTCTTGTAAATCCTTCTGATGGTGAACCATCACCTTTTTTCCCAATTTGAACTACAAAAAATCCATCTCCATCAATTGCTATATCACTAGGAATTGCTGTTTGTTGTAATGAACCTTGTAACATATTTTTAGTTATTGAACTAACCTTCATACCTGCACCAACCTGTCCAGGGTTAACTCCCCCTAAAGAATTACCAGGTTGGCTGGCATATATTACAGTTTGATTTAATGTATCACTAAATCTTACACTTCCCTTTTTAAAAGCAGTTGTACTAGCATTAGCAACGTTGTTACCTACAACGTCCATCTTTGTTTGATTTGATTTCATTCCACTTATTCCCGAATACATTGACTTTAACATATGATTTATCTCTCCCTTAATTTTATTATTCTGTAATCTTTGTTAATGATGAATATGGTACTTCTTTTATTTCACCAGTATCTTTTAACTCTAACTCTAAATACACAACACCATCTTTAATTGATGCACTTTTCACCTTGCCATTAAAGTTTTCATAATCACCTTTTTCATTTGCTACAGATACTTCAACATTTTTTCCTATTGTTGATGATGCTGCATCAACAGCATTATTTACTAACATTGAATTTCCCAAATTAACTAAATAACTCATTGAATCATTTAATGACATCATTTGTTCTAATGTATTAAATTGTGCAAGTTGACTTATATATTCTGATGGGTCTTGACTATTAAAAGGATCTTGATTAGTCATTTGTGCTACTAACATTTTTAAAAACAAATTTTTATCAGTTTTAGTAGCAGAATCATATATATATGTTCCATTTTCAGTTTTTCCTATTGCTGAATTTGAAGCACTTCTCGTATTTATCTCCATATCTTCCTCCTATATTAATCTATTAATATTTGAATCAGTTTTTAATAAATCATTTTCTATAGAACTTTCATTTTCATTTTCATTTTCAAACTTTACTGCTCTTCTTTGCTGTTTATTATTTCCTTTATTAAATTGCTGATTTAAATTTTGAGAAAAATCATCTCTATTTTCAGATTTCATTTCAACATTTACTTCATTAACATTAATATCTAAATTATTTAAATGATTTTTTATTTCAGCTACATTATCTTTTACCAACTTAAAGCTTTCTGAATTATGTAATGTAATAAACACTTTTTCTACATTATTTTCTTTAATTATTTTTATATGTAACTCTCCTAAATCTTTAGGATTCATTTTCACCTTTATTTCTTCTAAATTATTTACTTTTAAATAATTTATAGATTCAACAATATCATTTGCTATGTATTCACTTCTAACAACATGAGGTTCTAAGTTTTCTGTTTTTACTTCTAAGTTAGCATTATTATTAGTCATAGCAATATTATTTAAAAAGTTAATTTCATTTTTACTATCATTAACTTTAATATTGTCTTTCATTGATAAAACCTTAAAATTGCTAATTGCCTCTAATTCACTAGCAAAATCTAAACTTTTTTCTACATTATTAGTAAATTCATCTTTACTATTTTGTAAGTTAAAATTACTTTCTACTAAATCAGTTAATTTGCTTTTAACTTCATTAAAATCAAAAGTTTTTTTAATAAAATCAATTTTATTTTGAATATTGTCTTTATTACTACTACTTTCCACAAAAGCAATTAAGTTATCCACAATTTCCTGTTGTTTATTCACATTGTTATTAACAATATTCATGTCCATCTGTGTATTATTTTTAAAATCAGCATTATCTTCTGTTATATCAAATTGTTGTTTTTCTTTATAACTTATATTATTAAAAATTCTATTAGCTAAAATTATTAAATTTTCATCAATCTTATTTAAATCATCCTCTTTATTATCTTCAACAAATTCAATTAATTCATCTTTTTCATAACTTTGGATAACATCTTTAATTTCAATATTTTTATCACTTTTAACTTCTTCATTTACTATTATATTTTCAGCTGTTTTAATATCTTCATTAAATTCAATATTTAATAAATCTTCAATATCCACTTTAACATTAGGAATATTTTCAGCTTCTATATTTTCCTCACCATTAAATTCCTCACTATTTATTAAATTATTTAATGACTTTAAAAAATTCCCTTCAGTTCCATTACCTTTAACTTCCACACTATTAGTTTTAAAATTTGATAGTGCTTGTAACATATTTATTTCCACTGTTTTCATTCTCCTAAGCATTTTCAGATTTATGTCTTAAAAATGAATACATTCCAAATTCATCATTTGTTGCTTGCTCTTTTAATTCTTCCTTTTTCTTATGTAAATTAAATTTATTTTCTTTTAATTTTTCTAAGGACTTCCTTTCAATTTGCTTATTTAACAAATTTACTCTAGCTTCATTTAACAGTTCTTCTTTTTTAGATAATTCATTGCTTTTAATATTAATATTATTAGATAAAGAGTTTAAATAATTAAAAGTTATAATTCTAGAAATATGGTCTTCAACATCAATTTCATTTTCATACTTTTTATACATTTGTTTTAAATCATCAAGTTCTTTTTCTACTACCCTTTTTTCATTTTGGGCTTTAGAATATTTTATTTTACTTTCTTCTTCATTTTTTATTTTAATATCTAAAACCCTTTGCAGTCTAAACTTAAAATTTTCCACTTAATATTCTCCTATTTAAACATATTTTTCAAATTATTAATATTATCCTCAAATGAACTCTTTTCATTTACACCTTGCTTCAAGTAACTATTTACCTTGTCTATATATTCAATTGATTTATCAATTTTAATATTAGAACCTCTTTCATAAGCTCCAATATTAATTAAATCCTCTGCTTCTTTAAAGGTTGCAATTATATCTCTTGCTTGAGATGCAGCAGCTTTATGTTCAATTTCACAAATATCATTCATAAGACGACTAACACTATTTGAAATATCAATTGCAGGATAATGATTTTTATGGGCTAATTCTCTAGATAAAACTATATGTCCATCTAATATCCCCCTTACAGCATCAGCAATTGGCTCATTAAAATCATCACCATCAACAAGAACTGTATAAAAAGCAGTTATTGAACCTACATCAGAAAGCCCTGTTCTTTCCATAAGCCTTGGCAATTCAGCAAATACAGATGGGGTATATCCCTTTTGTGCTGGTGGCTCACCAATTGCAAGTCCAACTTCTCTTTGAGCCATTGCAAATCTAGTAACTGAATCCATCATCAATATTACCTTTTTGCCTTGATCTCTAAAATATTCTGCTATTGACGTTGCTGTTAATGCTCCTTTTAATCTTACTAATGGAGGTTTATCAGAAGTTGCACATACAACAACTGATTTTTTCATTCCTTCTGGCCCAAGATCTCTTTCAATAAAATCTAAAACCTCTCTTCCTCTTTCTCCAATAAGTGCTATAACATTAACATCTGCTTCTGCAGTTTTTGCTATCATTCCCAAAGTTGTACTTTTACCAACACCACTACCTGCAAATATTCCAACTCTTTGACCTTCTCCACAAGTAATAAACCCATCAATTGCCTTAATTCCCGTTGGCATTATATTTTTAATCCTCTTTCTTTTCATTGGGTCTGGTGGTTTATTAAACATACTATATCTTTCTCCACCAGTAACAACACTTTCATCTATTGGAGCCCCTAATGCATCAATTACTTTTCCTAATAATTCATCACTACATTTAACACTACAAGGATTCCCACTAGCTACAACTCTACAACCAGGTCCAATTCCAACTAATTCATTTAAGGGCATAAGAATTATTTCATTTTCCTTAAAACCTACAACTTCACAATCTATGGGATTATTGCTTTGATTATATATTGTGCATAATTCACCAACTGCTGCCTTTAATCCCTCAACTTCAATAGTAAGTCCTATAACTTTTTTAACTTTTCCTTCTGATATATATGGGGTTATATCATTTATTTTTTTAAGTGTTTTATTAAAATCTATAGAAATCATATTTCCTCCTATAGTAATTCTTCTTTAACTTTATCTAATACACTATCTATACCCACAATTAATTTTCCACTTTCAGTTTCAATAACTGCATTTCCTTCTTTAACTCCTAAATCAGGAATTATAAAAATCTTTTGAGATAAGTTATTTTTACTAATTTCTTCATCAATATTTTTTTGTAACTCTTCCTTATATAATGGGTTAACCTTTATAACTAAATCCTTTTTTAAGTCATATTCAGCAATAATGTTATTTAACATAGTTTCCATTAATGTTACATCCTTAAACTTTTCCCTTAATACTTGTTCAGCTATTGATATAGAAATATTAATTATTGATTCTTTATTTTCTTTTATATAACTTTTTGCTTCATTTTTTATATTTAATAATGTGTTATAACCCTCTTGCTTTATTTCTTCACTTTCCTTAATAGCTTTTTCTATATTTTGTTCATAAGATTCTTTATATCCATCTTCATAACCATTTTTTAAACCTTGCTCATATCCTAATTCATAAGCTTTTTTTTCAATTACTTTTGAGTTTTCATTAGCTTCATTTAAAATTTCTTGTTTTTTAAGTTCAGTTTCTTCTATTACTCTTTTATATTCTTCTTTTGCTTCTAAAACTTTCTTTTCTAATTCTTCTTGTTCTTGAAATATTTTATCTGGCATATTAAAAAAATCATTAGAATAAGAGCTTCTTAAACTTAATTTACCTTTTATTTCTGTATTACTATTTCTTAAAACATTAGTTTTAAACAAGTATATCATCCTCCGAGCCCTTATTAATACTAATTACTCCTTCTTGCTCAAGCTTTCTTATAATCTTAACTATATTTCTCTTAGCTTCTTCAACTTGAGAAACTTTAAGTGCCCCAAGTAAGCTTATTTCTTCTCTTAAAGCTTGTGCTGCTCTGCTTGATTGATTTTTTAAAATAATACTTGAAATATTGTCACCTGCACCCTTAAGGGCAATAGCAACATCTTTTATATTTACTTCCTTTAATATCTTTTGAATTGACGTATCATCAATATTTTCAATATCTTCAAATGTAATCATGTTTGCCTTTAGTCTTTCAGCTAAAATATTATTCTTATCCTCTAAGAATTTAATAATGTTCTTTTCTGTTTTACCATCTACCTTTGTTAATATATCAAGCAAACTATCAAATCCATTTGATGAATCTATTTTATTATCTCCTGTAGCAAGTAATTTCTTTTCTAATGCATTATCTACTGCCTTTATTACAATTGGAGAAATATTAGATATTGTTCCAAGCTTTAATGCAACTTCTTGTTGTAACCCCTCATCTAAACTACATATTATTTGAGCTGATTTTTCAACTTGTATATTAGATAATATTATTGCAATTGTTTGTGCACTTTCACCTTGCAAACAAGCTAATATTTCATTTACCTCAGCTTTTCTCGCTGCCATAAATGATTGTGCTGATGTTTCATACTTTATTCCTTCCATTATCTTATTTGTTTTTGAAGCATCAAATGCACCTTGAAATAAAGATTTTGCATAATCTATTCCACCTTGCATTGCAAAATCCTTACTTTTTCTTGCCTCTAAAAACTCTCTCAATATCTTTCTTCTTTCCTCTGCTGTTACCTTATGTAAATTGGCAATTTCTACACCTATTTTTTGTACCTGCTTGTCTGATAAATTTTTAAGTATTTCAGAAGATAATTCAGTTCCCAAAGTCATAAGTAATACTGCTGCTTTTTTCGCACCACTTGTAACTCCTTCATTTATGTCACCTAAATCATAAGCATTTCCACTTTTTACACTGTTATTACTCACTTTTATCTCCTTTTTTTCTTATTCATTTAACCAAGTCTTTATTAATTCTGTAGTTTCATCTGTATTCTTTGAAACAATAAGCTTAATTTCATCCTCTAAGCTTATTTCACTTTCTTCCATAGCAATTTCTCTTTCTATTTTTGCTTCTTTTTCTTTTACTAATTTAGCTATTAAATCTTCTTGTGTTTCTTCAACTTCTTCAATTTCTTCCTTAGTTGATTTTTTCTTCATAAATAACAATACAGCTACAACTGCTATAATTGCTAATGCTATTCCACCTGTCATTAATCCATACTTTAAGAATCCTTCATTCTTTTGTGTTTTATTAGTATCATCATTATTTTTAAATATGCTTTGTCCATCTGTATTAAATGGCATTGCAACAACGCTTAATTGATCTCCTCTAGCATTATCTATACCTAATGCAGAAGAAACCATTTTTTCTACGTTATACATAACATCATCAGAAACTGTTCCATTTATAACAACAGCTGCTGTTAACTTCTTTATTTGTCCCCCACTTGAAACAGTTTTTGTTTCTGTTTTTCCAAGTTCATATTCTATTTTTTCTTCACTTGATGATGACTTATCATTATTTGGTGAAGAAGTAGTAGTCATATTATTATCTACTGGTGAACCTGTTGAATTTTCACTTAATGATGAATTTTGACTTCTACTTTCAGTTTTTATAACCTTATCTGGATTTATTACTAACTCATTTTTTTCAACTGTATCATAATCTAATACAGCATTTACCGTTACCTTTACCTTATCTTTTCCAAATACACCTTCAAGCATATCTAATATTGACTTTTGCAAATCACTGCTAACTTGCTTTTCTGCACTTCTAGAAGATATAGCTTCCTTATTATTTATTGAATTTCCATCTTCATCATAAATTCCTTCTGATAATAAATTCATCCTTTGATCTATAACTTCTACATTTTTCTTTGGTATATTGGTAGTTGAAGCTGATACTAATGACATTATTGATTTTATTTGACTTCTATCCAATTCTTGTCCAGGCTTTAAAGAAACATATACTGCTGCTTTTCCTTCTGTTGTTTCAGTACTAAAAACAGATTCTTTTCCTTGAGTTATATGTACTCTTGTATCTTCAACTTGTGGGAATGTTTTTATGGTTTTTTCAATTTCCCCTTGTATCATCCTAAGCTTCTTTATTTGAAATTCCTCATCTGTCATGGAAAGATTAGAACCTTCATCCATTAATTCAAATCCCTTTGAACCATTTGTTATTGTAGAAGCTAATTGTATTCTTAATTTATCCACCTGTTCTTTTGGAACGTAAATAGTATCTCCATCTATTTTTGTATCAACTCCAGCATCTTCAAGAGCTTTTATAACAGCAGCTGAGTCAGTAGATTCTAATCCTGAATAAAGCACACCATATTTATTTTGTTGCTTATAATTAACACCTAAGGCTATTGATGCTACTATTGCAACTACACCTATACAAATTGCTATTTTTTTGCTTTTATCTAAATTTTTAAATCCACCTATAATTTTTGTTAGAAACTCTTTAACCTTCTGCATCAATTTTACCTCTTAATTTATGCTCCTCTACTCCTATAATTGCAGCTTACTTATTTCTTGGTAAGCTTCAACAGTTTTATTTCTTACCTCTATTAATGCTTGTAAAGATAATACAGACTCCTGCATTGCAAGCATAACTTCATGCATTTCTACGTCTTCCCCTTTAATTAATGATTCTATTTTATTATTTGCATTTACTTCAGAATCATTAACTTTGCTTATTGTATCACTTAACACATTTGAAAAACTTGTACCATTTGTTTTTTCTTCTGTTGTATTGCTTATATTTAAATTATTAAGTATTGAATTTGTACCTATTGATTGTATTGCCATTTTATCTCCTCACTTTATTTTCCTATTTCTAAAGCTTTTGAAATCATATTTTTTTGAGCATTTAATGTATCTACATTTGATTCATATGCCCTTGATGCAGATATTAAATCTGACATCTCAATTAATAAATCTACATTTGGATATTCTACATATCCATCTTCATTAGCATCTGCATGGGTAGGGTCATATTCTAATTTCATTTCTGATTTATCATTTTCTATAGATGTTACCTTTACCCCTAACATTCCAAGTTTATTATCATAGTTTTCAGAAAATATAGCAGTTTTTCTTACATATGCTCCACCTTGCTCTGTTCTTGTCGTTCTTGAATTTGCTATATTAGATGAAATTACATCTAATCTTAATCTTTCAGCACTTAATCCACTAGCACTTATTCTCATTCCACTAAATACGCTCATATTACTTACCTTCCTGTTATTACACTTTTAGCCATTGATAACTTTGAATTTGTTAAACTTATTAAGCCATTATACATTAAAGTATTTGCCGCTTGATTAACTTTTTCACTTTCTAAATCAACATTATTTCCATCAGTTCTAACTGCTCCAGAAGTATCAGTTTTAACTTCAATTTTCCCAGTTTTATTTACATTATTTAATGTTTCTTCAAATTTAACATATTTTCTTTTATAATTTGGCGTATTAATATTTGCAATATTATTTGCAATTGTTTTGCTTCTAAGTTGTGCTGCATTTAATCCACTTTTCATAAGATTATATGTTTGCATTTACCTTTCACTCCTTTATTTCCATTTAAACCAGTATTTAAAAGTATTATTTTACTAGAAAAAGTTTATTTGTATGTTTTTCCCTTTATTGCACAAAATTAAAAATACTACTCTCCGAAGAGAGTAGTATTTTTAATTATCTATCTTAGGTAGAATAATTGCTAAAAAATAAAAGTATACTTACTCTTCTGCAACTGGTTATTATAAATTAACTATAATTAGTTTCTATACCTTGCATTACTATTTTTAGATTTACCCTATATATTATTTGATATAATTATATACTGTAACAAGATTTTTTTCTATACTTTTCGACATTTTTTTATTTTTTTCTACACTTTTTCATTTCTTCATTTTCCATTTTTATTTATTTAATTAAAATTTTTTATATTTTTGCAAAAAAATAAAGACTACCATCAAATTTGACAATAATCTTAATTTATAATTTATATGTAAATATCAATAATTATTCCAGTGCTTATATTTCCATTTTTATTGCTATAATTATAATTGCTTATACTTATATTATTTATTATATAATCACTATCTTCTAAATTTTTTTGAAGTTCACTTTCTTGAACTTTTATTTTTGCCTTATCGCTTTCAATTTGTTGACTAAGTGCAATAAGCTCTGCCTTATACTGAGACATTTGACTTTTTGAATTACTTATTTTTTCTAATAATTCATTTATTCTATTAATTATTTTTTCTTCATCTTCTAAATAATTTTCTTTATCATTATTTATTTCTTCTATTTTACTTTGCTTTTCTTGAGATTGATTTCTTAAGTTATCAATTTTATTGCTTAATTGTCTTATTTTTATCTTTTGTTTAACTTCTTCTTTTTTTTCACTTTTAATAGCTTGCTCATATTCTTTTCTAGCATATTTTAAAGTATTTTCTATTTGACTAATCTTTTGCTCTTGAGCTTGTATTAAAGATATTTTATCTTGTATATTTCTTTGGTCACTATTTATAATACTTGCTTTTTTTCTTATAGTTTTATATATATCTTGATTTTTACTTTTTGTAATAGTAGTTTTTGAATCTTTATTATTTTCTTGTTCTAACTTTATATTTAAATATTGATTAACATTATTAGAAGAATTTATTTGACTTACCTTATCTTTAATTGTATTCTCAATTTTTATCATTTCATCCCCCTAAAATTAAATTATTATTTACCCATTATAATAAACATATGTGCAAGTGTATTTAAATTATTTTCTTTTAAATATTTATTTATTCTATTTTCTATAAAGTTATCATGTTCTGTAACTACAGCATAACTTTGTATTAAATTTACTACTTTTTCTTCATCCATTTCTTCTTTATAATGTCCACATACCCCTATTAAATTCATTTTTAATACTGCAAATTGAATAACTAACATTATATAAGCATCCATTATTGATTCTTCATTACATGGAAATAAAACTTTAAACATATAATACACTAAGTAATTTTCATATATATGTTCATAATTTTTCATAAATTTTCTATAATGCTCATTTAATGCTTCTTCATAACATTCTTTTATTCTTTCTAAGTTTTCATTTGCTAATTGTAATGAGTTTATTATATTTATAAAGTTAGTTTTATATCTTTTATTACTTATATTTTTATTCATAATTTCAAAATATATATTCATTAAAAATTCTAATTGAGCATCAAATTTATCTTCTTTTATTAATTTTTCTAATAAGTTTTCATAAACACCATTTTCAATTGAAGCTTTATAATTTTCTATAAGGTTTATAACTTCTTTATTATTACATTGCTCATTTAATTTATTAATAAATAATCCTAAAATAGCTAATCTATTTTCAATAGTAAATCTTCTATCTTGAATTAAAACTATAGAAAATTCTCTTATTTCATTAAAGCATTTTTCATTTATTTTTTTACCTTTATTAGTATTTACAACTTTAACTGCATCTATTTCTTCTTTTATATCAACTACATCTAAATTAAATTCTATAGGATTTTTTCTTAATAAAATATTTCTTGCAACTTCTATACATGATACTGTAAGACATTTTTCTATAGTATTATCAACTAAATTATATACTCTTGGATATGTTCTACAAGTATAACACATATTTTGAGGACCTAAATTTAAATAAATTTCACATAAGCCATCTTTAGAAAACATTGGACATTTTTTATCTATTAAATTAATTTTTGCATAATGTTTATCATTTTTAGATTTTCTATTTCTATTTATATTATTATTTAATTTTTTTGAAAAATCACTAGCTGGAAGCTTTTTGTATTTATTATAAGTTTTTTTATCTATTGTGATTTTCCAATCCTTACAACAATTATCTTCACACTTATTTCCTATACATTCAAATTCTTTATAATAATCTATACTTAAAACATTAAATTTTGTCATTTGTTATTCCTCCATTTTTTATTTTTCCTTATTAATATATAACAATAAATATTTTTTATTTATTCTTATATATTAACAAAGGATAAAGCTTTTGCTTTATCCTTATATATTATTAAGATAATTATCTTAATAATTGCATTACACCTTCTGGTTGTGATTTAGCTTGAGACATCATTGCTTGTGCTGCTTGGTTTATTAAGTTTAACTTAGATAAGTTCATCATTTCTTCTGCAACATCAACATCTCTAATTCTTGATTCTGCTGCTGTTAAGTTTTCATTTGAAGTTGTTAAGTTAGAAGCTGTTGTTTCTAATCTATTTTGCATTGCACCAAGATTTGCTCTTGAAGTGTTAACTCTCTCTAAAGCTTTATCTAAGCTCTTTATCATTGTATTAGCTGCATCAGTTCCTTTTTTTCCTTCTTTAGCCATTTTAGTAATTGTATCACCATCTAATCCTAATGAATCTGTGCTAACATTTTCTATTTTAACTTTTAATGTTTGTGAATCTGAAGTATTTGCTCCTACTTGTAAGCTTATTTCCTTTCCTGATATATCTACATTTTTAGTTCCTATAGTTCCTATTTCTAAAGCATTAGCAGTAGCATCTATCTCAGCCTTAACAGTAAACTTTATACTTTTTCCATTTGAATCAGTTACAGTTATTTCGCCATTTTCCTGTATTTTTCCATCATTGTTTATATTAGTAACAGAAATTCCATATCCCTTTGCTTTATCAGGTGTTTCAAACTCTATTGTTCCAACCTTTCCTCCTGTACCAGCTTTTGTTTTAATCTTTAGTTCTTTTAAATCATCAAAATCAAATCCATCTTGTACTTCAATATCTTTTATTTTAGCAGTAGCTCCATTAGGTATTGTAACTTCATGTTGTATTTCAGTTCTTACTGTATTTTTTCCATTTAATAAATCTTTTCCATTAAATTGAGTTGATTCTGCAATTCTATCAATTTCCTCATGTAATTGAGTTAATTCTTCACTTATCTTAGATCTATCAGAACCAGTGTTTGTTTCATTAGCACCTTGAACTGCTAATTCTCTCATTCTTTGAACAATGTTTCCAACTTCTTCAATTGCACCTTCTGCAGTCTGAACTACTGAAATACCATCTTGAGTGTTTTGAGATGCTTGGTCTAAACCTCTAATTTGGCTTCTCATTTTTTCAGATATAGCTAATCCTGTAGCGTTATCTGCTGCCTTGTTGATTTTTAATCCTGAAGATAATTTCTCCATTGAGCTTCCAGCTAAAGCTGTGTTTTTAGTTGCACTGTTTAATGCTGTCATAGCATTTAAGTTAGTATTAATTCTCATTTGTTTACTCTCCTTAGTTTTTCTTATTTGACATCCTTGTCTTTTGGCTTTTTTGCCTTACATATTTATATATCGGTTAATAAATTTAATACTTTATACTTTTTTTAAAAAATATTAAAATTATTTTTAATTATAATATCTTTTATTATTTTAATAACTGTATTACAGCTTCTGGTTGAGATTTTGCTTGCACCATTATTGCTTGATTTGCTTGAGTTATTAAATTTATTTTTGATAAATTCATTATTTCTTTTGCAACATCTACATCTCTAATTCTTGATTCTATTGAAGTTAAGTTTTCATTCATAGTATTTAAGTTAGATGAAGCTGTTTGCAATCTATTTTGCATTGCACCAATGTTCCCCCTTGAAACATTAACTCTTTCTAAAGCATCATCTAAATTATCTATCATTTTTGTAGCAGCTTCTGTTCCTTTACTGCCTTCTTTTTTCATATTTGATATATCATCTTTGCTTATTTCTAATGACTCTGTGCTCATGCTATCTATTTTAACTTTTAATGTTTGAGAGCTATCTGTATTTGCTCCAATTTGCAACTTAATTTCTTTTCCCTTTATTTCTTTTTCCTTAAGTGCTACATTTATCATTTTAACTTGAGTTGCAATATTTAAATCTATTTCTTGTTTAACAGCAAATTTAATATATTTTCCATTTGAATCATTTATAGTTATTGTAGCACCAGGTTGTACTTTTTGATTAACCATATTATCTACAGAAACCTTATAATTAATATTTTTTCCAGGCTCAAAACTAATTTCACCTTGTTTATGACTTACAAAGCCTAATCCTCCAAGGTCTAAATCACTAAAATCAAATCCCCTTTGAACTTGTATTTTAGAAATTTGATCATTCATTGTTGCACCTTTTGTAATAGTATATTGCTTTTCAATTCTTATCACAGTTTGTCCATTTAATAAGTCTTTTTCATTAAATTGAGTTGAGTTTGATATTCTATCAATTTCTTCATGTAACTCATTTAATTCTATTACTATTTTTTCTCTATCTTCTCCAGAATTGCTTTCATTTGCACATTGAACAGATAATTCTCTCATTCTTTGAACTATATTTCCAACTTCCTCAATAGTCCCTTCTGCTGTTTGAAGCATTAAAATACCATCTTGTGCATTTTGTTCTGCTTGATTTAACCCTCTTATTTGACTTCTCATCTTTTCAGATATAGCTAATCCAGCTGCATCATCTGCTGCTTTATTAATGCTTAACCCTGAAATTAATTTTTTCATTGAATTTCCAGATGAAGAAACATTTTTATTAGAGTTTTTTATTGCCTTCATGGCATTTAAGTTTGTATTAATCCTCATTTTTATACTTTTCCTAAGTTATTATTTGACATCCTTGTCTTTTGTTTATGATTTTAACATTTTATACTTTTCTTGAAAAAATATTTAAGTTGTTTTTATTCATATTAGCATAAGCAGTATTAACAGTTTTGTTTAATTTATATTCACTTAACTCTTTTCTCACTGATAGAATTTGAGATTTTAATTTTATTTTTATTTTTTCATCATACTCATAAATTTTTTCAGTATTATAAGCTTCTTTAAAAGATTTTAATTCCTCATCTTTTAAATTATTAATTAATTCTTGCCTTTTATTTAACTCAATAGCTAATTTTTTTTCATCAACTTCTTTTGCACTAACTATTTCTAAAATTTTTTCTGATATGCTTTTATATAAATTTATCATAAATATTTTCCTTAACTACTCATACTATTTATTAAGTAATTCATTTGAGAATTTAAAGTATTCATACTAGATTCTAATGATGCAAATTTTGCATATAATTCTTCTTGTCTTTCTTGCATCTTAGCTTTTAATTCTTTTATACGTTCTTCTTGTTTTTTAATTTGCTCAGAAAAAAGGTTATTTACTGCTGTTGATGTTTTTTCTATACCTGCTTTTTTAGCAAATATACTACCAGAGCTTCCTGCATAATTATAAGTTACTTTTTTTATTTTTTCTAAACCAGCTGTTGTTGCTTTATAAACTAATTCTCCATTTTCTTTTAATGCTTTGCTAAATTTTTCTTCATCTAAAGAAAGTTGCCCTGGCTTGTTATAATCTGAAACAGAATTTATTCCTATATCACTTAAGCTTATGCCTAATCCTTCTAACTCACCATAAACTGCACCTTTCATATCCTCAATAAATTTTCTTAATTCATTATCATTTCTTAAAACTCCAGCTTTTGCTTTCTTTTCCCAATTTTCAATTTCCTTTTCGCTCATTTCTTCTTTTTGAGCTTCTGTTAAAGGTGGATAATCTGAATTTTTCTTTTGAGTAACTAAATCATAAACATTATCCATCATAGAATTATATTCATCTATAAATGCTTTCATTTTATCTACTGTAGATTTTGTGTCTTGTGTTGAAGTTATTGATGCAGTTTCACCAACATTAGTTCCATGTAAATTATATGTAATTCCATCTAAAGTAAAAGTATTACTATCATTTTCCATGTTTTGTCTAATAATATTTCCAAAGCTATCTTTAACATTAACTAAAGAGTTTTGCCCATTTGCACTTGCTTCAATTCCTAAAGCATCTAATGGATTTTTTCCTCTTACTTCAACATAACTACCATTATCTTCTTTAACTAAAGATACTATATTAATTTTGCTATCAGCACCAGTTGTTTTAGCTTCTATGCTAAACTTTCCTGTCATTTCACTAAATGTAGCCTTTACTTCACCATTACAACTTTCATTTATTTTCTTTACTAAGGTTTCTATAGTATCATCTTTTTCTATAGTTATTTCTTTAGTGCCTTTTTTTACTGTTATTTCTTTATTTTCATCATTAGGATCTTTTGTTTTTTCTTCTCCATAATTTATTTTAAAAGTAGCTCCCTCTTCTAAACCTAAATCTGATAATTTAGTTGATTTTGTTAATCCTTCAACATTACTGCTTAATTTAGGTGCTGTAGCAAGTTGAGTTACTTCAAATTTATAATTAACTTCACTTGCCCCTGCACTAGCACTTGCTGTAATAACACTGCTATTTGAGCTATTTATAGTTATACTTGAAAAAACTTTACTGCTTAAAATATAATCTGATGATGTTGCACTAAAATATTTATCATATAATCCTTTAACATCTTTTATTACATCTCTATAAATTTCTTGTTGCCATACTTGTGTTTGCTTTTTTTGTTCTGCTTTATCAACTTTGCTTTGCTCACCAGTAATCATATTTGTTACCATTTCATCAATATCCATACCAGTTGCTAAACCTGTTATTCTATTAGAATTAATTGTATTCATTTAATCACCCCTTATAATCCTTTTGATTTTTTACTTACCTCATACCAAGTATCTCTTACATTTTCAATAAGAGGTAAAACTTCATCAATAATTGCTACATCTTTTTTAATATTTGCTTCTATTAACCTTGATTTTATGTATTCATAAACTTTATATAAATCTTCATATACTTGTCCAGCACTTTTATCCAAAGTTACCATAAGTTCTGTGAAAATATCTTGAACTCTTACTAACTCATTATGTGCTCTTGTTATATCTTTTTTTTCAATTGCTAATCTTGCAATTTTAGTATATTTAACTGCACCATCAACAAGCATTAAAAGCAATTGTTGCTTTGATGCCATTTTTACACTATTTTGCTTGTATGCATTATATGGATTTGAGCTTGCCATTTTGTATTCCTCCTACTTAAATTCCTTTAAAATATCTAAATTTCCGCTTATTGCTTCTTTATTTTCTTCTTTTACTCTTTCAAAAATTTCTTTTCTAAGTATAGTAATATCCCTCGGTGCTGAAATTGCTAACCTTACACTACCATCTTCAACTTTAACTATTTTAATTTCTATATCATCACCAATTAATAATGATTCATCTTTTCTTCTAGTAATAACTAACATATATTAATCTCTCCTTATTAAAGGATGTTTAGTTTTATATTCACTATTTTGCATTATAAATTGCTTTGCTAAATTATTTTTTACATTTATGATTAAAGGTGCTTGTAAATTCATTGTGCTACTTTTCAAGTCTTTACCAAGAGTTATTATACTTAAAACAAGCACCTCTTCTGAACTTTTTATTTCTAGTTCTTTTATAATTTCATCTGTTAAATCAAATCCATAATCACTATAAACTTCAAAAGGATTAATAGTAACAAAACTAACTTCTCCATTCTTTGCTTCTAATATTTTGAATTTATCATTATCCTTTAAACTTTTTATAGTAAAATCATTAATATTATCAAAACCTGGTATACCTTTCTTAAATATTACATCCATATTATTATTCCCCTATCTTAAATAATCTAATATAGTATTATTAAATATTTTTGCTGTAACTTGTAAACTTGCAGTATAAACCATTTCTGCTGATTTATATTTAATAAATGCATCTGCAACATCAACATCTTGAATATTTGAAAGAACACCTTTCATTTCTATTTTATTTTCTTCATTTGTATTTTTTATAGTTTGAATTGTATTGCTTCTTGCCCCAACTACAGAACGTTGATTTAAAATATCACTTAAATATGAATCTAATTTTTTTGATAGTTCACCAAGCTTTTCAAAATCAGCAGTATCTCCTTTTAAAGCATCTGATACTTCTTCAAATATATCAAAAGCATCACCAGAATTGCTTACTTCATTTATATTTAAGTTATAATTAAAATTTATTCCATTTGATACACTTACATTTAAGTTATCGCTTAATCCTTTATTAGGTTTTCCTTCATCATTAGTATTTCTAAAAACTAATGATACTGTTCCATCATTTTCATCAACATTTACTTTTACAGGTGGCTCATCTGTTATACTTCCACCAAATATATACTTTCCACCATAGCTAGTGTTAAAAGCTTCTCCTATTTGCTTTATTTTTTCATTAACTTCTGAAGAAACTGCCTTCATTTCATCTTTGCTAAAAGTACCACTTATAGAAGTTAAAAGTGTTTTTATTTCACTACTAAGTGTTCCTACTTTATCTAATGCATTATCTGTCATATCTAACCATCCATTAACTTCATCAACATTAGAATTATATCTTTCTATATCTGATATTTCGTTATTTAAGTTCATTATTTTTACAGCCTTAAGTGGGTCATCAGATACTTTATTTACTTGATTTCCTGTGCTTATTTGGTTATTTATTTTGTTCATTCCTTGAAGATTTTTTTGAACATCTTTTAAATAACTATTCATCATATTATTGCTAGTTACCCTCATTTACTTTATCCTCCGTTTATTTAACTGCTTTATTTGGTGCTAATATTTTATATATACTAACTCATTTGCCTTATCTAACTAATTTATTTCTTTTATTTAATTGCTTTATTATTTGGTATTAACAATTTATAATTATTAACTCAATTTATCTTATCTAACTAATCCATTTACAACTACATCTAATAATGAATCTATTGTTGACATTACTTTTGCATTTGCACTATATGTATGTTGAAGCTGTACTAAGCTTATCATTTCTTCATCTAATGAAACTCCAGATACACTACTTCTTGAACTATCTATGTTTTCTAAAAGCTTACTTTGATTGCTTTCATCTCTTATAACTGCTGCAGATGATTGTCCTAAATCTTGTATCATACTATTATAAAAAGTATTTATAGTCATGTCTTTTCCATTAATATTTACTTTTTCTGATTTTAATTCATAAACTTTAAGAGCTATATCTGCTGTAACATTAATTTTTTCTGGTTCTTGTAACATTTCTGGATTTATAGAAATAAGTTCTCCATCTTTCGCTTTAAATATCTCTTGTCCTGCTGCCTTGTTTACATTATTTGTAATAGTATTTGCTAATTGTTTTAAACCATCTTTGTATTTGTTTATTTCTTGCTTCATGGAAAGTGTTCCTTCTAACTCACCAGAAATTTTAACTCCTGATTTTGTTAAATCATCTAAAGTAACTTTTCCATTTGCATCATAAGCTTTTTTTAATGTAGCTTTTACATCTTTATCATTTATATTTAATTTAAAGCTTAAATTATCTAATAATTGGTCTCTTTGATCTAAAAAATCATTAGGACTTTTTCCTGAACCTTGAATTATTTTTATATTTTTTTCAAGCTTATCAAGTTGTGAAAGCATTGAATTTACTTCATCCATTATATATTCTGATTGTTTATCTAAACCTTCTTCTAAACTTTCTAATCTCTTAAAGGCACTATTAATACTATTAGATAAGTATTTTCCATTTTCTATTACAACACTTTTTACCCCAGAACTTTGTGGGTCTTTTGATAATTCACTCCAACTATTAAAAAAGCTATTTAATGAAGAAGATATTGCAGTATCTGATGGTTCATTAAATATGCCTTCTATATTTTTAAAGTATTCATATTTTACACTTGTGTTTCCATATTGATGACTTTCACTTCTATATTGATAGTCATAAAATGAATTTCTTATTCTTGTTACATCATCTATTTGTGCACCTGTTCCTATTTGCCCTGCACCAAAGTTACTATTTTTTCCTGGCATACTATAAGGACTGCTTGCACTTTGATTTACTCTTTGTCTTGAATATCCTGGTGTATTTATATTACTTATATTATGTGAAGTTGTTTGTATTGCAACTTGACTTACATTCATTCCTGATTTTGCTGTATTAAGGGTTGATAATAATCCTGACATAACTTTTCCTCCTGCTATCTTCCTACTTTTCCATAAGCATTATATGTATTAACACTTTTTGATGGCTTTATAACATTAATCATTTTATTTGTAAAAAATAATCTTTGTTTTATTAAAGTATTATTAATGTCTTTTTGCTTTTGTAAATTAGTAAGAAGTTCTTTCATTTCATTATAAACATTAGTAATATGTTCATCATCTGTATTTTTTATAAAATTATTAAATTCTTCTTCACTTGCAATATTTCTTCTTTTTATTTCAATAGTTGCTAGCTTTTTTCCCTCTTCTTCTATATCTTCTGCTATTTTTCCTAATGCAATAACATCTTTATTTAAAACTAAGTTGTATTGTTCATCTAATAATTTCAACAAATTTTGTAATATCTTTTTTTGCTCAAAAATAATTACTTTTAATTCAGAATTCATTTACTACACTCCCGTTTTTAATTTGTAAAACAGTTTTAAGTGACAAATTTCAAGTGACAAGTTGTGGTTGAAATTTCTTAGGAAATTTCTTAAATTTATATTTTCAAAAATTCAGCCTAAGCTGAAATTTTTTCCTTAACTTGCCACTTGCCACTTACTAAACTTGTCACTTACTAAGCTTGTCACTTACTAAGCTTGCCCCTGCTTTAGTATGGCTTTTGCTAAGCTTCTTGAATCTATATTATATGTTCCGCTTTTTATCCTTTGTTTTATTTCATTAATCTTTTCTAAATTTACTTCTTCATTGTCGTTATTTATCTTATTTAAGTATTTAGCATCTCTTGATATTTCTACTTTATCTTTTAGTTGTTTACTTCCCATTTCTATCTTTGTATGTTGTTTTTGTTTATTATACATATTCACCGCATTATTTGCCATTACAGAATTTATCTTCATATTTAATATACCTCCATTCTTTCATGGACTTATTCCTAAGTTTAATTATCGGCTTATCTTTAATTATGTTTAGCTTTTATAAAAAATTTATGAAAATAATTATTTATTTTAAAGTAAAAGGGGATATTTTATGTTGTGGTACTTTTATGATATGAATGGACAAGTTGTTACTGATATTTATTATTAGTATTTTACGGATGGACAAGTTGTTGCTATTACTGTTATTTCTTATTTGGAACTTTATTAGTAACAAATCCCATTATTAGTTATATTTATTATTTTGAATTTTATTGATAAACAACTATTATTATTGCTGTTAACAAAAAAGGGGGATGTCGCACTAAAAATTTTATACGCAATATATTGTTTTAAAAAATAAAAATCAACACAATATTATTGTAGTATTTATTCTTAATGCCACATCCCCCTTTAAATATGTAAAACTTATTCATGTATTAAATTAAAATCTGTTATTCTAACAGATATCTTATCTTCTATCTTTATGCTTTCACCAGAAGCAACATATTTATCATTAACATAAATATCTAAATTTTCATCTATAGTTTTATCTAAGAAAATAATGTCACCTTCTTGTAAGTTCACTATATCCTTTATGTTTTTTTTACATTTTCCTAAAATAACACTAACATCTAACTTTGAATTTAATATAGCAGCCTTACTTTCAAATGGTGTTATTTCTTTTTTATTTAATGTTTCAAATTCTACTTCATATAAATTTTCTTTTGTCATACTTTCACCACTTTTCTACATTATATTTTGTCATAATTTAATATATTGATTATGAAATTTCATAGTATTATTTATAAATATCTATTAATAAACCTTGTATTATGTCAATTGTTGAAGATATATCTAAGTTTTCTTTTTCTTCACTTAATAATTCATTAGTTAAGCTTTCTAATTTTTTATTAATAGTTTCAACTGTAGAATAATATTGATTTTCCCAAAATCCTATATTTTTATTTAATGTATAAGTATAATCTACTACTGCTTTTAAGTAATTTTTAATAGTTGTCTTATAATTTTTAACATCCACATAGCTTTTTGTTAAAATTAATTTATTTCCTTTTTTCTTAATGTCTTTTATATAATTTTCAAGTTCTTCTTTAGTTGCAGATTTATAGGATTTCATGAAGTTTTCTGAAAAACCACTTTTATTAGAAACAACTTTATCTTTAATTCCTATAGTTCTACTTGGTTGTATCCCTCTAATTTCCATTTGCAAAACCTCTATAATAACTCATTACTTTTGGAACATAATTTTGTGTTTCTTTTGGCATTTTATAAATATCAGCCATTGATTTAACTCCTCTATTCATCATTCTTGTAGGCCCACCATTATAAGCCATAAGTGCCATTTCAACATCACCATTGTATCTATCTATGTATTCTTTTATATGTTTTACTCCACCTTCAATATTTTGTTCTATATTAAATGGATCTTCCACACCTAAATCTCTGCAATTTTCAGGCATTAATTGCATAAGCCCCTTTGCCCCTGCTGAAGATACAACATTAGGCTCAAAGTTTGATTCTGTTTTTATTATTGCTTTTACTAAATTAGAATCAACTCCATATTTATTAGAATATAATTGAACTGCATTTTCTATTCTTTCATCTACAGTTAAATTTGATACATCTGCTGCTACATAATTTTTATTACTTATATTTCCAGCGTTTAATATTGAATTATTATATGTATTAAATATTCCTTCTAATGAAACTTTTTCACTTTCATTTTTTACTGTTTTATTTTTTTGACTTATTGCATTAAGTAAACTAGTAAACATTATGTTAAATGCACTTGAAGTAGAACTTGAATCTGATGTTGAAGTTAACCCATTAATAGAGCTAAGTCCTAAAATTGATTCTAATCCTGAGTTACATTTACATCCAGAAAGACTGCTTAAATCACTTATTGAGCTTGTATTTGTACTACTTGTTTTGTTAAGATTCTTAAGTTGTAAAATAGTATTTATATTATTTAATCCTTGTATGCTACCTGACATTTAATCACCTCAAAACGTTAATACTTTAATTATACGGATTGTATATGTAAAAGTTAAGACTAATTATAAAAAAATATCTTTCAAACAAAATCATATTTTTACAATTTTGTTTGAAAGATATTAATTAATATTCTCTTGCTTCTTCTTCTTCATCAAGAACTCTAATTGCACCTTGTGCTAATGCTAATAACTCATCCTCTCCTGGATAAACTGTTAAATTGCTAATCCAATTAACATTTTCTTTAATTGCATTAATTACTACTGGTGAATAAGCAATTCCCCCTGTTAATATTATTGTGTCAACCTTACCTTTAAGAACAACAGACATTTCACCTATAGCTTTTGAAATTTGATAAATAAATGCATCAAAAATTAATTTTGCATGATTATCACCTTCTTCTATAGCCTTTAAAACCTCCCTAACATCATTAGTATTAAGGTATGCAACATATCCACCCTTACCTACTATTTTACTATATACTTCTGATTCAGTATATTTTCCACTAAAGCATAGTTTAACTAAATCTCCAACTGGAACTGAACCTGCTCTTTCTGGTGAAAATGGTCCATCACCATCTAATGTATTATTTACATCAATAACTTGTCCATTCTTATGAGCAGCAACTGACACCCCTCCACCCATATGAACTACAACAAGATTTAATTCATCATATTTTTTATTATTTTCTTTTGCATATCTCTTTGCTACTGCTTTTTGATTTAATGCATGAAAAATACTTCTTCTTGGAAGTTCAGGCATACCAGAAATTCTAGCTATGTCCTGTAACTCATCAACAACAACTGGATCAACTATAAATGATTTTATTCCAACTTCTTTTGCAATTTCATGAGCTAAAATTCCACCTAAGTTAGAAGCATGTTGACCTGATACTCCAACTTTTAAGTCTTCTAATAATTTATCTGTTACTTCATAAGTTCCACCTGGAATTGGTCTAAGCATACCACCCCTTCCAACAATAGCATCTAATGAATTAACATCTATATTATTTTCTTGTAAAACCTTCATTATAACTTCTTTTCTAAAAACCTTTTGGTCAAAAATAGTATCATACTTTCCTATTTCTTCTGCTGAATGTCTCAATGTTTCAACTAAAACTTCCTTTTCTCCTGAATACACACCTATTTTAGTAGATGTTGAACCTGGATTTATTATTAATAATTTATATGCCATAATTCTCACTCCCCGCTTATATTTAGTTTGTAGTTCTTAAATAGTGACAAGTGATGAGTGACAAGTGGCAAGTTGTGAATGAAATTCCCCTAGTTAGTTTGTAGTTTTTAGTGAGTAGTTTTTAGTTATGGATGAAATTTCTTTTGGCATTTCTTAAATTTATATTTTCTAAAATTCAGCATAAGCTGAATTTTTTCCTTAACTACTAACTTCTAACTACTAACTATTCTGAACCTAAATTGAATTTTTTCCCTAACTTGTCACTTGTCACTTGAAACTTGTCACTTGCAATTTGTCACTTGCAATTTGTCACTTGCAATTTGTCACTTGAAACACTTGCTACTAACTCCTAACTATTTTTCCTTTCTGAAACTAATGCTGCTAATGCAATTGAATTTACTTTTGTTTCAAAACTATCTGCTCTTGAAGTTAAAATAACTGGAGCTGATGTTCCAACTAATATACCACCATTTTTAGTTTTTGCTGTATAAGTTAAAGATTTATACATAACATTTGCTACATCTATATCATGAAGTAATAATACATCTGCTTTTCCTGCAACTGGACCAGTTACTCCTTTATGATGTGCTGCTTCTTCTGATAATGCATTATCTAAAGCTAATGGCCCATCAACAATACATCCTTTAATTTGTCCTCTATCACTCATCTTAGATAAAAGTGCTGCATCTATAGTTGCAGGCATATCTGGATTTACAACTTCAACAGCACAAACTGGAGCAACCTTTGGATTTTCTATTCCACAAGCCTTAGCTACCATTACAGAATTATTTATAATTTGTACCTTTTGTTTTAAATCTGGATAAGTATTAAATGCTGCATCTGTTAATAAAATTAATCTATCAATTCCTTCTATTTCAAAAACAGATACATGTGACATTAATTTACCAGTTCTTAATCCAACTTCTTTATTTAGTACACTTCTTAAAAATGTAGCCGTATCAACTAATCCCTTCATAACCATATCAGCTTGACCACTTGATACTAATTCAATTGCCTTTAATGCTGCTTTTTTTACATCAGCTTCATGAACTATTTCAAAGCTACTTAAATCCATATCTATTTTTGTAGCAACTGCTTCTATTTTTTCTCTATCCCCAACTAAAATTGCATCAGCAATTCCTCTATCTTTAGCAGCTTTAACTGCTTCTAAAACTGGTTCATCTTGTGCTACTGCTACTGCTAATTTTTTAGTTTTTGCTACTTTTAATTTAGTTAATAAATCATCAAAATTTTTGCTCATTACACACCTCTCATATATATGAATTTATCAATATTCTCTTTAAACAAAATTACAATTTTATTTAATTAATGAAAATTTTACCTATATATTATTTTATCAGAGTTTTTTATTAAAACTTAAATTTTCAGAAAACTTTTAGTTAGTTTTTAAACAGTGACAAGTTATAAGTGACAAGTGGCAAGTTATGGATGATATTCCTTGGAGAATTTCTTAAACTTTATATTTTATAAAATTCAGCGCAAGCTGAATTTTTTCCTTAACTTGTCACTTGAAACTTATCACTCCCCATTTGAAACACTTGTCACTTGAAATTTGTTACTAACTCCTAACTAAATTGTATTTTGTTATAAATAAAAATATCAATTAACGAAAAAAATGACAAACTCATGTTTTTACATAAGTTTGCCAATTGAAAACTTTAAAATCCTTAGTCTTCTTGAAACTATAATTTATCTATTTCATCTTCTGATAAATTGGTTACCTTTGCAATTGTATTAGTATCTAGTCCATTCAACTTCATATTTCTTGCTATTTTTATTTTTTCTTCCTCTCTTCCCTTTTCTATTCCTTTTCTCTCTGCTGCATTTAATTCACTCATTTTATCCCTTAAAGAATTTGCTCTCATATCATATAACTCCCTTTGAGTACTATCATTACTCATTCGTATAAGTTCATCTTTTGCTTGTCGGATTTCTTCTATGCTTAACTCTAACCCTCTAACTTTTTCACTTTCCGGATCTTTTAAAAATTCTGTCCATGCAACAAGCATATCTTTTTCATCACTTGAATCTTGTAACTTTGGAATTTCTATAAAATGAACTTCCATAATATCTGTTAATTCTTCATTACTTTCAATTTCCTTAAATCTATATCCTGTATGGAAATTATCAGTTTTAAGATATTTAAAATTAAGAATATTAATACACACTGTTCTTACTAATTTTGAATAATCTTCTTTTTCATTTAACTGCTCTTCATACATTTTACTTAAATAATATAAACTTCTTTTTACCATATTATTTTCATTTTTTAACTGTATTTCAATATTAATTATTTCATCATTACTTGTTGTTGCTTTTACATCTAATCTTGAATATTTATCTTCAATATATTGCTTTTCTATGTCTGTTTTTTTTATATCAACATTTACTATTTTCTTTTTTGCTTTTAAGGTTGCATTTAAAAATGATATTAATATTTCTGGATGATTTGGTGAACCAAATATATTTTTAAATACAAAATCTACTTTAGGATCTAATAAACCTTTACTCATAACTTTCTCCCATCAATATAATTATTATCTATTTTAATTATATCCCACATTAAATATGTTATAAATAAAAATATCAATTAACGAAAAAAGTGACAAACTCATGCTTTTACATAAGTTTGCCACTTGAAAATTTTAAAATCCATAGCACTCTTAAAACTATAATTTATCTATTTCATCTTCTGATAAATTAGTTATCTTTGCAATTGTATTAGTATCTATTCCACTTAACTTCATATTTCTTGCTATTTTTATTTTTTCTTCTTTTCTACCTTCTTCTCTACCTTCCTCTCTTCCCTTTTCTATTCCTTTTCTCTCTGCTGCATTTAATTCACTCAT
>UQFE01000009.1 GCA_900540255.1 uncultured Clostridium sp.
AGCACAAGGACCACAAGGTGTAGCAGGAGCAACTGGAGCAACAGGACCACAAGGAATACAAGGTGTAGCAGGAGCAACAGGGGCAACAGGAGCACAAGGACCACAAGGTGTAGCAGGAGCAACTGGAGCAACAGGACCACAAGGAATACAAGGTGTAGCAGGAGCAACAGGGGCAACAGGAGCACAAGGACCACAAGGTGTAGCAGGAGCAACTGGAGCAACAGGACCACAAGGACCTCAAGGATTAAGAGGACCACAAGGACCACAAGGACAACAAGGTGTAGCAGGAGCAACTGGAGCAACAGGAGCACAAGGACCACAAGGTGTAGCAGGAGCAACAGGGGCAATAGGACCACGAGGACCACAAGGATTAAGAGGAGCAACAGGGGCACAAGGAATACAAGGTGTAGCAGGAGCAACAGGACCACAAGGACCTCAAGGTCCACAAGGAGCACAAGGTCCAGCAGGAGCACAAGGACCTCAAGGAGCACAAGGACCTCAAGGTGTAATAGGGGAACAAGGACCACAAGGATTAAGAGGAGCAACAGGAGCAACAGGGGCAACAGGAGCACAAGGACCAATAGGACCACAAGGGTTAAGAGGAGCAACAGGAGCAACAGGGGCAACAGGAGCAACAGGAGCAACAGGAGCAACAGGGGCAACAGGAGCAACAGGTCCTCAAGGAGAACCAGGATCTATTGAAGATTATGCAGTTGTTTATAGAAATTTTGATGATAGACAAGTATTACAATATCAAGACGATGTAGTTTTCACTAACAGTAAAATAATTGGTAATAATATTAGACATGAAGATAATACTGCACCAATAACATTCATGGGAGGATGTTCTTATTTTGTAAAATATACAATTTCTTATTCAGTACCAGAATGTAGTGAAAGTGGAAATGATATAATATTTGCAATTACAGATGAAAATGGAAGTGAATTACCAGGAAGTAAGCATGTAGCATCAGTTTCAAAAGAAGTATATACTAATAGCATTTCATTAGGTATTGTATTAAATGTTGATGATAATGAAATATTGAATATCAAATTAACAAATCTTACTCAAGATATTAATAAACTTACAGTTAATGCTGTAACAGTAATAGCTTTTGCTTTAAATTAGTAATAAAAATAGAGATAAATAGAGTGGATAAAAATTATCCACTCTTATTAATTTATATTTTTATTTTCTAAATTATTAGATTCATTAATATTAGTATCTATTGTATTTTTATCATCTTTTAAATCAGAAGGATTAGATGAATTAGAATCACCAGATGATTCAGTAATATCAACATTAAAATTATCTTCAAAAGTATTATTATTAGATTTAGGGTTTTCTGAAGTAGAGTCAGTAGTATTATCATTAGAACTAAATAAATTAGTTACCCAATTCCAAATTTTTTCAAAAAATCCTTGTTCTTTTTCAGTTGAAGTTTGATTTATTGCAGCATTATCTGTTGCATCAATTTTAGCATTTTCCCCTAAAAGATCATCATTAGTTGTTTCTAATATACCTAAATCTTTACTTTCATTATTAAATAAATTAGCAAACCAGTCACCAATTCTAGTAAACCATTGTTTTACAGAATTAATTAGAGTAGTTGGTACTTTTTCACCAATTGAATTTAATTTTTCATTAACAACATCTTTAACACTATTTAAAGCATCTTTCATTTCTTTATAATCATAATCTTGTTCAGATACCTTAGTCATTAAGTTTTCTAATTTTTCTTGCTGTTCAGGTGTCAAAGTAACATTGTAATTATTAGTAATATTATTTATTGTATCAGCAATTTGAATGTTATCTTGAGTATTGTTTTTTATTATTTCTGTTTTAATATCATTAATTACACCTGTTGCTTTATCTTGTCCAATGTTTTCTCCTAAATCACCAGTTATAACAAGTTCTTCAGAGGCTATTTCTTTTTTTTCTTCATCAAGTGGTTTACCAGTTGCATCTTCAAATGCTTTCATTATTCCTGTTAAGGCACCAGTTCCACTTACTCCACCAGAAAGAGGAGTCATTGCAATTACATTTGCATCAGTAATACCGCAAGTGGTAAGAGTGCTTGCAATCATTGATGAGGTAACATAAGTTAAGTTTACAGTTTTAACATTAAGACCATTTCCTTTTGAAGTAGGTTGTACATATGCACAAGAATATGTTCTTGTACCAAGCTGAGCTTCAGTTGCAACTCCTTCTAAGTACTTTCTTTCTTCTTGATTATTAACTTCTAATATAACTACTTCATTTTCTTTTACACCAAAATAATTTAAAACCATTTGTTTTTGTTCTGCAGATAAGTTTGTACCTAAAGTTACTACATTGGCTCCATCTGCATAAGCAGGAGTTATACTGCCTAAAACAATTGAACTACAAATAAGTAATGCTGAAATTCTTTTTTTTAAACCCATAATTATCTCCTTAAAGTTTTAATATTTTAATATAATATTAAAATGTAAATATTTAGTAAATTTATATAATTAAAGCTTATATGTATTATTTATTTTAATAAATTATATAAGATTAATATGATAAAATCAAATTAAGAATTTATTAAGATTAGATAAAGTATAATTATAAATTATGATATAATGTCTAAATAAACAAATGAAATTTAGTGAGGTGACAAGTTTGGCTAGAGTTATAATTGTTGGGGGAGGGCCTGCTGGTATTATGGCAGCTTTAAGTGCAGCAAAAAATAATGAGGTTATATTAATAGAAAAAAATAAAGAAATTGGAATGAAATTAAGACTTACTGGCGGTGGTCGATGTAACATAACCAATAATAGAGATATTGAAGAATTTTTTGATAAGATAGTAAATAATAATAAGTTTTTATATAGTGCATTATATACATTTTCAAATTATTCACTTTTAGAATACTTAAGTGGTAAGGGACTTGAGTATAAAGTTGAACTTGATGAAAAAGTATATACAAAAAGTGATAAGGCAGATGAAGTAATAGACTTATTGAAAAATGATTTAAGAAATAATGATGTAAATATTAAATATAATACTACAATAACTGATTTAATTATTGAAGATAATGTAATTAAGGGTGTTATAACTTCTTATGGAGAAAAGATATTAGGAGATAAGATTATAATAACAACAGGTGGAAAAAGTTTTCCTAATACAGGATCTGACGGCACTATGTATTCAGTGTTAGAAAAATATGGTCATACAATAACTCCTATATATGCAGCTTTAATACCTCTTGTTATAAAAGAAGAATTTGTAAAGAAGTTACAAGGTGTTTCTATGAAAGACGTTGTAGTTTCAGCTAAAATTAAAAAGAAAAAAATTGAAAAAAGTGGCGATATGTTATTTACTCATTTTGGGATTTCAGGACCAGCTGTTTTAAAGTTATCTTCATATGTAAATAAGGCTTTAACTGAAGGTGAGGTAGAAATAACCTTAGATTTTTTAAAGGATAAATCTAAAGAAGAAATTTCTAAGATTATGAGGAGCAATACAAATAAAACTATATTTAATAATTTAAAGGGAGTTCTTCCTCAAAACTTTTTAAAAGTAGTATTTGAAATATTAGGGCTAAGTGAAATTAAAGCTAGTGATTTAAAAAAGGAAGATGAATATAAAGTAATAGAATATATGAAAGAAATGAAGCTTACAGCTAGAGAAACCTTAACTATTAAAGCTGCACAAGTAACGTCAGGAGGGGTTAAAGTTAAAGAAATTAATGCATCAACAATGGAATCTAAATTAATAAAAAACCTTTATTTTGCAGGAGAAGTAATAGATGTTGATGCTGAAACGGGAGGATATAATTTACAAATAGCATTTTCAACAGGCTATTTAGCAGGGATGGATTATTAAAATAATATTAGCTTAAATAATAAAAGTACAATCTTAAATATTAAGGTCGTATTTTTATTATAAGTAATATTATTTATCAAAGTTATAAAATAAATTTAATATTAGGAAATTATATTATTAATAAAATATTATAAGTAGTGATTAATATTTATAAAAAATAATAGCAAGTTTACTATGTAGCAAATAAAAAAATTAAGAGTAGTATGATATTAAATAGTTTTTATGGTGAAAGTTGTGGATAATAATGGATTTAATAATTTTGATGACTTTATAAAAATTTTAAATGAATATATAAATTCCTTTAATTCAGAAACAAACAATAAAAACTCTGATAATGGAGCTTATGGAAATAGTGCTAATAATAATTCAAGTAATGAGGAGTGTAATGATTGCAAGTTTGGAAATAAAAATGCACAAGCTGATGAAAAAGCTAGAAATGCTTGCAGTGATATACCAGGGGGATTTCAAGATTTAAATCCAATAATACTTAATTTGATAACAGTTATTTTTGGAAGTATTGCATCTCAAAAGATGCCTTTTAATGTACAAAATGCTATAGGTAACTGGCTTCAACTATTTGGACAAGTAATAATAACATTTAATGCACAACAACAATATTATCAAGGGGGACCAGGAAGAATATATAGTCCAATATATAGAAATGCAGCAAATCCATTTTGTTATAATTCAACAGATGAAGGACAAGCTAATGTAGCAACAAGTACATCTAAAAATACTTCCTCAAATAGATCAATAAATTTAGATGAAAATACATCTTCAAATAGAAATAATAAATCAAATAATACTTCTTTAGAAATTAAAAAATTAAATGATGATATATTTAATTTGAAAAAATCTATAGAAGCATTGAATAATCAAATTTATGATTTACAAAAACAAATAGAAAATTTTAAAAAATAAAATGTAAGAGATAATAAAGTTATCTTTTACATTTTATTTTTATATAAAAATTTTAGTTATTGAATACTTAATTATTTATAAGGAAAAAGTAATAAAGAGTATTTATTTAACATTAAAAAGGAATGTGACAAAATGATAGAATATCTTATTAAAAAATATAATATGAATGTTACATCAATGATTAGAAATGGAACAGTTGCAGTAATTACAATGATGGGAGTAGGTATTTTATTTGGAGTTAAAAATATAATGATAGCTTTTCCAATTGCACTAACATCAACAGTGATTGGAAGGCAAAATTTTTATGTTAAACCATTTAGTAGAATTGGAAGAATATTAATATTAGATTTATTAATTGTTTTTGTTGCATTTTTGTCATCATTAAATATTTGGAGTGGTATTTTTATAGATTTAATTGCTATATTTTTAATTATTTATATAGTATCATCTCCATATGATGCAACATTTTATAAGCCTTTTATAATGTTATATGTTTTTACACAATATGCGAAAGTAACAATTTATGAGTTACCTAATAGATTATTATCTGTAGTGTTTGGAGCAATAGTTATAATTATTGGAACATATATTAAGAGAGGAAATGCTAAGATTATTTTTGGAAATAGTGTTAATTTTGCATTAAAAAGTATTAAGACTCAAGTAGAAAACATTTTAGAAAACAATTTTGATTATAGTCTTACAAAAAAATGTTCGAAAATAATGATGGATTTAGTTTACAAGGTATATACAACAAGGCATAAGGGATATTTAACTACTAATTTGGGAACAATACAATTCAAGCTATATTTAGATATAGAATATATAAATACATGTTTAAGTAGAATTTTTTATGAATATAAAGATAATAAAATATCAAAATATCAAATGTCGGATTTATTATTATTAATTGAACTAATCATCAATTATTCTGTAGATAAAGGCAATATATGTGATCTTATATATATAAATAATAGTATTACTGAAAAAAATAAAAATGCTTCACAGTTATATAAAGAAATAATTTTTGCTATTACATCAATAATAGAGTCTATTAAAGATTTAGAAAAATTAAAAGATAATGATATAAATAAAATATATAAGAAGTGGGAAAGAGCTTATTTAGATAAACCTAAAGTTATTTTTAGAGAATATTTTATTATAAAATCAATTAGATTTAAGTTTGCTATAAGGATGGCAATAACATTATCATTTTCAATTTTTATGGGAGAATTATTAGGATTTTATAAGGTAATTTGGGCAATTATAACTATAATGTCAATTATGCAACCTTATTATGAAGATACTATATTAAAAAGTAGAGAAAGAATTAAAGGAAATATTATAGCAATTTTGCTTACTGGAGCGGTTATACATTTATTTGATTCAAAAATAATTACAATTTTAATATTAATTATATCTTTATATTTATTATATGGATTTAAAGAGTATTATAAGATTTCATTATTTGCAGCTATAGCATCTATATGTGTGTCTTCGTTATCTGTAAATATTAATAAATTGATATTTTATAGGATTTTATATGTAATTATAGGGGTAGGAATAGTTTTGTTAGCTAATAAATTTATATTTCCATATAAATTAAGAGATGGAATAGAGCAATTAATAAATAAAATTTTACAGTATGATGAATATTTAATAGAGCATAGTAGAGCTTATTTAAATAAAACTAAAGAAGCAAATTCTATAAGAGATTTGATAATACATATAACATTATTAACACAAAAGCTATACCTTAGAAATATGCAGTATGGAGATGAAAATGTGGAAAAATTTGTTGATGTTAATAATGAAATTATAGTAAGAATTGGATATAAGGTATTAATTGTTTATGAAAAAAGATATAATGAAAATATTTTTAAGTATATAAGTAATTTATATGAGGAATTTAGTGAAAAAATTAATGAATTAATAAAGTAAAAAAATATTGAGTTTTATTTGTAAAGGTTATGGGATAAAAAGAATATAATTAAAATAAGTTTTATTAGTTAAGAAGGGTAATAAATGAAAACTTTTATCTTAAAATTGAAGCTATTGAAAGAAATGAATTAAAACCAATTTTGACTAATAAAAAAATTATAAAAAATATAAATGGAGCAGAAATTATTATTTATCCACCACAAAAAGACGAATATGAAAAATCAAATGATTATTCTATTATTGTTGGAGTAGAATATGGTAAATATAAATTTTTGTTTGCTGCAGATGCAGAAGATGAAAGAATGAAAGAGTTTATTAATGAGGAAACAGGAAAATACACTTTTTTAAAAATGGCACATCATGGAATATATAATAAGGAAGTAGGTAATTTTCTAGAAGCTATTTCACCTAAGTATGCAGTTATAACATCATCTAAATTTATGTATCAAAATAAAAAGTTAATTTCATTATTAGAAAAATATAAAATAAAGACTTTTTATACAAGTAATGGTGACATAAGTATAAAAAGTGATGGAGAAAATATATATTTTATTCAAAAGTAAATAAATAATTTAAGGAGCTGTCGTAATAACGGAGAAAAAAATCTGTTAGCGATAGTTCTTTCTCTATACTTTTATAAAATTTAAGGCATATTTTATGATATGGATAGACATTATTTAAAAATAGACACACTTTAATAAAGTTAACAGAAAAACTTGAAAAATTTAACTATTAAGCTTATTTTAGCTTAAACAAATACTTAGCAGTTCGGTTATATTAAATACAATTAAATTTACATTAATATAGAAATTTAAATTCACTCATAATATAATTAGTAATAAATATATTTATAATTAAAAAATATAGCAAGGAGATGAATAATTATGATGTTTAAGGTATTTACTGTTTTAATTCATGTAGTTAATTTACTAACAATGGCCTTTATGATATTTAAAGAAAAAAGATCCACAAATAGTATTATAGCTTGGATTTTAATTTTATATTTAGCACCATATGTTGGGTTTATTGTATTTATTCTTATTGGACGAAAAATGAATAATGCTAATATGTTTGGATTTAAAAATGCAGAATTAAATACTTTTAAAAGTTATGTAAACAAGAATGAAGAAAAAAATAAATATAATAAAGAAAGTTTATATGAAAAAAATAAAGATATGATATTAGCACTTGAGGCTATGGATTATTCTCCCTATAGAAATGATAATAATGTAAGTATGTATTCTGATGGGAAGCTATTTTTTAATGAGTTATTAGAAAGTCTTAAAAAAGCAAAAAAAAGTATAAATATAGAATTTTATATATTTAAAAATGATGATATAGGAACTAAAATATTAAATGTCTTAGAAGAAAAGGCTAAGGAAGGGGTAGAAGTTAGATTATTATATGATTCAGTTGGAAGCAGATCATTAAATAGAAATGTATTAAATAAATTAATTAATGAGGGAGGAAAAGTAGGTGAATTTTTCCCTTCTTGGTTAAAATTTATTAATATAAATATGAATTTTAGAAATCATAGAAAGATTGTTGTAATAGACAATAATGTTGGTTTTGTTGGAGGATTTAATGTTGGAGATGAGTATCTAGGAAAAGATAGTAAGTTTGGATATTGGAGAGATACACATATAAAATTTACAGGAAGTGCTGTTAATGATTTAAATTTAAGATTTTTAGCAGACTGGAGATATGCAACAAAAGAAGAAGTTTCATTAGAAGAAATATTTGAAGCTAATGAAGAAAACTCTAATAGCAATAATGTTGGAATGCAAATTGTATCAAGTGGGCCTAATTTAAGTGATAAATATGAAATAAAAATGGCATATTTAAAAATGATACAAAAAGCAAAGAAATATTTATACATACAATCACCATATTTAATTATTGATAATAGTATTTCTGATAGTCTAAAATTAGCGGCAGCTTCAGGAGTAGATGTAAAAATAATGATTCCAGGTAAGGGAGATCATCCTTTTGTATATTGGGCTAATTTAGTTTATGCAGGAGATTTAATAAAAGAAGGAATAAGAGTATTTCATTATGATAAAAATGCATTTTTACATGCTAAGACTGTTGTTATAGATGATGAGGTATGTTCAATAGGAACAGCAAATATGGATACAAGAAGTTTTGAATTAAACTTTGAAGTTAGTTCATTTATATATTCTGAAAAAATAGCAAAAGAACAAAAATATGAATTTGAAAATGACATGAAAAAGTGTGAAGAATTAACACTAGAAAAATATCAAAACAGAAGCAGAATAGTTAAAATTAAGGAATCTTTATCAAGACTATTTTCAGATGTACTTTAAAGTAGTTAGGAGTCAGGAGTTAATAGTTAGTAGTTAGAAGTTAGTAGTTAAGGATGAAACTCATTGGGGAGCTTCTGAAAATATATTTTCTTAAATTCAGTACAAGCTGAATTTATAACTTAACTATAAACTACTAACTACAAATTACAAACTAATAAAGAGGTGAATATTATGAAAAAGGGACTTATACATATATATTGTGGAGATGGAAAAGGAAAAACTACTGCAGCTATGGGATTAGCAATTAGAGCAGCAGGTAGAGAAAAAAAAGTTTTTATAACTCAGTTTCTAAAGAGTGGAAAAAGTGGAGAATTAGTATCTTTAGATAAATTAAAAGACTATGTAACTTTTTTACCAGGAAAGCCGGTAAATAAATTTATATGGAATATGAATGATGAGGAAAAGAAAGACGCTAAAAAGGAACATACATCTAGATTTAGGGAAATAGTTGAAATTATTAAAAAAAATGAATATGACTTATTAATATTAGATGAAATAATAGCAACTATAAATAATGGGTTTATTGAATTAGAAGAGGTTGTAAATTTCTTGAAAAATAAGCCTGATACTTTAGAAGTTGTTATGACAGGAAGGGATCCAAAAGAAGAACTTATAGAAATTGCAAACTATGTTACTGAAATGAAATGTATAAAGCATCCTTTTAGAGAAGGAATTCCATCAAGAATAGGAATAGAATTATAAAAATAGAAAAGATTTTATAGAGTTTGGTAACAAAATAAAATATCTAGTAAATAATATTTAGTTAATATATAATACTAACGTGGAAAAATAAAAATTAAACATATTTAATAGTAAGGAGTAACATATGAGAGCTGTATACAGAAATCCAAAAGAATTAGCAACAAAATTAAAGGATTTAATTGATTTATATTTAGAAGATTTACTATCATATGAAAAATTAGAAACTACAGTTGTAGCAATGATAAAAGCAAATGATGATAGAATTTATAAAAATGGATTTATGCCAACTAAATTAATAGCAGCTATAGGAGAGGAAAGAAAAGTTATAGTTGATAAAATAGCAGCAGATAATAATTTATAATAAACTAAAAGGGGATGTCGCATTAAGAATAAATACTACAATATATTGTGTTGATTTTTATTTTTTAAAGCAATATATTGTGTATAAAAGTTTTAGTGCGACATACCCATTTATTTTATCTTTTGTATAAAATTATAAATTGTATCAAATTTAACATCCACAGCCATTAGATTCACTATCGTTATCAACAGTAGCAGCATTTAAACAAGAGCCCTTAAAGCAATTAACTTTTAAGCATTTACGAATAATTTGAGCATTGTCTTTATAAATTTTTAGCATATAAGTTGTATTTGGGCATAAAGGGCCAAGTAAAAATTGTCCATTATCATCAGTAAAAGTATAAGTTAATGGAATTGGATAATCACATTTATTTTTAACTTGAAGTAATTCTACTACTGCATCTACTACAGGTAATCCACATTCATCAAGTACTGTACCAAATATACAGCTTCTATTTTCTTTTGGTAATCTAACAACTGCATCTATTTGTTCATTGCAACCTGTCTTAAAAATACAATTTCCTATTCTTCCGCTCATGAATTTATCCTCCTAAGTGTATCGCAATATACTATAATATATTCTAATAAGATAGCAATGTGTGTCTAAAATTAAAATTTATTTTATATAATATGTTATCAAAAAATAATAAGCTTTAAATATTATTATGAATGTAACCAATGTTACTGATTATGATAATAGTTATATATATAATATAAATGTGAAATTATATCTAGGAGGAAATAATATGAGTTGTGGATGTACAAATATGGATAAAAGAGATGGAAAAGCTGTAGTTAATTTAGTAAGAAGTAAAGGAAAAGCAGATTTACCTTTAATGATACAACATGAAATAGATTGTAGTTGTGGAAACATATTTATAATGAAAACTATAATTGATAAATGTCCTCATTGTGAAATGACATATGGGGTAACTCCATGTTCATCAAGAAACAAGGAAAATGTTGTAGCAGCAGGAATAAGATATTAATAAATAAAAATAACAGGTTATAATTAGGTTTAATTGTATCCTGCTATTTTTATTTAGTTTAAAAATTATTTAAGTGTTTTAAAAGTATAACTCTCATTTTTTAAAAACTTAATTATTTCAGATAATGCTTCAACTGTAGTAGTTTTAGTCATACAATCATGCATTAAGATAATGGCTGGGGTTTTATAATTACCATATTTATCTTTAATTTTGCAAATTATTTCCTATATGAAGGGGACAACATAAGTTTTATAATTACCATATTTATCTTTAATTTCTTTACAAATGTTTTGAGCAAGTGTTGAAGCTGGAATATTATTTCCTTCAGTAAAGGCTTTTTTGACAATATTAATATGTTCTTCTATATATGGCGAAATTATAAAAAATGTTACATTAATATCATTTTCTTTTAAAATATCAAAAATTAAAGGGGTATTTTTACTAGGACCATCATCAAATGTTAAATAAGCAACTTTTTCATTGGAATTTGAAGCAATTTCACTATAATAATTAAAAGATGTATTATTAAATATAAAAAGAATAAATATAAAAACTATAATTTTATTAATTAAACTAAAATATTTTCTTGAAATATGCATGTAAAAAAAAATCTCATTAAATTAAATTCATATATTATTTTGTCCAATAATAATAGTAATTTATACAAGAGTTAGAGAAAATAAAGCAAGATATAGAATTTTCTTATGAACATATAATAATAAATGGAATATTATGAAATTATAAGGAATCCAAGGAGATTAATATTAAATGAATCCATATGAGTTAATTATGAAAATTGATAGAAAAATGAAACAAGATCCTAATTTTGCACAAAAATTTAATAAATTAGTAGCAGAATTTAATAGAACACCAGGATTACAACAGCAAGTAATGAGAATAGCTCAAATTCAAGATGAAAGAAAAAGAAAAATTGCTTTACAAAATTTACCGGAAAATATAAAACAATCAGTAGCTGAAATGTTCAGATTGTTAAATAGTTAAATTTAATAAATATTAAAAGGGCTGATCCATTTTATTAATAATTAAAATATTAATAGGATGGATTTTTTTATTTTAAGATTATAAAAAATCAAAATGTGAGAAAAGTCAATTTTAAAATAGGGGTAATAATTTGAATTTAACAGAATAAAATTTAATGAATGGAGGTAGAAAATATGTTAAAAGGAAGTAAAACAGCTGAAAATTTAATGAAGTCATTTGCTGGTGAGTGTCAAGCAAGAACTAGATATACGTATTATTCAAGTATTGCTAAAAAGGAAGGATATATTCAAATAGCAAATATATTCATGGAAACTGCAGAGCAAGAAAAGGAACATGCAAAAATATTTTTAAAATTTTTAAAAAGTGAATATAATGATGAAGAAATAGAAATTAAAGCATCTTATCCTGTTGCTTTACATGAAGAAACAAAAAATAACCTTATGAAAGCTGCAGATGGAGAAAATGCTGAATGGACAAAGGATTATCCACAATTTGCACAAATTGCAAAAAAAGAAGGATTCAATAAAATTGCAATGGCTTATGAAAAAATTGCAAAGATAGAAGCAAGGCATGAAAGAAGATATAGAAGATTATTAAATAATATGGAAAATGATACATTATTTAAAAAAGATGAAACTGTTTTTTGGAAATGTAATAATTGTGGATATATTTATGAAGGAAAGGAAGCTCCTAAAGTATGTCCAGCTTGTTTACATCTACAAGGATATTTTGAGATTTTTATAGAAAATTATTAAATTATAAGTTAAAAAATAACCAATTTTATTTTGGTTATTTTTTATTTTTATATAGAAATAAAGTTATTTAAATAGTATTATGGTAATAAGAGGGAAAAAGAGAGAAATATACAAAGAGGTTAAGGAGAGATGGAATTTAATTTAAATACAATAAAAATAAACAATAAAGTAGAAATAAAAGTATTAGATTTAATATGGTTTATATTTATACCAATAATAAATGTTAATTATTATATATCTAGTATGCTTGCTAAAAATACACATGATATTACAGATGAACTGGATGGAATTATAAAGTTTAATTCTATTTTTATAATTCCATATATGTATTGGTATATATATATAATTATTGGTTTTATTACTATTTTAATAAAGTCAAGAGAAGATTATATGAGAGTATTTTTATCTTTTTTTATAGGTATGAGTATATGTTATATAATATATTATGTTTATCCAACTCAAATAAATAGACCTATTATAAATAACAGTAATATATTTAATTTTTTAGTTAATATTATTTATTCTGCAGACAAACCAGTAAATTGTTTTCCTTCATTACATGTATTAACAACTTACTTTATAATGAGATATACAAAATATAAAAGTGGCAAGAAAAATTTTTATTATACAGAAGGGATAGGTATACTTATAATACTTTCCACTATTTTTGTAAAGCAACATTTTGTTATGGATGCAATTGGAGCTATAATATTATGCGAAATGGTAATTTTTATAGTAAATAAAATTAAAAGTGAAAAGATAGAAATAATATTAAATATTCCATATGAAATAAGAGATAAATTTAAAGGTAATATAAAAAGTACTAATAATAAATCTACAATAAATAAAAAAATATAAGTAAAAAGGCTTAAAAATATTAATAAATATATTTTTAGGCTTTTTCTATATAGTTAAGGGATATTTGACAAATAAAAATAATGAGACTAAACTTATGATAAATAAAATCATATAAAAAGAGGTGAAATTATATGTCAAATTGTGATTCATGCTCAAATAAAGAATCAAGTAATTTAAATAATATTCAAGATAATAAAAATAATAAAATTAAGAATATTATAGCGGTAATGAGTGGAAAGGGAGGCGTAGGTAAATCTACTATGTCCGTAATGATTGCTAGGCAACTTGTTCAAAGAGGATATAGGGTTGGAATATTAGATGCGGATATAACAGGACCAAGTATTCCAAGATTACTTCATATAGAAGAAGAAAGAGCTGTTGGGACAGAAAATTTAATTTTTCCTGTAGAAAGTAGTGAAGGAATTAAAGTAATGTCTTTAAATCTTGTTGTGGAAAATGAAGATGAAGCTGTAATTTGGAGAGGTCCTGCCATAGTAAATGTGGTAAAACAATTTTGGACAGGAGTGTACTGGGGAGAATTAGATTACTTAATAATTGATATGCCACCAGGAACAGGAGATGTTCCACTAACAGTTATGCAAACTATTCCAATAAAAGGTGTAGTAATGGTTTCTATTCCACAAGATATGATTTCTATGATTGTTTCTAAATCAATTAATATGGCTAGAAAGATGAATATTGATGTATTTGGAGTTATAGAAAATATGAGTTATATTAAGTGTCCAGATTGTAATAAAGTGATAAAATTATTTAATGGTGAAAATACGGAAAATTTCTTAAAGGATATGAATGTTGAACTTTTAGGAGAATTACCTATGCATAGGGTAATAACTAATTATGGAAATATAGAATTAATAGAAGAGGAAGAAGAAGTTGCTGAATTATTTGATCCAATAGTTGAAAAAATAATAAATAAAGCAAAGAAAAAATTAATTTTATAGTTTTTATATAAAAAGTACCTAAGTTTTTATAAAATACTTAGGTACTTTTTATGTATATAGTATATTAATTAGTATTAGTTTCTATTTCATTACTATAGTTTTTGCCAATAACTCTATCATAAGTTATTAAATCAAGTTTATCATTTCTATTTTTAGAGCTTTGAATACTAGGTGAATAAAGAGGATAATCATTCATAATACTTTTCATTGCACTAGTAAATTTAGTATCCTTAGAATTAATAATATCAGTTAATACATAAGGAATATAAAAAGCAGAAATAGTTTTATCTTCTCTATTTAAAATACTTGAATCATAATTGTTCCAAATAATATATTTTTGAGTATATATTAAATTAGAATTAGAATCGGAAACACCTAATTTGCCATAAACATCATCATCTGGTGTAAAGAATGGAAAATGATCTCCAACAAATACAAGAATAACTTCTTTATCAAAATTCTTAAGCCAATTAGTAAATTCTCTTAGTTGATTACTAGTTTCCTTAATTCCATTTAAATAATATGTTAGTTGATCTGAATCCTCAGAAGTTTTTTCATAATAAGGCTGATGATTTTGCATTGTAGTAGTAAATATATAATTTGGGCCATTATTTGATTGAAGTGTTGATTTTATTTGATTAAAAACAGATTCATCTGAAATATATCTTCTAAAATTATTGCTTTTTACTGTCATATTATCATCAAAATATAAGTTATCAAAACTATATTCAGGATAAAGTGTTTCTCTATCATAAAAAGTTTTACTAAAAGGATGTATATAAGTTGTAGAATAACCTAAGTTTTTAAAATATCTAGGAAAACTATCAATTATATCTTGTTTTTTTAATAAGTTTTGGGGTACAGAAGGTGTATTTATTGCATAGGTTGGAAGACCTGTTAATAACTCGAATTCAGTACGAGTAGTATATCCTCCAAAGGTTGGTACAATACAGTGTCCCATAAATCCTTCTTTAGCAACTTCATCAAAACCAGAATAAATATCATCACTTATATTAAGAGAATTAAATACTCTAAAATCGCTAAATGATTCAGACATTATAAATATAACATTAGGTTTATTATCATCAGGTTCAGTTGAAGCAAAATCATTACTTTCAGAAGATAATAAGTCATTAATAGAATTATAACTATAATCTTCTGGAGGATTAATTATATCAGTTAAGTTTTCTGACGTTGTTTTTGTTAAATATGGTAAAAAACCTATATCACTAAATTGTTCATTACTTTCTAAAATATTAGTTGCAACAGTAGTTTTAATTTCAAAAACAGAAAATACTTTTGCAGAAATAGAAGTTGTTAGCATTATTGTAATTATGAAAGTTATAATAGTACTAAAATATATTCTTTTCTTTAATGAAAAATCAAGTATTAAATTATATTTATATGTTAAAAATATATATAAAATTAAAATTATAAAATTCAGAATTAGTGGATAAGTAATTTTTAAAGATGCAAATTTTCCAACATCACTTAAATTTTTAGTCATTAATAAATCACTTATAACTAAATGACTTCCACTTGTTTTATATTTAAAGTATTCTACACAAGATAAAATATAAAATATTCCACCGTGGATAGACATAGAAATATAAGCTTTTTTAAATATAAGAATAATAAGTAAAAATAGTATTGTAGATATTAGTATATTAAACAATAATATATTGGGTTTACTTGTTAAAAACTTTATTGTACCATAAAAGTTTTGACAAATATTATATTCTAATAAAATAGATATCATTAATGGATATAAAATAACCAGTAAATATTTAAATATATTATTAAAGTTAATTTTAATGTTCATTATAAAATGATTACTCCCTTCTAAAATAAAAAAAGAATTTTTTTGTATTTATAGTATAAAATACATTATATACTTAAATAGGGAATTTTGTAATTATCTTAAGAGAATATTAAGAGAATTTTAATTGAATAAATATCTTTTATTGTTAATTTATAGAAAAACAATAATTAAATAAAGGAAAAGTGTTTTTATGATTGAAATACCATTTATTGAATGGGTTGGATATGCAGCCTCAATAATGATTGCAATATCATTATTAATGACTGATATATTGAAACTTAGAATTATAAATTCTATTGGATGTGTTTTATTTGTAATTTATGGATTTTCAGTAAAAGCTTATCCAGTAGGAGTAATTAATGCATTTATATTTTTGGTAAACATATTTTATATATTTAAGTTTTTTAAAAATAAAAATAAACGTCTTTAAGATTTAAAATCTTATAGATGTTTATTTTTATTTTTATAATTATTAAGTATAATAAAAGTAAGCTTATTATTTAATAAAAATATTTAGTTTAAGAAGAAAAAGAGGTGTAAAATGAGCAATTTAATGGATTATATATTAGGATTATATGATATGATGAAACAAGATTTTGGAGAAGAAAGAAAAAAGAAAAGAAATTTTAAATATATAAGAACATATTTTGATATGGAAGAACATGATGATTATACAATAGATGATCAAACATGGAATGATTTTAATATGGATGAGATATTTAAAAAGTTAGATAGAACATATAGTAGTGCAGGAGAAGCAATATTATATAAAATGCTTAGAAATCCATTGCATGATAAGAAAAATTTAGAGAAAAGAGATCAAATTATTGAAGAATTAAGAAATGATAGTGATTTAAGAACAAAACTTCAAATGATTTATTTTAAGCTTGGATATGATAAGAAAAATACTTTTTTTGATATGATAATGGAAACTCTAGAAGTTAACAAATTTAAATATTACTTATATTTATTTTTTGGAAGAATATTAATGATAGGAACAATAGTACTATCTATATTACTTAAACAGCCATATTTATTACTTGCAACATTTTGCTTATTATGGATTAATGTATTTATTAACGATAAGGAAAGAAAAAATGTCAAATCTCAAGGCTTATTGTATTTAAGAAATCTAATAGTAGCTGCTAAAAAGATTAAAAAAATAAATAATCCTAAAATAAAAAAATATTGTGATGAAATAGAAAAATTATTAAAAGAATTGAAAGCTATTGATAAAGCGACAGTTTCCATACATTTAGCTAATATGGGAGGAGGAGTTTTTGAAGTATTTACTATACCATTTTTATTAGAAGAAACATCTTTTTATAAGGTAGCAGCATTGTTAGAAGAAAAGAAAGAAGAAATTTTAGACTTATATTATTTATTAGGAGAAATTGAAAGCTATATTTCTATTGCTTCTTATAAGGAAGAAATAAAAGGAAAATATACAAAGCCAATATTTATAGACAAAATTAATATTGATATAGTAGATGGTATTCATCCATTAGTAAAAGATGCTGTTCCAAATTCAATTAAATTTAATAAAAGAGGTATTGTTTTAACAGGAACAAATATGTCAGGAAAATCTACTTTTTTAAGAATGATAGGGTTAAATATGATATTTGCTCAAACATTTAATTTTACACTAGCTAAAAAATACGAATCATGTTTTTTTAATATAGTGTCATCTATAAGTCCAAGTGATGATGTTATGGTAGGAAAAAGTTTTTATATGGCTGAAGCAGAAGCACTATTAAGAATTATTAAAGCATTAGAATTAAATATACCTGTATTTTGTCCTATTGATGAGATATTTAGAGGAACAAATCCAATTGAAAGAATTTCAGCATCAGCAGAAATTCTTAAATATATAAATAGTAAGAAAAGTATATCTATAGTGGCAACTCATGATAGAGAACTTACAGAAATACTTAAAGATAATTATGAATTCTTTTATTTTAGCGAAAAGGTAGATAATGCAGGACTAAAATTTGATTATAAATTAAAAAAGGGTATATCTAAAACCCGTAATGCAATTAAATTATTAGATTTTATTGGATATCCAAAAGAAATAATTAAAAGATCCTACGAAAGAGCAGAAGATTTAGAAAAATATATGTAAGATAAAAAGGTTATAAAGGTTAATTTTATTAGCTTTTATAATCTTTTTTATTATAGGGTAAATTATTTTTAATTTATAATTATGTAGAATATTTAAATATTCTAAATTAAAAGGGAAAAATATGAAGGAAAGTTTTGGAAAAAATTACCTAAAAAAACTATAATTTTAGGCAAAAAGATATATAATAAATATATGGGGTTTTTTATGAAGGGATGGGTTTATAAATGAAAATAGCCAAATTTAAAGTGATATCTGTAGTAACTATGATAATAATGATTTTAATTATTCCAACTTTAATTGGAATTAAAGCAACAAATACAAATAAAATAATTAATAAATATATAGTACTTGGTGATGATGTTTCATTTGAATCTGAAAATTGTTATGAAGTATCTTATATAACATTAATAAAAGATTTTTTTAAAGCTATAAATTCAAATTTAAATTATAGGAATTTAAGTGAAAAATCAATGACATCTTCAGATTTGTTAAATTTAATAAACTTAAAAAAAAATGAAATAAAGAATGCAGATTTAATTGTTCTTTCAATTGGAGTTAATAATGTATTAAATACTGTAATTCAAAAATTATGTAATGAACTTGATTTAAATATTGAATCTTTAAAAAATTATGATGAAACAACATTTGATTTAATTATAGGAAAATATTTAAATGGTGAAGAAATTAATTTACAAGTTGCAAAGGAAATTGAAAAATTTAAAAAAGATTTTCCAAATATAATAGATAATATAAAAAATTTATCACCAAATGCAGAAATTTATGTTAATACAGTGTATAATCCAATAAATAAAAAAGGAAGTATTTATGAATATTTTAATGAAAGGATAAAATCTATAAATGAAGTAATTACAAAATATTATAATAAATATAATTATAAAGTTATTGATTGTTATAATATTTTAAATAGTGATGAAAAGTTGAATTTTCAAATTGAAAACAATCAATTTAAGATTTATTCAAGTAAAGCAGGACATGCTATGATGGCAACTCAAGTAATTTCGGATTATGAAGATTATGCATCTTTAAAAGTTAATAAAATTACAACATCAAGTGATAATATAAAGGGAAAAACAGTTCCTAATAGTAATATAATAGTTGTATCTCAAAAAGGAACAGTAGGAACAGCACAAGCTGATAAAAATGGAAAATTTGAAGTTAAGATACCACCTATGATTTCAGGAACAAGTTTAGAAATATTAGTTTATGATGATAATATTTTTTCAATTTTATACAAATTTCAGAAGGTTATGGTTAGGAAGTCTTTATTTACATCTTAGTTAATAAAGTAGAATTCATATGGACAAATTATATTTTTCTTTTAATATGGTAATACTAAATCTGAAATACTTAGGAGTAATTATAAGAAACTAAAGACAATATTGGAGGAAAAATTTATGAAGAAAAAAGTTATATCATTATTGATTTGTTCTGCATTAATGATGGTTGAAGGCGTTACTTATGCTCAAACTATTGCAAGTGAACCTAGTAACAACTCAAAAATAGAATCATCTGCAGAAGAAAAAGAACAAAAGAAATCTAAGGAAACTTCTGAAGAAGCAGAAGAAAAATCTTCTGAAGATAAGTGCAAAAAAACTTCTCAAGATGATATAGAAGAAACTTCTTCAAATCCTTGCAAGAAGAAAGAAAAAGAAGATAAAAAATACAAGGATAATAAGAAAGAGGAAAAGAAAAAAGAAGAAACTAAGTGTAAAAATGAATCAAAAAAGGATGAATCCAAAGAAGAAAACAAAAATAAATGTAAGTGCAGAGAAGAAGAAAAATCTGATAAAATAGAAAATTCTTCAGAAAATTCTACACAATAATATAAATAAAGAAGCAATAGATTCCAATTTAAATTATTAGAACCTATTGCTTCTTTATTTATAAGTGAAAATATATATTTACAGGCTCTTATAAAGTTTTTTACAGAACTTTATAGTTCATTAACAGCTTGTGCTAAAACTTTACCAATAGCATCATGAATAACAAGGTTTGCTTTATTATCAGCAGAAGTTGAACTCTTATTAATTAAAACAATATTTTTACCTCTAAAATAATCGATAAGTCCAGCAGCAGGATAAACAACTAAGGAAGTTCCTCCTATAATTAATGTATCTGCATTAGCTATAGCATTTACTGCACCTCTAATAGTAGAATCATCTAATCCTTCTTCATAAAGAATTACATCAGGTTTAACTTTACCGCCACACTTAGGGCAAGTAGGTATTCCTTCAGATTCTAAAATAAATTTTTCATCATAAAAAGCATGACATTTCATGCAATAATTTCTAAGAACAGATCCATGAAGTTCATAAACATTTTTAGAACCAGCAGCTTGATGTAAGCCATCAATGTTTTGAGTGACTACAGCTTTAACTTTACCCATTTTTTCAAGTTTAGCTAAAGCTATGTGGGCAGCATTAGGTTTAGCATCTGGATATATTAATTTTTCTTTATAAAATTTAAAAAATTCTTCAGGATATCTCATATACATTGTATGTGAAACAAGTTGTTCAGGAGTAAGGTTTATTTTTAAATTTTCACTCCATAAGCCATTAGCACTTCTAAAGTCTGGTATATTACTTTCAGTACTTACGCCAGCTCCTCCAAAGAAAACTATATTATTACTATCTTTAAGTATTTTAGTTAATTTACTTATTAGGGTATTCATAATGAAATCATCTCCATAAAAACTATATTATAGTTATATTATGGCACAAATTAATAGAGAATAGAATTATCATAGAAAAGAAGATTTATATTTTATTATAATATAATTTATAAATATAGAACAAAGAGGGATATTGTTGACTAGGAAACAAGTAGGGGTGATAACTTTTAAAAGATAAAAGAGAAGTCTACTTTAAATTAAGATTTAAAAGGAGATAAAATATGACAGAATTTTGGAATAATCTTTGAATCAGCAACTGATGTTTTATTTTCATATTTATATTAAAGATGAGTAATATATAATGAATAAATAAAGTTTGAGGTGGAAAAATTGGCAATAAGACAAATAAGATATGAAGGTGATGATATCTTAAGGAAAAAGTGTAAAAGGGTAGAAGAAGTAAATGAGCATATAAGAATGCTATTAGATGATATGTTAGATACACTTCATAATACAAAGGATGGAGCAGCAATTGCAGCTCCACAAGTTGGAATATTACAAAGACTTGTAGTAATAGATATGGGAAATGGAGTAATTAAGTTAATAAATCCTGAAATAATAGAGGAAAAGGGAATTCAGGAATGTGTAGAAGGATGCTTAAGTATTCCTAATAAGTATGGGAATACACTTAGACCTAAAAAAGTTACTATAAAGGCTTTAGATGAAAATGGAAAAGAAATAACTTTAACAGGAAGAGGGGAAATGGCAAAATGTTTTTGTCATGAAATAGACCATTTAAATGGAATTCTTTTTAGTGATAAGGTTACAAAATGGTTAAGATTAAAGGATAAGTAGTGTAAAAAAAGCGTAGTATAAGATAAAAATCAAATACTACGCTAATATATTATTTATTATTTTGAAGCTTCCCATTTAAGTTTTAAATCGTTAAATGTAGCTCTTAAAATTTTACCTATTTCAATGTAACTTTCGTCATTTAAGTTGGCAAGTGATACTCTTAATCCCCATCTACAAGATGCAAATCCATCTCCATTTAACAATATGATAGAATGATCATTAGCTAAATTATAAAGTATATCAAAAGGAGTATAGTTTTTTTCTATAAACTTAGAAAAGTCCTCTCCACATTCAATTTTAGCCCAATCTAACATATTTATTTCTGTATAGTAAGAAGCATAATGAGGATCATTGAATACAGTAAGTTCTAATCCTTCACATAATAATGATTTACGTCTTCTACAAATTTCTTTAGTTAAGTTTTTGTAATTATTTTCTTCATCAGTTAAAGCAAATCCACAGAAAAATGCCATTTGTACTTGTTGAGGAGTTGAAAGACCAGCAGTATGATTTAAGGCAACTTGTCTACTATCAGCAACAATTCTATCAATGAAAGATAAGCTTTCTGGAGTGTAAGATAAATGATAGTAACGTTTATTTAAGTTTTCCTTATGAACTTCTGGAAGTTCGCTTATAAGCTTATTATAAATATTATTTTCATTTAATAATATTGCACCAAGTCTCCAACCTGTTACTCCAAAATATTTTGATAATGAATAAACACCAATAGTATTGTAAGGTAAGTAACTAATTACAGATTTGAAGTTATTTACAAATGTACAATAAACATCATCAGTGATAATCATTAAGTTAGGATTATGGTTTTCTACTATATTTTTTAATGTACTCATGCAAGTATCATTTAAAGCAACAGAAGCAGGATTATTTGGGTTTACTATAAAAACAGCTTTAATGTTTGTATCTCTTAATTTATTTAGGTCCTTTTCAGTATATTGATAAGTAGGAAGTCCATTTTCATCTACTTCATTAGCATGTATATTAATTACATCAAAATTATAATGCGGTAAATGAGGTATTTCTAAATAAGGAGTGAATATTGGTGTCATAAGTGCTATTTTATCATCTTTATTTAAAAGATGATTTTTTTCAAGAGAATCAAAGATATAACACATTGCAGCTGTTCCACCTTCTACTCCAAATACATCAAAATTACCTTCAAATTCTGTATCACCACATAATTCTTTTAGTAAATATTTGTTTGTGATTTTTTCAATATGTACTAGCATTCTATCAGGAACTGGGTAATTATCTCCTATAATTCCATCAGTTAGCTCAAAAACCCATTCATCTTCATTAAAACCAAGAGTATTAACACCGTATTCATAAATTTTATTTATTAAGTTAATACCAGGTAATGATGGATTAGATTTTATGTAATCTAATAATCTTTTAGCTATACCATCTTTTTGAACCATTCCAGCTAAATCACCAATATTTAAAGAGCGTTGAGTTTCTAAAACAGCAAATTGGCCAAATGTAAAAAAGGCTTGTCTAGGTGTTGCAGCTGTCCAGTTAGGATTACCTCTACCAGCATCTAAGATTTTATTATTATTTAAATAAGCTAATTGTAGTAATTTATCTTTAAATTCAAATGGGCTTACTTTCCCATAAATATTTTTTAGTTTTTCTTTTGTTAGACTTATATCCACTATGAATGTCTCCTTTCAGGAAGTATAAATGTTGAAATATTTCTTGCAAGTATTAATTCTATAGTATATTTATTAAAATTAAAAGAGAAAAAATAAGTTTTAATAAAATAATAAAATAAATTAAAATAGAAAGGTTATAAATGATAAATTATTAAAATATTTAATGTAAAAATATTATAATAATAAAAGAATGTATATGGAGTTTAAATTGAATGTATAAAAAAAAGTACACTTGAAAGTGTACTTTTTTAGTGTGTTAAAATTTCAACACCATTTTCTGTAACTAAGACTGTATATTCCCATTGTGCTGAAGGATATCCATCTTCAGTTAAAGTAGTCCAACCATCATCAGAATCTATGAAGATATCTGGTTTACCCATATTTATCATAGGTTCAATAGTAAATACCATTCCAGGAACTAATAACATTCCAGTATTTTTTTTACCTACATGTGAAACAAATGGTGTTTCATGGAATTCTAAACCTATACCATGACCGCCGAATTCTCTAACTACAGAATATCCATTTGATTCAGCATGAGTTTGAACAGCTTCAGCAATATCTCCTAGGAAGCCCCAAGGCTTTGCTGATTCTAAACCTTTATCTAAGCATTCCTTTGCAACTCTAACTAGTTTTTCTAAATCAGGATGAACTGTTCCAATTTTAAACATTCTAGAAGCGTCAGAAAAATAGCCATTATATATAGTAGAAACATCTACATTTATTATATCACCATCTTCTAAAATAACATCTTCACTAGGTATTCCATGGCATACTTCATCATTTAAAGAAGTACAAACACTTTTTGGGTAGCCTTGAAAATTTAATGGAGCAGGTATAGCACCTTGAGATATTGTAAAATCATGAACTATAGTGTTAATTTCTTCAGTAGAAATTCCAGCCTTAATTTTACTACTTACTAAATCTAAAACTGCAGTATTTATAGCTGCACTTTCCTTAATTTTTTCTATTTGTTCTGGAGTTTTTATAATACTTCTTGGAGGAACAATATGACCTTTTAACTTATATGAATGTATTTTTTCGTCAAAGGCTAAGTGACAATTTTTATATTTTTTATTACTGCCGCACCAGCAGTGATCATTTCTGCTTAAATTCATTTATTTTATCTCCTTGTAATATTTCTTTTATTTAATTTTATTATATTACTTTATTGTAAAAAAATAAAACTATTAATATAATACTAAGATATAAAATTAAAAAAATAATCAATATTATTGTAAAAATAAACAATGAATTTTAATAATATGAAAAATAAATGAATAAAAATAATAATAAAGATTAATATTATTTATATGTAAATTTTTATAAGAAGCATTAAAAGGGGGAGAAGTATGTGAATAATAAATTTATATATAATGAATCTATAAATGAAATAATAAAAAGGAGAAAATCTGTTAGAACATATAAAACAGATGAAGTTTCTAATGAAATAATAGAAAAGTTAAATAAATATATTGAAAAATTAAATGGAGTATTTAATAAAAGTGTAATATTTAAGATACTTGATTCAAATGAACATATTAATGGTGCAAAATTAGGAACATATGGAGTAATAAAGGGAGCAAGTAAATTCATAGCAGTAAAAATAAATAATGATGATGAAAGTTTAATAGAATTAGGGTATAAAATGGAGGAATTAATACTATATGTTACATCCTTAGGATTAGGAAGTTGTTGGATTGGAGGAACATTTAAAAAAGGGCAATTTGCTAAAGCTATGGAAGTTAATCAGGAAGAAATTTTACCTATAATATCACCAATAGGATATGAGAGCGAAAATAAAAGTTTTTTAGAAAAGACAATGAAAAAGGTTTCACATTGTAATTATAGAAAACCATGGAATGAAATATTCTTCTTTAGAGATTTTACTTGTCCACTAACAGAACATACTACTTTAGATGAATTTAAGGATGTTTTAGAAAATGTAAGATTAGCACCGTCAGCATTAAATAAGCAACCATGGAGAATAGTGAAGCAAGGAGAAAATTTTCATTTTTTTATTTCTAATGATAAAGAGGAAGAAAAAAATTTATATAATATAAAAAATATAGATATAGGAATTGCAATGTGTCATTTTGATTTAACTTGCAAGGAAAAGGGAATTAAAGGAAAATTTAAAATAGTAAATCCACACATAAGTCAAATTCCAAAGCATTATAAATATATAATTACATGGATAAAAGAGTAATTACTAATAGAATAGAATTACAAAAATTATATTAAAAATGATTTTATTATGAAGTTAACTTATAATTATATAGTACATTTTTATAAATGTTATCAAATTAATTTATGTATTTAAAGTTTAAAAATGGAGAAAATAATTTTAGAATTATTTATACATTGGAGGGCTTTATATGGCATTTGAAAAACTTGAAAATAAAATTAAAAGAATTAATAAAAAAATTAAACAAGGAAGATTATCTCAAGAAGTTGCAGATGAAATAAGTAATGTAATGAGTGAAATTGAAGATTTAGGAGATGAAGCTAAAAGTAAATTTAAAGATGCAGTGGATACTATGAAAAAATCTATTAAAAAAATGAAGTAGATTTAAAATATTAAATATATTTACAAAAAACTTATAAGTTAAATGGTGAATAAATACATATAACTTATAAGTTTTTTTGTATTAATAGTTATTATATTATATAATATTAGAAAAAGTTAACTTAGTAAAATAATATTAATGAAAGAGGAGAATAAGATGAATATAAGAAAAGCATTAAACAAAGATATAGATGTAATAGCAAGATATAATTATAATTTAGCGTATGAAACTGAAAATAAAATATTAGATATGAATATTTTAACAAGGGGGGTAGAAGCAATAATAAAGGATGAAAATAAGGGGATATATCATGTATGTGAAATTAATGGTGAAGTAGTTGGACAAATTATGTATACATTTGAATGGAGTGATTGGAGAAATGGGACATTCTTATGGATTCAAAGTGTTTATGTTAATAAGGAATTTAGAGGAATGGGAGTATTTAAAGCATTATATAAATTTATAAGAGATATTGCAGATAATGATAATAATATTTGTGGAATAAGGTTATATGTAGAAAAAGAAAATACAATAGCTAAAAAAACATATAAAAATATAGGTATGAAAGAATGCAATTATTATATTTATGAGTATGATAAAGAATAAATTTTTTTTAAAATCATATATAAATAAAAGAAGGATGGAATAGAAATGAGTACAGGGGAATTAAAGGCAAATGCAAGGGAACAATTAAGGGGGTACTGGGCTGTTGCAGTTGGAACAGTATTAGTTGCAACTATATTAATTGACTCAGGCGCATTATACACGGTTAGTGAATATTTTGATATGGCTGAAATAGGTATATCATGCAATTTGATAGCTTTATTTCTTGGGGGTGTTATTTCAACAGGACTTTGTAAATTTTTATTGGATATAGTTACTAAAGGGCAAGAACCAAAGTTTAAAACATTATTTTCTCAATTTAATATTTATTTAAAGACATTAGGATTAAACATAATAATTTATTTATCTATAGCAATAGGATATATACTTTTTATAATTCCAGGAATAATTATATCACTTATGTTTTCACAAGCTTATTATATTTTAGCTGAGAATAACAGCAAATCCATTAATCAATGTTTAAGTGAAAGTGTTGAAATGATGAAAGGTTATAAGTGGGATTTATTTTGTTTAGAATTATCTTTCATTGGATGGTGGATAATTGTAGCATTAACATTCGGAATTGCTAGTTTGTGGGTATCACCATATGTTAAAGTAACAGAAACTAATTTTTATTTAAATATAAAGAATAAATAATTTATAAAAGTCTAAGCTATGCCTAGTTAAGAAAAATTTACTAGGTATAGCTTAGTTTTATTTTATAAGTAAAATCACTAATTATTTAGTGCAACAGTTCATTTAAATTTAATTAAGTATAATATTTTTACCAATTATTAAACATTTAGAGGTACTACCATGACCTATATCTTCAGTTTTAGCAATAGGTAAATTAGGATTATCTATTATTTTTACTAATAATTCTTCAATATTAGGGGAAATGTTGTTTTCTTGCATTTTAGTAAATGTACCTAATAAAATACCACGAACTTTGTTAAATACACCCATTTGCTTCAATTGATTAAAAAAAGCTGACATAAGAGCAGCTTCTCCGCCCATGCTTTCTAAAAATAAAATTTTATCTGTAAAGTCAGGCATATATTTTGTTCCAGCTAATTTTAAAAGGCAACGAATATTACCACCTACAGTTATTCCACTTAAACTTTCACCTTGAATAAATTTATAAGAAAAATTAAATAAATCATTTGTATCAGTAAGTAAACTATTACTAAAGTTAGTTAATTGATTTTTGCTATCAGAATAAATAAGATTTCTTATTTGATAAAGATAGACAGGATTATTAGTTTGGGAATAAACACTATTTAAAACAGTAGTTAAATCACTATAGCCAAATATAGGCTTAGGATTTTTAGCTATAAATTCATAATCTAAGTAATCTAAAACTTCATTTGCTAAATCACCGCCAGAAATATCAAATATGGCTTTTATTTTAGGATTTTTATATAAATCCATAAAAGCTTTTCCTTTATCTTTTGACGAGCCATTAAAGGGTAGATTAATTGAATAAATATATTCACTTAAAATAGGATTTAGCCCTAAATCTTTCAATGTTTTAATAAGAAGTTCAATTTGAGGTTTATTTAATAATGGCTGTCCATTAGAACAAGCAACAATAGCAATATTATCATTTATATTTAGTAAAGACATAATATTCTCCTTTAATTAAATTAGTTTATATTATAGTATCACTCATGATTATAAACTTCAAATTGGGATTTTAAGCAATATATACATTTAATTAGAATAATATTTAGGGGAGGGGATTTTATGTGGTTAAGGAAATAGTTATATACTTAGAGGATTTAAATTTTATTTCAATTTTTTTAAGAGTTTTAATGGCAGTTATTTTTGGAGGAATAATTGGATATGGAAGAGAGCGAGAAAAAAGGCCTGCAGGTCTTAGAACACATATACTTGTGTCTGTTGGAGCAACACTTGCAATGATAACTAATATATATTTACATAAGATATATAATGGGGAAACAGATTTATCAAGACTAGGAGCTCAAGTTATAAGTGGAATTGGTTTTTTAGGTGCTGGAACTATTATAGTAACAGGTAAAAACAAAGTAAGGGGATTAACAACTGCAGCAGGGCTTTGGGCATGTGCATGTATGGGATTAGCAATAGGTGCTGGATTTTATTCAGGAGCAATTATTGGCTGTTTAGTAATTGCAGCAGTTACTGTAGCACTTGCTAATCTTGATAGGAAAATTAATAGAAAGTCTCGAAATATAACTTTATATATTCTTGTTAACTCAACAAAGGCAGTTTCTAATTTATTAAAAGAAATACAAAGTAAAAATATAAAAATACGTGATATAGAAATAAGTAATAATAATGTAACATCTAATGAGATAATAGGTATTTTAATTGGACTTAAGATATCAAGAGATGTATGTCCTAGGAATTTTATAGAATCTATTAGCAATAAAGATGAAGTTATTTTTTTTCAGGAAATAAACTAATTAAAAAGGTATTATTAATTAAGATAAAGAATAAGTTATTTGTATTGTAATATTAATTAATCTAAATTATTTTAATTTATAGGAGAATAAATGAGAGTTATGAAATTAGCAGTTATTGGGTCTGGTATGATTGTAAATGAGTTTTTAAGCATAGTTCCGTATTTAAATAATATTAAAATTAATGGGATTTATGGCAGGAAAAAAAGTTATGAAAAATTAAATAAGATAAAAAAACAAAATAATATTAAAAATATATTTTATAATTATGAAGAATTGCTTAAAAGTGATATAGATACTGTATATATAGGTTTACCTAATAATCTTCATTTTGAATTTTCAAAGAAAGCTTTAGAAGCTAATAAAAATGTTATAGTTGAAAAACCAATAACATCAAATTATAAAGAAGCTAAAATATTAAGTGATTTAGCAAGAAAAAGAGGATTGTTTATTTTTGAAGCAATTACAACATTATATTTGCCTAATTATTTAAAAATAAAAAAATTAATTTCCAAATTAGGTGAAATAAAAATAGTTGAATGCAATTACTCTCAATATTCAAGTCGATATGATGATTTTAAGAAAGGAAAAGTATTGCCTGTATTTGATCCTAAGTTTTCTGGAGGAGCATTGATGGATTTAAATATATATAATATCCATTATATAGTTGGATTATTTGGAAGGCCTAAAAATGTTGAGTATTATCCTAATATAGAAAGAGGGATAGATACATCAGGAATATTAGTTTTAGATTATGATAAATTTAAATGTGTTTGTATTGGCTCTAAGGAATGTAAGGCACCAATTTATAATAATATTCAAGGAGATAAGGGATGTATATATCAAGATAATCCAACAAATAAATGTGAAAGATTTGAATTGTTACTGAATAATGAAGAAAGTAAGATTATAAATGAAAATAATTATAGGAATAGAATGATTTATGAATTTATAGAATTTGAAAAAATGATAAGTAGTAATGATTTAAATAGATGTTTTCAATTATTAGATCATAGTTTAATTGTAAGTGAGGTTCAAACTGTAGCTAGAAAGAAGTCTGGAATTAAATTTGCAGCTGATGATTTGTATTAAATAAAGTATTAAAATTGTAATTGGTAAGTTAAATAAAAAAATAAAGGCATTGATTTTACTAAATTTAAGTAATATCAATGCTTTTATTAATGTTAGATATATAAAATTGGTGCCGGCAGTGGGAATCGTAAAGGTATTTTTTTAATAATTTTTATTAATACTTAAAATGTACTATTATCAACGCTTTAGAGGGGTTAATCACTAGATGGTTTTTAATATTTTTTACCGAAGAAGTGGGAAAGATAGTGGGAAAAATAGTGGGAAACTTTTTTAGATTTAGTGGGAAAATAAAATAGACTATATAGTGATAGTCTATTTAAACATACTATTGATTTTTTCATATTCTTTAAGATTTTTTTCTTTATTAATTTCAGCATATATTTTCATAGTAACATTTATATCAGCATGACCAACCCAATCCATTACAGTTTTAATATTAATATCATTGCTTATACAGTTAGTTATAAATATATGTCTTAAGCTATGGTAATTTATATCTGCTTCTATATCAGCACGTTTTAATGCTGATTTCAATCTTCTATTAGGTTGTTTATTATCTATGTATTCGCCATGCTCTTTACAAAAGATTAATTTATTATCAAAATATACATCACCATATTTTAATTTATTTTCTTTATTCTTTTTAATAATTCCTTTAAGAATTGGCACAAGCATAGAAGGAAATGGAACTTCTCTTATACTTGTTTTAGTCTTTGGTATAGTTACTCTATTCTCATATATTCTTTTATTATCTTTAGTTAATTCACCGGTCCATACTAATTTTACTGATTTATTTATATTGATTAATCTATTATCGAAGTCTATATCCTTTTCTTGTAGTGCCATAGCTTCTCCTAGTCGCATACCACACATTAAGCCTAGTAATATTATTCCTTCGCATTTATCGCCTTGTAGAGCCTTTATAAGGTCTTGTTGTTCTTTTTCTGTTATATAGTTTATTTTCTCTTCAATAACTTCATGAGTTTTAGGATATACTATACCAGTTACAGGATTAGATTTAATTTTATTTATTGATACAGCATATTTAAAGCAATTACTTAAAACTTTGTTTAAGTTCTTAACTTGATTAATAGTATGATTTTCTAGCAATTTATTAGTTATTTTTTGCAAATATAAAGTATCTATATTAGTTAATTTAGCACTATTTAAGTTTTTAGTAGGCTTTATGTAGTTTCTATATATTCCTTCAATTCTATCAAATGTAGAAGCCTTTAACTCTTGTTTTTTAATATTCCATAACCATTCATAAAAGAAATTACCTAAAGTAGAATTATCACTATGAACTGTATTACTTTCCTGGAACGCTTTTAATTTTTCTTTAGCTTCTTTTTGAGTTTTACCGTAAATATCTTTTCTTAATTGTTTTCCGGTTAAAGGATCATAGCCAGTGGTAATAGTAATACGCCAATACTTTACACCATTTTTAACTATCCACTTAGCAGAACCTTCTCCATTAGTCCTCTTTGCCATTCTGAATACCTCTTTCTATTTATCAATATAATTTATACTTCAAAATTTAAAATGCTTATATAAGCTAATATTATATTAAAATATGACCCGGCAAAACACCGGCTCAGTTTAAATTAAAATTGGATTTTAGGTAACTAAAAGTAACCTCGAACTTTAAATATAAAGTGGTTTTCTCCACAGGTGGAGAAATTATTTTCTTTTCCCAACAACTTGGGAATAATTTTATTTTTACAAATAGCGAATCACGATTTACTCAAAGGTAAGTTATTGTTGAGCGATTTAAGTTAAGTAGTTACTATTTACGTTTTTAAAGTAACTACTTTTCTTTTTATCCATTCTTTAAAACTTATCACCAAATTAGTTTTGAGTTTAAGCAACTACTTTGTTATCATTTTTGAATTTCTTTTGAAAGTAAATATTTAAGAGTATCGTGTTTATTTACAGGTATCAGTTTTGTTATTTTCATATAATTTATCAAGTAATATATTAATTTGTTTTTTGTGAATTTCGTAATTATGTTTTTCTGTATTAATATCTATATCTAACAAATTTGAATTATCAGTATTTGTTTTAAGTATCTTTATTTGCCATATTTGTCTGTATAAATCATGAATAATAGTTAATGTCTCGATATCTTTATTACGTACAAAGTTGTTAATTGTTAAATACATAGTATCTACTATATTTCTTGTTAATTTTGCGAAATCTTTATCAGTGTTATCAGTTAGTTGTATAAGGTCTACAATATCATTTTGCATAATTTGACTATCGAATCTTTTAAAGTTAGAGTACCCTAGAATATAATCTATTTGAACATTTAAGGCAGTAGCTAATTTTTCGATGGTATCAATTTTAGGAATTCTTTCTCCTCTCTCATACTTATTTAGTGCAGATAAAGAAACGTTGCTTTTAGTGGCTAATTGTTGTTGAGTGAATTTTTTTTCAATTCTTAATTTTCTTATATTATTTCCAATATTATTATCCATAGTTTAGTCCTCCTTATTTTCTATTATAATCACAAAAATATAAAAAGTACACACATTTGTGCTTGACACGCACATTTGTGTGTAGTAATATAAAACCAACAAGCACAAATGTGTGTAAAAAGGTGGTGAACTAATGGGATTAAAATTAAAACTAAAAAGAATAGAAAAAGGTTTTAAGCAATGTGAGTTAGCAGAAAAAATTGGAGTTTCAAGATACTCATTATCAGCCTTAGAGAGAGGAAAAGTAAAGAATCCTAATTTAGAAGTGATTAAAAAAATATCTGAAATACTTGAAACTCCAGTACAAGAGTTATTCTTTAATGATAATGAATAAAAGTAGTATCTGTTAAGTCGATACCTAAAATCGGCATAAACGATTTTGACAATTTAAATTTGAATTGTCAGATAAGAATTATATGCATATCTAAAAATTTTCGCTATAAGTTGCGAAAATAAATCATATCAAAAAGACACTACAGAGTAAGACATAAGTAAAGTGCAATACTTTATAAAAATAGGACAAGCTCCACTATAAAATCATACTACAGTGGTTCTAAGTAGATGTATTGGAAAAGGTTAATATTAAATTATGGAGGGGATAACATGGAACAATTACAAGAGCAAAATAAAAAGATACAAGAATATAGAAGAAAAGTTTTAGAAAAAACTTGTACACCAAGAGAGCTTGCAGAAGCATGGGGAATTTCATATACAAAGGTTTTAAGATTAGCAAGGATAGAAGGAGCTCCAGTATTAAGATTTGGTAGAGATATTCGATTTGTACTATCAAAGTTAGATGATTTTTTAGAAGAACATATAGGAGAAAATTTGTTATAGAAAGGTAGTAAAGGTATGAGTATTAAGATATTAAGTTTATATATAGAAAATTGTAAGAGTATGGACAAAGAACCTTCGTGGGAAGGATTAAGGCTATTTAATAAGGTGTTTAAGTAGGTGGTAAACTTGAATACTCCTTATCATAAAATAGATTCAAGAATACTTGAATATGACATAGACAGTGTAGAGTTTAAGTTTGGTATGTGGATAACCAAAAAAGAATTTGGACAAAGATTAAATCAAAATAAACCATTACCTAAAGGACAGTTTTTTATGAGTGTTAGAGTTGTTGCTAAAGATATAGAAATCACTGAAATGATTGCTAGAAGATTAATAAAACAATTTATAAAGCTAGATATTATAAGGCTTGTATCAAGTTCTAAGAATCCAAAACAAGGGTCAATTTATGAGTATTTAGTGCAGATTGAAAACAACACAGTAGAAAACATAGTAATAACACAGTATGAACACAGTAAAAGTGAGGAAACAAAAGGCTTTGACTATGATAAACAACATAGTAACAACACATATGATAACACAGTAGATAACACATCTAAAAAGAAAAATAAAAGAAAAGAAAATATATATAATATTATTTTTGATTTTTGGATTAGTAAAAATATTAAAAAGCATAGAAACCTAACTAAAGAAATGAAACAGGCTATAGATAAAGCAATAAAGGATTATTCTGAAAATGAAATATTAGAAGCTATTAATAATTATAGCGTTATGTATAATGATTCAGCGTATCAATGGTGTAATTATCAATGGGGGTTAAATGAATTTTTAGTTAGAAATGATAAAGATGGAATAAGACAAATAGGTATGTTTTTAAATGAGGGTAGTAAGTATTTGAATTATTTATCCTGGAAATCAAAGAATAAATCAAATAATGATACAAGCATAGATTTTGATGATGAAAGATATATTATTTAAAAAAATGAGGTGTAAGAAATGGTAAGACAAGAATTAATAACATTAGAGCAAGAGGTTTTAGGTGGTCCTATAATAGATAACTCTTTATATCATCACTTAAAAGAGAATGTTAAAGAAAGGATGTTTGTGGTTCCAGAGCATAAAGAAATATTTAAATTGGTAAGTGGAATGTTTGAAAAAGGGATGGAAGTAAGTGTAACAGATATATTGGTATATGCTGATAAAAATACAGCTCAAATGGGAGGAACAAGCTATATAGCTGAAATAGTAAGTAGTACTGTTAATAATAGAGCATATCCTCAAAAAATTAAATTTCTTGTAGATGAATATAGAAAAAGAATGATAAAAGAATCATATACAAGAGTGATAAACTCTAATACAGTTGACGAAATGATAGATATTACGAAAAAAACATTAGAAAATGTATATAAATGTGAAATGCCTAAAGATCTTGATACTGAATCGATATATAACAATTATTTGATTGAAATAGAAAACTATAATAAATCACAAGGATTCAAAAGTAATTTTTATAGTTTAGATGAAATAGTAGGTAAATTTCAAAGGGGAAGACTTATAACAGTATTTGCAAGAAGTGGAGTAGGTAAAAGTACATTTGCGATACAAACTGCTTCAAATATGGTTATACAAGGTAATAGAGTTGTTTATGGAAGTGGAGAAATGTCTGTAAAGGAAGTCTTAGACAAAATATCTTCTAGTAAGTTAAATATAAAGCATTCTAAATTTACGGGAAATACATTGACTAGAGAAGAAAAAGATAAGGTAAATAGTTTAATGGTTAAGTTAATGGAAAATAGATTTTATATAACCAATGAAACTGATATAAATAAGTTTTTAAATGAAGTTAGATTGTACAAGTTAAAAAATGGCTTAGATGTACTATTTGTTGATTATGTAAACAAGTATGTAACTGGTATAAGTGGAATTACATTAACTGAAAAAATAGGACAAGTTACAAGTATTTTAAAAGAGTTTGCATTAAAAGAAAAAGTATGTGTAGTGTTATTAGCACAAGCAAATAGAAAGTCAGATGGCAATTTAAATTTAGAGTATTACGAGAAATTGGAAGTTAATGATATACAAGATAGTGCGAGAATAGAGCAAGATAGCGATCAAGTAATTGCATTGTATAGAAATATAAAATTAGATAATCCACAAATAAGAGAAAATTTAAATAAAGAAGGAAAATTAGATTACAACTCTAAAAAAGCTGAAAAAAATCCAAATTGTATAAACTTAACTGTATTAAAAAATAGACATGGGAAAAAAGGAACAATAGCTTTAAATTGGGACGGAGATTATTCAAGAATAAGTAACTTCATGAGATAAAGAGGTAATATTTATTATGACACTAGAGGAGATAGAACAATTAGAGGTAGAATTGAATAAAGCAAAAACAGAAACCTTATTAAATGCTATTGATATATATAGAAATGAGAAAGGTATGGAAGAATTAAAAAAAGATGTCATGAAGGGGATTATAGAAGTATTTAACAATAGTTTTAGAATGTTAGAGATGTTAAAAAAGGAATGTAAAGAGAATGGAGAAGAGCAATAGCGAAGAGTTAGAAAATAAAGTTTTAGAGATAGGCGAAAAGTATAAAAATGCAGACAAGCCTACCAAAATAGAAGTCGGAAAGATAATGTTAGGTAAAAGAAGAAAATTTAAAAAGAAAAAAGCTTATAGATAATACCAATATCTATAAGCAAGGAGATATCCATAGGATAACACTGTAATTTAGCAATTATAGTATATCCTATATGCTCCTAAATAATCAAGAGTAAAATAAAGGAGATAAGGAAATGGATTATAAAAAAATGAAAAATATAGTAGATGGAATAGTAAAAAATGAGTTTAGACATATACAAGAAACTTTAGAAAAAGAATTTACAGATACAAATTTAGATTATAGACAAAATAGATCAGCAACAGAGGGAATATATAAAGCTTTAGAAAAAGACACAACAGAAGATCAACAAAGGTTGATTGGAGAGTTAGAGGATTCTATTTCAAATGAATGGATAGAGTTATGCAGATTCTACTTCAGAGAAGGATTAAGAGCAGGATTAGAAGACTTGAAGTTTTTAAATGAAATAAACAATATAGGAGCTATTATTTAGTTAGAAGAGAGAAGAGTACATATGGCAAAGATACAGATTAAATATGAGAATGAAATAGAAAAGATTAAAATATTAGAAGTTTTATCTAAAGGAATTAAGATAAATAAAATTAGTAAACCAAGTAAAACGGGTAGATATTATAGGGTTTATGTAGATATAGAGTAGTTACCACATTAAATATTAAAGTAACCACAAAGAAGGTGATATAAGATGTATTGTGTAATACAAGAGGTGGAATTAAAGAAAAGTGATTCTCATGGGGAATATAAAGAATTAGAAGTATATAAAAATGAGTGGATTATGGCTGGAAGAGAGGTTAAATTCTATTCATATAGATTTACTGGTGAAAGATTTGAAAGACCTATAAAGAAAGCATATAAAATAAGTATACATAAGAGTTATAGGGAAAAGGGAAAAGTTAAAAAGAAACAATGGAGCATATGCACCATGGATTATTATTGGATAGCAACTAATGGAGCTGGAATATATGATTTTTGTAATGTAAGTAATAAAGCTGAAATAATAGGTATAACAGAAGAAGAGCTATGCGATATTATATATAAAAAATTAGATAAATTAGAATATAAAATAAAAAGTGAGTACCAGGAGAGTAAAGAATATAAAACTCATAAAAAACATCAAGAGATAATTAATAAATACAATGTAGATAAAAAAGAGTTTGAAAAGAAGTATGGAAAAGATAGTTATGATAAGTGCTATGATGTATTTGGAGAGTTAAGAGAGCCAGAATTACTAGAGTTAATAAAAAGGCAATATGAAGCATATAAACAAAGGGAATATAGTTACTATAAAAATTCCAGTGGTAACTACAATAGTAATAATTCATACAGTAGTTATCATAACAAAAAACAAAGTAACTACAATGAAGAAGATAAAGATAAGTATAAGAAAATATATAAAACATTAGCAAAGGCATATCACCCCGATATAGTGAAAGATGATGGGGAGATGATGAAGTTAGTCAATCAATTAAAAGATGAATGGGGTATATAGTAGTTACTAAATAAAATTATATAGTAACCACGGTTAAAGTGTTGATATGAGGGCCTTTTTAAGATATCATAAATATAAAGATAAAAATAAATAAAAAGATAGTACCCCACTTGATTAAGTGGAAAGCATATAAAGGCTACGGGAAATATATTAACTTAAAGATAAGTGCAAGATTGCACCTATTAATAAGTTTTATATTTCCTGTAGTCTTTTTTATTTTGTATTAAAGGAGCTACAGCAATGAATGATGAAGCAAGAAAGTTAAAAAATGCTTATGCAAGAGAGTGGAGAGCTAGAAATAAAGATAAGTCGAAAGCTTACCAGGAGAAGTATTGGCAGAATAAAGTTAAGAAAATGAAAGATGAAGGAGAGAAGATCAATGAGTAAGAAAAGTGAATTATTAAATGTTATTGAAGAATATAGAAGACAACAGGAATTATTTAAGAGTAAAGTAACTGAAATAGAAAGTAGACAATATTTAATGCAAGAAGGAAAGGAAATTGAAATAGAAAAAATAGCAACACCATTTACAGAAGTTGCACAAAATGCTCAAAATAGAGCTTTAGAAATATTAAATAGTGGAATTGAAGCATTAGAGAAAAAATGGAGAGATAATTCTACAGGAAGATTAACAGATTCAAATTATCAAATAGGATTGGCCAATACTATAAAGATGATTGAAGCAGGAGCAATTACGAATCAAGAAGATTTTAAAAATATTATAAATACATATAAAGATGACTATAATGCATTAGCAACTATAGAGAATTTATTAGGATTAGATCACCCAGAATTAGCAGTATTAATACCTAAAGATAATAGAGAATATAATAAGAAAGCATTAAATGATCTAAGAAATAATATAGGGAAATATATTGGCCCATACAGTATAAGAGAGTCATTAACTATGAGTTTGCTTGGAATTATCGATTTTATTAATACTAGATTAGAAGATGATTTAACAATAATTCCATGGGAAGAAGTTAAAAAAATAGATTATGGGAGAATAACTTATAATTAAAAATTTGATAAAAATATGGATTTAAATATGCAATAAAAGGGGCGAAAAAGGCTCCTTTTTGTATATGGAAATAGGCTTAAAGCATTGAAAATACTAAGAAAGAAAGGAGGGGTATACTCCCCTATGGGTACTAAAAGTAAAAAAACAAGTTTTAGATTAAGCAGTCCAAAGGATATAAGAAGGACTTTAGCCAAGGTTACTAATATGATTGCTAATGATGAAATAGATGTTAAAAAGGCTAACGCAATAATTTACTCATGTAATTCTATTTTAAACAGTATTAGAACTGATGAATTAGAAAAGCAAGTTCAAGAGTTGGAGGAGTTAGTTAATGATAAGTAGGAATAGGTTAAATAAGATTAAAAAGGCTCTAATAAAGGATTTAGATAAGTTAGTAATTATAAAATTTTCAGATGGTAGCGAGTTAAAAGTTATTGGAGCTGCTATCAATGAAGCATTTGCTAATTATGATAAAGGAACAGAATTTACAAGAGCAATAAAAGATAAAGAAATAGTTAGTTGTTCAGATCATGGAAAGTTAATTCATGTTATACAACAGTTAATAGAAGGTTAGTTAAAGAGGTCACAGAATGAGTAATGAGGAATTAGTACAACTATATCAAAATGGAGATAAAAAAGCCTTAGAAAAGCTTATACAAGCAAATACAGGCATAATAAATAAAATAGCAAATAAATATAATGGCATAAATAGAGAGTTAGAATTTGATGATTTATTTCAAAGTGGAGTATTAGGACTTATTAATGCAGTTGAAAAATATAATTGTAATCATGAGAAGAAAGCTAAATTTATCACATATGCAGTATTTCTTATAGATAGATATATTTATTTTTGTGTTAATGGTAGAGGTAGTAAAGAAATAGAAAATAATAAGTTTTACAATAGTTGTACAAGCCTTAATGCTCCTATAGGAGAAGATGAAACAGGAGAAGTAATTGACTTAATAGAGGGAGTAGATTATGGTTTTGAGAATATAGAAGAAAAAATATTTTTACAGAACTTAAGAAAAAATTTAGAGGAAGTTATGCAAAGTTGTAATACTTTAGAACAAAGAGAAATATTGAAAAGTAAGTATGGTTGGAATGCAAAGCCAATGATGTTAAATGATATAGCAGAGCTATTTAATAGTACAGTAAGTAAAGTAAGAAATATAGAGAACCTAGCATTAAGAAAATTAAGAAATAGCTCATGGGCTATGCAGAATGTAAAAGAGTTTGCAGAGTTTGGATATATAGATAAATTTTCTTTAGAGATATTCAGAAGTTGGGGGATAAATGTATAAGTGAGAGATAGTATGATCAAGGCTAAAGATATAATAAATATAAAGCAAGAACATGAGAAGTATAAGAAGCTATATGAGAATGAAACTGATATTGTAAAGAGAAGGAAATATGGAAGAAGATTTAGAGATTATGAAGATAAACTTATGGATATAGAATTACAATTATTAAATATAGAATTAGGGTTATTTAGGGATATTGAATTACACAAGAATGTATTTATAGATAGATATATGAAGAATATATCAGTAGAAAGATTAGTTGATAAATATAGATTATCAAGAACAACTATATATAGAATTTGTAATAAAGCTAAGAGATTGTTTGAGAGTAATAGATGGAGAATTTAAAATGATGTGTTTATATTTAATTGGAAAATACTTATAGAGTGTATATGTCTTTTATTGTATAATTATGTAATAAGGAGGTAGATATGGTGGAATTAGCAAAAGATTTAATAATGATAATACCAGCAATAATTATATGTATAAAGACAGTTTATAGTATTTTTATTGAGATTATAAAATCAAAGTATAGTTTAGCTCCAGGAGAAGAGTCAATATTTAAAATAGTTATTTCTATAATAGGATATGGAATAGTTAGCATAGATATAGTATATTTATTAATAGTTATATTTAAATTATTTAGTGAAGGCGTGAAGTATAATCCAATAGCATTAATTGAATTTAATCCTACTATTAGTGAGTTAATAGCACTGTTAATAGTAGTAATGTTTATTATTATATTTATTTCAATCCCCGTTAACTTTGTAAGGTTATTAGATATTTTTAGAGATAAATTAGAAAAGGAAGTTATAAATTATGGTAAAATGAAAAAATATAGAAATGGATTATATTTAAATGGGGGGTTATTAATTTTTTTAACAGGATTCTTTATTTTACCAATTATTATTACAGGATATAAAGAAATCAGCAAGGAGCAGTTATCAACTATATTTGGAATATTAATATTTAATTTTACAATGATAACAATTCTCTGTAGTTTATATAAAGCGTATAAGGAAATATATGATGATAGAGTTTATGTATTAGAAGGTGAAGGTATATTTATTACATGTAAAATTTATTTAACATATTCAGATTATTATTTAATTATATCGAATGGAGAAGAAAAATTTATATCAAAAAATAAAATAGAGATTATAAGAAAGATAAAAATACCTAATGAACATAAATAATTGTAGTATTAATAAATATTTATACTAGTACAAGCTGATTTATAAATGAATATAGTATTTTAGGAGGTTATTATATGAAAAATATAATATTAGAATTTGATAAAAGAATTATAGAAAAAGAAGAAATGAAGGAGCATATTGATTATTATGTAAGTATGGCTCAAAAAGGATTTAATTTTCTTAATAATAATGATAAAAAAGGTGCTATGGAAGTTCTTAAAGAGATAAGAAAATATATGAAAGAGGAATTCAATTATTATAATAAATCAAAGGTGCAAAAGTACATAGAGAAGAATTCTCTTTATAGTATTTATTATAACGGACTATATGAAGCATTTGCAAAACAGATTAAACCAACATCATATGAGACATTAAGTAGTAATTTATATGATATTGAAGATTATATAAGTAATTATAATATGTCGATATTCTTTAAGAATTAATAGGATAATGATTTAAATATATTTTAAAATACAATTTATATAATTTATTTGTGTAAATTTAGTTAAAAGTAATTTTTTATTAATAATGTAAAAATGAACATGATAAAGCTGGTGCAAAATATTTGTATCAGCTTTTATTAATTAGAAATTATTAAATTGTGGTAGAGTAATTCTTTATAGCTGGATTAAATTATATGAGGAGAAATTATAAATAATAAATAATAAATATTCTTGAATTTATCAAAAAAATAATTGATATTACATAAAAATTAAAGAAATATAGAGTATTATAGATGAATATTGAGATAATTTATTTTAAATAGGAATAAAGAAGGCTGATGTGAGTGTACAAAAATTACGTTTAAACGTAATATAATATTAACAGAACTTACAGCGCCTCTTAATAATGCGAACCGTGTAAGTCAATATAATCGAAAATTAGTTAAAATCCACCACGCCTCTTAATAATGCGAACCGGGTGGATTTTTTTTAGGGGAGAATTGTATGGAGGGAATAACTCAACTTAAAGAGCCAAGGACATTTGAAGAACAAATTCAAATTTTAAAATCAAGAAATATGGAGATAGAAAATGAAGAAAGAGCTATTGAAATATTAAAGAGAACAAACTATTACAGACTTACAGCATATGCGTTACAGTTTAAACATAATGATGAATACAAAGATATTACTTTTGATAAAATGTACAAGTTATATAAATTTGATATGAAATTAAGGCATTTAATTTTAGCTGTATTAGAAAATATAGAAATATCATTAAGAACATATGTAGCCTATAATTTATCGATTAAGTATGGAGCAGAGGCTCACAAAAAAGAAGAATTATTTAAAGATATAGATTTATATAAGGGATATTATGATGAAGATAATAAATATCATAATGGATTACTAGATGAGATCAAAAGTGAACAAATAAAGAAAAAAAATGAACCTTTTGTTAAGCATCATATTAAAACATATGAAGGGAAATTTCCAATATGGGCGGTTGTTGAACTGTTTTCTTTTGGAATGTTGTCAAAAATGTATAAGAATTTAATTGTTGCAGAACAAAAGGAAATTTCAAGAGGGTGTTTTAATACAAACTATCAATTATTAGAAAGTTGGTTAGATACATTAGCATATATTAGGAATACTTGTGCTCATTATGGTAGACTTTATAATAAAAAGCTACCTAAAATTCCTAAAATACATAGTAGGTATAATAAGTACAAAGATTATATAGAAATAAATAAGTTATTTGTCGCAATATTAGCTTTAAAGGAACTTTTAACACCAATAAATAAATATGAGGAATTTAAAGAAAATTTAAAAGAATTAATAAAAGAGTACATAGATATTATAGATTTAGATACATTGGGGTTTATTGATAATTGGGAAGAAGTTTTGGAGCTGTAATTATTAATATTAGTTTATATATAAATATTTATAATTAGATAATCAATTTTATTAATTTACATATAAATCAAAAAGAATTCTAGAAATAGGGTTCTTTTTGATTAGAAGTGGGAAAAATAGTGGGAAATTTATAAAAGTAAAAAGCCTTGATATTACGGAAACGAGTAATATCGAGGCTTTTTACTTGTTAGATATAAAATTGGTGCCGGCAGTGGGAATCGAACCCACACGGTTACCCGCATGATTTTGAGTCATGTGCGTCTGCCAGTTCCGCCATGCCGACTTAATTAACATATAAATAATATTATCATATAGGGATAATTGTGTCAATAGAATAAATTGAAAAAAGTGGAAAAAGGATTTGGTTGATATATAGAAAATGAGTAACTAATTTAATAGTATTTAGAACTTGTTGTAAGATTTTATCATATATTGCTTATATAATGATAAAGCTATGAATAATAAAGGAGATTTAAAAATTATGGAATGGTTTATGGGATTAAATCCAATTGCTCAGGGATTATCGGCTACAATATTTACATGGGCAATAACAGCACTAGGTGCAGCTTTAGTATTTTTCTTTAAAACTGTTGATAGGAGAATATTAAATTGCATGCTTGGATTTGGAGCTGGAGTTATGATAGCAGCAAGTTTTTGGTCATTATTAAATCCAGCAATAGAATTATGTGATAACCTTGGATATAGTGAAATTATATTACCATCCATTGGATTTTTTTCAGGAGGAATTTTTATAATATTAGCTGATAAAATGATGGATAAGTATTCATATGGGGTAATAACAGAAAATGATGAAATAGCAAGAGACTCAATAGTAAAGAAGTACAAAAGAAGTATATTGCTTGTAGTAGCAGTAACACTTCATAACATACCAGAGGGATTAGCTGTTGGGGTAGCCTTTGGTGGAGTAGCAGCAGGAATACCATCAGCAACTATAGGAGCAGCTATAAGCTTAGCATTGGGAATAGGTCTTCAAAATTTCCCAGAGGGAGCAGCTGTATCTTTACCTTTAAGAAGAGAGGGTTTATCAAGAACTAAAAGTTTTTTTTACGGACAAGCATCAGGAATAGTTGAGCCAATAGCAGGTTTTTTAGGTGCAATGGCAGCTGTTGGGGTTAGAAGTATGTTACCATTTTTTTTAGCTTTTTCAGCAGGGGCAATGGTTTCAGTTGTAGGTTCAGAACTATTACCAGAAGCATCTATTGAAAATAAGGCATTAACAACTATAGGATTAATATTTGGATTTATAACTATGATGATATTAGATGTAACACTTGGATAAAGATAAAAGAAGGATGACACAAAAGTATCATCCTAATTACATAAAAATATAAGGTTTTATTGAGAGAATTAAAAGTTTATTCAAAAAAGATTTATATTATTATTTTAGGTTAAAGAAAGCTTGTCTTCCTCTATATTCAGCAACTTCGCCTAATTCTTCAGAAATTCTAATAAGTTGATTGTATTTAGCAACTCTTTCTGATCTAGCAGGTGCGCCTGTTTTAATTTGACCAGCATTAACTGCAACAACTAAATCAGCAATAGTAGTATCTTCAGTTTCTCCTGATCTATGAGATATAACTGCAGTATAACCAGCTCTATTTGCCATTTCAATTGCATTTAAAGTTTCTGTTAAAGTACCAATTTGATTTAACTTAATTAATATTGAGTTAGCTACACCCTTTTGAATACCATCTGATAATCTTGAAGTATTAGTTACAAATAAATCATCGCCAACTAATTGAACCTTATTTCCAAGTCTTTCAGTTAGTAGTTTCCAACCTTCCCAATCTTCTTCAGCCATACCATCTTCAATAGATATGATTGGATATTTATTAACCCAGTTTTCTAAAAAATCAACCATTTCAGAAGGTGTTAAAGTTTTACCTTCATGCTCTAAAACATATTTTCCATCTTTGTAATATTCAGAAGAAGCAGCATCTATAGCAATAAACATATCTTTTCCAGGTTCATATCCAGCTTTAGTTATAGCTTCTAATATGATTTCTATAGCTTCTTCATTTGATTTTAAGTTAGGAGCAAATCCACCTTCATCACCAACACCAGTTGAGTAATTTTTTTCATTTAAAGTTTTCTTTAATGAATGATAAACTTCACCACAAGCTTGGATAGCCTTATCAAATGAATCAAACCCTACAGGCATAACCATAAATTCTTGTAAATCTACAGAGTTATCAGCATGTGAACCACCATTGATTATGTTCATCATTGGAACTGGAAGCACTTTTGCATTTACACCTCCAACATATTGATATAAAGGAAGTCCTAAGAAATTAGCAGCAGCTCTAGCAACAGCCAAAGAAACTCCTAAAATAGCATTAGCACCTAAGTTACCTTTATTATTTGTTCCATCTAATTCAATTAATTTTTTATCTATTGCAGTTTGATCAAAAACATTATATCCAACTAATTCTTTTGCAATTACTTCATTAACATTATTAACAGCGTTTTTAACACCCTTACCCATAAAGAAGTTTTTATCACCATCTCTTAATTCAACAGCTTCATAAATACCAGTAGAAGCACCTGATGGTACAGCAGCTCTTCCTACAGTTCCATCTTCAAGTATAACTTCAACCTCAACAGTAGGGAAGCATCTTGAGTCAAGAATTTGTCTTGCTACAATATTAACTATTTCTATAATATTTTTCATTTTAATATCCTCCTTAAGCATAAAAAAGTTAATTATATTTTATTTAATGAATAAAACATTTAAACTTTTACTAGATGTAAATAAAAATCATTATCAATACTTTTAACTTAGTATAACAAAATAAAAGAATAAATAGCAAGAGAATTGATAATAATTATCAATTTCACTTTAAGAAGAATATTTTAAAAAAATATTTTTAAAAAATAGTAATAAAATTTAACAATATGATAAAAAAATCTCAATTTAATATTGTTACGGATTGATTCATCTGTTATTATATAGAAGTAGGATAGATTTATGCCCAGTGGGGTAAATCTTGACCCAGTTAGGTATGGTCTAGATATTACATATATTTAAGACAAGCTATAACTAATATTATTAGGGAGGAATCAATATAATGATGTATTCAAGAGAAGTTGAAGAAATGTGCGTTGTTTCTAAAGGCGCTAATCATGCATGTGCTCCAATTCCAGTTGAAGGAAAATGGGTACAAGCTACACAAATATCAGATATTTCAGGGTTAACTCATGGAATAGGTTGGTGTGCACCTCAACAAGGAGCTTGTAAATTAACTTTAAACGTTAAAGGTGGAGTAATAGAAGAAGCATTAGTTGAAACTGTTGGATGTTCAGGAATGACTCACTCAGCTGCTATGGCTTCAGAAATATTACCAGGAAGAACTATATTAGAAGCTTTAAACACAGACTTAGTTTGTGATGCTATAAATACAGCAATGAGAGAATTATTCTTACAAATCGTATACGGAAGAACTCAAACTGCGTTCTCAGAAGGTGGATTACCAATCGGAGCTGGTTTAGAAGATTTAGGTAAGGGATTAAGATCTCAAGTTGGTACTATGTACGGAACAGTTGCTAAGGGACCAAGATACTTAGAAATGGCTGAAGGATACGTTACAAAAATCGCTTTAGATGCAGATAACGAAATCATCGGTTATAAATTCGTTCACCTTGGAAAGATGATGGAAATGATCGCTAAGGGAATGGATGCTAACGAAGCATTAGAAAAAGCTGCAGGACAATACGGAAGAGTTGCTGACGCTGTTAAATTAATCGATCCAAGACACGAATAATTGTAAGGAGGAATTTAATCATGGCATTATTTGAAAGTTATGAAAGAAGAATAGGACAAATCACTCCAGTATTAGAACAATACGGAATGAAAACATTAGAAGATGCTAAAGCAGTATGTACTGAAAAGGGAATTGACGTATACGAAATCGTTAAGTCAACTCAACCAATCGCATTCGAAAACGCTATGTGGGCTTATACTTTAGGTGCTGCTATTGCTATAAAGAAAGGTTGCACAAAGGCTGCTGATGCTGCTGCTGCAATCGGAGAAGGGTTACAAGCTTTCTGTATCCCAGGTTCTGTTGCTGACGATAGAAAAGTTGGTTTAGGACACGGTAACTTAGGAGCTATGCTTTTAAGAGAAGAAACTAAATGTTTCGCATTCTTAGCAGGTCACGAATCTTTCGCTGCTGCTGAAGGTGCTATCAAAATAGCTGAAAAAGCTAACAAAGTAAGAAAAGAACCATTAAGAGTTATATTAAACGGTCTTGGAAAAGATGCTGCTAAAGTTATCTCAAGAATCAATGGATTCACTTACGTTCAAACTAACTTTGATTTCTTCACTGGAAAATTAGAAATAGTTAGTGAAAAGCCATACTCAAACGGACCAAGAGCTGCTGTTAAATGTTACGGAGCTAATGACGTTAGAGAAGGTGTTGCTATAATGCATCACGAAGGTGTTGACGTATCAATCACTGGTAACTCAACTAACCCAACAAGATTCCAACACCCAGTTGCTGGAACATATAAGAAAGAATGTATCGAAGAAGGTAAGAAGTACTTCTCAGTTGCATCAGGTGGTGGTACTGGTAGAACTCTTCACCCAGATAACATGGCTGCAGGTCCAGCTTCTTATGGTATGACTGATACTATGGGAAGAATGCACTCAGATGCTCAATTCGCTGGTTCTTCATCAGTTCCTGCTCACGTAGAAATGATGGGATTAATCGGTATGGGTAACAACCCAATGGTTGGAGCTACTGTTGCAGTTGCTGTTGCTATAGAAGAAGCTTGCAAATAAGCAATTCTTTTAAATAGAAACTTAAGTTAGTTTATTGTAACTAATTTTAAATAAGAAACACACGTTAATTAGAGCAATCTAAATGGCGTGTGTTTTTTATATAATTAAACACACCGTATAATATTTTTAATTTAGTTATTAAATTTATATGATATAATTTTTATTATATGAAAACATAAGAAGTGAAAGGACAAAAACATGAATATACAAATATTTGGAACAAAAAAATGTAATGATACAAAAAAAGCTGAGAGATTTTTTAAAGAAAGAAGAATTCCTTATCAATTTATAGATTTAAAAGAAAAATCATTAAGCAAAGGTGAACTTCAAAGTGTTAAAAAGGCTATAGGACTAGAAAGTTTAATAAATAAAAATTCAAAGGACTATAAAAAATTAAATATGCATAAGATTAGAGGAGCAGAAACTAGAGAGGAACTATTATTAAAAAATCCTACATTATATGTTACTCCTATAGTTAGAAATGGAAAAGAAGCAACAGTAGGAAATTCACCGGAAGTATGGAAAAGCTGGGAATAATATGGTGAGCAGTTACGAGTGACAGGTTAGTGACAAGTTTCAAGTGACAAGTTAAGGAATAAATTCGGCTTTAGCTGAATTTAAAAAATATAATTAAGAAACTCCATAAGGAGTTTCAACCATAACTTGCCACTTGTCACTTGCCACTAATTAAATGCTTTATAAATTGCATTAATCCCTTTTTCAAAATCGTCATTTTCAATGCCAACTAGTACGTTAATTTCACTAGAACCTTGGTCAATCATTCTTATATTTATATCAGATTCCGCAAGGGCAGTAAATATTTTAGAAGCAACTCCTTTAGTATATGCCATTCCTGTACCAACAGTAGCTATTAATGCCATATTAGGATATACAACTATGGAATCGGGATTACATGCTCTTTTAATTTCTTCAACTATTATTTCAGTTTTATTTTTTAAATTAGAATCAGAAATAACTACACTTACAGTATCAATTCCAGATGGCATGTTTTCAAAAGAAACACCATTTTGCTCTAATATAGTAAGAATTTTTCTACAAAAACCTAATTCGCTATTCATCATAGATTTTTCAATAGATAAAACAGTAAAATTTTGCTTTCCAGCTATACCTGTAATAGTATTTTCATGTTTAATTTCATTACTAACAATTAAAGTACCTTCATTTTCAGGTTCATTAGTATTCCTAATGTTAATAGGGATTCCAGAAGTCCTTACAGGAAATACAGCTTCTTCGTGAAGAACAGAAGCTCCCATATAAGATAATTCTCTAAGTTCTCCATAGGTAATTGTTTTTATTTTTTTAGGATTATTGACAATTCTAGGATCAGCCATTAAAAAGCCAGAAACATCAGTCCAATTTTCATAAAGTTTAGCATTGATGCTAGCAGCTACTAAAGCACCTGTAATATCAGAACCACCTCTTGAAAATGTAACTATATCACCATGTTCATTAGACCCATAAAAACCAGGAATAACAGCTCGTTCATGATTTGAAAGCTTGTCCTTAAGTGCTACATAAGTTTCTTCTATATTTAATGTTCCATATTTATTAAATTTAATTACATCTTTAGCATCTATAAAATCTATATTTAAATAATTAGCAAGGATTATTCCATTTAAGTATTCTCCTCTACTTGCAGTATAATCAACAGAAGCCCCATTTTCTATATCTGTTTTAATTATATTTAAATAAGAAGTTAAATCTAAATTTAAATTCAAATCATCAACTATTGATTTATATCTTTCAGAAATTAGTTTAAATACATCATCTAAGGAAATACCAGATTTAACATGTGCATGACATAAATAAAGTAAATCTGTTATTTTAAAATCTTTAAAAGAGCTTTTTCCAGGTGCTGAAGGAATTATATATTTTCTTTCAGGATTACTTTCAAGTATATTTTTTACTTTCTTAAAGTGTATAGAATCAGCTAAAGAACTTCCACCAAATTTTGTTACTATAGTATTCATTTTTATGCCCCCTTAAAATTAAAAAAAAGTTAAAATTAACCTAATAATATTTTAGCAAAAAATGACAAAAGACTCAATGATTTTAATTGATTAGACTAGAAAAATTATTATAAAATAACATAGGATTTGTTATTAAAATGACATAAATTCATAGTATAATAGTAAGGTAAAATAATAATTAAACATTGCTTAATAAAAGAAGAGTAATTGCAGTACAAATATATTTAAAACTTATGGGGGAGAGGTAAGTACATGGATAAGTTTCTGGCAGACAGAATACAACTTACAGTTGATAATTACAGATTAGTAAAAGAAGAATTAAGAAATGATGGAGATATAATAAATCATTTTGCATCTTTAATTTTTTCACATTATGAAAGAGAAATACCGATATATAGAGTTAAAGAAATAAGAAAAAATATAAAATTAAATACAACAAGGATATCACCATTTAGGGGAGATACATTAAATATACTTTCATTACTAATAGCAACAGTTGATAAGGAAGAAGAGGAAGAACTTATACAAGATATTTATGATGTTATGGAGTTATTAGAAGGGGAAGGATTTACATCAGGTTCATATTTAGTGTTAACTGCATTTACAATTAGCAAGTATACTAAGTTAAAAGATAAAAAAGAAATTATTAATAAAATAAAAGAGCTATATATAATATTAAAAGAAAAATACTATGATATAACTAATGAGGATGATTATTTACTTTGTACATTATGGGTTATAAATAATATCCATGCAGAAACTGTTGATGATTTTATTGAAAATATATTTAACCACATAGCAGATTCACATATAAGCTCTAAAAATGGAGTTCAGGCTTTAGCAAATTCAATTATTTTAAATGGATCATCTGGTGAAATGTATAGAAGTATGGAATTTATTCAACAACTTCAAAAAAGAAATATAAAAATAGCAAATCAATTTTTACCTTTAATGGGTGTATTATCAAATTATAATCCTAGAAGAAATGCTGATATTGTAGAAGGGGTTATTGAATATTTATGTGATGAAGAGGTAGAATATGAATATTACCTTGATAAGGGATTTAGAACTATAATTGCTATAGTTATTATATCGTTTTGTTCAATATCTAATAAAAGAAGATATATTGATGAACTTTTAGCTCAAGGAATAATTTCATTTATTAATAGTAAAAATAAAGGGATTTTTGAAGAGGTATTATATTAGGGGAGAAAAGGATAAAATAATTTTAAATGTGGATATAAATATTATATATAATGTAGCAGAGGAAATAGTTAATGATGAAAATTTTGAAGTTGAGATTAGATTAATTGGAGTAACTGTATCAGGAATAAAAGAATAAACTAGTGAGCAATTAAGATTATTTTAGATAAATACACTAAGTTATTTAAACAAAAGTACTTTCCAATAATGGGTAAGTAATTTATAATAAACAATGATACTTATGAAAAAATTAAAGTTAGATGGAGGTAATAAAATGAATAAAGCACAAATAGCTAAAATGATAGATCATACAATATTAAAAGCAGAAGCAACAGAAAGTGAAATTATAAAACTTTGTAAAGAAGCAATTCATTATAACTTTGCTTCAGTTTGCGTAAATCCATCAATGGTTCCTGTAGCAGCTAAAGAATTAAAAGGAACACATGTTAAAGTTTGTACTGTAATAGGTTTCCCTTTAGGTGCAACAACTACAGAAGTTAAAGTTTTTGAAACAAAGGATGTTATTGAAAAAGGTGCTACAGAAGTAGATATGGTTATTAATGTAGGAAAGTTGAAAGAAAGAAATTTAGAATATGTTAAAAATGATATAAAAGCAGTTGTTGAAGCTGCAAAAGGAAAAGCACTTACTAAGGTAATAATAGAAACTTGTCTTTTAACTGAAGAAGAAAAGATTATTGCTTGTAAGTTATCAAAAGAAGCAGGTTCTGATTTTGTTAAAACATCTACAGGATTTTCAACGGGAGGAGCAACAGTTGAAGACATAAAGCTTATGAGAGAAACTGTTGGACCAGAAATGGGAGTTAAGGCATCAGGTGGAGTTAGAAGTAAAAAAGATGCTTTAGCAATGATTGAAAATGGAGCTACTAGAATAGGAGCATCAGCTTCAATTTCTATATGTGAAGGAACCGAATCAAATTCAAATTATTAATAAAAAGGAAGCATATATTTGCTTCCTTTTTATTATATTTAAAAATATAGTACTTTTTTTAAAAAGTATTGCCTAAATTTTTTATATAAGAATATTAATATAATAGATATCATTCTAAATAAGGGGAAATAAATTTAATTATATATTTCTTGCCTTAACAGGAGGGTTATGAAAAGAGAGTTAACTCCATCAGAAATAAAATTTAATATATCATTAACAGAATGCAAGAGTGATGAAAATACAAAAGGAATCAAAGAATTTAATGAAGCTTATAAAAAAATAGAAAGGGCAATAACTATAGATAAGGAAGGATATAACCTTTACTTAATAGATACCTTTTCTAAAGATAAATTAAAAGATTTAACTTCTTTTATTGAGGATACGTATAAGGATTTAGAAGCACCTAAGGATATATGTTATGTAACCTTAGAGGAAGTTAACAGGCCAGAGGCAATTTTTGTTGCAAATGGAAAAGGAAAAAAGTTAAAAGAAACTGTAGATAATATTAAAAATTCTTATTTAGAAGTAGTAGATGATTTTTATGGAGATTCTAGCAATGATGAAAAAGCTTATTTAGTTGAAGACATACAAAATAGAAGAAATAATTACCTAGATGAATTAACCAAAATGGCAAAGGCTGAAGGATTTGAAGTAAAAGCTACAAGTAAGGGATTTGCTTTTATACCTTTAAGTGGTGAAGAAGCAATGAGTGAAAAAGAATATGATAATTTAGAAACAGAAAATAAAAATGTAATAGTAGCAAAGGCTACAAATTTAAAAAGAAAAGCAGAAACTATTTTAGAAGAACTTAAAGATATTGAAATCAAGTCTATTAAAAAGTTAAAAAAGATTTATTCTAAGTTCTTATCAACTCAAATGGAAGAAGATAAAGATGAAGCATTATTAGAATTTATTACAGATGATGATTCATATGAATATCTAGAAAGATTATTTACTTGTATAGAAGAAGATTTAATTGAGTGTTATACAATGAATATAGAAGATGATGAAAGTGAGATTTATGAAGTTTTAAATAAGTATGATGTTAAAGTAATAGTAGATAACACCAATAACACATCACCACCAGTAATTTACGAAGAAGATCCTAATTTAAATAATTTAATTGGATTAATAGAATATGAAAATCACAATGGAATGTATACAACTAATATTTCATTAATAACTGCAGGTTCTATTTTGAAGGCTAATGGAGGCTGCTTAATTATAAGATTAAATTCTCTAGCAGTAAATAATTTAAGTTATTATTATTTAAAGAAAATTTTAATTTCAAATAAAGTTTCTTTTGATACAAATAAGAGTTATTTAGAGTTTATTAATATTAATGGATTAAAGCCAAAATCAATACCAGTTAAATTAAAAGTTATTTTAATTGGTGATTATGAAACTTATGATATTTTATATAACTCAGATGAAGATTTTAAAAAGCTATTTCCATTAAGAGCTGAATTTTCATCAGTGGTAAAAGTAAATGAAAATTCAATTGTTGGTATAAAGAAAATTATAGAAAAAAAGATTAGAAAAAATGAGCTTTTTAATGTAAATAATGAAGCAATGAGTGAGATTTTTAAGTATTTATGTAAGAAGAGTAGCAGTAAAAAGAGAATATTTAGTGATGAAGATGACATTGATAAATTATTAGTACTATCTAATAATCATGCCAAAGAAGAAAAGAGAATGGAAATATTAAAGGAAGATATAAGAGCAGTTGCTTATGAAGAGGAATTAATTGAATCAGAGTTTATTAGTATGTATGAAGAAAAGAAAATATTGATTGAAATAAATGATAGAAAAATTGGAGCAATTAATGGACTTGCTGTCATTGATAATGGATATTGTACATTTGGAAAACCTATGAGGATTACTTGTGTAGCCTATAAGGGAGCAGGAAAAATATTTGATATACAAAAGGAAAGTAATTTAAGTGGAAAAATTCATGAAAAATCTATAAGTATATTAAAAGGATTACTTACTAATATTTTAAATCCCTATGAAAGTATACCAGTTGATTTTCATTTGAGCTTTGAACAAACTTATGGAATTGTAGAAGGAGATAGTGCATCTGTAGCTGAAATTATATGTATTTTATCAGCATTGAGCAAAAAAGGAATTAAACAAAATATAGCAGTTACTGGTTCTATAAATCAATTTGGTGAAGTTCAACCAATTGGTGGGGTAAATGATAAAATTGAAGGATTTTTTAAAGTATGTAGTATTTTAGAAAGTTTTGAAGGTAAAGGAGTCTTAATTCCAGAAGCAAATAAAGATGAAATAATATTGAAATCTGAAGTTGAAGAAGCAATTATTAATGGAAAATTTTGTGTTTATACTATGAATAATTTAAATGATGCAATTGAAGCATTATTATTAGAAGAAGATGAAACTATTGAAGAGTTTTATGAGAAATTACAAGAGGAAGTTGATAAATATAAAGATAAAGATAAAAATCGTAAATAATATGTTAATAAAGTCGGCTTTTGCCGGCTTTAAATTTTATATTGAAGAACATATAATATCCACAAAAAGGAAAATAATCATTGACTACAAAATATATGTTATGTTAAAATTATGGAAAAAGAAGGAAGATGGGAGGTATAAACTCTAAATATTTATCTTTAGAGTTAATTTTTATGTTTTTAAAATTTAATAAAATTAATGATAAATTAATAGTAGCTCTTGTTGGTGAATTAGATCATCATAGTGCAGAAGAGGTTAGAGTTAAGATAGATGATAGAATAGAAAGAGATAACATTAAAAAAGTAATTTTAGATTTTAAGGAAGTTACTTTTATGGATAGCTCAGGTATAGGTGTTGTTATAGGAAGACTTAAAAAGATTCAAAATAGGGATGGAAAAGTATGTATAACCAATGTGAATAAAAGAGTTGATAAAGTATTTACACTTTCAGGTCTTTATAAAATAATTACTGTTTATAGAGATATTAATGAAGCAGTTGAAAGTATTTAATGGAGGGGTTAAAAAGATGGAAGAAAATAAAGTGTGTATAGAATTTGAAAGTAGATCTCAAAATGAGGGTTTTGCAAGAGTTGCTGTATCTGCTTTTATTTCTCAATTAGATCCAACTATTGAGGAAATAGCAGATGTTAAAACAGCTGTTTCAGAAGCTGTTACAAATTCTATTATTCATGGTTATGAAAATGATAAAAAGGGCATAATTAAAATAGAGGCAATAATTTCCGGGAGAAAAGCAAAAATAGTAATTGAAGATTATGGAAAGGGGATAGAAGATATTGATAAGGCAAGAGAACCATTATATACTTCAAGACCTGACCTTGAAAGATCAGGAATGGGATTTACAGTAATGGAAAGCTTTATGGATACGTTAATTGTTGAAAGTAAAAAAGGAAAAGGAACTAAAATTATTATGACAAAGAAATTTAGTTAGCATGTTAGGGGAGATTTATGGAAAAGGGTGAAGTAAAAAAAGAAAAGGTAAGTTATGAGGATAATTTACAGTTAATACCTTTAGCTAAAGAAGGTAATACAGAAGCTTTAAATAAACTCATAGAAGTTAATTTGCCTTTAGTAACTTCTATAAGTAAAAAGTTTACAAATAGGGGATATGAATATGAGGATATATATCAAATTGGTTGTATGGGACTTGTTAAATCAATAAAGAACTTTGATGAAAAATACAATGTTAAATTTTCAACTTATGCTGTACCTATGATTATTGGAGAAATAAAAAGATTTCTTAGAGATGATGGGATGATTAAGGTTAGCAGAAATGTAAAAAGCTTAGCAAAAAAACTCCATTTTGATAAAGAAGCTTTAACTAAAAAGCTAAATAGAGAACCAACGATTGAAGAGTTAGCACAGTTTTCAGGAATGGATAAAGAAGAAATATTATTTGCATTAGAATCTTCTGCAAGTATGCAATATCTTTATGAAGTAATTCATCAAGATGATGGTTCACCTGTACTATTAATTGATAAGCTAAGTGAAAATGCAATTGAGGATAAAAATATAACTGAAAAATTAGCCTTAAAAGAAGCCTTAAGAAATTTAGATACAAAATCAAGACAAATTATAGTTCTTAGATATTTTAAGGATAAAACTCAAATACAAGTAGCAAAAATGTTGGGAATAAGTCAAGTGCAAGTATCAAGGATAGAAAAAAAGGTATTACAAGAAATGAGAAAACAATTAGATGAAGGATGAACAAATGAAAGTGAATAAGTTAATAATTAATAAAATATGAAATAATCTATGTTAAATGAGCAATTATTTAATATAGATTATTTTTTTGTAATTTAATTTCAAATTAGAGGAATACTATACATATTAAATAAAAAATATAAGGAGATATTTTTATGGACAAAAGAGCAAAGAAAGAAGAAAAGATATTAAAGGATTTTCAAAAAATATCTAAGGAAATGGCTCCTAAACCACAATATTTTAAAAATATTATTTTAGCATTTATTGTTGGAGGAATTATTTGTACTATAGGTCAGTTTATTTTAAATATAATGTTAAGGTTTGGTATGGATGAAGAAGCAGCAAAGCAGTGGTTACCAATAATAATGATATTTATTGGAGCACTATTAACTGGTTTTGGAGTTTATGATAAAATTGCATCCTTTGGTGGGGCAGGAACAGTTGTACCTATTACTGGTTTTTCAAATGCAGTAGTATCTCCAGCAATAGAATTTAAAAAAGAAGGATTTGTATTTGGTGTTGCTGCAAAGATGTTTACAATTGCAGGTCCAGTACTTGTTTATGGAATAGGTACTTCGGTAATTATAGGAATTATTTATTATATTCTTGGATTATTAGGAATTGTTGAATAGGAGAGAGAACAATGGCTACTAAAGATAAAAAGATTGGAAAGCAAACTGTTAAATTGGAAAATCCACCTAAAATTATTTCAACCTATTCTATAGTAGGGCCAAAAGAAGGTGATGGGCCTTTAAGAAAGTATTTTCATAAAATAATAAGTGATGATACATTAGGAAAAGATAGTTTTGAAAAAGCAGAATCTGAAATGATGTATACAGCAATAAGAGAAGCAATAAAAGGAGCAAACTTAACAGAAGATAAAATAGATTACTTATTTGCAGGTGATTTATTAAATCAAATAACATCATCTAGTTTTGCAGCAAGAGAGCTTAATATACCTTTTATAGGTTTATATGGAGCATGTTCTACAATGTCAGAATCATTAAGCATGGCTTCATTATTTTTAGATGGAGGTTTTGGAAATTATATTGTTGCTTCAACATCTTCGCATTTTAGTTCTGCAGAAAGACAATTTAGATTTCCACTAGAGTATGGATGTCAAAGATGTCCTACTTGCCAATGGACAGTAACTGGCTCTGGGGCAATGGTATTAGGAAGAAGTGGAGATTATCCTAAGGTTACTTATGTTACAACAGGGCTTGTTAAGGATTATGGAATAAAGGATGCTAATAATATGGGAGCAGCAATGGCACCAGCTGCAGTAGACACAATTTATAATCATTTTAAAGATACAGGTAGGAAGCCAAAAGATTATGATATTATAGCAACAGGTGATTTGGGGAAGGTTGGAAAAGAAATTACAACTAAACTTCTCTTGGATTATGGATATGATATTAGTAATAATTATATTGATTGTGGAGACATAATTTTTGATGATGAAAGACAAAAAACTGATTGTGGTGGAAGCGGATGCGGATGTTCTGCTGTAGTTACTTGTGGATATTTATATAAAAAATTAATGAAAAGGGAAATAAAAAGTATATTATTAGTATCTACAGGAGCATTAATGAGTACGACATCATCTCTTCAAGGTGAGTCTATTCCAGGGATAGCTCATGCAGTTGCTATTGAATTTTAATAAAAATGAGAGGAAGATTAAAAAATGGACTATGTTAGTGCATTTATTGTTGGAGGCTTAATATGTGTTATAGCTCAAATATTAATGGATAGAACAAAGCTTACTCCTGCAAGAATATTAGTTATATTTGTAACATTAGGAGCTATTCTTGGTGGTTTTGGTATTTATGATAAATTAATTGAAATAGGTGGCGCTGGAGCTACAATACCATTACCTAGTTTTGGTAATTCGCTAGCTGATGCAGCAATTAAAGGAGTTAAGGAAGATGGATTATTAGGAGCCTTTATAGGTGGAATCAAGGGTGCAGCTGGTGGAATTACAGCAGCTATATTTTTTGGATATTTAATGGCACTTATTTTTAATCCAAAAACGAAAAAATAAACTAAGAATATATAATTAATGTGGAAAAAATAAGTGATAATAGTTATCAAGAATAATATTGAGCTTAAAAGGAAAAAATAATTGTGTAATAATATTAGGAGGTGAAATATATGAATAAAAATGAAAGTATTAAATGTACTGTAGAACAATGTAAACATCATGCCTGTTCTGAAAACTATTGTACATTAAATTCTATAAGTATTGGAACTCATGAACCAAACCCAACAGTTGCTGAATGTACAGATTGTCAATCATTTGTATTAAAGTAAGCACAACTAAAAATAAAGTATTAAAATAATTTTTGATACTAGCTGAAAATATAAAAAAATAGAGGATTCAAGCATGAATTCTCTATTTTTTATATAATTTGTTTTATTAAAATTATTATTTGTAATTTAAAATAAAGTTTAATTATTTATAAATTATTTTATATGAATAGTATTGACAAATAATTGGCAATGATATATTATAATAATTAATTGATAATGAATATCAATATTGATTAGGAGGAAAAGTATGAAAATAGTTTATTATTCTGGATCAGGAAATACTGAAAAAATGGCAAATTTAATAGCAGAGGGAATTAAAGAAGAAGGAAAAACAGCGGAGTTAATCAATGTTTCTTCAGCAGGATTAGATGTTTTTGATAATGAGGATATTGTTATATTAGGATGTCCAGCAATGGGTGATGAAGTTTTAGAGGAAGCAGAATTTGAACATTTTATGGAAGGTATATCTGATAAAATTTCTGGTAAAAAGGTTGCATTATTTGGATCATATGGATGGGGAGATGGTCAATGGATGAGAGATTGGCAAGACAGAGTAGAATCTTTAGGTTGCACATTAATAGATGATGGTTTAATTATTAATTATGAGCCGGAAGATAATTCTCCTGAATGTATTAATTTTGGAAAAGAAATAGCAAAGGCTTAATTTATAAAATTGAAACAGATAGAATTTTATAAGAGTCTTTCTAAAATGGAAGAAAGAGAGTGCATTGAAAAATTTTTAATTTATAATGCCTCTCTTGTAATATCAGGAGTAAAACCATCAGCTACAGTTACCATAAAAAAGGATAATGATAATTTATATGATAAATGGATTAAATATGGAATTGATTTTTTAAAAATTATTGATATTTCATATATAAATCTAAGAGAAACAAATAATGCTTTAATTATATTAATTTATAATGAAAATAAATTAAAAAATTATATATTTGAAAAAGAAAATAAAAAATTTTTATTACAATTAGGATATTGTGATAAAGAAGATTTAGATGAGTATTTAATAATCTTAAAAAGAAGATATAAGGAGTTTAATTGTCCACATGAATTAGGTGTGTTTTTAGGATTTCCTTTAAATGATGTTAAAGATTTTATGGGATGTAAGGAGAAAAAATGCTTAAGTTGTGGATATTGGCTTGTATATAATGATTTACAAGAAGCAAAGAAAATATTTAGTAAATATGATAAGGTTAAGGAACATACAGTAAATTATATATTAAATGGAGATTCATCCCATGAGGTAGCTTATAGTATAAAAAATTTATTTAATAAGATTGAAAATATTACTGTATAAATATTTTAATTAACATTTAAATAGAAAGGAAGAAAAAATGAGTGTAGTCATAGTAGGTGGTCATGATAAAATGAGTAAAGAATATATACGGGTATGTAAGAAGTACAATTGTAAAGCAAAGGTATTTACACAAATGGAAACTGGGTTAAAGGATAAAATAGGTATGCCAGATGCTGTTATATTATTAACTGATGTTGTATCACATAAACTTGTATTAACAGCTAAAAGAGAGGCAGATAAAAAAAATATTACAGTTATAAGAAAGCATAAAAGTACAGTAAATGCAGTAGAAGGTCTTATAAAACAAATAGTAATGAATTAAAAGAGAAGAGCTATGGTAAATTTAGGTGTAAAGTTCCTTTTATTATATAATTAATACATATATAATAAAAGGAATTTTAATTTTTTTTAGCTAAATATATTGAAAATAATTATCAATTAAGGTATATTATTTTAAGTGATAATAAAAATCATTTGAAATGAATTTATAAATGATATTAATAATCAAAGGAGGAAATTGTAGTATGATGATCAATAAAAGGTTAATAAACCTTTGTAAAGAATCAAAAAAATATATAGCATTAACTATATTAGTAAATTGGATTTCAGTTTTATGTAATATTGTTACAATAATATTAATAGGTCAATTTATTAATAAAATTTATGTTGGTCAAAGATTAAATATTAATGGCAAAAACATTTTAAATGCAATGATGGAATTTAATGTTTGGGGAAAGATTTCATTACTAGCAGCTATTGTAATAATAGCAATTTTATTATCAATTAGATATTCATGCAATATTTTATATGCTAAATTCTCAAATGCTGCATCAGCAAATGCAAGAGTAACATTAAGAGAACTTATTTATAAGAAATTATTAAAATTAGGTACAGGTTATACTTCAGTTGAAAGTACATCAGCAGTAGTTCAAGTATCGGTTGAAGGAATTGAACAGCTTGAAATATATTTTGGAAAATATTTATCTCAATTCTTTTATGCTCTTTTAGTTCCAGTAACATTATTTATATTTATGAGCTTTATATCATTTAAAGCAGCACTAATATTTATACTTTGTGTGCCTCTTATTCCAATATCAATTATTGCAATAATGAAAATTGCTAAAAGAATATTAAAAGATTACTGGAAGTCTTATTCAGATTTAGGTGGAACATTCTTAGAAAATCTTCAAGGGTTAACTACATTAAAAGTATTTAATATTGACGAAGAACGCCATGAAAAAATGAATATTGAAGCAGAAAAATTTAGAAAGATAACTATGAAAGTTTTAAGCATGCAGCTTAATTCAATAACAATAATGGATTTAGTTGCATTTGGAGGAGCTGCAGCAGGAACAATAGTTGCATTAATTCAATTTAAAAATGGACAAATTCCTGTAGGAAGCTTACTTATAATAATATTACTTTCATCTGAATTTTTTATACCACTTAGACTTTTAGGATCATATTTCCATATAGCAATGAATGGTATGGCTGCAAGTGATAGAATGTTTGGGATATTAGATGCAGAAGAAAGAGAAAAGAACGTTGAAACTAATGAAGAAATTAAACTTAATGATATTAAGGTAAGTTTAAGAAATGTTGATTTTAGTTATGATGGAGAAAGAGAAGTATTAAAGAATATTAATATGGATGTTACTCCAGGGGGATTAGTTGCAATAGTAGGGGAAAGTGGTTCAGGAAAAAGTACAATTGCATCACTTATCTTAAATAACTATAAAGTAACTAATGGAGAAATCAGTATTAACAATGTAAATATAGAAAGTATATCATTAGATAATATTTATGGAAACATAGCATTAGTATCTACAAATAGTTATATATTTAATGGAACTATTTTAGATAACTTATTAATGGCTAAGAAAGATGCAACAGAAGAAGATATTAATAATGCATTAAAAACAGCAAGATTATATGATTTTGTAAAGGGTTTAAAAGATGGATTATTAACTGATGTTGGTCAAGCTGGTAGTGCATTATCAGGTGGACAAAAGCAAAGGTTAGCTTTAGCAAGGGTTATATTAGCTGATAGACCAATGATAATTTTTGATGAAGCAACTTCTAATATAGATGTTGAAAGTGAAGAAAGTATCTGGGAGGCAATTTATGAACTTTCTAAAGAAAAAACTATATTAGTAATATCTCATAGATTAGCTAATGTAACAGATGCTAAAAACATTTATGTTATGAATAAAGGGAAATTAGTTGAAAACGGAACTCATGAAGAGTTAATGAAAAATGAATCTTGCTATTACAATATGGTTAATAAGCAAAATGAATTAGAAATGATAAGGGAGGTTTGCTAATATGAAAAGAAGATCAGGCTTCCAAATTATGAAAAGATTAATAATAGAATTAAAGCCATTAGCACCAATTATGGCAATAACTATAAGTATGGGTGTGGTTGGTTTTTTAGCTGCAATAGCAATAGCAAGCTTTGGAGCAATAGCAATAGGTGCTGCAATAGGTGATATTACATTTATAAGCTTTATTGGTGCTATGGTTGTTATGGCAGTAAGTGCACTTTTAAGAGGATTCTTAAGATATGGTGAACAATTATCAGGACATTATATTGCTTTTAAAATACTTTATATTTTAAGAGATAAAATATTTGCAAAGCTTAGAAAATTGGCTCCTGCAAAATTAGAAGGACAAGAAAAAGGAAATCTTATTTCGTTAATTACATCAGATATAGAGCTTTTAGAGGTATTTTATGCTCATACTATAGCTCCAATAACAATTGCAATAATTACAAATAGCATAATTTCAATAATTTTATTTATGATAAATACTTGGTTTGGAATATTATCAGTTATATTCTTCTTAATTGTTGGATTTGTAATTCCATATGCTTCATCTAGTTTAGGTAAGGAAGCTGGTGTTGCTTATAGAAATATGTTTGGTGAATGTAATAACTATATTCTTGATTCTTTAAGAGGGTTAAAAGAAGTTTTATTATTTAAATCAGGTGATGAAAGGCTAAAGGAAATTAACTCTAAATCATATAGAATTAATAAGAGCCTTGATAAAATTAAAGAACATGAAGGTATAATAAGAGCAGTTACAGACTTAACTATAATGATTGCAATATTAACTTTTGTTGGAGTTGGATTTGCTCAATATTCAAAAGGTAACATATCATTTACATGGATGCTTGTAGGTATTGTAATAATAGCATCATCATTTGGACCAGTAGTTGCTTTAAGTAACCTTTCAAATACATTACTTCAAACTTTTGCATGTGCAGAAAGATTATTTGATTTAATTGATGAAGAACCTCATGTAGAAGAAGTTTTAGAGGGACAAACAATAAGGGGAGAATCAATAGCATATGATAATGTAACATTCTCTTATCCAAATAGAAAAGAAAAAATATTTGATACTGCTTCAGTTAATATTAAAAAGGGTGATAAAATTGCTCTTATAGGAGAAAGTGGTATAGGAAAAAGTACATTTGTTAAATTAATGATGAGATTCTGGGATGTAAATGAAGGAAAGATAAACCTTGATAATAAAAATATTAAGGAAGTTAATACTGCATCTCTTAGAAATAGTCAAACTTTAGTTAGTCAGGAAACTTATTTATTTAATGAATCTATATTAGATAATATAAAAATAGGAAATCCAAGTGCTTCAAAAGATGAGGTTATACAGGCTGCTAAAATGGCATCTATACATGAGTTTATAGAAAATTTACCTAATGGATATGATACTAAAGTTGGAGAACTTGGTGGGAACTTATCTTCTGGTGAAAAACAAAGAATAGGACTTGCTAGAGCATTTTTAAGTAATGGAGAAGTTTTAATATTAGATGAGCCTACAAGTAACTTAGATACTTTAAATGAAGGTGAAATATTAAAATCAATAAAGGAAAATTGTGAAGATAAAACTATAGTGCTTATATCACATAGAAAATCAACAACAGCAGTTTGTAATAAAACTTATAAGTTAGAAAATAGCAAGTTAGTATTAAATTAATAAAATTAAAAAGCTGTATCAACATGTTTTTATGATACAGCTTTTTATAAAAAAAATATTTGAGAATGATAATCGATTATTTATGGAGAAATAAAATGACTAAGATAGAAAAAGAAAAACAAACAATTAAATTAATGATAGATATATATTGTAAAAAGAAGCATGGAAATAAAAGTGGAGAATTATGTGAAGAATGTGCAGAATTATTAGAATATGCACATAAAAGATTAACTTATTGTAAGTTTGGGGAAGAAAAATCAACTTGTTCAAGATGTCCAATACATTGTTATAAAAAGGACATGAAGGAAAAGATTAAAGATGTAATGAAGTTTTCTGGGCCAAGACTTATTATATATAAGCCATCAGAAGTTATAAGACACGCATTAAATAAATAATAAAATAAATATAAAAAATAAGATAGGATTTAAAGGGGGATAAGCATGAATAGAATAAAAAAATACTTATATATAGCTTTAGGATTTATAGCATTGGGGTTAGGTATTATAGGAATAATTTTACCAGTATTACCAACAACACCATTCTTATTAGTAACTTCATATTGCTTTGCAAAGGGATCAGATAGATTTCATAATTGGTTTATAAATACAAAGGTTTATAAGAAGCATTTAGAAAGTTTTGTAAAAGAAAGAGCTATGACATTAAAAGAAAAAGTTGTATTATTAAGCTTTGTAAATTTCATGTTAGCTTTCCCTTTAATTTTAATAGATGTTTTAGCTATGAGAATAACTATTATTATATTAATAATAATTAAGTTATATTACTTTACATTTAAAGTTAGAACAATTACTCCAGAGGAAAAGAAAGCTATGGAGGCTGCAAAAACAAAAGTAGCTTAATTAATATTAGTAATTTACAAGAAAAAGGTAGGAATAAGTTGTAATGGAAAGAATAGCATCGATGTTTTTTTGCTTATCATTAGTAATTTATCATGTATTAAGATTATTTAAGATTAAAAAAAGTACATGTATAAAAGTACATATAGTTTTAGGGAGCATTTCAATTTTTGCAATGATTTGTGAATTGGTTTTAAGAATTGGTCAAGAAGGCTTTATGAAATATATAGGATTTAATATTATTATGATTATTATAGGAATAACGGGATTGTTAATGAAAAAAAATTATAAATTATATAAGAAGATCCATATTATATTTACTGCTTTATTTTTTGTATATTTACCTATAGCTATTAAATTTATGTAATAAAAACAAATTAAAATTTTAATTTAGGCCTTGCTAATTAGTAAGGTCTATTTTTTTATTATAACATCATTTCAATATAAGCTATAAAAAATTAATTTTTAATATTCTTTTAAAATATAGATATAGTATTTATATAAATTTTTTAATGTTAGAAAAAATAATTGTGATTTATATAATATAAAGGTGGGAATGATTACTTAATGAGGTGTTGCTAAATTGAGTAATTATTTAATAGGTATAAAAAACAAAGAGTTTAATAATCATCTTATATATATTTTTATTGTATTTATGTTATCATCTTTTTGTTACGAAGTTTACAGTAAAAATGAAATATTAAGTATATTTTATATTTTAAGTTTTTTTATATTTATATTTTATTTTAAAGGTATATTTATATCTATAATATTATTTTTATTTTTTATTTCAGCGTTAAATAATAATATATTATTTTATTGTTATCAGCCTAAAAATATTGAATATATTAGAGTAACTGAAGTAAATAATTATTATGGAAAAGGAAAGATTAATGGACGAATAGTTAACTTATCAAATCTTAATTCAAAGGTATCAATTGGAGATAAGCTTATTGTAAAAGGAGAATTTAATAAGAATTTAAATTTAACTAAGGGTATAATTGGGGATTATAAAATAATTGAATATGAGGAATTTAAAAATGATATTATATCTAAAATTTATAAAAGAAGAATAAAGTTATTTAAGAAAATAAGTCAAAAGCTAGGAACTAAAAAGGCTGCATTAATTTCTTCAGTAGCATTTGGATATAAAAGTGAATTGGATCAAGATTATAAAAGTTTAATGAAAAACTTAGGAATATCTCATATTATTTCAATTTCAGGTATGCATTTAGCTTTAGTTTATAGCATTTTAAGAAAAGTATTTGGAGTTAAATTAAGTTTAATTATAGCATTTATTTATGTTTTGTTTACAGGGGCACCAGCATCTGCTATAAGAGCTTATATAATGATTTTAATATTAAACCTTGGAATAGTATTTAAACGTAATTATAGCTCGTTAGCAGCAATATCGTTGGCTGGGATAATATTATTACTTATAAAGCCTTATGAAATTTATGATTTAGGTTTTATATTTTCGTTTTTAGCTACTTTAGGGATTATATTATTTAATAAAAAATTAAATAAAATGTTATATAAATTACCTAATTCACTTAGAAATACTGTTGCAATTTCTATTAGTGCTCAAATTTTTACTTTTCCAATAATTTTATTATATTTTAATGAAATATCTTTAAATTTTTTAATAGGAAATATAATTGTAATTCCTTTCATAAATATTTTAGTTATAATGGGAAATTTTCTTATATTTTTAAAACCTATAAAAGTAATTTTTAATTTTTGTTTATATATTTGTCACTATATAATTAAGTATATTGATATTATTATGTATAAATTAGATGAAATCTCTTTTGAATTAGTATATTTTCATTATAGTATAGCTTATTTTTATATAGGGTTATTAATAGCATATTATTTTTATAAAAGAGGATTTAAGGTTTTTATATATTATCCTTTAGTTATATTCATATATGTAAGCTTATTGATATATAGCCCAATACCTAAAATAAGATATTATTATGATGGGGCACTTTTAATAAGTTATAAGGGAGAAAATATAATTGTTCAAACTAGTGAAAAAGTAAATGAAGAAAAATTAAAAAAAATAACAATTTCAAATAAAATAGTAAAAGATTTAAATAAAATTAATATAGGAAATAAAATAATGCTATATAAGGAAAAGGATAATTATATTTTGAAAACGGATAAAGAGAAGTATGTATTGTTTGTAAATTACGAAAAAATAAATTTTGATTATGATATAATAAATTTTAGAAAAGGTGACATAAATGAAATAAATATATTTAATGGTAAGGTAATAGAGAAAAACTAAAATAGTATTGTTATTTTAAATAAAAGTTAGGAGAGAAAAATAAAATTGATTACTATAGATGTGTTAGAATCGGAAATTAAAAAAAATAGTATAGCTAATGGATATGTTTTTTGTGGTTTAGATGAAGAATTAATTAAATCAAGTATTGACCCCATAATAAAAAAAGTATTAGATAAGGATTTTTTAGATTTAAATTTTATAAAAATAGATGGATTAACATCTACTTTTGATGAAATAGAAAATGCTTGTGAAACTTTACCGTTTTTTGGAGATAAAAAGGTTGTATTAGTATATAGAGCTAATTTTTTAAAGGATAAGCCAGATAAAGAAGGAGCAAAAACATATACTGAAATATTAAAATACATAAAGGATTTACCTCAGCATACAATACTTATTATGTATTATTTATTTAATGATAAAAGAGATACTCCTAAAAAAAATAAAAAATTATCAACGTTAGATAAATATGTTAGAGTAGTTCATTGTGATAAGTTAAAAAAAGATAAGTATTATAAAAAAATTGAAGATATATTTAAGGAAAATGGAAGAACTATTGGAAAAGTTCAATTAAAATATTTTGCTGATAAAGTTCAAAATAATTTTGATATTATAAAAAGAGAAATAGATAAATTGGATTGTTATGCATTAGGAAGAGAGCTTACAAAAGAAGATATAGATAAATTAATACCTAATAAAAGTGAAGATGATATTTTTGATTTGGTAGAATATATCTCATTGAGAAAAGTTGAAAAGGCAATAGATTTATTAGATGAATTATTATTTAAAGCAGATCAGCATATGCTTATTATTTCATCAATAGGAAATCATTTCAAGAGATTATATGAAATAAAAGCATATTTACTAAAAGGTAAGAAGCTAGAATTCTTTATTTCTAAATATAGATTACCTCAGTTTGTTTGTGAAAAATTAATGAATCAAGCATCAAAATTTAGCTTAAAGCAATTAAATCAATTAATTAAAGTATGTGTTAATACGGAAATAAAATTAAAATCGTCCACAACAGATAAGCAAATGGAAATGGAACTTATGTTATTTAAGACATTTATGATTAAATAAAATTAAAATTACATAATAAAAAAATGTAAAATAATAGCCGGTAATAATCACCGGCTTCTTATTTATTACGCCATAGCGTTTAATTTTGCAGCTAATCTTGATTTCTTTCTAGCAGCCATGTTCTTGTGAACAGTACCTTTTTGAGCAGCCATGTCTAAAGACTTAGCAGCTTTAACAAATAAAGCTTTAGCTTCTTCAACGTTATTAGCAGCAACAGCAGATTCAAACTTCTTTATAGCAGTTTTTAATGCTGATTTAACCATTTTGTTTTGTAAAGTTTTCTTTTCAGTAACTTTAATTCTTTTCTTTGCTGATTTAATGTTTGCCATTCAATTCACCCCCTTGATATTTTATAGGGCCTCTGCAGTTTTGGGGAAATCTGCGTACGAGTTTATTTTCAACAAATCATATTATAACACTTAAAGTTTTTAAGTTCAAGTATGAAATTAAAACTTATTTGGGAAAATAAATTTGATAGTTAAGAAATTTTAGGAGGAACGTTATGATAAGTGTAAGAACAGACCTTGCAATTGAAGCAAAGCAAGCATATACAGAGGAAAATAAAAGAGAATTAGATGGAGTAAAAGTAGATGAGGAAATGGAAGGAGAAATTAAAATTACTACTGTTACTATTGAAAGTGATGAAGCTGGAAGAGAGTTAGGTAAGCCAAAAGGTCATTATATAACAATAGATTTTCCAGAGTTTACACCTTATGATGGCGAATCTATGGATGATTTGTCATTAATTGTAGGTAAAGTAATGAAGAGACTTGTAGATATTTCTGAAGAAAAATTAGTATTAGTAGTTGGATTAGGAAATTGGAATGTTACACCAGATTCTCTTGGACCAAAAGTTGTAGAAAGAACAATGATAACAAGACATTTAAAGCAAGTTATGCCAGATGCTATTGATGATTCAGTAAGACCAGTATGTGCAATTGCACCTGGAGTACTTGGTATAACTGGAATTGAAACTGGAGAAGTAATTAAAGCTTTAGTTGAAAAAATAAAACCTGATTTAGTAATTTGTGTGGACGCATTGGGCTCAAGAAGGTTAGAAAGAGTAAATAGAACAATACAAATAGGTGATACAGGAATTTCACCAGGGGCTGGAGTTGGAAATCATAGAATGCAAATTAATGAAAAAAGTTTAGGTATTAAAGTTTTAGCTGTGGGAGTTCCTACAGTAGTTGATGCTGCAACTATAGCAAATGATACTATGGATTTGTTGTTAGATGACTTAATAAGCAAAGCTAAAAATGGAAAAGAATTTTATAATATGCTTAAGAGTGTGGATAGAAATGAAAAAAATATGCTTATAAGAGAAATATTAAATCCAACATTTGGAGATTTAATGGTTACACCAAAAGATGTAGATACAATTATAGAATCTTTATCAAAAATAATAGCCAATGGAATAAATATTGCAGTTCAACCTAATATGAATATGGAAGAAATAAATAAGTTTATGAATTAACTATAAACTAAATTCCTTTTGCTTCATTATAAAATTTGTTAATAATTATGTAAAACCTCCCATATATATATTAAGAGTGAGGAGGTTATAGGGGAATGCAGTGGGTTAATAGAAGTAATAAAAAAATTAAAAAAAATAAAAGCATTAGTATGGGATATATAATATTGTTGTTTATTATAGTAATATTTGTTGTAAGGGCAGTTAAGGTTATTAATAATTATAGAGAACGTGGTGGATTGGCATATGTGCAGCTACTTAATTATTCAATGCCAGTAGTAGAAAACCAGATATATGATAGTACAGCATATAGAGAAAATAAAGTTAGTGTAAAAAGAGTTATGATAGAAGCATTAGGACTTAATAATATATCAACTTATGGAATAGTAGGAAATGAGGTTTCTTTTTTTTATAAAATTGCAAATTATAGTAATGATGCAGGTGCTAAACAAAAATCTACTTTTAATTTTTTTGAGCCATATGTTATGAAAGAAGATAGTATTGCTAGAATTACAGAAGAAGAGCAAGCGGAATTAAATGCACCAAGTGAAGCATATGATTCTTCGTTAAAAAAAACATTAAACTCATCAAATGTTGAAGTATTAATTTACCACACTCATAGTCATGAAGGTTATGCTGAATCAGGATCAGATACAGAGCAAGAAGATTTTAGTGTAGTTGGAGTAGGAGATGTATTAGCACAAGAACTTCAAGATGGTTATGGTATTTCTGTTATCCATGATAAGACAATACATGATACAAGTCCATACAATCAATCTTATTACAGATCAGGACCTACAGTTGAAAGTTATTTAAATCAATTTCCTAATTTAAAATTAATTATAGATTTGCATAGGGATAGTGGACCAAGTAAAGATAAAACAACAGTAGAAATAAATGGTCAAAGTTTAGCTAGAGTAATGTTTGTGACATCTAAGGCATCACCGTATTATAGTGAAATGATGACTACTGTAAACTCAATGATTAATACAGCTAAAAATTTATTTCCTGGTTTATTGGCTGATGGAAATAGTGGAGAAGGGCTTTATGAATATAATCATGGGTCTAATAACTTTAATCAAGATTTAAGCCCAGCTTGTATATTAACAGAGTTTGGAACTGAATTAAATACAGCACAAGAAGCTAAATTGAGCGCTAAATATTTAGCAAGGCTTATTGCAGAAACATTAAATAAATAAAAGATGAATAAAAATATATAAAAATGAGCATCCTTATAGCTAAGTACTAGGGGGTGCTTTTTTTATGGTAAAGTTAATAAAAATATATTTTATACCATTAATTTCAATAATTTTATTAATAATAGGATTTGTTGAGGTAAATATTATAAATACAGAATCGTTATCACCATTAGGAACAACAGAAGATAACTTTAAAGTTGTAAGTGATGAATTTGGTGAAGACTTTCAAGAATTTATAATGGATAAAAGTCCTATTAAAATTTATGTTGGAGAAAAAAATGATGGAATGGCAACAGTTAAGTTTTATAATAAGTATATTAATTTAACTAATAATAATTTTATTATGAATTTTATTAAGAATTTAGCAACATATACTAATAAAGCTTATATAAATATAAGGGATAAAATAAGTGGAATTACAAAAAATAATAAAGAAAATAGTAATTATAAAGAAAGTGATTTTGACAAAAATATAAATGAATTTATAAAAAACAACAGTAAATAGTAATATATTTAAGTTAATATAATTATAAGTGCTAATATTCTTGACACTTACTCTATACTCTATGTTATAATTTAGCTTGATTTAACAATATGGGGGTGAAGAAGCTGCTTAATATTTTATAGCAGTTAAGATATATGCAAAGTAATAGACAATCAAAGATTAGAAACTTTTCAATAGTAGCACATATAGATCATGGTAAGTCAACCCTAGCGGACAGATTATTAGAAATTACAGGGACTCTTACTAAAAGAGAAATGGAAGAACAAGTTCTTGATAATATGGAAATTGAAAGAGAAAGAGGGATTACAATAAAATCTCAAGCAGCAAGACTTGTTTATAGACGTGAAGATGGTGAAGAGTATATATTAAATTTAATTGATACTCCAGGGCACGTAGACTTCACATATGAGGTTTCAAGAAGTTTAGCAGCTTGTGAGGGGGCACTTCTTGTAGTTGATGCAACACAAGGTATTGAAGCTCAAACTTTAGCAAATTGTTATCTTGCATTAGATAATGATTTAGAAATTGCACCTATTATTAATAAGATAGATTTACCATCTGCTAGACCAGATGAAGTAAAAGAAGAAATTGAAGATGTTATTGGTATTGAAGCAGAAGATGCACCAATGATTTCTGCAAAAACAGGTTTAAATGTTGAAGATGTACTTGAAACTATAATTGAAAAGATACCTGCACCAAATGGAGATGAAGAAGCTCCACTTAAAGCTTTAATATTTGACTCATATTATGACAGTTATAAGGGTGTTGTATGTTATGTAAGAATATTAGATGGTAAAGTTAAAGCAGGAACTAAAATAAAGCTTATGAATACAAATAAGGTTTATGATGTAGTTGAAGTAGGGGTGTTTACTCCAAAACTATTCTCAACAGCTGAACTTATGGCTGGGGATGTTGGATATATAACAGCATCTATAAAAAATGTTGCTGATGCTAGAGTTGGGGATACTATTACAGAATCAGAAAGACCAACAGAACATGCATTACCAGGATATAAAAAAGCAGTACCAATGGTTTATTCAGGTATTTATCCAGTTGATGGAGCTAAGTATGATGAATTAAGAGAAGCATTAGAAAAATTACAAATAAATGATGCTGCATTAGATTTTGAACCAGAAACATCTATTGCATTAGGATTTGGGTTTAGATGTGGATTCCTTGGATTACTTCATATGGAAATAATTCAAGAAAGAATAGAAAGAGAATTTAACTTAGATATTATAACAACAGCTCCATCTGTTATATATAAAGTTACTAAAACAAATGGTGAAACTATAGATTTAACAAATCCAACTAATTTACCAGAACCAACAGAAATAGATTCTATGGAAGAGCCAATTGTTAAGGCATCTGTAATTGCACCAACTGAATATGTTGGAGCTATAATGGACTTATGTCAAGAAAGAAGAGGAGTTTATATAGATATGCAATACTTAGAAGAAACAAGAGTATGCATAAACTATGATATTCCATTAAATGAAATTGTTTATGACTTCTTTGATACTTTAAAATCAAGAACAAGAGGTTATGCTTCATTTGATTATGAATTTAAAGGATATACTAAAACAGAGCTTGTTAAGCTTGATATACTTTTAAATGGAGATGTAGTTGATGCTTTATCAATGATTGTTCCAAAGGAAAGAGCATACCATAAGGGAAGAGGAATTGCAGAAAAACTTAAGGAAATTATTCCAAGACAAATGTTTGAAGTTCCAATTCAAGCTGCAGTAGGATCTAAGGTTATAGCTAGGGAAACTGTTAAAGCTATGAGAAAAGACGTACTTGCTAAATGTTATGGTGGAGATATTTCAAGAAAGAAGAAACTTCTTGAAAAGCAAAAAGAAGGTAAAAAGAGAATGAGACAAGTGGGATCTGTAGAGGTACCACAAGAAGCATTTATGGCTGTTCTTAAAGTTGATTAATATTAGGATGCTACATTTTGTAGCATCTTTTTTTCATAGATAAAAAATATAATAAATTTTACAAATTATTTATTGGATAGTTAAGCTGATAAATAAGTAATATTGAAAATAGGAGTAAAGTTAATGAAAGAAATTAGTTTATATGTACATATTCCATTTTGTAAGCAAAGATGTTTTTATTGTGATTTTCCAACATTTGCAGGGAAGGAAAAATATAGAGAAGAATATATAGATGCATTAATAAAAGAAATAAAAGAAAAATGTTCTAATTATATAATAAAAACTATTTTTATTGGTGGAGGAACTCCATCTTATTTAGAAACTAAAGAGTTAGAAAAATTATTAAAGGTTATTAAGAATTTAAATTTATCAAAAGATATAGAGTATTCCATGGAATGTAATCCAGGAACATTAACAAAAGAGAAATTAATGGTAATGAAAAAAAGTGGAGTTAATAGAATAAGTTTTGGATTACAATCTTGTAACAATAAATTATTAAAGGAAATAGGGCGTATACATACATTTGAAGAATTTTTAGAAAATTATAATTTAGCAAGAGGTATTGGATTTGAAAATATAAATGTTGATTTAATGTATGGATTACCAAATTTAACAGTAGATTTATGGAAGGAGACATTAGAAAAAGTATGTGATTTAAGACCAGATCATATTTCTGCTTATAGTTTAATAATTGAAGAAGGAACTGCTTTTTATAGTTTATATAACAAAAATAAATTAAATTTACCTTCTGAAGATGATGAAAGAATAATGGATAAATTAACTAAGGATATATTAAAGGAAAGAGGGTATCATCAATATGAAATATCTAACTTTTCTTTAAATGAAAAGGAATGTGAGCATAATAAGGTTTATTGGTCATTAAATGAATATATAGGTGTGGGAAGTGCAAGTAGTTCTTATATAAATGGAACAAGAATGGTAAATGAAAGTGATATAAATGAATATATAAAAAAGATAAATAATAATGAAAATACAATAGTTGAAGAACATAAAAATTCTATAAATGATGAAATTGAAGAATTTATTTTTATGGGATTAAGAATGATATGCGGAATAGATTTAAAAATTTTTAATAAAAAATTTAATAAAGATATAAGAAGTATATATGATAAGGTGATTGAGAAAAATATAAAAGATGGTTTATTAATTTTAGAGGAAGATAAGATGTTTTTAACTTTAAAAGGATTGGAACTATCTAATTATGTAATGTCTGATTTTATATTAGAAAAGTGAAAAATGAAATAGTGAGAAAATAGGAGTAATAAAGAGATGGGAAGAGATAATAAAGAAAAAATTAAATTATATAAAAAAATAGTTCAAAATTTAAAGAAATACGAAATTGACAAAAAAAACAAATAAGAATATATTGATATTGTAGTCATTAGCACTCTACTTTGATGAGTGCTAACAATAGGGGTGATAAAATGGCAATTGATGAAAGAAAGATAAAAATACTTCAAGCCATTATTAATGACTATATAGTAACAGGAGAACCTGTTGGATCTAGAACGATAGCTAAAAAGTATGACTTAGGTGTAGGATCTGCAACGATTAGAAATGAAATGGCAGATTTGGAGGAAATGGGCTATTTAGAACAGCCTCACACATCAGCAGGAAGAATTCCTTCTAGTAAGGGATATAGATTATATGTTGATAAGTTAATGGAAAGACCAAAGTTAAGTAGGGATGAAGAGCTTAGAATTAAGGAATATTTAATTAATTCAGCTATGAATGAAGTTGATACAATATTAAAAGAAGCTTGTGTTTTATTATCAGAATTAACAAACTTAACGTGTATAGTTCAAACACCATCTATGAAAAGAAGCTATATAAGATCGTTACAATTAATAAGAATTGATGATTTTAATTTAATTATTGTAATTGCAACTGATAGTGGTGTTATAAAAAATCACAGAATTAAAGTTAATTCTATTCCAAGTAATCAGGAGCTTCTTAGAATAAATGAAGTATTAAATTCAAGACTTAAAAATTTAACAATAGAAGCTATAAATTTAGAAGTTATTAATGAACTAAAAAATGAATTAGTTGGTTTCGATGATTTATTTAATGCGATACTTCCAGCTTTATATGATAGTTTAAATAATAATTCAAAATCTGACTTTGTAGTTGAAGGAACAACAAATCTTTTCAATTATCCAGAGTATAACGATATTGAAAAAGCAAAGGAAGTTCTTCAACTAATAAGTAATAAGGATTGTGTTATAGAACTATTAGAGAATAGTGGAGATATATCAATAAAAATTGGTGAGGAAAATTATATTCCAGAAGCTAAGGATTGTTCAGTTATAACAGCAGAATATTTTTTAGGCGGAAGACCTATTGGAAGTGTTGGATTGATTGGTCCGCAAAGAATAAATTATTCTAAAGTAGTTACTATAATGTCTCAAGTTATGAAAGAATTAAACAAAAGTCTTAAGGATCAAGAGTATTGAATGAGATGAGGTGTAAGGATGGAAGAAAACAAAGATTTTAAAGCTGAAGAAATAACTAAAGAAAATCAATCAGCTGTAGAAGAAAATGAACTTGTAACAGAAGATACAGAAGCTACTTCAAAAGAAGAAGCTGAAGAAATAGTTGAAGAATATACAGAAAATGATGATTTAGCTTTAATAGGAAAGATGAAAGATGAAAACAAAAAGCTTTCTAATGAAGTTGATGCTTTAAAAGAAAGATTACTTAGATTAACAGCTGAGTATGATAACTATAGAAAAAGAACAGCTAAAGAAAAGGAAGGAATATATACAGATGCTTGTACAGATGTATTAAAGGAAATACTTCCTGTAGCTGATAATTTAGAAAGGGCTATAGCAGTTGATGGAACTGTAGAAGATCTTAAAAAGGGAGTAGAGATGACAATAAAAGGATTCATAAACTCTTTAGAAAAATTAGGTGTAGAAGAAATTGATACAAATAATGGATTTGATCCGAATTTCCATCAAGCAATTTCGGTAGTTGAAGATGCAAATTTATCAACTAATGATATAGCCCAAGTATATCAAAAAGGATATAAAAGAGGAGATAAAGTAATCAGATATTCAATGGTTACTGTAGCAAAATAGTAAGTAAGTAAATTTACAATATATATGTAAAGTTCAAGGAGGAAATATATTATGGGAAAAATAATAGGTATTGATTTAGGTACAACAAACTCATGTGTAGCTGTAATGGAAGGTGGAGAACCAGTAGTAATCACTAACTCTGAAGGTGCTAGAACTACTCCATCAGTAGTTTCATTCCAAGCTAATGGTGAAAGATTAGTAGGACAAATTGCTAAAAGACAAGCAATTACAAATCCAGAACATACAATAATTTCTATAAAGAGAGAAATGGGAACTGATCACAAAACTCATGTTGATGATAAAGTTTATTCACCACAAGAAATATCAGCAATGATACTTCAAAAAATTAAAGCTGATGCAGAAGCATATTTAGGTGAACCTGTAACTCAAGCAGTTATAACTGTTCCAGCTTATTTTAATGATGCTGAAAGACAAGCAACTAAAGATGCTGGTAGAATAGCAGGATTAGAAGTATTAAGAATAATAAACGAACCAACTGCTGCTTCATTAGCTTATGGATTAGATAAGACTGACCATAGTGAAAAGATATTCGTTTATGACTTAGGTGGAGGTACATTTGACGTATCTATACTTGAATTAGGTGATGGTGTATTCGAAGTATTATCTACAAATGGAGATACTCATTTAGGTGGAGATGACTTTGACCAAAAAATCATTGATTATATAGCAAATGATTTTAAATCACAATATGGAATTGACTTAAGAAATGATAAGAGTGCAGTTCAAAGATTAAAAGAAGCAGCAGAAAAAGCTAAGATTGAATTATCTTCATCAATGCAAACAAATATAAACTTACCATTCATCACTGCTGATGCAACTGGTCCAAAGCACATTGATATGAACTTAACTAGAGCAAAATTCAATGAATTAACTCATGATTTAGTTCAAAGATCAATAGAACCAATGAAGAAAGCATTAAGTGATGCTGGATTATCAATTGGTCAAATTGATAAAGTTATATTAGTTGGTGGATCAACTAGAATACCTGCAGTTCAAGAAGCTGTTAAAAACTTTACAGGAAAAGAACCTTCAAAAGGAGTTAACCCAGATGAATGTGTAGCTATGGGTGCTGCAATTCAAGCAGGTGTATTAACTGGTGAAGTTAAAGATGTATTATTATTAGACGTTACACCATTAACATTAGGTATAGAAACTTTAGGTGGAGTTGCAACTCCATTAATTGAAAGAAATACAACTATTCCAGCTAAGAAGAGTCAAGTGTTCTCAACTGCTGCAGATGGTCAAACATCAGTTGAAATTCACGTTGTTCAAGGTGAAAGACAAATGGCAAGTGATAACAAGACTTTAGGTAGATTTACTTTATCAGGAATAGCTCCAGCTCCAAGAGGAATTCCTCAAATCGAAGTTACATTTGATATAGATGCTAACGGTATTGTTAAAGTATCTGCTATGGATAAGGGAACTGGTAAGGAAGCAAATATTACAATTACAGCTTCAACTAACCTTTCTGAAGAAGAAGTAGATAAGGCTGTAAAAGAAGCAGAAAAGTTTGCTGAAGAAGATAAGAAGAGAAAAGAATCAATTGAAACTAAAAATAATGCAGATCAATTAGCATATCAAACAGAAAAGCAATTAGAAGAGCTTGGAGACAAGGTTTCTGCTGATGATAAGGCTAAGATTACAGCAAAATTAGATGCATTAAAAGCTGTTAAAGATGGAGAAGATTTAGAAGTAATTAAGAAAGCAACTGAAGAATTAACTCAAGAATTCTATGCTATTTCTTCTAAGATGTATGCTGATGCACAAGGTGCAGCAGGTGCTCAAGGTGCAGGATTTGATCAAAACAATATGGGTGGAAATGCTGGTACAGGTGCAACACATGATGACAATGTTGTAGATGCTGATTTTGAAGTTAAAGATGATAAATAATATTTAATAACTAAAAAGGGGAGACAATTGTCGTCTTCCCTTTTTAAGAGTTAATGTATTTACGAAAAATGGTATAAATGATAATATAAATTAAGTGGAATATGAATAAGGTGGTGACTTTATAGATGGCAAATAAAGACTATTATGCTGTTCTTGGACTAGAAAAGGGTGCAAGTGATGATGAAATAAAAAGAGCCTTTAGAAAGCTAGCTATTAAATATCATCCTGATAAGAATCAAGGAAATAAGGAAGCAGAAGAAAAATTTAAGGATATAAATGAAGCATATCAAATACTTTCTGATCCAGAAAAGAAAGCAAGATATGATCAATATGGAACTGTAGATTTTGATGGAAGCGGATTTGGTTCAGGAGGATTTGGTGGCTTTGACTTCTCAGATATGGGCGGATTTGGTGATATATTTGAAAGCTTCTTTGGAGGCGGTGGAGGTTCTTCAAGAAGAAGAAATGGTCCTATGAAAGGTGCTGACATTGAATATTCATTAAATTTAACATTTGAAGAAGCTATTTTTGGTGTAGAAAAAGAAATTACAATTAATAGACATGAAAATTGTGAAAAATGTAGAGGTACAGGAGCTGAACCTGGAACTTCACCAAAGACATGTCCAACTTGTCATGGTAGTGGTCAAATAAGAGTACAAAGACAAAGCCCAATAGGAAGTTTTGTAAGTACAACTACATGTAATACTTGTGGTGGTAAAGGAACAATTGTTGAAAAGCCATGTTCAGGATGTAGTGGTAAAGGTAAAGTAAGAAAAACAAGAACAATAAAAATAAATGTTCCAGCAGGTGTTGATACAGGAAATGTTATGCCACTTAGAGGACAAGGTGAGCATGGTTCTAATGATGGCCCTCCAGGAGATTTATATATTAAGATAAATGTTGCTAAATCTAAACAATTTGACAGAAGAGGCAATGATATATATATAGAAACTCATATATCAATGGGTAAAGCAGCTTTAGGTGTTGAAATTACAGTTCCTACAGTAGATGGAGATGTTAAATATACTATTCCAGCAGGAACTCAATCAGGAACAATGTTTAGATTAAAAGGAAAAGGTATTCCTAAAGTACATTCTTCTTCAAGAGGAGATCAATATGTTAAAGTTGTAGTGGATACTCCTAAAAACTTAACTTCTAAACAAAAAGAAGCTTTAGAAGCGTTCATGGAAGCTTGTGGAGAGAGTGTAGATGGAGAAATAACTCATAAAAAGGGATTTAAAGATTTATTTAATAAAAAATAAAAATAAACAAAAAGATGTTGTGAAAATTCAACATCTTTTTACTTTATCTATATAACTATTAAAATATGTTATATTACAATAAGTATCTTGTTTTGTGAATATTGAGTATGTTGTATAACTTATAATTATTATTGCTACTATAATGCCCAGTATAGGTAATTTATAATAATCTAATATAAATTCTAGTTTCTTTTTATTCGATAAAGAATTAAATTTTATTTTACTGAAATATCTTAATCTAATCGTAGTTTATTTTCGTTGTTTTCCATTGTTATAACTCTCATTTTATACCGTTTATATATTAATTTTAAAAAGAATGTATATAAAAATCAATTATTATAATTTTAAAAAATGGTAAACATTTAAAAACATGATATAAAAACAAATAAGATATTAAAAATTTTTTTCGCGAAGTTAGTATAAATATATTAGTTAAAAGTAGATAAAACTTAAAAAATAATATTTTAAATATTGTTTTTTCATAATGCATAGTCAATTTTTAATTATAAAAAAAGGTTGATTATATTTCAAATAACTAATTTAGTTGAAATAAAAGAAATTATCTGTATAATTAATCTATGAACTTAAAGAATGATTTGGAGTGAATATAATTATGAGAATGAGAAAAAAGCCATGGGCTAGACCAGAATTAGAAGCATGTGAGTTTTTTATACAAAAACCAAGCGAATATAAAGGTAGATGGAAAGAATTTTTTAAGAATGATAATCCTATTTACATGGAATTAGGATGTGGAAAAGGAACATTTATGGCAGTACATGGTTCACAAAATCCAGATATTAATTATATAACGGTTGATATAAAGGATGAAGTTTTAGTTTTAGCTAAAAGAAATATTGAATCAGCTTATGAAAAGGAAGGGCATGAAGTTAATAATGTTGCACTTATGTCTCAAGAAATATTATTGATTGATGATATGTTAGATGAAAAAGATGTAATAGAAAGAATATACATAAATTTCTGTAATCCATGGCCAAAGGATAGACATAAAAAAAGAAGATTAACACATACAAGACAACTTCAAAAATATAAAAAGTTTTTAAAATCAGGAGCTGAAATTTGGTTTAAAACTGATGATGATGAATTATTTGAAGAGTCACTTGAGTATTTTAAAGAATGTAATTTAGAAATAAAATATATTACATATGATTTACATGCTAGTGGATTTGAAGGAAATGTTTCTACAGAACATGAGGAAATGTTTACAGCTCAAGGAATAAAAACAAAATTTTTAATTGCAGAATATAAATAAATTGAAAAGTAAATTAATATAAAACTATAATTAAAGTATATAAGCATAATCAAAAAGATGGATTTACGTTAATAGTATCTATAGTGAAAATTTATTTTTTCTATTAAATTGAAATAGTTAATTAATTAACAATAGAATTGGTGGTAAAATATGATATATTATATTATAATGGTAGTTTTTTCACCTTATACAGCAATAATTCCAGCTGTATATTCAGTGAATTTATTATTAAAAAGAAAAGTAAAAGTTGAAAGGAACTATTGGAATATAGGATTGTTTTCTTTATTTTTATATTCTATGTTTAGTGGATTAATAAATAAAAGTCTTTTGTCTTTTTTAGCATCTTTTGGATTGTTTTTATATTTTACAGTATGCATATTTGCTCAAAACTATTTTACAAAAATGAGTAGAATAAATATGGTGTTAAAAATTGTGACATATTTAAGTGTAATAGCAGCTATAGGAGGAGTAATAGAAAAAATAACATTTATTCTATTAAATAGACCAGAACATAGAATTTTTAGTTCATTTGGAAATCCAAATATGACAGGAGCATGGTTTGCTAATATAATTTTAATTATATTTTATCTTCAAGGAACAAAAAAAAGTAGCAGTGAAACTCTTACATATAATCTCGTAATTATCTTAATATCTGTAGCATTATTATTAACAGAATCTACAGGTGCATTTATAGCATTAATAGGTGGAATATTTATATATTATATAACTTCTAGAAATAAAAACAAAAAGGAAATAATAGCAGTATGTACAATAGTAGGAATATTATCATTATTATTTGTATTTGTTCAAAATAAGATTACAAAAATAACACCAATAGGTGAAATTGTAATATCTTTTAATTCTAGAATAGGGATATGGGAAGGTTCAACAAAGATGTTCTTTAAGAAGCCGATATTAGGATGGGGCTTGCTTGGAACCTTTGAGAGAGGATCAAATTTTATTTTTAGTTATGATCCAAGTTTACATAATAAAATTATTTCTTTTTTAATTCATCCACATAATTTGTGGCTTACATTTTTAGTAAGCACTGGAGTTATAGGGTTAGGTATTTATCTTTATATTAAATTTAATTTATATAAGGATATGACAAAACTATACAAGGAAAAAAATCAATTATTTCCATTACTTGCAGCAACAAATGCAATGATAATTATACAAGGAATAGTTGATTGTACATTATATGCACCACAATTAGGTATAATGTTTGTATGTATGGGAGCAATAACTTATAATATAGCAAATGATAAAATGGTTAGAAAAAGAAAATTAATAAAAAATAAAGATATTGCTGTTTAAAAATTATAAATTGGGGTAACTATAAATAAATAATTGATAGTTATCCTTTTTCTATATAAAAATTTATGGACTTTAGGTAAACATATGTGTAAAATATAGTATTAGTCAAAGAGAAAAGATATGAAAGGATGATTAACAATGGATGGAACGTGGATAGAAGTTAGAGTAATAACTAAAAGTGAGGCATTAGAACCAGTATCAGGAATATTTTATAGTTTAGATTGTAAGGGTGTTGCTATAGAAGATCCAGAAGATATTTTAGGAAGAGAACAAGGACCATTAACATGGGATTTTGCAGATATAAATGTTTTAGAGCATAAGGGGAAAGTTGCTGTTGTAAAAGCTTATTTTGCAGAAGAAGATAATATTGAAGAAATTTTAGGATATGTTAATGAAAAATTAGTAGAACTAAAAGAAATGGGAATTGATTTAGGAGAAGCTAAAGTTGAGCATGAAAAAATGTATGAAGAGGATTGGGCTAATACATGGAAGCAATATTATAAACCATCAAAAGTTGGAGAAAAAATAGTTGTTAAGCCAATTTGGGAAGAATATGAACAAAAAGAAGGGGAATTAGTAGTAAATTTAGATCCAGGTATGGCATTTGGTACAGGAACTCATGAAACTACAAGAATGTGTATTCAAGCTTTAGAAAAATATGTTAAAGAGGAAAGTACAGTATTTGATGTAGGTTGTGGTTCTGGAATATTAGCAATTGCAGCAGCAAAATTAGGAGCAAAATTAGCTGTTGGAGTAGATTTAGATCCAGTAGCAGTAGAATCGTCTATTGAAAATGTAGGATATAATAACTTAAATAACATAGAAATACTTCATGGAAACTTAGTTGAAGTTATTGATGGAAAAGCAGATATAGTTGTTGCAAATATTTTAGCAGAAATAATTTGTATATTAACTGATGATGTAAAGAGAGTTATGAAAGATGGTGGAGTATTTATAACATCAGGAATAATTCATGATAGAGTTGATATGGTTTGCGAAAAATTAGAAGCAACAGGCTTTGAAGTAATAGAAAAGAACAGAGATGGTGAATGGAACTGTATAGTTGCTAAATTAAAATAGTTTTAGAGGAGAACAAAATAATGCATAAGTTTTTTACTCCAAAAGAATTAATTAATGGAGATGTAGCCAAGATTCTAGGAGATGATGTAAAACACATATATAAGGTTCTTAGAATTACAGAAGGTGAAAAGGTAGTATTAAATAACTGTGAAGGTTTAGAATACTTAGCTAAAGTTACTGATGTAAATAAGCAAGAAGTTTCTCTTGAAATAATAGAAAAGCTAGATTTAAATAATGAAAGTGAAATAAAAGTATTTTTATTTCAAGGACTTCCAAAAGCTCAAAAGATGGATTTAATAGTTCAAAAAGGTACAGAACTTGGAATAACAGAATTTATACCAACAATTACACATAGAGTTGATGTTAAATTAAAGGGTGAATTTAAAAAGTTAGATAGATTAAATAGAATTGCTTTAGAGGCTGCAAAACAAAGTAAGAGAAGTATTGTTCCAAAAGTAACAGAGCCAATAGGATTTGAAGAAGTATTACAAAAAGTTGATGAATTAGATTTGTTTTTAGTTCCATATGAAAATACGAATAATTTTGGAATTAAAACATTAATTAATAAGTTAAGAAATGAAAAAAAAATCAATAATATAAAAAATATTGGTATATTTGTAGGGCCAGAAGGCGGAATAGAAGAAGAGGAAATAGAACAATTAAAGGAAAAAGGTGCTCATATAGTAACACTTGGAAAGAGAATATTAAGGACTGAAACAGCTGGATTTGTTGCTACGTCATTAATACAATATGAGCTTAGTGATTTAGGAGGAAATGATTAATGAAGGTTGCATTTGCTACATTAGGATGTAGAGTTAATGTGTATGAATCAGAAGCAATGGCTGAAAAATTCATTAGAGAAGGATATGAAGTTGTAGATTTTAATGAATTTTCTGATGTATATGTAATAAATACATGTACTGTTACTAATATGGGAGATAAGAAGTCTAGACAAATAATAAGCAGAGCAAGAAGAACAAATCCAAATGCAATAATAGCAGCAGTTGGTTGTTATTCTCAAATGGCACCAAAAGAGGTTTCGGAAATACCTGGAGTAGATGTAGTTTTAGGTACAAGAAATAAAGGTGATGTAGTTTATTATGTTAATAAGGCAAAAGATGAAGGAAAAGCACAAGTTCATGTACAGCCAGTTCTTCAAAATAAGAAATTTGAAGATTTAAAAATAGAAGATTATCAAGATAAAACTAGAGCATTTTTAAAAATTCAAGATGGATGTAATAGATTTTGTACATATTGTACAATACCTTATGCAAGGGGATCAGTTTGCTCAAAGGAGCCAGAAAAGGTATTAGCGGAAGTTAAGGAGCTTGCTGCTCATGGCTTTAAGGAAGTTATACTTTCAGGTATACATACAGCTTCTTATGGATTAGATTTAGAAGGAAATGTGAATTTAATTAATATAATAGAGGAAATAGAAAAAATTGATGGAATAGAAAGAATAAGAATAGGGTCTATTGAGCCAGCATTCTTTACTAGTGAAGTTATTGAAAAAATAAAAGGATTTAAAAAACTATGCCCTCATTTCCATTTATCTCTTCAAAGTGGATGTGATGCTACATTAAAGAGAATGAATAGAAGATATACGGCTAAAGAATATGAGGCAGCAGTTAACTTATTAAGAGAAACATTACCTGATGTATCTATTTCTACAGATGTAATTGTTGGATTCCCAGGAGAAACAGAAGAGGAATTTAATGAAACATATGAATATTTAAAGAAAATTCATTTAACAAAAACTCATGTATTTAAATATAGTCCTAGAAAAGGAACAAAGGCAGCTGATATGCCTAATCAATTAGATGGAACTGTTAAGGATGAAAGAAGTAAGGCTTTAATAGAATTAAATGATATTAATGAGCATACATTTACTGAAAAATTTATTGGAAGAGTAATGGATGTATTAATAGAAAAGGAAATTAAAGATAAGCCAGATTATTATGAGGGATACACAAGAAACTATATTAAAGTAATAGTACATTGTATGTCTGCAGATATAACTGGTAAAATAGTAGATGTTGAAATAAAAGAAGCTGTAAAAGATTATGCTATAGCAAATATGGCATAATATAGTGACAAGTTAAGGAAGGGGCTGTCGCACTAAAATTTTTATACACAATATATTGTTTTAAAAAATAAAAAT